>NZ_JBFTKC010000024.1:0-67952 GCF_056395745.1 Paenibacillus sp. 10L310 | reverse complement strand
AGCCTCTTTCTTCGTTTCTTCACTATATTGATTAAAAGTTTGGCCCTTTTTCGCTGGCATAGCAAAAATCCCCTCCGGTTTTCAGTGTTGAGTTCATTTTAACATGATCTCTTTTTTTCACTGTCTACCTTGAGGGGATAATACCAGTTGGCTATAATGCTGGCCTTGTTTTTTGCTGCTGTAAAAAATTTTCAGATGAAAGACCTTCCAACCCTCCGATCGGGATGTGACGGTGCTTCAGGTATGTTAAACTAGAGAGTATAAACAACAAACTAGAGAAACAAATCAAGTAGGCTTGGTACAAGCTAAACATAGAAGAGAGATATAAACGCTAACGCGGATTAAGCAGGATATAGGGGTGAACTTAGCCGATGCAGGGGAAGATTTTGGTGGTGGACGATGAACAGCCCATCGCGGACATTCTGAAGTTTAATTTGGAAAAAGAGGGTTACGAGGTCATCTGTGCATTTGATGGCATTCGTGCGGTTGAATTGGCGTTATCCGAGAAACCGGACCTGATGCTGCTGGATCTGATGCTCCCGGGCAAGGACGGTATGGATGTCTGTCGCGAGGTGCGCGCTCATCTGGAGATGCCAATCATTATGCTTACCGCCAAAGATGGCGAGATCGACAAGGTGCTCGGACTAGAATTGGGTGCGGATGATTACGTGACGAAGCCATTTAGTACGCGTGAGCTGCTTGCACGGGTGAAGGCACAGATGCGCAGACGGCAAAAACTTGCGATTACGGCAGAAGCGCATGAAGACGAAGAGAAGCAGGTCATGCGGCTGTTTGATCTGGCGTTTGATATGGACATGTATACGGCTTATAAAGGCGGAGAACCGCTTGATCTGACCCACCGTGAATACGAACTTCTCTATTATATGGCGAAGCATTCCGGCAAGGTTATGACACGGGAACATCTGCTGCAAGCGGTATGGGGATATGAATATTTCGGTGATGTACGTACCGTGGATGTCACGATCCGTCGTTTGCGTGAGAAGATTGAGGAGAATCCGAGCAAACCGGAAACGATTCTGACTCGCCGCGGGCTCGGTTATCTCGTGCGCAGTGCCAAAAGCGTGGGGATATAATGGGCCGATTCGCGCGATTTTCGTTCTTCCGAACGATTCAGGCGAAATTGATAATTATCTATGTACTGCTGATTCTGATTGCGATGCAATTGATCGGGGTTTATTTTGTGAGCGCGATGAAGAACTCACTAACGAGCAACTTTACGGAAGACTTGCAGGCGCGTGCGGAGATGCTGTCGGTTCTCGTGGGGGAGACGATGGCTGGTGGAGAAGCAGAGGCTGGCGAGGACAAAACGGAAAATCTGCGTGTGCTGGTGAACAACCTGTTCAACATTAACGGTGCCGAGATTCAGGTGCTGGATGCCAGCGGCAAGGTACTCACGACCTCGCTAAGTTCACATTCGGACTATGTGGGTCGCAAAAACACCCAGACCGTCGTCAGCCGTGCGCTGCAAGGCATTCGGGACAATGAGGAATATATCGTGGACGAGGATAATGTTCGCAAAAAGGTCGTCGCCAAGCCGGTGCTGTCCGGCGGCAAGATCATTGGTGCGGTCTACATCGCGGCATCCATGAACGAGCTGTATTCCACGATGGAGGGAATCAACAAAATCTTTATCTCCGGCATTTTGATTGCCTTGGTGCTAACGGCGGTACTTGGCGTGATCTTGTCTCATACGATAACGCAGCCGATTAAGGAAGTGACTCGGAGAGCGACAGCGGTCGCAGAAGGTAACTTCGATCAGCAGACACCTGTATTTGGCACGGATGAGATTGGTCAGCTCAGTCGGGCTTTTAACTATATGACCAGTAGGCTTCGGGACGCACTTTCACTGAATGAAGAGGAGAAGGAGAAGTTGACTTCCATTCTGACGAATATGAGTGATGGTGTGGTGGCTACGGATGAGTACGGTAAAGTCATTCTCGTAAACCGTCGTGCCAGCAGCATTCTGGGTATGCATCCTGCGGATATTGAAGGAAGACACTTCGCTATATTACTCGGTATTGATCCGGAGGATGCGGAAGCTCTCGCGAGTGGTTTCACAGGTTCAACGTTGTTGCAGATTGCACCCGCAGGACAAGAAGAACCTGTGGTCATTCGGATGACGTTTACACCAGTTCATCGACGTGAACGGGGGATCACGGGAACGATTGCCGTACTTCAGGATGTTACGGAGCAGGAAGAGCTTGAGGCATCCCGGCGTGAATTCGTAGCCAATGTATCCCATGAACTGCGTACACCACTGACCACGATCAAGAGTTACGCGGAAGCACTGGATGACGGTGCACTGGAAGATCCGCAGCTTGCCGGTCGTTTCGTTGGTGTTATTCAGAACGAGACGGAGCGAATGATACGACTGGTTACGGATCTGCTGCATCTATCTCGGCTGGATTCCAAAGAGGCTTTGCTACGTAAACAGCCAACCGATATCCTGGAAATGCTGGAGGAAGTGACGGATCGATTCTCGTTTCAGATGCATCAGAAGGATATTCAGCCTGTGCTGTCTGTAGAGAATGATATTCCGGCTGTTCCGCTGGATCGTGACCAGATTGATCAGGTGCTGGATAATGTCGTATCCAATGCGCTGAAATATACATTGGAAGGCGGCACCATTACGATTGCGGCTAGACGCAGTGATGAACACGCACTTGCCATCTCGGTATCGGATACCGGAATGGGTATCCCACAGCGCGATCTGGATCGCATTTTTGAGCGGTTTTATCGGGTGGACAAGGCTCGTTCCCGCAGTATGGGAGGCACAGGGCTAGGACTGTCCATTGCCCGGGAAATTGTGAAGGCACATGATGGAAGCATCTCTTTGGAGTCTGAAGTAGATGTGGGAACGACAGTAACGTTCACACTGCCGATGCGTGAGAAAGGGGGTGAGCACCGTGAAGGAACGGATTAAATCCTTGGTGCTTGCTGCCCTTGTTGTAGCCAGTCTGGTTCAGAGTTATTTTCTGATCTACCGTTTGCCCGGAGGCGGGGATTCCATTGTGACGTCAGAAACGAATTATGTGAAGACGGAAAATATGGGTCAGGAACGCAATATTGAAGAATTGATCTTCCCTGATCAGATGATTATTCATCTGGGTGAGGATAAACATACGGTGTTTTACCCTGGCAATACGTTCTATCAGTTGATCTATTCACGGTTACAGGGGCGGGCGTTCGATGATTTTCAGCGCCGCAGTGTGCAATCGATGAACTGGGATCAGATTCGTAAGGAGAACCCTGGGTTTGAGCTATCGTTCAAAGAAGGTATTCCCGTAGCATTGTTACAGCGGGTGATGAGGCTTGGGACGGATTCCTTGTTCCAAGGGGAGACCATTAACCGAATCTCGATCTATACGTCCAAAAATGAAACGAAGGCCCATGCGCTGTTCTTCAGCGCCAAGGGAGACGTGGTATACGAAGCAACGCAGGCGGACCTGACAGTACAAGACGTGCAACAGCATGTTGACTTCGGTACGAACTGGACGCCATATACGCTGATGGATGGCGGGTATTATATCCCGGCCGAAGCTCTGGAGACGATTGAGGCAAATGTGCCGACAGGGCAGTTCACGGTTGAGCAAATGCAGCGTAGTCTGTTTTTCGATCCAAGCATGACCCGGAATATCCGGGAAAAAGATGGATCGGAGATCTACACGGATAGTAAACGTAGTCTGCAGGTAAAACAGGAACAGCGCTGGATCAGTTACACCGATCCGGCGGCACCGCCTGCGGGACAGAGTGATCCCGCGAAGGATGCGTTGTCTGCGGTTGACTTTGTGAATCAGCATGGTGGCTGGAAAGGCAGGTCACGCATGATGCTGGAGACCGCTGACAGCAAGACGCAGCTTGAATTCCAGCAGTATTATGGCAGCTATCCGATTATGGATTCCATGCAGTTCCGCTTTGGCACGATCAGCATGGAGATGCAGCAGGAGACGGTATCCAGCTATGAGCGATCACTGGAATACCTGAACGAAGGTGCAGAGACGAAGAAATCGGTAAAGTTGCCTGGCGGAGACAAGCTGAAGGCTCTTATTAAAAAGGTAGCAGGTGAGAATCGCCAGGTTGTGGATGTCTACCCAGCATATCGTCCTTCTTCAATTGAGGACGGACTAAAGCTGATTCCGGTATGGGTGATCCGCTTTGGAAATGGTGAGGAAACTACCGTATCTTGATAGGTTATAGTCTTTGAACCAAAGAGTAGCTGTACTTTATCACTACGCGTGCAGAATAACCTTCCGATCGCTGTTACCCCCAGATTTCTTGAATTCCCTTTTAACACGGGAGAAATCTGGTGGTAAAGGCGAACGCTCCGCTTCTTCAGGTTATTTCTGCCCTCTCCGTTATCGTATAGCTTTAAGTTCAAAGGCTATAAACGGCCAGTTCCGGTGGAAGGTGTAGGCAACTTGAGAAAGTATTGCAAGCAGCTAAGTTAGGGGGGGATGTTTTGGATTGGGGACGGGCAAAAAATGTGTTGATCTATGCCTTTCTGCTGCTCAATCTGGTGCTGGGATACCAGATCTGGATGGATGCGCGAGAGACGGCCGGAGCCAATCTGGACTTCACCTCACTGGCAGATAATACACAGCAGGCGATGGAAGAGAAGGGCATTCAGGTGCTGGCTCCGATTCCAAATGAAACGCCAAAGCTGCCGAAGTTGTCCTATGAGTTCATTGAAGAGGACAGGGCTGGCGTGGATATGGAACTGGAACAGCCTGTAGATAGCAAGTTAATCTTCTCTCAAAGTGAGCTGGAAGATGCATTAGAGCGTGAGATTCCACAGATCGGGACATACCGGCTGGATCAGCTGATGGCCGAGGATGGGGCTTTTGTGCTTCACCCACTAGTGGATGGTAAATGGCCGCTCTTCAATGTGAGTCTGGAGCTATTCTACAGCGACCAGAAAATAACGGGTTACCGTCAGACTCCAGTGCGGATTACAACCGCAGAGGAGAGCGATCAGCAGGTGCTTCCGGCGTCGAAGGCGCTGGGAACGCTGATCGAGAACTTTTTGCCAAATGATGCAATTGTCAAAGATATTCAGCTGGGCTATTACGGCCAGTTGTTCAATTCAGATATACAGGTAGCGATGCCGGCATGGCGGTTCGTGCTGGAAAGTGGCGAAGTGTTGTACGTGCAGGGCATCAGTGGGGATGTATTCAGTCCCAAGACAGACAAACCAGGGGAGTAATGCGTTATGGGGATATATTTTACCGTGTTATCCAGCGGTTCGACAGGTAATGCCACAGTCATACAACATGGGGGTACCTCTCTCATGATTGACGCGGGTCTTAGTGCGAAGCGATTGGATGCACTGTTTCAGGAAAGGGAGATTTCTGGGGCAGAATTGGACGGGATTCTGGTTACACATGAACATTCCGATCACATTAAAGGACTAGGCGCGATGTCTCGGAAATATAATTTACCAATCTACGCGAATCTGAATACGTGGGCGGCACTGGAGAAGTCGGTTGGGGCGATTCCAGAGGAAAACCGGAGGGTATTTGAGACGGGTGAAAAGCATGATTTTGGGTCACTGCGCGTGGAATCCTTCGGGATCTCGCATGATGCGGCTGAGCCGGTAGGGTACACATTCGATGATGGTACGGAGAAGCTGTCTGTTGCAACTGATCTTGGGTACATGAGCGACAAGGTTCGCGATGCGATCTCCGATTCTGACGTGCTGGTGCTGGAGGCGAATCATGATGTCGAATTGTTGCGTATGGGGCGTTATCCGTGGAACACCAAGCGCCGGATTTTGAGCGACATTGGGCATTTGTCGAACGAAGCGGCAGGGGCAGCGCTTAGTGAACTGATGAACGGACGCATTAAGCGCACGTATCTGGCACATCTTAGCCGGGATCATAATATGATGGACTTGGCGAAAATGTCGGTGCGCGACGCGATGGAGAGCCGTGGATGCTTTTATCGGGATCATGAGTTCAAACTCTGTGATACGTATTACGACCGTCCTACGCCATGGGATAGGGTGGGTGAGCCATAAAGCTGTCCAGTTCGGCGGCTTTGCGCTCGACTTCCTCGCGGGTTAGGATGCCTTTATCAATAAGCAGTTCAATGATGGTGCTGAGTGCAAGGGTGTTGCGATAGTGTTCTTCCTTGAGATCGGCCAGCTTGGCCGCCATATGAACTTCATCCATGGCTGTGAGTGTACGTGTGCGATCCATATATATCCTCCTCTATGAAGCTTTGAATTGTCTTTTACTATTATTGTAGTCAGGCTTGATGGAAAACATTCCTCTTTTTGCCGCTAACATTTGTGTGATGAGACGTGTATGCTGAACCTGTGACTATGCAGGGGTGAAAAAGTTCTTCAAATTTGCCAAAATGGCGCTTAGCGGACCGGATTTTGTGGTGATAGATACTATGGACCTTTATTGTTAAGCGCGTTATAGCGGAAATTTGCTTTAATTTTCGTAAATATGCAACTTTTTGTGATTTGACGTGTTTAGTATATGAGGAGCATTGTGATTTTGGCTGTTTTGCGTGTGAAATGGCATGTCATAGAATGCGAGAGCATGATTGATAGAGTCACTGACAGAATGGCGTGTCCGTTCTGTTGTACATAGACGCTGTATCTTGATTTGATGCCGGGATGCGGCGATATGCAAGACCATTTTTTAAAATTGCAAAAAAGCATGGGAAACCGTTGGAGTCTTCACGTAACGAAGACGACAGAAGAAACCTGAAGAAACAGAGTGATCGCCTAAATGCTTTCTGAAAGAAAGCTGGTTCGGAAGCATACGCTAGGAACAAATTTTTACCTTGGAAGAGGGGATCAAAAAAATTTGTGAGTAACAGCGATCGGAAGGTTCGTCTGTTGGCGGAGTGGTGTATGTGAGAACTCCATCGTTGATCCATGCGACAACTTAGGCGGCAGTCAGGGTCTTGATGCGTGACAACGAAGGGGAGAGGATCACGATGGGATTGTTTGGAGACGATTTTTATTCAACCAAAGTATCAAGACGCGCCGAACCTGAACAGAAAGGCAAACTTCAGATCATCCGCCCTGGAGGCAGGGCACGTGGACGTGACCGCTGGAGTAATCCGCGCAGATCGCGTACGGGAATCAGTTCCACAGTGAAGGTAGCTGTGATTAGCTCGGTGATCAGCTCCATCGTGACCGTCCTGCTGTTTAGCTTCATCACACAGCCCGCTTCGTTACCGCTGGCTAATGCTACGGGGAATGGTGGTGGAGGCGGTGCACAGACAGCGCAGGCAGCTGATCCATACGATCGGATTATCCAGGCGGCAGCCCATGTTCGTCCTTCCGTGGTGAGCATTGTGAACCATAAAACGGGTAGCAGTCTGTCGATGGAAGATTCGGCGCTGGGCTCAGGGGTCATTTTCAAAAAGGAAGATGGCAAGGCCTACATCATGACCAACCACCACGTCGTGGAGGGTGCGAGTGATCTGGAGATTGTGACCGTAGATGGGGAGACACACAAAGCGAAGCTGGTCGGTAAAGACCGTGTAAGTGACATTGCTGTATTATCCGCAGAAGATAAAGGGCTGGGTGCAGTCGCGGAAATTGGCGATTCCAGCAAACTTCAGCGCGGTCAAACGGTGTTGGCAATCGGAAACCCACTCGGTCTGGGCGGTACGCTGACATCCGGTATTGTCAGTTACACGGATCGTATTCTACCGGTATCGATTAATCAGGACGGAGTGTACGACTGGGAGCAAAACGTGATCCAGACGGATGCGGCGATTAATGAAGGTAATAGCGGCGGTGCTTTGGTCGATTTGAACGGCAAAGTGGTCGGCATCAACACGATGAAGATCTCGGATACGGGCGTTGAAGGTCTTGGCTTCGCGATTCCGATGAACGAAGTGATGAAAACGGTAGATTCCCTGCTACTGAACGGTAAAGTATCTCGTCCATACCTCGGCGTGTACACGGTCGATCTGAGCAACCCTTATGCACCACTGGATGACGAGCAGCGTAAGGATCTGAAGCTGCCATCTCATGTGGACAGCGGTGTGGTTGTGCTGGAAGCATCCGGTCCGGCATCTGAAGCAGGTATGAAGCTGAATGACGTCATTACGGAATTTGACGGGCAAAAAATTACCTCCACGCTGGATCTACGGAAATATCTGTACGATGAGAAGAAGATTGGGGACACGATTGAAGTGACCTTCTACCGGGATGGCAAAGCTGAGAAAGTATCGGTGAAGCTGACGGATAAACCGGAGTAAGGGGAGCCTAACGAGCCCATACTGTTGCGTGGATTGAAATAGGGAATGCTAGAAGAGTGATCAGATCAACTGACCACTCTTTTTTAGTTATTATGAGTGGACTTGTTCATTCGACAGTAAATGAGTAGATCAACCATTTTTATATTCTCATGATCAGTTAGACCCGGAGCCAAAGGAGCAGATACATAAGACTTGTGCTGTGGTAAACTGTTGTCAATATGTTGGAGACGGTCGCTGATGCAATAACATCTGTTTGTCGATCTGATTTTATTCAGAATGGAAGGGGTATTTCTAATGAAACATTTGAAGAAAAAGATGCTTGGGGGAACGAGCTTGGCGCTGTCGCTGTTTGTGCTGTCGGCCTGTGGATCTGAGGTAGCTACGACAGGAGCATCTGTAGATACAAGTGCTCTGCAAGAGAAGATTGCAGGGCTTGAGAAGAAACTGGTGGAGCAGGGAGCCAAGAGCGTTGAGCAGGAGCAAAAGATCGCAGCACTTGAGACCAAGTTGAATGAGTTGAGTACAAGTGTGATTGCGGTAGGTGAGGCTGGTGGTCAAACGCCTGTAACATCGGGAAACAACGGATCGGCCGGGAAAGGCGATGGGGTGCTGATTACCTTTGCCCAGTATGAGAAGCTTGAGGTTGGCATGTCGGTGGGAGATGTCATCGAGATCCTCGGCGGCGAAGGTGAAGCACTGAGTGAAGCGGAGAATATGGTGGTTTACAACTACAAAGGTACAGCTGGCAATGGTGCCAATGCTGTTATTGCTTTTCAAGGCGGGAAGCTGTTGACGAAGGCGCAGTCGGGATTGAAGTGAAATTAGTATTGGACATGAAGAGTCTGAATCTTTGGAATAAAGCGTATTACAGGGTTAGGGGAAGTTAAATGGGGGACCAATCAGAAAATTCTGGTTGGTTTTTTTGTTGTTTTTATAAAGTTTGTGAGTAGCGGAAAAGTTATTAGAAGTAGATTTTTTGAATAATAACTTGACATTCGTAGTTATTTGTAACTATAATCATTACATTATAGAAGTTGTAACTGTATTAGTTACATATAACGATTTGAAGGGGGATTCAGTCGAAGCAATTGTATAACCAGACTATAGGATGGTTTAAAAAATTAACGGAATTGGCTGCTAGATGCATTGATATGGATGAATGGCAGCGACATAAAGAGAGGGAGATCAATTAAATGTTTATTAAAAAATCATCAATGGGCGTTATGCTCGTTCTATGTTTCATGTTAATTCTGAGTGCTTGTGCGGGTACAGCAAGTAAAACCGAAAATGCGGAAGACTCTTCATCCAATGCTACTAGTGCTGGAAATACAAAGAGCGAGGAAACAAACACACCAGCGGTGGAGCTGAAAGTGACTACCTATAATCCTGGGGAAAACAGCATTTTTGGCGTTTCATCAAACCTGATTGAAGGTCCAACTGAAATCGTGCTCGTTGATGCGCAGTTCCAAAAGAATGATGCCGAGCAATTGGTCAAAATGATTAAAGAAACGGGTAAAAAACTGACCGCCGTATATATCAGCCACAAGGACCCGGACTATTACTTCGGTCTAGCGGTAATTCGTGAGGCGTTCCCTGATGCAAAAATCGTTGCAACTCCAGCAACGGTGGAAGGAATCAAGGAAACAATTCAAGTGAAGAATGACTATTGGAATCCGATTCTGAAAGAAAATGCACCAACTGCACAGATTGTTCCGGACGTCCTTGACGGTGCTCAAATGACTGTAGATGGAGAAGCCGTAGAGATTATTGGTCTAGATGGTTCCGATCCGTCCCATACGTTCCTGTGGATTCCTTCCATTAAGACTGTTCTTGGTGGTGTTCCTGTCTACGAAAATTCGCACGTTTGGATTGCAGATAACCAAACGCCAGAGAGCCGTGACTACTGGCGCCAATTGCTAGACCAAATTATTGCATTGAATCCAGAGCGAGTGATTCCAGGTCATTACCTGGGTACCAGTGCCGGGGATATATCGAGTGTTACATTCACCCGTGATTATATTGCTAAATTTGAAGCAGAGGCAGAGACAGCCAAAGATTCTAAAGAACTGATTGCAGCCATGGAAAAAGCATATCCGGACTTTACGAATACAGGCGATCTGGAGACGAGCGCTCAGGTAATTAAAGGCGAAATTTCTTGGCCTTAAGTAGAACGATGGACTTCTAGAAACGGTATAAGTAAAAGGCAAACATCCTTATCCTGTTAAGTGGGAGGGATGTTTTTGCTGTCATTAGGCGTGTAGGGGTTTCTTTTCGGCGGCAGGTGTGATAGAACTGAGAAGTGGCTATCCTGTAATGGGATACGCGGTTGTGAATCGGGAACATAGCTGGTTACAGAAAGGATGCTTAACGGATGTACGTTGTATGCAAAGAACACGTGGACATTGCCATCGACATGTTTGTCGATGAGTATGAGGACGCTCCAGATATCGTTGATCTGAAGGAGACGGAATTTGCCGACTGGGACCCGCCTGCGAAATGCGCCGAGTGCGAACAGCACGCGGAATTCCTCGTCGTTTAGCGTACTGTAGGATTTAGACGGCCGGAGGCGTGACTTAAGGTGGCGCTTCGGGCTGACTTTCCATCCGGTATGAACATCACAGCAAGAAGCCAAGGAGAGCGTGATGAGCGCTCTTTTTGTCTTTGTGTGGGGAATTGGTGTGGTTAGTAGGTAGCGTGGAACTGGGGCGAGGTTCGTAGGGGCTGACGGGGGAGTAGGCGAGAGTAAGAGAAGATTAAGGTAGGTAGATGCCGAGTTCCGAGTTGGGAGGGAGCTCAGGTTGTAGCAGCGGTGCGAGGTGTGTAGGTAATAGAAAAGTAAGCCCGAGCATGGGAGAAAAGTGACGTTGGGTAACAGCGACGTGGGTAGGGATGGAGGCTTGGCTGGCTGAGTAGCTCTAACGAACCGGAGAAGCCTTATTCGGGGAAAAGACCGCCTGGTTGAAATCTAACGAATCGTAGACACGTTATATTACTGAAAAGGCCTCGAAAGTGGTGGGGAGTGCTCGGTTGGTGCGGAATAGCGTGTTTCAGATTCGTTAGATTTTAAAGTAGCCGAGATGGGGCTGATTAAGGTGTGTGGAGTTCGTTAGAGTTTGGAGAAATGTGTAGTATAGGTATAATACAGTTGGAACGAACGATGCGATGAAGCATCTTACTTATAGAATATCTCGCAAGATAATTTAGGAGGAATGGTTGATATGTTTATTCAGATTATTGGCGTAGGCAAATTGAAGGAAAAATATCTCACGCTGGGCATCCAGGAATATGCCAAGCGTCTCGCCCCGTACATCAAGTTTCAGATGATCGAGGTCGCAGATGAAAAGGCGCCCGACACCCTGAGCGAAGCTGAGGTGCGGGCGGTAAAGGAGCGCGAGGGTGAACGCATCCTCGCGCATGTGAAGAGCGAGGCGCATGTTGTCGCGCTCGCATTGGATGGCCAGCTCTGGAGTTCCGAGGAGCTGGCAATGGAAATCGACAAGCTCGGCACGTATGGGACGAGCCATGTCGTGTTTGTCATTGGAGGAAGCCACGGGCTCTCCGATGAGGTGTTGCGCCGCGCGAAGCAGCGCTTGAGCTTTGGGCGCATGACCCTGCCGCATCAGCTTATGCGGCTGGTACTGGTAGAGCAGATTTATCGCGCGGTGAAGATAAATCGGGGGGAACCGTATCATAAATAGTGGTAAAGCGGTAATGGTCACATTAAAACAATGAGCCAAAGCTATGTAGTCTTGGTTCAAAATTAAGTAGTGGCTACAGTCGTATAACGACTGTAGCCTTTTTTTAATATTTTTGTGAATAAGCATTAATTTCTCGGAATGCTTCAGGTAGATAATTGCACTTATAACACCATATTCATATCAATAGTATAACCAGAATTCTTAATTCCTTAGCTACTGCAATATGCCATGCTCTGTGCGGCAGGGGGGCACGATCGACCCTGTTTCTAGCCTCCCCGTTCAACTCTGGCAGGGTTGAAGCAAAATGTAGTTGGCATTGGATTGACCCTGCCGCCACTTTTTCCAAAAATATTCGCTGATGCCAACAAGATTACTACAAGTCATCGATATCAAAACCTTATGCTATTTCGTGACATGCTGAATGAAGCCTTAGTATGTGTTGATAATAGGCAAAATAGTTGTGAATCGCATACTTTATTCGAACGGGTAACTAATTATATTCATGAATATTATTATCAAAGCCTTACAATCGCATCGCTTGCAGAACAACATAACGTTAATCGAAATCGACTTTCTTACATATTTAGAAGACATGCAGGTATGGGACCAGCAGAATATTTATTAAAATATCGTATAAATGCGGCGCAAGAAATGCTATTTACGAGTGATGCGCCTGTACAACAAATTGCGCAAACGGTTGGAATGGCTGACCCCTTTTATTTTAGTAGAGTGGTTCAAGAAACAATGTGGCATTTCTCCTACTGAATATCGAGAGAAGTTCATCAATAATCCATGCTAATTTCAACATGCATCCATTCTAATCTAAAAATTACTTTACTATAATAATGGTTAACTAAAGAAACCATTATGTTGGAGGAATTTCGTATGCAGAAGATTAAAGGACTGCTAGTCTCAATGCTATTATTAGCAGGCATACTAGCAGGTTGTAATGAAGCACCTGCTGAAAATAAAGGATCAACTAAAAAAGGCGTATCTACATCAGCAGTTAATTTAGATGCAACTGATTGGCCGAGAACATTTAAGGATGCCTTAGGTAAAGAAATTGTTATCAAGAAAAAACCAGAAAAGATAGCCTCACTATGGTATTTTTATCCTGAAATATTAGTTGCATTAGGTGAACCACCTGCTGCTTCGACTGAAAAAGAGTATCTATCTTCTTTATCTTATTTAAAAGGAAAGCTGGATTCAGCTGAAGAATTAGGCGATAAAGTGTCTCCTAGTATTGAAAAAGTTTTATCTATTAACCCTGATTTTATTTTAGCAACAGAGCATCATGAAGCAGTGTATGATTCACTAGATAAAATTGCGCCAGTCATTACGTTAAAATACAAGGACATCTATGAAGATTGGCAATATGGACTCCGTACAGTAGCCGAGATTATTGGTAAAGAAGACGAAGCAGAGAAAGTAATTGATAAAATGATGAAAGAAATCACAACTGGGCGTGAAGTATTAAAGTCGATGGAAGGAGAGACAGTAGCACTTATATTGTCTTGGGATGGAAAAACTTTTAATGTTCTAGGTGAAGGAAATCCGGTCTATAAAATTGCGTTTGATAAAGAAAAGGGACTGGGGCTTACACCAGATGATACATATACAGGTGCTAATAATGAATTTACTACGTTTGAAGGAATGTCAACTATTCAAGCAGACCATATTTTCCTTATAGGTGACATTACAAAAGAGGAACAATTAATGAATGGCTTAAAACAAAGTAATGTATGGAATGCTATGAATGCCGTAAAGAAAGGCAATGTCTATTTAATGGATAATTCTGCTATTACTGGTGGGCCATTAGCTACTGAATATGCTATGCAAAATATATTAACTGCCTTGCGTAAGTAGATAATGGTTAGCTCTTGCCTATTCACTGTAAGTAACTTGAAGGTCAAAAAATAAGGAGTGATTACTATCCATTACCAAGCGATTAATCTAAATGAGAAACTATCTGAACTTAACGATCTTTGGTCTCTGAAAGTCATTGGTGAAATGAATGACTATCAATTTAAACTCATTAAGATTGCCGGGGAGTTTGAATGGCATAGTCATGAAGAGACCGATAAGGTATTTATGGTGATCGAAGGGGAGATGATCATTGATTTTCGTGACGGTCAGGTTAAAATCTCCAAGGGTGAGATGATTGTTCTCCCGAAGGGGATCGAGATGAAGCCTTCCGCCGAAAAGGAATGCCATATCATGTTGGTGGAGCCTAGAAGCATAGTAAACAATGACGGTACTGAGTCAGAATTAACTGCAGCCAATGATACTTGGATCTAGTGTTTGTTACTAGTACGAACTCAATGTATGAGAAAATGGTTCACTTGACATTCCCACGGCTAAAGCCGCAAGGTCACTAACGTGACTGGGATTCTTGGCAGAAAATTGGGCTATCCACTTACCTGAATGTTTTGTGATACGGAGTGTACCGAGTCTGGGCTAGCACGACCTCACTATCCATGACACTTCGGCCACCCTGTACGGTCACAAGAATGGTTCCTTGTGCCAATTCATGTGATTGATGAAGCGGTAAAACATATTTGGGATGGCTCGATTACTAATGTAGTTTACGATCCTAAGACTGTCAGATTGGTCGATCTTGCTCAGTGGAAATTCCATTTTTAGCCCTTGTCTCTACAATGAAGGGCACCCAATCAGGGTGTCCTTCATTTCGCTCTATAAATGTTACGGTGAACCGTAACATTTATAGAGCGAAAATTTTTTGATGAAAACAAAGCTCACCCTAAAGAAAAAAGAGCATCGTTCGCCAATTAAAAACCTTTATCCCGATTAGCGGAATAGAGGCTTTACACACAAAAAGATCCAATCACCTGAAATGACTGGACCCTCAATCATAAACTTAAATTTCAAAATCAATCTTACCCTTTTGGGTTATTTCAAAGGGACCAGGTGTGACAACTGCATCGGTTCTCTTTGATCCGAAGAAATCGGAGTCAAAATGATATGGACTACTGTCCGGCTCCTCAAACTTCATGTTGGCGTGATAAGTCTTTCCAAGCATATCCGTGGTAACTAACATTGCAGTGGTTCCCCGAAGCAATTCGGGATCATGGATCTGAATGTGCACTTTGCCTAGTGCAGGATTTATCTCAATATTTACACCCATCTGTGCAACTATCTTCGCTTGGGATTCGTGACGACTTGGAACCGCATCGTTAAGAAATACATTGCCACCCATAGCCACCGGAAGAACGGCATTGCCTATAAAGATATCCTTCGCCGCATCGCCAAGCTCAAGAAGCTCCTCTTTGGTGTATTCCCACCATTTTTTATCTTTCACATCAGGATGTTGATCGTAGCCGCCAAGTCCTACAGCATGCAGATAACATATGGAATTGTCCGGAACACCATCCATGACGGTCTTCCCGTCCTCTCCAACTTCATCCCTTGGTTTAAGTGGAAGATGTTCAAAAAAGGTGATGGGCACAGGCTCCTTATTAGGATCGTTGTCACCTATAAAGATATTGTTGTAGTACCTGTCATCGCCTCCAGTGATATTGGAGTATCCGGCCATGGCCGTCTCGTGGGGGAAATGATATGGCGTAATACGAGTAATTTCGGAACGAACTACAAATCGGCCTGCAAACAAATTATGAGCAAATGCCCCGCCCTGAGCCATATTTCTGAAATTTATCGGAGAGAGAAATAGGTTATGATCGACCATATACGGACCATGGCACACCTCAACGAAGAGGTCTTCTGAAAGATTGTCAAAAAATACATTACGGCTGATGCGAGTGCCCTGTGCCTGCCAGTCCAGCCAAAGCGCACGGTAACAGCTATACATTATATTTTCGCTAATTTGAGTATCCAGTGAAGCATGAAGCTTAATTCCCGCTACTTCGGCACCATGTCTGAGTCGTTTGTGGTGAATATTATAAATACGGTTCTGATAAATGTGGCTGAAGGCTGCTCCCATATGACCCACAATACCTGCCTGTTCACAATCATGAATCACATTACCTCGAACTGTGTGACTGCCGATGTTATCTTTATGCCAGCCGGAGCGTAATGCTTGTAAAATAACCTCCTGCTCGCGTTGAGTACCACCTTTACTATGCTTCTCCAAAGACTTGGTGTGCCCTGTACCGATTTCGGTACCCAGGCTAATACCAACGCATTTGGATTCACTGATTATATTGTTTTCAATAATCCAGCCCTTGCTCCAGTGAGGTCCAATCAAACCTTCCTGGTAGTCTGTAGGTGGCGCCCATTGGGGGGAGGCTTGACGAAGAGTAAAACCGCTTACGGTAATGTAGTTAATTCCCGGTTTCACAGGCCAGAAGCAATAAGGACGTACATTAATTTCTACATTTTCCTTACAAGGGTCTTTTCCACCAAAGTTGGCCCAGATTTTTGTTGTTGTAGAACCAACCTCGGCATACCATTTTAACAATGAATCCTTGGGATACTTGGCTCCGGACCAAACTTCAGGATTGTGAACGCTTTCAATACTATCGCATTCATACAATGATTTGCCATCCAAATAGACATCGCCGAGATGAATTGGGAAGGGCCCGTCAAACAACCAGTCTCCACTGAGCTCTACCTCATAGGGATTGCGAACGGAAAAGAGGGAATTGAGCACTTCTGTGCTCCAAACATGGTCTCCTTCAGACTTCCAGTTGGTAATCCGCTCAGCTCCTGTAATCACGACTTCCCCGTCTCCTGCGGATCGATATACGATTCTATGCTCCGCTGTTCCTCCATTAGCCGGGTTAACCCATTCCCTGTATACTCCCGCATGAACAATAACTGTATCACCGGCCATGGCATGAGCCGCAGCGCGTGATATGGTACGAAGGGGTTGATCCGCTGTTCCTTTTCCTTGATCATTCCCATGGTTGGATACATGATATTCCATAACAACTCTCCTTCTATTTTAAAATGTTTGTTGTATCCCGTTATTATACTAGAAAATAATTATAATGGCAGAGATAGGAAGGCAGTTGTTAGGTTAAATTGATACTGATATAAGGTAAACCACATCCACTACCCTATGAGGTTGTGGTTTTTTGCTTTTTGAGGTCTTCTAGTTATTGTTAAAAGCTATGACTAGCCATGCTTTTTTCATATAACAAGCATTCCTTTTCATCATGCTATACTCATTAGACTAAAAAGTTAGAAGGAGAAATAAATATGATACCTTTTCGTAATGATCATGTAGGTAGCTTTCTACGTCCTGCAGATTTAAGTCAGGCACGTGAACAATATAAATCAGGCAACATCACATATGAGGAATTAAGAGCTGTGGAAGATAAAGAGATTATTCGAATTATTGAAAAGCAAAAGGAAAATGGCGTATTGGCAGTTACGGATGGTGAATTCCGTAGAAGCTGGTGGCATTTTGATTTTCTGGGTGGCTTGGATGGCGTAGAGTTGTATGAGCAAATAGACGGACCAAAATTCCATAATATGCAAACGCGCAAGGGTGGGATTCGTGTTGTTGGTAAAGTTGATTTCTCGAGTCATCCCTTTGTTCAGGATTTTGAGTTTTTGAAAAAGCATGCAGGTGACGCTGTGGCGAAACAGACCATTCCAAGTCCCAACATGCTTCTATATCGATTGGAGAATGACGCTAATATCTATACGGACCGAGAGCAATTCCTTCAGGATACGATTGCGGCGTATCAAAAAGCAATTCAAGCCTTCTATGATGCGGGTTGTCGATACCTGCAATTAGATGATACAGCTTGGGCAGACCTGTTCTCAGAAGCTGGTCACGATAAGTTACGTGCTAAAGGTCTGGAACCGGCGGAAGAGTTGAAAACGATGCAGCGCATGATTAATGAATCCTTGTCTCATAAACCAGCAGATTTAGTGGTGACGATGCATATTTGTCGTGGTAACTATAAATCGAACTATTTCTCAACGGGTGGTTATGATTACGCTTCTGAAGTTATCTTTGGAGGCTTAAACGTAGATGGATTATTTTTAGAGTTTGATGATGAGCGCTCAGGTGGTTTCGAGCCATTAAAATATGTGAATCGAAAAGATTTGAAAATCGTGCTTGGTTTACTCACATCAAAAACAGGCGAGTTAGAGGATAAAGAACACATTAAAGCTCGGATTGCAGAGGCGGCAACCTATGTTCCACTTGAGCAACTATGTTTGAGTCCACAATGTGGTTTTTCGTCTACAGAAGAAGGCAATATTTTAACGGAAGAACAACAATGGCGTAAACTTCGTTATGTTAAGGAAATTGCAGAAGAAGTTTGGAATTAATCCATCTAAATAACGGAGGGATTCAAAATGACGATCCAAGCAGACCAAGAGACAATTATAGTTGAAGCGTTCATTAATGGTCAAAATGTAAAATCCCTTTCGCAGGTAACAAAAGAGAATCCGACAAACCCAACTGAGATCGTAGGTTATTTCCCTGTCACTACGAAAGAACAAGCGGTTGAAGCGATTGAAGCGGCCGCAGGGGCTTTTAAAACATGGAAGCAGACCCCCATTGATGAACGCATTATGATGATGCGCAAGGCGATCGAGAAGATTAGAGCAGCTGAGAATGAAATTGTACATTTGCTGTCTAGAGAGCATGGCAAGCCCCTGTATGATGCACACGGTGAAATTTATGTTTCCTTAATGTGGATGGAGTTTGCTTGTAATGAAGCTAAATCGGCTCTACAGGAAGAGATCAAAGAGCATGAGAATGGTAAAACGATTCTTTCCTATGATCCCATTGGTGTGGTGGCAGCAATTAGTCCATGGAACTATCCCATTGCTTTATCTACGATTAAGATCGCTCCTGCCTTACTTGCGGGTAACACGATTGTGCTTAAACCAAGTCCATATGCTCCACTGGCGGCAGCGAAAGTGGCAGAGATTATTGCGAGTGAGTTCCCGGCTGGTGTAATCAATGTCGTTCATGGTGATGCGGATGTGGGCGTTGAACTGACTAGTAATCCTCTTGTTACGAAAATCGCCTTTACAGGTGGAACCGCAACAGCTAAGCATATTATTAAAGCGGCTTCGGAAACGATTAAGGATATGACGCTTGAGCTTGGTGGTAATGATGCGGCTATCTTCTTGGAAAGTTTTGATGTTCATGATGAGCGAGCAATGCGTCGGATTGTCATTTCTAATTTCTTGACAGCAGGCCAGATCTGTATGATCGCCAAACGTGTGTATGTACACCGTTCTATTTATGATGAGTTTGTGGAAAAATATATAGAGGCGGCTAATCGCTGGATTCGAATTGGTGACCCATTTGATTCAAATACGACAGTAGGTCCGGTTAATAACCTGAAGCAGAAAAATTATGTGCTTGGTTTGGTTGAAGATGCGCAAAAGCGTGGGGCTAAGGTCATCCCTCTCGGTCAAATTCTTGATCAGAAGCTGTTTGAACAAGGTTACTACCTACAACCTACGCTTGTCTTAGGTTGCGATGTTCATGATCCGATTGTAGTGGAGGAACAGTTTGGCCCTACGGTTCCGATTCTGCCATTTGACGATGAAGAGCAGGTTATTCATCTACACAATGAAAGCATATATGGATTGACGAGTTCTGTGTGGGGGAAAGAAGAGGATGCCATCTCCGTCGCACGTCAACTCGAAGCTGGAACGACAATGATCAATACAGCTGCTGTGCAGGGGCTCGACGTTCGGTTCCCTTTCGGTGGGGTTAAGCAATCTGGTATTGGCCGTGAATACGGCGCCGAAGGCATCCGCACGTATACAGAAAAACATGTCATCAACGTTCCAAAGACACTGGATCTTCCTTATATACCAGAGTAAATGGTATAGAGGTTGTTCAAAAAGGCTCTAACTTTGCGCTTTGTTTACTGATTTTTAAGAATCAGTAGACAGGGCGTTTTTTTTGTCAGATCAGTTTGACAGTGGTGACTTTTTTAGAGAGAAAATACCCCCACATCTGATGGAGGTGACGCTGAAAAAATAAAGAAGCCACTCCATTGATGGAGTGGCTTGATACTCAGTTATTATACGGTGAACGGCGGTTATCTTCTACCTAGTGTCTCCCAAATGCCATGGAGCCAGGAGTCGAATTCAGCATCTTTGTCGCCCTCGTAAGTATCATAAATATCCAGACGTGTCTTTTGCAGTTTTTCCTTGAATTGCTCAAATGTGTGACCTTCAGGAAGGCTTTTTTTAATCCGCAGCAAAATTTTGTTAGTACCTTTAAACAGCTCACCTTTGTTTTTGGCAGGCATTTGTACATCTTCATCCAACTGCTTGAGCTTTTGGTATGCGGCTTCGCGCACTTGAAACACTTGATCATTTTTCAAAACATGCTGCAGCAATTTAATGGTAGGGGCTGTATTCCAGTTCCCTAATTCGTTCACCGCATTTAGTCTTTCTCTCCAGCTTGACGTCCGGTTAGCCGCTCGTTTGAGCTCTTCAAAGTTCTCCGGTAGTTCGTTAACTGCTCCAATATCATGGTTGTTCGTCAAAATTCAATCTCCTTAATCATCGCCATCTCGGCAGAATGATGAATGTTATTTATGTGATCACTATTATAGCACGAACCTGACTAAACTACTCCTATGAAGCCGATTGGTTAGCCTTTTCCTTAATGAAGTCCACCATATACACCCAACCAATCAGTCCACATAAGACAAAACCAAACGCATGCAAAGATCCATAAATGGGAATAAAATCGAGTATGGTTAAGGAGTACATATTTTTCAGTAACGGATAGAAGATGGAAATGACAACAACTGTGTAAAAGGCTAGACAAGAAAGGCCTAAGAAAAAGGCTGCCTTAATATCCAAAGCATTTTTCCTCAAGTAAGTAAGGAGATAAGCGGTGTAAACCACAATATTACAGGCGAACAAAGTGACACCAATGTATTCAATTGGCTTGGAGAAAATCATACCAATAGCAATCAAGATTGGTCCGATGATATCGATGGCAACGACCCAAGGATACCAGCTTTTCTTCGTCATGATGCGTCCCAGTGCACCAATAAAAATCGGAACGATCGCAGATGAGAAATGAAAATGGAGCGAGCTTAACGCGTGCGTTGAAGGATTAGCTTGGAAGAGGTTCAATTGATATTGATATAAGGTAAACCAAATGCCCCCGATAAAAAAATAAACGAGCCCCGCACCAATCGCTATTTTAGCTGCTTTTCCTTTAGAGATTACAATCGTGGTCAAGCCATAGATGCCAAGCAGCAGTGTGAACAGTAGCCATCCAAGAGACAGAATTCCTGGGATTTCCGTACTTTCTAACCCCCACATCTTATTACTCATTACCGACGCCAGGGTAAGAAGCGCAGCGGGAAATTGAAGCCATTTCATAGCAACATAAATCATTCGTTGATGTTTATTCTTTTCGTCATGGTTCAAAAGTAAAATCACAAGAGGTACAATGACAAAAGCCGCAAAAAGTAGAAATTTTTCAACAAGTTCGAATTGGAAGTAATCAAGGGAAAATATCAGAATGGTTATGATTCCACCGGGCACTGGTGCTAATAATGATTTCATTCGTTGCTTCAAGGAACTTTTCATGGGGTTTCCTTTCTAACTACGTTTATCGTAATAACTGCCTTTATCCAGTTGTGTTGCATTCTTTAGTATAGATTGGCAATTCTTCTTTTAGTAGTCTAACACATTTATTTGTCAATATATGAAAATAAGCTTATCTTACTGGGGTTGATGGAGTCATGGGAAATAGCCCTTCCGCTTTTCAAAGACTTTCGCGATAAAGGAGCTGTGGTATCAAATGAATAAGGATAAAAGTATAGAAATGAAATACTCTTCAAAAGCAGGGGACATTCTACAGCAGATCAATAGTAAAACTAAGCTAGGCGAATTACGAAAAATCGCAAAGGATATTAAAAAAGATCACGAACTAGCTATGGAACTTTGGTCGACCGAAGCGTTTTTGCCCAGACTATTAGCTATTTTAATTATGGATAAAAAACTTCTCTCACAAGAATTGCTCAATAAGTTTGATAAGGATATGCAGACTCACACTTTTGATGAGCGAAATAACTTAATGGATTGGTTAATGGCTAATCAGCTCACCAAAGACAAGAAGACCATTGCATTGATGGAGTCATGGGAAAAAAGTCCTTCTGCTCTTCAAAGGCGAGCTTTTTGGTATTATCAAGCGCGATTGAGATGGACCGGACAAACGCCTCCTGATAACACCGAGGACTTACTATCTGCAATTGAAGCTAGTATTACGCAGGAAGAGCCGGAAGTTCAGTGGGCTATGAATTTCATTGCAGGCTGGATAGGCATTTATGATCAAAAGTATCGTGCACGTTGTATTAAACTTGGTGAGAATACAGGTCTTTATAAAGATGAAATGGTATCAAAGGGTTGTACTCCTAATTATTTGCCAGAGTTCATTGCAATTGAAGTTAACAAACGAAATAAGAATTAGAAGCCTTAATATGGAAAAAAGGATCTGGAAGTAAGCTTCCAGATCCTTTTTGCTTGGAGGGCAATATCAAAAGTTTTATGACACTACTAATCACTATAATTTGTGTGAAACCAATTTTTTAACTCTTCGCTCAGTATCTCATACTCCTTCTCAGTAGCCTTCGGATGCAATTCGATTCCTCCAGAAGGTCCGAAAATAATGATGTCTAGGCTCGTTTCGTCTGTAAATGTAATTTTTCCAGCATTGTTCGATCCAAACACATCACCTGCATCAAAAGGTCTAAGTTCTGCATCTTGTATCATTTGGATAACCGTATTTTTTTCTTCCTCGCTTAATATGGTGGGATTAATCATGCCGATACTGATTTCTTTTACTTGCCCTGCATCAAGTTTCTCTTTAAATTGTTCTGCCCATTTGCTGTCCGCTCCGCTTCCTGTGGAGCAACTTGAAACGATCAGTATAAAACCGACAATCACCAAGACAATGCCTGAGATCCGTCCGGCACTTAGTGCTAAATCACTTGGCTCCGCATCTTTAAACTTCCATCCCAGTCGTATATACCAAGCAAAGTAAGGCCAAATTGCCATAATTATTCCTATGATTAAGACTACAACACCTATAATTCCTGTCAAACAATCACATCCTGTATATGTTAATTATTCTATTTACTACGATAAATACTTGTTAAAGTTTCTTGTATGTAGATATCTATCGCTACACATCAGCAATCTATCAACTTCCTTGGAAAACAAAAAAGAGCCACGCACCATGCGGCTCTCTAACTGATTTTAACGCCCGCCCGTATTGGAAGCCCAGACAGGAATCCAACTGTTAGGATAATAGTCATTGGTCAGGGTTGTGTTATAGAGAACTAAATTCCCATCACTTTGCATGACCAGTGTATCACCTGTTGTGTTAGCAGGTAAGCTGCCCCCGTGATGACCTGGAATCCATGAGGTGGTATTGGGAGACCATGCAGCTACCTGTACAGAAGTATCAATCATCAAAACTTTATCCCATCCCCAACCGGTGTAATATTCGAATTTACCTGTAGCCGGGTTGAAACCATAACGATAACCATATTGGTAAACGTCTTGATATTTCATGCCATATTTATACATGACAGGTTTCCCGTACTGTGATTCAAAATTGAACGAAAGAGCCCCACTGTTACTAGTTCCGCTACTCCAGAGAGAAGAACCGTTTTGATAGATAACAAAGTTCCCGTCATTTTGCCAGATGGCTGAGAACCTGCCATCTTGGGAGGTGAGATAGTCACCCTTCGCCATGCTTTGGCCGATCGTGAGTTTATCTCCAAGATAGCCAGCAGAAGCTGTTGCTGGTACGGCAAATGCAAGAATCAACAAGCAAGCCATAAGAACTCGAAAAGATCTGGGAAAAAGTCGTTTGTTCATTGGACACGCTCCTATTTTTCTTATAATGGTTAAAGTTAAATGCATAGAACAACAAATCCTTACAGCTATTGCATGTTTCTGCGTTGTATTCAGTCAGGAGCGGTGAGGTAACACGTCCCCATCTGGTGTAAAACGGGAACTAAGATCTAAAATGCTCCCAACGGTCACCTCCTTTAATAGAAGTGTGAAAATCTTTGATACATATTATGTAATGGTATGTGTGTGTTTTAGGAGATGGAAGCTAAGTGTTTTTTAGTAGAGGAGTTATATCATCAAGCGAAAATACATACTTTATTTTCCATTATAGCAACAAAAAATATAAAAGCCATATTTTTCTATATGAAATTTTGAATCTATTACTTACAACCAATGCGTTATAACTTCTCGTCTCCTGAGCTAGAAAAAAACCTATTATTCGCTTGAATAAATTGAAGCTAAACACTAATTTTGGTGCAGATCGAGACATAGGTATTCATCTCCTCTATCAATCTCTCAACTTTTTACACCCATTTTATATATTTAATGATTTTTATGAATTGAACTATGGTAAAATATCTCAGGATCTAAAATTGGAGAGGGGTTTTTTCATTCATGTTTTGGAAAAAAGTTTTGGGTAAAAGCACACTGCGTGTAGCTACCGCTGCACTATTACTCACGCAACTATTGGGCGCAGCAGGTTCTGTCTCTGCCGCAGGTAACGATGTAGAAGTACACTTGATTGGAATCAATGATTTCCACGGTCAGTTAGATACCACATCAATCGTGGGTGATAAGAAGGCAGGAACGGCTCCAATTCTAGCAACCTATCTCAAAGAAGCTCAAGCCAAATATGAACACTCCCTACTTTTCCATAATGGAGACTCTGTTGGTGCATCTGCTCCAGCCTCATCTTTGGATCGTGACGAGCCTACCATGGAATGGATGAATATGATGGGCTTCGATGTAGGGTCCTTAGGGAATCACGAATTCGACCAAGGTGTCGCTGCTTTAAAGGCACAGATCTTTGGTGGCCTTGATCCAAAAGAAGGTAAGGTAACGCATGCCGGTGCAAAATTTGATTACGTCAATGCAAACGTGATTGAAACTGCCACAGGAAAAACATTGATTAAGCCGTATGTGATTAAAGAAGTGGGCGGAGTCAAAATTGGATTTATCGGACTAGTGACGAAATCAACACCAGCCAAAGTATCTCCATCTGGGACAGCTGGCGTACGTTTCTTAAGCGCAGAAGAAGAAGTGGAAGCCGTTAATAAATATGCTAAAGAATTGCAAGACCAAGGTGTAGAAACGATCATTGTTTTGGCACATGATCCAGCAACAACCAAAGAAGGCGTAACCACTGGAGAAGCAGCTGATCTGGCAAAAGCTTTACCAGCGGATTCTCCTGTTGACGTTATCGTTGCAGGTGACAATCATGCTTTGGCTAACGGTGAAGTGAATGGAAAGTTGATCGTTCAAGCTTATTCCTATGGTACGGCGTTTGAAGATATCAAACTGATGATTGACCCTGCTACCGGGGATGTAACTGAAAAATCAGCGACTGTTACAACGACTTTCCAAGAGGGTGTAAAAGAAGACCCTCAATCTTTAGCTATTATTAAAAAATCATTAGACAAGCATCCTGAGCTGACGAAGCCAGTAGGTACAACGGACGGTTCTGTTACCCGTACAGATGCTTATAATAACGAAGCCCCTCTAGGCAACCTCATTGCAGATTCAATGCGTGAAGCAGACTTTGGGGATAAGGCCAGTGCTACTGACTTTGCATTTATGAATCCAGGCGGTATTCGTGCGGATCTGCCACAAGGCGATGTGACCTTTGCTGATCTTGCCAAAATCCAACCGTTTGGTAATACTCTAGTAAAACTTGAGCTGACTGGCGAACAGGTTAAAACCTTGTTGCAGCAGCAATGGGGTACCAATGCTGACGGTACACCTAATACCAAAACACTCCAAATCTCTGGTTTGAAATACACTGCAGATTTCAATAAGCCGGTCGCAGAACGTGTTACGGGTCTTAGTCTGGAAGATGGAACAACGATTGATCCTGCAAAAACATATACGGCTGTAGTTAACAACTTTATGGCTGCAGGTGGAGATAACTATAAAGTGCTGCTGGATGTTAAATCATCCCTGGCAGGTCCTATCGATCTGGATGTATTCTACCAATACATCGTAGACACGTATAAAGGCGGTAGCATCGAAGCTAAAAATGAAGGACGTATCACAAACCTGGCTGCATCTACCGAGCCAACAGAAACACCTGTAACAACAGAAGTCATTTCTCGTGCTGAATTTGTAAGTGCTCTGGTCGACATGTTGAAACTTAACGAAGTAGCTACAGCACCTGCATTCAAGGATGTTGCGGCTAATGCTGCATATGCAGATGCGATTTCTGAAGCTATGCACGCTGGATTCATTCAAGGTTTTGGTGGAAACTTCTATCCTGATCGGGATATCACACGTGAAGAAGCTGCTACCATTCTTGCTAAATTGGTAAAAGATCAAGCGACTGATAAAGAAGCTGCTACAATTATTGCTAGTTTCGAAGATGGTAAATCCGTGTCTGCCTATGCAATTAAACCTATGGCAAAACTGATTGACAAAGGTATTTTTGCTGGAACAGATAAAAAATCACTTCAACCTAAACTAGGTCTGACTACTATCGATGCAAAAGCATTAATTGAAAAAGCTGTTGCAGCAAAAGCTTCATAATGTAGAACTTATTCAAACTTTATATTAATAGGGGCTCTTCCTGACAAAGGAAGGGCCCTGTCTGCCATATGGAGTGTAGACGTGATAGACGATGTTCTGTCATTTACTTCGGGTTAAATCGACAAATCTATGTTTCTATGATAGGGTTGAAGCATCCCATAGGCATTCTACTCTTCGGAGTAGAGTGCCTTCATGTATATTATGGGTGCTTACATTAAATGTATTTTAAAATCAATTGGATCGTATATGGAGGTGGTGATGCTATGTTTCTCTCTTTAGCCCCAACAGGGGATGGTTGGATGAGTATGAAAAATGTGAAAATATCATTTAATAAAGAGGAGCGAACATAGCATGACTACTAGTTTTCAAGCGGAGAACCGCATTCCATTAAATACATCCCGACTTAGGGATTTACGTAAATCCGGGCGTTTGCCAGGTATTGTGTTTGGCAAAAATACGGAGAATGAAATGATTCATATTCCAACAATACAATTTCAAAAATGGTTGAAGCAGGGTACGTCTGGTTTTATCGAACTGCAGTTTGAAGAGAAAGACTCATTGACGGTATTGTTGGAAGATCTCCAGCGTGATCCAGTTACACGGGATTTACTTCATGTGGATTTTCAGCAGGTCCAGACCAATGAGATCCTGCGTACTAAAATTCCTGTCAAGTTCAACGGAACACCGATTGGCACAAAACAGGGCGGAGTCGTGCAAGTTCAATTATCTTCTATTGAAGTGGAGGCATTGCCGAGACACTTGCCAACGTCGATTGAATTTGACATTAGTACTATGGAACTTGGAGAAACGATACATGTAAGTGATGCTAAGTTTGCACCAGATGTGACGGTGATCTCTGAGGGAAATGAGTCTCTTCTCTCTGTAGTTAAACCTTAACAATTCCAAATTCGCAAAGCTGAATAATTCAAAATTAGCCGTACGGGTGATCATCCGTACGGCTAATTTGTGCTGATTACGAGATGTTGGCGTGCTCCCATCCTCACAAGGCGGGTAGTCTGGAATTCACCTCACGTATGTCTTTTGCTCGCGTACAGGCGCAATGATCCTGATATTTCGCTACCCTTTCAAAGTTCACTCGCAAAATTCAGGTGTAAAGTAGGTAGACTCAGGAAAGGTAATCACTATAATGGAAATAAGATACATATATAGTTGAATCCGAACTGCTAAGGTCATTGGCATAACATTTCTAAACAGGGCGGTGAGCGAAAAGAAATGGACAAATTAAAGAATAGCGGATTCTATAAACTGAGATTCTTCATCACTCCTGAAGAGTTTAAAAGCCTTTTGCAGCTTTTGGAGCATCGGCAAGCGCAATTCTATCGTACCAATGCTGCCCGAACAGAGCATGATTATAATCAGGTGTACGAGGAGTATCAGACGTTCTATCAGTATTTTGTGGCAGGAGAAAAGAGAGATGACATCCATCCCTTCTTTGTTTACTCTATTTCTATTGCATCAGATCAAGAAAGTTCAGGATTTTTTGTAAGAAATGAAGGAGTTTCTTTTCCATACCACGGACAATGGGCAGAGGATGAACTGCCGTGTATCTTGCTTTCATTTCCGAAAGGTTTCCAAGTTAATTTGGA
Source organism: Paenibacillus sp. 10L310 (assembly GCF_056395745.1). NCBI lineage: Bacteria > Bacillati > Bacillota > Bacilli > Caryophanales > Paenibacillaceae > Paenibacillus > Paenibacillus sp. 10L310. Next base: position 39,865 of record NZ_JBFTKC010000024.1, on the reverse strand, counting down.
AGATGAAAAAGGAAAGTACTATATATATGAGGATATCCGGGACCATAAGCCGCTAACCTATGCGCTTTTCGATGAAATAAGAGACTCTATCAAAAAAATGACCAAACCCCTTCGCTTCTCAGCCCATGATGCAGATGCGATGAAGGAGCAAAAGCCCTCTGTGCGTATAAGCCATGATGCAATGCACGACTTGAGCCAATCGTGGATAATCAGTAAATATGGACTTGTGATTCATGGCAAATAGGAGGGGGACGAAATGATGTTCGCCCTAAAGCTTATCTGTACCTGGGTACTGCTAGTTGCCTCATGTTCCGCAGTGTGGTGGAGTTTCAGAACAGAAAAGCTTATAACCATCTCTTGGCTGGCGTTTCTGCTACCGGCTGTCTTCCAGCTTGTTACGGCTTTCCGGATTGGTCCAGGCCAAGCAAAGTCACTCATCGTGTTTGGCTGCATCAATCTGTTGTTTGCTGGCCTTGTGGGTGCGGGTGTCTGGTATCTAGTCCAAATAGCCAATTCATATCGAAGGGGCAAATGATCAACGAATGGAAAGGGGAACTCTAATCATGAAGCCAATGCAAGAAATAGAGACACTGGCCATAGAGATTGCCGCTGCCGCCAAAACGTCTTTTTGCACTCTTTTTGAAAATGGTGAACGTTACTATTATTGTACGTTATACACTACTGGCGAGGGACATGCGCCAAGCATCTCTGCCTGGTCGTGGGAAGCTTTGGCGTTGGAATCGGCTAGGCAAGCAGAGGAAAGTGATACGCCGGTATCCACGATTGCGAATCTCATCAAATGGTCGTATGCGGATTCCCCCTATTGTTGTTTTGGGGATGATCACTTTGACGGTGTCAAACAACGATATAACGAGCGTCCTTTCATTGCGGAACTGGAGAATGATGATTGGAATCGCGAGTTGGATGTGAGGCTGAACGCCATGGAGCTGGCGATGAAAATGCTCGATGATGAAGGCGTATTTGCCTTAAATCAACCGCGAGAGTCCGTATGTGTCCTTGTTGAAGTCATGCCACCGGATAAGATTAATACCGAAATTGCCTTACGTTTGAATCGGGCGGAATCTCCGGCTATGCAAGCATGGTTGGCGGAGGCGGCAGAATAGGGCATCTGCAATGGGGGAGTTTTGACCGTCTATGATGTACCGTTTCGACTCAATTGGCCAATAAGATGATACTAACAGCAGATCTATAATTCGCGAACCACCTTTGCATAGTAAAGGGTGGTTCTTTTTCGTGTTTGAGCTACGACATCAGAAGCTAACATTTCCCCCTCTACCACTGTACAAACACACTTTTTCTGCCTTGTCCACATTTATACCTCACCAAAACTATTTAATTGCATTTAATAGATTATCAATACAAAAGGAGGTTTTGAGAATGGGAAATAGAAGACCTGGAGCACCTAGAGGTGGTTATGACCCTGTTCAGATCTATAACTCGACTTCGTTTAATGCGAGTGGAGTAGTGGAGTATGCATCCATTTTTTGTAGCAACGATAGATATAGTGTTCAGCGTGACGAGACTTGGAGATCTTCCGACCGTGGTGTGTGCCTGGTAACTAGAATCACCGCGACGGTTAGAACACCGAGTGGAAATATTGAGGCTGAACCGTATACCTCTTCTGGTACTTCGTACAGCCAGTTCGCCATTATACAGGTAGGGGTAAATCAGTTCCGAGTGACACGTGTTACAAGTGCGATTAGAAAATGCCGGAAATAACCGAAGAGGGTTAATATCGAGATTACGCACGAAACATGAAGAGACGACTTGCCGGGCTAGCAGGCAGGTCGTCTTTTTTCGTTTTAATGTTCTTTGTACCATAATATTCTGCGGTGCATCGAGGAATCTTTCAAAAGTCGGAAAGGCCGTAAGGCTGGTTGATAATTGCCTTCGATAATCCAAATTCGCCGTTTCTTGTCGATGGCTATATCGAACCCGACTTGTCTAAGCATAGGGTAATGCTCTCCCAATCGTTTGGCAGCTAATCGTGAAACTTGTTCCGCTCTGACAAGTAAGCGCCGATCTCCAATTCGAGCCAGTCTCAGTGCTTTAATAACGGGAATGGGGCGGTTATTCACATTGGTGACTTGGTATCCTTGTGCTGCGACTTTAGCATAGGAACCGGTCACGTTCCAAGTGGACGAGGAACCCTTTTTGCGCTGAACCATGATCCGAATGTCGAACGGCCTGTGTTTAATTTGAGCAAGCTGCAGACGCTTTTGGACAATGTATTCATCACTTTTGATTGTTTGTTCGAACCATTCGAGTAACTGCTCGTTGTCTCTCATGGTGACTGTGTTATTTTCATTTTGAATACGATAAGCATTTGCACCGCTTCGTTTAATGAACAGGATACCCCTTCCGTAACTGCCATTACGAGGTTTCAGTACAACGCTGGGATACTGAAGAAGCATCTTCGTTAGCGTATCCTTCTCAAGCAACTGTGTTTCTGGCAAACGTTCAGCGAGAGAGGGCTCATCGCGCAGAATGCCATACTGCAACCATTTGTCTCTTTCAAATAACATTGGAATCACAGCCTTTTTCAATCGTCTACGGTAATTTTAATTCAAATTCGTGATCCGCATAAGTGGCCATTCGTCCAGATTTGTAAGTCGATGCATGTCCAATCGGTCGATGGAGACCGAAGATGAACTTTTGCGAGAAACGACTGCATTCTGGGGAGGAGTTCATTCACGCATCGAGTGGCTTCTGGATACGCAGGCGCATCTCTATCACCACCGTGGATAACGGCATGCCATGCTGGTACATGTGCTGAAACGAGAGCCGAATGTACAATTGTTTGAGTAGTGCTAGAGTAACCCTCAACTAGTATTTTTAGCCTATGAATTAGCTTATAAAAGAGTGCGACTTTTTTACCAATATATATACAAATTATTCGTTTACTGTATGCCTTTTCGATGTTATACTCACAATATTCAAAAAGAATCTGTGAAAATATGTCGAATTGAGGCTTATCAGGATGATTATAGGTAGACAAAACGGCGAAACGATCATCCTCATTCCATCGCTTGAACCGGATGAGAGACTTCCAGCCTATGTACGGCAATTGCGAGAGTATGGATTTACTAATATTGTTATTGTGGACGACGGATCTGGTGATGCGTACCAGTCGATTTTCGAGGAGCTTCGCGAGAACGGTTGTGCTTTGCTGACACATACGGAAAATCAGGGGAAGGGTGCAGCACTCAAGACCGGATTTGAGTATATTGGGAAGCAATTCGACGCATCTTCCTTCGTCGTAACCGCTGATTCAGACGGACAACACGCAGCTGAAGATGTATACCGCATAGCCCAAGAAGCAAGGTTTCATCCGGATTCGTTGGTGCTCGGGGTAAGGAACTTCAGCGAGGGGAATATACCTCCAAAGTCCCTGTTAGGCAATCGAATGACCTCCTTTATTTTTGCCATGCTGTATGGTAAAAAACTGTCAGATACCCAGACTGGGCTTCGTGCCTTCGGTCCAGGGTTACTTGCGTTTATGCAGGATGTTCGCGGCACTCGATTTGAATATGAGCTGCAGATGCTCATCTCGTGCATTCAGTCTGGCATACCGATTCATACGATGCCAATCCAAGTCATTTATGAGAATGGCAATGCAGGCACTCATTTTAAAGCGATCCAGGATAGTGCTCGGGTCATGGGGGTGTTGTTCTCCAATTTCCTGCGGTTCATTTCATCATCGGTGGCCAGTTCGGTTGTTGATTTGGGCATCGCCTGGTTTTTGATCGACGCGTTACGGCCCGTATTGGGTGAGCAGCACTATTTAAGAATTCTGCTTGCAACCGTGATTGCGAGAGTTATTTCCATTGTGGTCAACTATGTACTGAACAGACACTTTGTATTCCGCAAGGAGGATAGCCAGGGCAGTCTATGGCGCTATCTAACGTTATGCGGAGTAGTGATCTTGCTGTCCAGTACCGGTGTATATATATTCCATACCGTTCTCTTCGTAGATGAGAAATTGGCGAAATTCGTCTGTGATGCCTTGCTGTTCCTGCTCAGTTTCCAATTGCAGCGAAGATGGGTATTTGCAGCAAGGAGGAAGCAGTTGTAGTGCAAAACGAAAAAAGGCAGAATATCTTTTTTGTCATCACGATGATCCTGATGTCGATTTATTTGGTATGGCGTACGTTCTTTACGTTGCCATGGGGTGAAGGCGTTCTGAACGTCATTTTTGGTATGCTGCTGATTGTGGCTGAGACGGTCACCGTACTGACAACCTTTGAATTATTCTTTCAAAAGATGCAAAAAGAACGTACACAGCTCGATTTTCCAATCGTTCCGCCGGAGTATTATCCGGATGTGGATGTGTTTATTGCTACGCATAATGAGCCCGTTGATCTGTTATATAAAACCGTTAATGCCTGTACGTTCATGGATTACCCGGACAAGCAGAAGGTTCATATCTATCTCTGTGACGATGGAGCAAGACCTGAGGTGGAGGAGCTTGCCAGACAGTTTGGCGTGGGATATCTGGGGTTCCCCGGAAACAAGGATGCCAAGTCTGGTAATCTGAACAATGCACTGAGCAAAAGCTCTTCGCCGCTCATTGCAACGTTTGATGCGGATATGATTCCGCAGCACACCTTTTTGATGAAAACGGTACCCTATTTCATGCTCTCCACGTTTATTAAGGAGAATGAGGTATGGCGTCCTCGCCGAGAGGACGAGATGGACCCTAAGTTCAAGCTTGGTCTGGTACAGACCCCGCAAAGCTTCTACAATCCGGATCTATTCCAGTTTAACCTGTATGCAGAGCAAGGTATTCCGAATGAACAGGATTTCTTCTCCAGAGAAGTGAACATCCTGCGTAATGCCTCCAATGCGGTAGCCTATACAGGAAGTAATACGATCATTTCCCGGCAGGGCATGGAAGACATCGGAGGTTTTCCACTCAATACAATCACCGAGGACTTTGAGACAAGCATCCGCTTGCAGCAGGAAGGTTATATTACCTATGCGACTCAAGAGGTTCAAGCTGCCGGGCAGACAACAACAACAGTGAAGAGCATGATTAAACAACGGATTCGTTGGGCACGGGGTATCATTCAGAGCCTGCAGAATACGCGTGCACCTATATCGGGGAAGCTTCCTTTCTGGACGAGGGTAACCTACTTGAGTAGTTTCTTATACTGGTGGTCCTTCTTTAACCGCTTGATTTTCATTTTGGCGCCTATTTTGTTTGCGTTATTCGACTTCCAGATTGTAAATACAACCTTCTGGCAAATCTTAATATTCTGGCTTCCATCTTATTTCTTCTATAGTCTATCCATGCGATATCTGTCCAGCAATATTCGGAATCAGCGATGGAGTCAGGTTATCGATACCATATTTATGCCTTATCTGATCTGGCCGGTTCTCCTGGAGACACTGGGTATTCGTGAGAAAGAGTTCAAAGTTACCAACAAAAGCAGAGCAAGCGGTCGACAATGGATGTCTGCTCTGTTATATGCACTTCCGCATATCTTCTTGCTGTTGCTTTCCATTGCAGCTGTCATTCGGTATGTGAATGGCAAGTACGGCATTGCGCTGTTCTTCAGCAGTATCATTATTTTCTGGCTGATTCATAACATGATTGCATTGTGTTACGCCCTGTTCTTCATGATCGGCCGCCGTGCGTATCGGGAGACAGAACGGATTCGGGCGCAGGAAGATGTCACGATTCACGACCAAGCCAACAATCTGCGTTATCAGGCCAAGACGGTGGATGTATCTGAGCAAGGTATTGCCTTCTATGTCCCATATCCCATTTATTTGGCCGAGCAGAAAATCATCTCTCTGGTTGTCAAAACCGACCGGTATGAGGCCAATCTCGATGCAGTCATCGTTTATGTGAAACAGGATGGAGAGGGCTGGCGTTACTCCGCAACGGTTCAGCCGATTGATGAGAATGATAACCGCCAATACATGCAAATCATCTACGACCGTAAACACTCGTTGCCAGAGCAGATGAATCTGTGGGATACGGCTTATGACGATATGTTACGTAACGTGAAAAAACGGATTGTTCAACCCAGATCGGATCAGCGAAAAATGCCGCGGCTTTCCCTTCAGCTTCCAGTTCATTTCACCAATGATGCTAGCTGTACGCTGCGCAGCTTCAATTATCGTTTCTTCTCCGCGACGGGTTTCCATGGTGATATTGCGGCAGGAGCGGTCGTTACTTTTTATACGAAGAGTAATATTGAAGTCATTTTGCAACATACGGGAAAAACGACAGCTCGTGAGCGCGAAGTGCTTCTCTCGGTGGAGAATATCGATGATATTGTGGAGAAGGGCCTGATCGACCAATTGTTGACTGATTTGATTGAGCCACATTCCGATCGTTCCACCAGAGAGGGTTAGGAGAGATAAAGATGCTCATTGTGCTTCATTTTGTGATGGGAGTTTTATTGATAATCTCCTTTGTTGGTTATATGCAGTTTGTTCGGAAGACATTTGCACTACGGTGGGAGTTTATCCCTGTATTTGTGTTTTCCTCGATTGCCTGCATCGTATATTTCGCTGGCTTGGCAGGTCAGCTCTTTATAGGAAGTATTATCGTGATGATACTCGGCTTGTTTCTTTTTAGAGATACGCTGGTTCGAGCTGTCCGACGAGGGACCAAGCCGAATGTATTGTTCTCGTTATTTCAGTTTTCTTTTCTGGGCGGAACGTTCATCTTTTTGCTGATTCTGTTCCAAAATCAATTGACACACTACGATAATTTCTCGCACTGGGCTATTGTATTGAAGCAGATGTTGAGTACAAATACCTTTCCGACGCCAGACTCCAATCTGATTGATTTTAAAAACTATCCGCTCGGAACTTCGTCATTTATTTATTATGTCTGTCGCTTCATGGGGCATTCCCAGTCCGTGATGCTTTTGGCACAGGGTCTGCTTATCTTTTCCTGTTTTTATGCCATGTTTGGCATTATTTCGGAGAAGAAACGTTTTCTTCTGTACGCTTTTCTCGGACTCGGGTTATCGACGCTTTCTTTTTTCAATCTGACGATTCGGATCACCAATCTACTTGTGGATTTCTTGCTTCCGATCTACGCACTCGCGATCCTGGCGGTTATTTACCAATATCGGAATGAGATCATGAAGGCATGTATTGTTGTTCTTCCGCTTGCCGGATTGCTGACCATCATCAAAAGCACGGGTATTATTTTCGCCGCGATCGGCCTGATCTTCCTGGTGTATACATGGTTGAGAAATGGGCAACGCTCGAACTGGAAAGTCGGACTGGCTGTGCTTGGTACCATTGGTGGTTCACTACTTCCGTATTTCGGCTGGAGCTGGCGAATGGCGACGGTGTTCCAAGGCATTAATAACAAGTTCGAGGGAACAGCCTCGGTGATCAAAGCGGGCAAGACGGGAGAACAGAAATGGGAGATTCTGACGCTCTTCTTGAAATCAAGCATAGATATTACGTCCAGGCCTGTGCTCGGCATTGTACTTTTTCAACTTATCGCAATCGCAGCATCTGTATTTGCGATTGTCGTGCTCAAGAAGAAGTGGAACTTGTGGAAAGCATTAATTGCACTGGACGTTGTTCTGTTACTGTACTATGCGGGTATTCTGGCGCTGTATCTCTTCTCCATGCCATTGGATGAAGCCATTGTCCTGGCAGGCTTTGAGCGTTATGCGTCCAGTATCGTGGTGCTGTTCGCCGGTGGGCTGGTGTTGTGCGCTGCAATCGACCTAGAGCGATCATTCCATTATCGGATCGGTGAGGTGCCTGATTATCAATCCTTTAAGACGGTCAAGACGAAAGGTCATTATCAAAAAGGCATTATCGGCTGTATGGCTGTTGCGGCGACCATCCTTTTATCGGAATACAACGGGATCGTCTCGATTGCCAAAACCTACGATACAACGCTCCCTTACAAGATTCATGCGGTTACCGGTGATCGGTGGTACCCAGGTGGTCAGGTGGATAATAATAGATATCTCTTCTACGCCTCAGACAGGGACCAGCAGGTCACGAATTATTACATGCAATATGTAGGAAAGTATTTCTTGTATGCTCCACATGTGGACGGGATCGTGTTGTTCTATGAGGATAATATGGATAACCTTCTGAGCGGTTACGATTATCTGGTGGTCGTCGAGACGGATCTCAACGCCAAGTGGTTGCTGAAAAAGCATTATGGTATCGACATGCAAGAGGGGATTTATAAAATTACCCGTTCGGGGGATCAAATCGTTCTTACGTTGACTTGAAATCATAGATGTTGAGATCCTGTTCCGGACATCCGGTCAGGTAAGATTGAATACATGATTGTATATAGAGTCTCCTTAAATATAGCCCGCTATAGCTAATACCTATAGCGGGCTATAACTCTTTCGTAGAACAGCTATTCCGATCGGATATGTTATATTTAATTCTATAATGATAAACGGGGAGATTAAACTATGAGCCTACAAACAGAACCTAAACAACGAACAGTCACTCCATTTCGATATGATATTGTTGGCAGTTTCCTGCGCCCAAGTGCGTTGAAGGATGCCCGATTAAAATACCAGAACGGCGAAATTACCACGGAACAGTTGAATGAAGTGGAGAATGCCGAGATTGTGAAACTTGTACAGAAGCAAAAAGAGGTTGGCCTTCAGGCTGTAACGGACGGCGAATTCCGCCGCTCTTGGTGGCATCTGGACTTTTTCTGGGGACTGGATGGTGTAGAGCGGACGATCATTGAGGAAGGCTACCGATTCAACGGTGCGACCTCCAGACCGGAAACAGCTCGTCTGAGCGGCAAAATCAGCTATAGCAGTCATCCATTTGTAGCGCATTATGCCTTCTTGAAAGAAGCGGCTGGGGAGGACGTTGTTGCCCGTCAGTCCATTCCAGCAGCAGCCCAGTTCCTATTCGAATTGGACCGGGCAGATAATAAGGAAAGCACACAGGCCATCTATCCGAACCGCCAAGAGCTTCTCTCGGACATTGTCGGAGCGTACAAAGCATCCATCCTAGCTTTTTATGAAGCCGGCTGCCGTAGCATCCAGATTGATGATTGCACATGGGGTGCATTGTGTGACCAACAGTTCATCACAGTGATGGAGCAGATTGGTGTTAATGTGGAAGAGTACGCCAATGAACTCGCAAAACTGAACGAAGATGTGGTATCTGGCCTGCCGGAAGACCTCGTGGTAACCACTCATGTCTGCCGCGGTAATTATGTTTCGACATTTGCAGGAGTCGGTGGCGGTTATGAGCCGATTGCGCAGACACTTCTGAGCATCGATAACTACTCTGGATTCTATCTGGAGTTTGATACGGAACGGGCTGGAGACTTCAAGCCACTTCGATTCCTGAAGGACAATCAGCAGGTTGTACTTGGCCTCTTCTCTTCCAAATTCGGAGAGTTGGAGAACAAGGAAGATATCCTGAAACGGATTGAGGAAGCTACACAATATGTTGATCTGGATCGGATCTGCCTGAGCCCGCAATGCGGCTTCGCTTCCACGGAAGAAGGCAACCATCTGACCGAGGAACAACAATGGCGCAAGCTTTCCTTCATTAAGGAAATTGCTGAAGAGATTTGGAAGTAACATTTGTAGCGTCATTCATTATTCACGCATGTGTTATGTATAAGAAAAAAATCGTTAAATTAGCCGTATGGATCATCATCCGTATGGCTTTTTCGTGTATCCTCACTTTTGAGTGGATGATTGATCAGAGCTCACAACAGCCAAGAGAGTGAAGCAATGGATAGAGATAAGAATAACGGAACAGGGAAGCGGCATGACTGAGGAAGAGGTGTGGTGGACGAAATAAAATAGCGACAGTTAGGACAAAGGGATCTTTGTCGCGACTGCCGCTATTTGTCTATCTCGCATGATATCGCCCTTTAGGCACCACCATCGGTGATCCTGAAACGGGGTCTTCTATGACCGTACATTCCAATCCGAAAATGTCTTTAACCTGTGGAGCGGTTATTACCTCTGCGGGCTTACCCTCAGCCACAAGTTTTCCGGTATGAAGCACAGAGGGTTACATTCCTTGATGAAGTAGTCCATTATCCGTTCTTTTTATTAAATTAGGATGAAAATAATATCCATGTATTACATTCCAGATCATGGTATATTTGTATTATTAAATAATGTAAGGAGATTCTACATGCACAATCAAATCATCAAAAAGTTGATCGTACTTTGTTTGGTTTTTGTATTATTACCGGCAACGAGCGTTTTGGCTGCGTCGTCGCTTATTAAGGACCCGGTCTTGGCCAAAGTTATTCGAGCAGATCTGAAGATGTCGGCTAAGAAGGAAATAAAGGCTGCCGATTTGAAAAAATTAAAATCTCTATATGCTATGGAATTAAAAAGTAAGATTTCTAACCTGCAAGGTCTTGAACATGCCGTTAATATGACGGATTTATTCTTGCCTGGTCAAAATATAAAAAATATTAAGCCACTCAACAAGTTAAAGAAATTGACGTTCTTAGCTGTTGAAGGCAATCAGATTGCAGATATCTCACCGCTTTTAGGTCTGACTAATCTGCAAAATCTGGTTATGGACAATAACAAAATCAAAAGCCTGGCTCCATTAAAAAATATGCGTAAGCTGACCAGTTTACTCGCCAGTGGGAATCAGGTGACTGATCTAAGTCCTCTTCAGAAGTTAAAGTTAGAATGGGTCATTATGAACGATAATAAAATTCAGGATCTGACTCCTTTAAAAAATCATCCGACCTTGGAGTATCTATATGTAGAAAATAACCTCATTGAGGATATTGCAGTGCTCGATACCATCCCACATCTAACAGAGGTATATTTGGCTAACAATCCGTTGAATGATCGAGCAGAGCAGGTTGTGAAAAAGCTGGAGAAGAAAGGTGTCCTTGTAAGTCTGGTAAGCGAAGAAGCGGATCAGGCGAAGTAGTTTTGATTAGAGAAGATGTATATGTAAGAAGAAGTTAATCCCTCATTATATTGAACAAAAACAAAGAAGGCCGCAGATATTCTGACGGCCTTCTTTAAGTATGCTGAACAGAAACGCTCGGTAACAACTTAACGCCCGTCCCACAACAATATTATTCCACTACGATCTCCTTCACCGTCTCCCCCTCAACCAGCACCGGCTGATAGTAGGTGTTGGTGGGCAGATCCTTTTTGCCTTGCAGCTTCTTGATCACCCAGTCGGCAGCATCGCGGCCCATTTGTTCTTGGGGATGGGTTAGCGTTGTTAGCCTGATGTTCGCGTTCTTGGCGATGTACGAATTGTCCTGCCCAATGATGGATAACTCATCCGGGATCGAGATGCCCAGTTGCCTGCAGGCGTGCACGACCTCCAGTCCCACCTCATCGTTGTAACAGACAATCGCGGTGAGCGAATCCCTGTTTTCGTCCAGATACGTTGCTACATTAGAGGATAAATCCGGTTTCGATGCGGTATCAAAGGAAAGCACTTGCTCAGGATGGAACCGTAACTTCGCTTCACCCAGCGCCTTGATGTACCCCTTCATTCGGTACTTGCCTTGTAGATCATCCATTTTGGCAATAATGCCGATCTGGGTATGGCCTTTGGCGATCAATTCACGTGTGGCAAGATAACTGGATTGCACGTCATCCAGACAGAAGAACGGAACTTCCAGCTCCTCATAAAATGCATTAATCATCGTAAACGGCACATCCTGCTCCTTGAAGGACAGGTAGTATGCAATGTTTGGGTTGTATAGATTACTTTTGGTCGGTTCGACAATCAGGCCATCCACGCCGTAGGAGAGCATCATTTCGAGGGCTTTTTTCTCCTGCGCTACATCATTATTAGTACTGGCCAGCAGTAACGAGTAGTTGTCCTCATTTAGACGACTCTCAATACCGCGGATAATGGACGGAAAGATATAATCCGAGATGTATGTCGTGATCACACCAATTGTTTTCTTCGATGTGTTGCCGCCTGATCGAGAGCGATACTGATTGCTAACGTAGGTCCCTGAACCTTTTTCGCTTCGTAAAAATCCTTCGTTTGATAACTCCAAAATAGCCTTCCGCACGGTCTGGCGACTTACGGTGTAGCTTTCCTGTAATGCCAACTCGGTTGGGATCTGTTCGCCTATGCTATATGTCCCCGAAAGGATATGACTCTTTATATCATCAATGATGACCTGATATTTTGGCTTCATGTAGTCCACTTCTTTCATCGTTACTCATCTATATCAACGTTGTTGTTCAAATAGTTGTACGTACATATTTTAGCATGATTCAGTTTGAATGCATATAAAACAGCACAATTTTTGAAGTAAACCGTACACATCAGGTCTTTTTAGAGAGAGGTGTACCTTACAGCATAGCCGATTTATAGCCATATAAGAGCTTTGAATGGTTAAATAGACTACAATATTTGTCCTTTGTAAGTATAACTATTATATATTATTGACAAATGTACGTACAAAAAATATACTAAGGCTGTCAGAAAAGGAAAGCGCATTCTTTGAAAACACAACAGGAAGCATTTATACAAAATTCATTATTAGCTACTGCCATAAGTAAAAGCTTCACCTTATATATGCATCCTTTGGGATGTGAAATCGCGACCGGAGAGGGGATACACGTGATTATGAGTCAATTGGACTTGAAAGAAGCCATTACCAAGGGCGCTACTTCGCTCGGAATTGAATTTGGATCAACGCGGATTAAGGCGGTATTGATTGATGATCGTTTTGAGACCATCGCGTCAGGCAGTTATGAATGGGAGAACCTCCTGAAAGATGGATATTGGACGTACAACCAGGAGGATATCATCACAGGTCTGCAAACGGCTTATCGTGAGATGAAGCAAGATGTGGAACAGAAATACGGAATCACGCTGCGCACGGTCGGGTCTATCGGATTCTCGGCCATGATGCACGGATATATCGCTTTGGATAGCGCTGGTGAACTGTTGGTACCTTTCCGCACGTGGCGTAACGCTACGACGGGAGCAGCTGCAAGAGAGCTAACGGAACTTCTGCAATTCAATATTCCGGAACGCTGGAGCATTGCCCACTTGTATCAAGCGATTTTGAACGAAGAGGTGCATGTGCCACAGATCGATCACCTGACAACTTTGGCTGGATACATCCACTGGTTGCTGACGGGCAATAAGGCGATTGGGATCGGCGATGCATCAGGCATTTTCCCAATTGACGAGTCTACACATAACTATCACCCATCCATGATCCAACAGTTCGACGAACAGATCGCAGGCAAAGGTTATCCGTGGAAAGTCGAGGACCTTCTGCCCAAGGTATATCTCGCTGGTGAGAATGCAGGTGTATTGACGGAAGCGGGAGCCAAGTTGCTCGACCCTTCGCAAGATCTGCAAGCAGGCATTCCGCTCTGCCCGCCAGAAGGCGATGCCGGAACGGGTATGGTGGCAACAAATAGCGTGAGAAAACGTACGGGGAACATCTCCGTTGGCACATCCGTATTTGCGATGATCGTACTGGAGAAGGAATTGTCCAAAGTGTATCCCGAGATCGATATGGTCACCACGCCGGATGGCAGTCCAGTAGGGATGGTGCATGCCAACAACTGTTCCAGTGATATCAATGCATGGGTTGGACTGTTCCGTGAATTCTCTCAAGCAATGGGATATGAAGTGGATAACGCCAAGTTGTTTAGCGTGTTGTTTAACAAGGCTTTGGAGGCAGACCCTGATGGTGGTGGCTTGCTCAGCTACGGTTACTACTCAGGTGAGAACATTACGGGACTTGAGAAAGGCCGTCCATTGTTCGTCCGCTCCCCGGAAAGCAACTTCAATCTGGCAAACTTCATGCGGACACATCTGTTCAGTGCCTTCGGTGCACTCAAGTTGGGTATGGACATTTTGACGGAGGAAGAGGATGTGGCGATTGACAGCATTTTGGCTCACGGTGGCCTGTTCAAAACGCCTGTCGTCGGGCAACGGATTGTAGCTGCTGCGATGAACGTACCGGTGTCGGTAATGTCTACCGCTGGTGAAGGCGGCGCATGGGGCATGGCGCTTCTGGCTTCCTACATGATCAACAAGGATCAAGAGGAGAGCCTGGATGTGTTCCTGGAGCAGAAAGTCTTTAACGATGTGGAGGGTGTCGAAGTGGCGCCGGATGCATCGGATGTGAAAGGCTTTGAAGCATTTATCGAACGCTACCGGAAGGGGCTCACAATTGAGCAGGCAGCTGTAGATCATCTGGTAGAGGTTGTTCAAAAAGACCGCTTTTGATTACGAAGGATGCCTAGTGGCATCATCAACATCGAATATGGAATTCAGCCGAAATGTCCGTGGCTCACGTAGCTCTATCTACGCTCCGCTACTCCATTTCTAGCTTCATCCCATCTTCTCGGTACTGAAAACCGACTTTTTGAACACGCACTATTAGAGAACGGGAGGGAATAACATGTTAGAACAACTGAAAGAAGAGGTATTCCAGGCGAATCTGGAACTGCCAAAGCACGGACTTGTAAAATTCACATGGGGTAACGTCAGTGCAATCGATCGGGAAAGCGGTCTGTTCGTAATCAAACCAAGTGGCGTTAGCTACGATACGATGAAAGCAAGCGACATGGTTGTGGTTGATCTGGACGGTAACGTGGTGGAGGGTGAAATGAGACCTTCCTCGGACACTGCAACACATGCCGTACTATATAAGCATTACTCGGAGATTGGTGGCATCGTGCATACACACTCCACGTGGGCGACCATCTGGGCGCAAGCCGGACTGGACGTACCCGTTATGGGAACAACACATGCGGACACGTTCTATGGGGCGGTGCCTTGCGCACGTTTCCTGAACCAGGACGAGGTTGATCGCGGATACGAAGCAGAGACAGGACGCGTCATTATTGAAACGTTTGAACAGCGTGGGATTGATGTTATGGCTGTTCCGGCAGTGTTGCTCCATGGTCACGCACCGTTTACGTGGGGGAAAGATGCCAAGTCTGCGGTGGTGAACAGTGTCGTGCTGGAAGAGGTATGCAAAATGAACCTGTACGCGCGGCAATTGAATAACTTTGCGAAGGAACTGCCACAAGGCATTTTGGATAAACACTATCTGCGAAAACACGGAAAAGACGCGTATTACGGACAGAAGTAATTAGTTTGTGTATCGATCGGATGACACTAATCCAATCGAATAGGTCTTGTGCTACTACTGCCAACGAAGTTGTATAAAACTTTTACACGATAACGGAGAAGACAGAAGAAAGCTGGAGAAGCGGAGCGTTCACCTCTATCCCCGGATTTTCCCTTTAGAAAAGGGAATCAAAAAAATCTGGGGATAACAGTGATCGGAAGATTATTCTGGCTGCGCAGTGGTCCAGTGTAACCCATTTGTTCAAATATAAAATAATGAAATGAGGATGATTATATGTCAACAGCAAAAGAATTCTGGTTTGTGGTCGGTTCACAGCACTTGTACGGAGAAGAAGCACTGGGCGAAGTAAAAGCCAACGCACAGAAAATCACGGATGCCCTTAATGCAAGTGGCGTGCTGCCGTACCCGCTCGTATTGCAGGATCTGGCGGTAAGCGCAGATAAAATCACGAGCACGATGAAGGAAGTCAACTATCGCGACGAAGTAGCAGGTGTTATCACATGGATGCATACATTCTCCCCTGCGAAAATGTGGATTCGTGGTACAAAATTGCTACAAAAACCTTTGCTACACTTGGCAACCCAATTCAATGAAAGCATTCCTTGGTCGACGATCGACATGGACTTCATGAACTTGAACCAAGCGGCACATGGTGACCGTGAATATGGCTTCATTAATGCCCGTCTGAGAAAACAAAATAAAATCGTTGTTGGCTACTGGGAGCGCCCAGAAGTGCAACAGCAGGTTGCAGACTGGATGGACGTAGCGGTAGCTTATAATGAAAGCTTTAACATCAAAGTAGCTCGCTTCGGTGATAACATGCGCAACGTGGGCGTAACCGAAGGTGATAAAGTAGAAGCACAGATCCAATTCGGATGGACCGTTGATTACTTTGGCATTGGCGACCTTGTGCAATACGTGAACGCTGTAACAGAGCAGGAAATCGATGATTTGATCGCTCAGTATGGAGACCTCTACGAATTCGATTACGGCACGAACAGCAAGGAAGCTTGGGAAGCCAGCGTACGTGTGCAAGCGAGCTATGAGATTGCGATCAAACGTTTCCTGGACGAAGGTGGATATAGTGCCTTCACTACGAACTTCGAGGATCTGCATGGCATGAAACAACTTCCGGGCTTGGCAGTGCAACGCCTGATGGCTCAAGGGTACGGATTTGCCGGTGAGGGTGACTGGAAAACGGCTGCGCTGGATCGCTTGCTGAAAATCATGGCCCATAACGAGAACACAGGCTTCATGGAAGATTACACATACGAGATGGCTACCGGACAGGAAGCTATCCTGCAATCTCACATGCTTGAAGTAGATCCGACACTTGCCAGCACGAAACCGAGAATTATCGTGTCCCCACTGGGCATTGGCGATCGTGAAGATCCGGCACGTCTTGTATTCGATGGTAAAGCAGGCGAAGGTGTCGTGGTATCCATGGCAGACTTCGGTACTCATTACAAACTTCTGATCAACGAAGTATCTGCTTTTGAACCAACCGTTCCAGCACCTAATCTGCCAGTAGCACGTGTTCTGTGGAGCGTGAAGCCTAACTTCCAAGATGGAGTGAAAGCATGGATCGAAAATGGTGGTGGTCACCATACGGTTGTATCCTTGAACCTGACCACAGATCAGATCGTGACGTATGCGAAGCTGGTGAATCTGGAGTACGTTATTATTAAGTAAAAGTTGAGTGGCAGCTACTGCCTGAACTCAACCAATTTTTTTCTCTGTGGCCGGGGGTTAACCCTCGGCCCTTTGTTTGTTATGCTGAGAAGCATGATGTGAAGCTGAGCAAGGATTTGCTTTTCATTGAAAAGGGATAAGAAATGAAGGAGGAAGGACATGTATACAAAAGATAGCTTGATGCAGCAACTAGAACAGCTTGGTGTGGATAGGCAAGGCACGGTGCTCATTCACTCTTCCATGAAAAGTATAGGCGAGGTTGAAGGTGGAGCAGACACAGTGTTGGATGCCTTTAGCGACTATATGAAAGAGGGATTGTTGGTGCTTAACACTCATACGTGGTCTACCATTAATGCGGATAACCCAGTGTTCCACGTGGAAAATTCTACCTGTTGCGTGGGCATTCTGCCTGAACTTTTTCGTAAACGTCCGGGCGTAGTTCGTTCGTGGCACCCAACGCATTCGGTAGCAGCACTGGGACGGGACGCAGAGGCATTTACGAAGGATGATCATCTCTTCGACACACCGTGCGCGAGAGGTTCAGCATGGGGGAAACTGCTCGATCGGAAAGCGACGATCTTGTTAGTAGGCGTTGACTTGAAGCGGAATACATTTATCCATGGGGTCGAAGAGTGGGTGGACATCCCTGGCAGAATGACGGAAGAGCATGAGATGCTGTATACGGTTTTACCAGATGGAAGCCAGATTTCAGTACCATCCCGTAGACATTGTGGGTTGCCATGGTCGGAGCATTTCTGGAAAGTAGATGAGGTATTGGTTCGCGAAGGTGCGATGCGTACAGGAAAGCTCGGTGATGCGGTCGTAAGAGTGTGTGATGCGGCTAAGACAGCAGAGGTAATTACGGAGATGCTGAAGGATAACCCCGATCTATTCACGGATAATCTCCCTCTACATGCAGTAACCGAATGATACAAGGGCCGTCCGATAGCCGGATGGCTCAATATCGATCACTTGATGATATCTGAATAACTCCCGAGCAGATGATCTCCTCTCCTGTTTGTACTCTAAACCTTCAAAGGCATTCATAAATAATCAGAAATAGATCAGCATTTCGATCAGAGGTTGGTCGGACTTCCAGTGTATGGGCTACTCACCCTTATGGTGGTGTGATAAGATATGGTTAAATTAACCAATAAGTTTGGCGTAGCAGAATTGTATAGGTGTTTATTGAAGTTATATATAAGTATCACATAGAATCATGAACAACCACGTTGTCATTGTAGCATCTAAGAAGGAGAAGATTCGTGAACCCTTTAGTATGGTATGATCTCTTTTTATTTGTCCTATTGTTTGGTGTAGGTGTATATGTATTTGCTACGGTTAGAATTACGAACTTACATAAGGTGTACTTTTTATTTCACGGGTTGATGATGCTCTGGCCTTTCTGTCAATTTGCGAGTACGCTCACGGATGATTCAGGTCTGCAATTGTTCTACGTTACCTTATCTTTCGTTGCGGTCTCCTTGCTTGGGAGCGGGTGGCTTCTACTGACGATCTTTATTACCGGTTATTCAGAGCGTCTGAGTGCAAAAGGAACCTTCTTGCTATTTGTCCCTGCGGTGATCGGGGCTATAGGTGTGGTCGCAAATCCATGGAACGAATTCGTCATTCCACTGGAGGGCGGGTACATCGAGCGGGATTACGGCCTTTGGTTCTGGGTTGTGATGACTATTCTGGTGAGCTATTTCTTGACTTCTCTCGTGGTTCTATTCCGGGCGGTGTATTCTTCGCACACGTCTGCCATGATCAAAAAACAGGTGAGAATCACCCTGTGGGGCATCCTGGTCTTGGCTGTCTTTGCAACGATTGATGCGATTCTGAATGTCGTTCTAGCCCGGTGGTTGCCGATCATTCCTGGCATGACTTCGCTGGGGATCTTTCTATCGGACCTGTTCTTTGTCTATGTGATCAAAAGATACAATGTGTTCGATCTGGTCTCCATCGCCCATGAGGACGTAATCAATACCATTCCATATGGCATCCTGGTACTGGATGAGAATGAAGTCATTGTTGAAGCGAACAAAGCCTCTCGATCCTTTATGGATCTGCATGTGGGGGATTCTTTTGATATGGAAGCCTTTCTGGAGTCTGTTCATGTCGTGGGTAGCTGTCGGGAGTTCGTGAATCACTATAAGAAAAAAGAAAATACCCTCTCTCACATTGAAGTGATCGTGGAGCGGGACAACAATATCCGGCACTATATCCTGCAATCTTCTCCGATTGTGGATTCGGCTCTTGTGCCGATCGGTCATATTCTCACGTTCCAGGATGTCTCGCAGGAGCGTTTCTACGTGAAAGAGATGAATCGCCAGAACGTAACGCTTCAAGAGCGAAATCAGGCGCTAGACCTGATCCGTCAGGAGTTATCCGAGGCCAATCGCAAACTGGAGGAACTGGCGCTGACGGACAGTTTAACCAACTGTTACAACCGTCGATATCTGACCCAACATCTGAATCACGAGGTTATTACCAATATTCAATACAAAACACCATTCTCTCTCCTGCTGCTCGATATCGACTACTTCAAAGCGATCAATGATCGCTACGGACACGTCATCGGGGATGAAGTGCTTGTTCGCACGGCGGAGGCGGTCAAACAATCGATTCGCAGTACCGATATCCTGACGCGTTATGGCGGGGAAGAGTTCATGATCTACCTTCCGCATACGGAGCATGATCTGGCGAACCAAATCGCAGAGCGCGTGAGGACAGCTGTGGAGTCCAACCACATCATGGTGGATCACGAGAGTACGCAGGTGTCGATTACGATTAGTATTGGAATTCTGGCCTTTGAGGATTTTGAAGTTGTGCATGTGCCGGACAATCCGGAGGGGTATTTGACGCAACTGTTCGCTGCGGTGGATAAGGCGCTGTATCAGGCGAAGCAGAACGGGCGTAACAGAGTGGAGTTTGCGGAGTTTGAGCGGGAAGTTATTTGAAAAGAGAAATAAGAGAAGAGTGGAGACGTACTCCACTCTTTTTTGGTATTAAAGTAATGATGTAGATACAGATATATTTATTCGGAATTTTTATATGATTTTTCGATAGCATTTAAAAATTCTTTGCTAATTTTGGTCAATGATACGATTGTATCTGTACTTTTGCCGCTTATTAAAGTTATATGTTCATCCAAGGCTTTTTTGTACTCAGAGTCTTCTTTGAATTTAAAGATTTCTTCAGCAGTGACCTGCAATCCATTGATTATTTTCTCAAGAGTCTCCAAAGAAATGTTACGATCTCCCCGTTCAACCCCACCAATATAGCTGTAATGAAGACCTGCTGCTTCCGCCAGTTGTTCCTGAGTCCAGCCTTTTGCCTTCCTTAACTCACGTATTCGATTTCCTACGTCCTCTGGTAAACTCATTTGATCACCTCCACTTAAGGTTAGAAGAGGTTATAGAATCCTTACAGACTAATATGTGCAAAGGAAATAATTATTAAAAAGTACTTATAAGTACAATTTATATTGATCTTCTTTTGGTTTATCTATACAATTATAAGAAAATCGATAATTAAGGAGGATTATCTTTGTGGAAATCTATCCTAAAATCACTCAAACCGGACATCATTGTTGAAATGTTGGACATGGCTGTGGCTTTTGAAAATTGGAACAAGGTGATGGAGAGGGCGGACATGTTATATCTATGTGTTCAGTCGATCCATGAAGAGCGGCAGGAGTACCGGTCAAAGGGAGTGCCTGCACCACATATACACATCGAGCGGCCCTTGGTCTACTATTACGGGTTCAGTCACCTAATGCGAGGTATGGCTCACCAGAAGATGGGACAGGTAGATCAGGCGCGAGCATGTATCGATCAATATGCAGAAATAGGGTGGATTGAGAATCTGGATGATGTAGGTATGCAGGTGGTGCAGGAGTTCAGGCATAAGGCACAGGTGAATCGGTATGCTCTTGAGATTGAAGCCGGGCAGGTCGAACTGCTGGAGGAGTTTGTGAACTTTTTGCTTGAGCATCTGGAGGAATGGTTAGCGGGTCTGAAAGTGATTACGGAAGCAGCAGTGCGGCATAGATGGCAGATTGATCGGGTTTTACATATGAGTGAGGATCAGATGCTGGGC
This sequence comes from Paenibacillus sp. 10L310, assembly GCF_056395745.1. Taxonomy (NCBI): domain Bacteria; kingdom Bacillati; phylum Bacillota; class Bacilli; order Caryophanales; family Paenibacillaceae; genus Paenibacillus; species Paenibacillus sp. 10L310. Next base: position 18,981 of record NZ_JBFTKC010000024.1, on the reverse strand, counting down.
GATGGCACAGAAATAAATTCTTCAAACAACGATGATATGTACCATTACTGTTATCAGCGAGCTCTGTACGAACAGTGGATGGGAAGACCACAGGGGGCCGTGGAGTTCATTTTGAAGGCAATCAGGTTAGCGCATAAGCTAGGGATGGATCGGTATGTTATAAGGTGCATAGCATTGTTGGAGTCATTACGGGGAGAGGCGACGGCGGAGCAGCTTGGGCGGTATCGGGCATTTATGAAAGGGATAGGACAGGAGCGTATCTAAGTTGGGTAAAATAGACAAACACTCTGAGCGTTGAAAAGACTGCCTACAATTTAATTGATCATACGCTGTTTATATTTTACCTGAGTCACAGTCGTATACTTAGTCACGGTCAGGAAAGATCGGCTTTTTATTTACTAAATTAAACCAATCTTCAATATGATCACTTAAAGATGGAATGTCGTTGATCCCTTTTTCACATATTTCGTTATACTTATCGCCTAAAATTCCTTTTAGATTATAATTTTTCTTATATTCGTCCGTTAATCTTGCCTGATATACTTCATATGGTTCCAAGCTATAATTCTGGTTGCGAGTCTCAAGACCAAGATACAACTTCCATTGTAACTCGCCCTGGAAAGCATCTATACATATAGCTAATTCGTTGTACACATTCCCTGCATTGCGAAATCTGAAATAAAATCCAGGGGTGTGATGGTAAATGTCCTCTCTTGCAAACATATTATATCTGGCCCATTCGTAAGTACGAAGCTTAGATAATGTATAGCCTATGAAGTGCGGCAGTTCCAGAATTTTGTTCGCCATATTTGTACATGACTCTAAACTCTCAGTGAATAAATCGCTCCCAAATCTTCTCCTGAACATCGTGTATATTTCTTTAGCTAAGTTATGTTTGTCCAAGCTGGCGGTGCGAATATATTCTTCAATTTGTGTTACCTCTTCCTCATATTCATCCTCAGGAGCGTAGGGGAATAGATTAATGGGGTCCCAATCGTTTATTATTTTTTTAACTAACATATGTAACACCTCTTTTAAAATCCCTTTATAGATCCTGCGGGGGCGGTCATTACACAAATATTTTCCCGAATCAGAAGCTTTTATCGGTTATCATGAGAGCATCCTTTCAAGATTCTGATTCTAGTATAGACTCCATCCTTACTGGATGAAGTCAGATTGTTTAATTAAATTGTTGGATAAATGCTGTAAAGTCTGTGGCGGCCAGATGACCACCCAAGGTGTTGTAAGAATTTATCGTTTCAATATAGATAATATTAGGCTGAGAATTGTGGCTGTAATTAAAACAAAACAGGTTACCCTCTACATCTATAGCAAAAGGAAAATGATTAGGAGGAAGGTTGTTCTTTTGCTCATTATATACATCCAATATATCAAGCTCATCAAATGCGATGAAGGTTAAGAAGGAAGAAAACATCACTTTTTTTCCACTAATGTTCAACGTCCGTTGGGCAGGTTCTGCACCGTGATATTTTTCTATGAAATGAATGTACTCAGAGGGAAATTGTATACCCCAAGTCTTTTCCACTGTCTTTACGGTATGAATATCAACAGGAGGATACTCCGTGCTCCATGCATTATTATTATCGACCATTTGATCTACTCCCTATTAATAATTGAATTTAAACCTGGAGCTATTTAATCCAATTTATATCATCATCTGACCAGTATGTGCTCCAATTAGGATCATCTACCTGACTAACTTGGATGATTTCTCCCGTGTCGTTTCTTCTAACGGCGTAACCGCCATCTTCATGATAGTATACAGTGACGGGCGCATTATTCTGTCCTTTTCTTTGGTCAATCCAATCCACTGTGCCTGCCGGCTCATGCATAGCTTCACCCAATCGTTGATCATTCCAACCACGTTCAGCAATTTGATCTGCAATACTTTTGCCACCTCTTTTTGTAGGCTCTTGGCTGTAGTGAAAGGGAGCTCCAGAATAACTATTTAAATTCGTATCTGCTTCTTTTCCCTTTCCCCCTCCAGAATCGGTATGGGGAGAGTGATGCTGTTTGCCATCAATGGACTTGATCCCGACTTTTCTACCGAAGATTCCGAGGAGCATAGAAGTTGTGATATTTGCGGCGTACTCTGCTCCGCCTTCTTGCTTCATTTTATCGAACTCAGCTGCAATATGCTTTTCTGCCTGTTCTCGGGTATCTCCGTTATCCCAAGCATAGTTCCAACTAAAGGCGATTCCGCTCCCTATGTCGGTAACTGTACCAATGGTATTATCATACAAGAAGTTACCCGCAGTATCTAATGGATGTTCGATAAGGTCTTTACCTAATTGCAGGGCAGAGTCACCAATCGCTAATATATTTTCTCCGGCCTGATTGAAAAAGGCATCCACATGTTCCTCAACGCTTCGTTTAGGAGGGGGATCATTTGGGCCGCAAACAAGATCATTAGTACGAGGTGTGCCCGGATGGGCCTGATACTGTAGTAACGCAGAGATGTTAACCATATTGGAATCGGTATCGACAAAACGTTCCCGAATCTGTTCCAAACGAAGAGATATTGTATGCAGCAAATCCAAGGTGGTATTCAGGTTTTTCTCTGCATAACGGTATAAGTGGGCAAAGCGTTCGGCTGTCTCGCCTTCAAAACCGCCGAGTAGGGGAGTGAGTTGGCCGTTTAATCTAGTCAGTGTTTGTTGCAAGTGCCCGTGTCCTATCTTAAACACGCCAATCGTGTGTGTCATTTGATCCACAGGGATCTGTATCTTTGTCATCGTCTCAATCCTCAGTTCTTGATCTATACTATATTTTAATCCATGTTAGATGCCGTTTGTGAGGACCTATAGTTCTATTTGTTTGTACCCATTCTCCTGAAATTCTCAAATGAAGGTGTATTGTTTGTACCAAAAATAAGTTAAATGTCAGGAGGGGCAAGACGTTGTGAGGAGTTGTTGCGGTATGTTGGATGTGGTTCTATCGTTTTATGAGAGGGGACCAAGGTGGCTACTAAAAAGTAAATAGAATACTTCCGACATATATTAGGTAAATACTATTTACCATATACTATAGGAGGTATATATGAATTATTTTTTAGACTTTATTAAGGGTGTGGTTCCGAATAATGGAACATATCTAGTGATAACCGTTATTATAGTTCTTTTATTTTGGATGTACAAAGAATTGAGAGCGAATTATCTAGAAAGTATTAAATTAGACCAACAACGCTTTGAGAAAGCATTAGAGATTTATACAGAAGCTGAAATAGAAGTATACAAATATGTACAAAGGAAAACAGATTTTTATGATGCCGTGGAGAAAATTTCAAAAGCCACAGTATTGTTCCCCAACCGATTGGTTGAAACGTTTAATAGGCTTAGAGAAGAAGATAATCAGATAGATCAAAGGGCCGGAATGATAAGTTTTAGAAAAGAACTTCAAAAAGAAATTTCTTTTTTGAAAAGTGAACAAGTTAACCCGTTAATTACAAGTGATAGCAGTGGTGATCTTATGGTAACTATTGAGAGCTTTTTTAAGTCTAAGATCGCACCGTTTGCTATTCCTTTATTTCATGCATATCTAAATTTTATATTATTAATTTTAGTTTTGTACTTTATTTTATCTCTTATTTCAGCATCAACAGCTATAGAAGGTATTTCTATATTTTTACTATCATTTGATCTCTACAGTTATGTTATTATCTTATTTGCAATTATCAGTGAAGGATTTATAAAAAAGAGATTTATTCACAAGATATATAATTGGACATTTTTAATTATATTTTTATTCATTCCGATAGTATTCCTCTTTAATAGAGATTGGTATGTGGGTTTAGTAATATTTTTATTGTTTACTTTTTACATTGGATATTTTAGAAAAAAATCTTTGAAAAACCCTTAGTATCGCCGGGTAGTTGACTCTAGAGGAGGAGGTATTAATGAATCAATTATGTAAAGGTATAGAAAGAATAAACAGCATCAATTGGAGTACTTTCGGTAGAACAAATGAGCCCTCAAACATGGCATTATTACAGGAGTATATTAGAAGAGCAGCAATATTGACCACTACATACAGTTTGAAAACATCGTATCCCTTTTTCAACGCTTCTCGTGCGTTCGGATATGACGTTGATCTGGATATTACTGAAAAATGTCCTCAATTAAAGGAATTGAAAAACGGTTTCCTAAAAGGAACGTGTGAAGCATATTTGGAATGGTTGTTATTATTTGATTCCGGAAATGAAATTGCGTCGGAGTTTCATGATTTGTATGAACCTTTGGTTCTTTTAATCGAAAGAGGAGGACGCATTAGAAGAAAACATGGTGAGATTATTACAGGTGGCTATGCTTTTCCTCTAGCCCATGCCGAATACATGTCTAATCAGGCACCAATTGATATAAGCGATGAGGGACTGGACGCCTGGACGCACCAGTGATTTTTTAGATCAGTCGTATGGCTCTAGCTCAAGCATTTTAAAAGTTAGAGGAGTGAGAGCATGGATTTTGATATCGTAGAGATAAAGGACTACTATGACACGGAAATAATCAATTATGACTATACTAAACTAAAAGCTTGGGGAGTAACTGAAGAGAATGCTCATTTTTTAATCGACATAGGAGTTCCAGAACAATATGATGATTTTTCCTTTTATGAATCTGAAGCTTTCCAAGTGAAAGTTATTGAAGGAGAGAAATATATTCAGATTGGTCACTTCGCAAGTTATGGTATGCGTGACTCGTACGGCCTCTATCTAAAACAAGGGAGCGATATGTTTTTCACAACATCATCATTGGATAAGTCCAACGTATATATGCTCAATAAGAATTTGGGAACCTTCTTTTTGTTTCATCTAATTAGAAGTGAACGGGCAGCTAAAATGAGACTGGAAGGTACATATACCTCAGATGAGTATGCTAGAGCACTTCGTGGTTATTTTGAGAAGATTGATCCGATAGCAATGAAGAATGTTGAAGGTTACTGGTCACATTTGCTAGAAGACTACGAAACTGGATTGTAACTCTTCGAGAAATCTTGCATGGTTCTACATCTAAATAATCCCGGATCTTAAAGGAATGCCCGCTAATAGAGCACTCATATGTAACAAAAAACATGAAGAATCCGCTCTCATCCGAGAGTCGGATTTTTTCTCGTTCTAACACCAACATAACTCTTGTCAAAACGTAATCATTACGATATGATAATACTCATTGTGTAGATCATAATGATTACGATTAAGAGAAAGGGGCATTACCTTGAATAAAAAGACGCCACTGCTAGCGCTGGTCTCCTTGGCCTTGAGCGCTGGACTGTTGAGCGCCTGCGGATCATCTGAGTCCAGTCCCGCTGCGCAACCATCCACCGATAATAAAAATGTTCATTTCCTATATAACTTCTCCACCAGTTCGCTAGATCCACATGTGGATTCTAGCTATGTGCCGCTGCGCGCGGGCATTACGGAAACGCTGGTTCGTCTCGATGAAGAGAACCTGACGGTGGCTCCATGGCTCGCCGAGAGCTGGGAGAGCGAAGACGGGCAGCGTTGGACGATCGACCTGCGAGATGATGTGACCTTCCAGAACGGCAAGCCGATGACGGGTGAATCCGTTAAGGCATCCCTTGAGCGGGCACTGGAAGAGAATGTAGCCATCCAGAACGCGCTGAAGATTGATACGATTGAAGCCAAGGGCGACAAATTGGAAATCACTACAACTCAGCCGTTCCCGGAGTTCGCTTCGGAACTGGTGAACCCCAACACGGCGATTATCGACGTGAGTGAGCCGGACATTGTGAACAAGCCCATTGGTACGGGCCCGTTCAAACTGACCTCTTTTACCCCAGGCAGCAAGCTGCAACTGGATCGCTATGATGAATATTGGGACGGAGCATCGCCTCTGGATTCCATCACGTTCTCATTCAATGAAGATGCCAATGCCCGCACACTAGCGCTCAAATCTGGGCAGGTAGATATTGTATACCGTCCGGAAGTCGAAAGCCTCGAATCGCTCAAAGCGATGGACGGCATGACCGTTGAATCTACATCGACGTTCCGCGTGCATCAACTAACGATGAACATGCAGCGGGAGAGTATGAAGGACCTTAATGTTCGTCGTGCGCTGGACGCGCTGATTGACCGTCAGGGTATCGTCGACACGATCCTGCTCGGCTATGGCGAAGCGGCCATCGGACCGTTCCTGCCATCGCTGCCATTTGCACCAACCTATACGGATACAGCAACGGAATCCGGAGCTGATGTCGCTGTAAAATATCTCAACGAAGCAGGGTACACGCAGCAAAACGGCGTGATGACCAAGGACGGAAAACCATTGCAATTGACCCTACTGACGTATTCGGCTCGTGCCGATCTGCCACTGATTGCTCAAGTATTCCAATCTGATGCGAAGAAGATCGGTATCGACGTGCAGATTCGCCAGATTGACACGCCAGAAGATTATATGGCATCTAACCGTGACTGGGATATTGCAACGTACAGTAATTTGACGGCTCCTCGTGGGGATGCAGGCTATTACCTTAATGCGACGTATCACCCTAAGGGTGCTCTTAACTTCAGTGGATCGGAAGATCCGGAACTGACCAAGATCATCGATGAACTGAATCTCACAGTTGCACCGGAGAAGCGCGCAGAGCTTGCCGAGAAGGCAGCCAACTATGTGCATGACAACGTGCTGAATTCATTCGTGCTGCATCCAGGTACGATCGTTGCCTATAATGGCAAGAAGATCAAGAATTGGGTTACCACTCGCAGTGAATATTACATGATTACCAATAAGCTGGATGTGATGTAATGTTTCGCATTTTGCTTCGGAAGTTCCTTGAGGTATTTATCTTTCTGTTGTTCATTATGTTTGTGAGTTTCCTGTTCATTCGTCTGGCTCCGGGTGATCCCGTGCTGACGATCCTGAATGTGGACAAACTGTCTGTTAGTCAGGAGCAGGTCGAAGCTGTACGCGAGGAGATGGGATTCAATGATTCGCTTCCTGTCCAGTTCGGCAACTGGTTGCTCGATTTTGTTCGTCTCGACTTCGGCGTATCGTATTCAACAGGCCAGCCCGTCATGCAGACCTTGATGCGTGCGCTGCCTGCTACGGCTGAACTGACGATTGGCGCACTGCTGGTCATGCTCGTTATAGCTATCCCGCTCGGCTCGCTATCAGCACTCCATCGTGGCAGTTGGATTGACCGCGGCAGCCGGATGCTCTCCATTGTGGGTGCGGCGGTGCCAAGCTTCTGGCTGGGTCTAATCCTGATCGACATGTTCGGCGTACGCTTCGGCAATCTGCCGACCATGGGCCGGGATGGATTCACATCACTTATTCTGCCATCTCTGACGCTGGGACTTGCCATCTCCAGCGTTTATGTGCGTCTTTTGCGTTCCAGCCTATTGGATTCTCTTAGCCAGGAGTTCGTTCGGTCCGCCAGGGCAAGAGGGTTATCCGAAGGCCGGATCTTCATGCTTCACGCCTTCCGGCACAGTCTGCCGCCTGTCATTACAGTATTCGGCGTCAGTCTCGGTAGCCTGATTGGCGGAGTTGTTGTGATTGAGGTGTTGTTCGCTTATCCGGGTATTGGCAAGCTTGTCGTCGACGCCATCCGCCAGCGTGATTATCCACTGATTCAGGGTTACATTCTGATCATGGCTATCGTGGTATTCCTCGTGAATACGGCGGTTGATCTGTCGTACCGTTATTTGAATCCCGAAATGAAACTCAAGGAAAAGGAGGCCCACCGATGAAAACCATACCCCTGCCCATTCCACCTACAAAATCTAAAAAACATAGCTGGCAGGCAATCATTGGTCTGCTGTTTGCACTGCTGGTCATCGCGGCCTCCTTGTATGCCTTTTTATTTCTGAAGCATGATCATACCTTAACCGATCTGCGCGGACGATTGCAGGGCGCAAGTGCTCTCCATCCGTTCGGCACCGACCACCTGGGCCGCGATGTACTGACACGTCTGCTACTTGGCGGCGGCCAAACACTGGGTTATAGCCTGCTGGCACTCGGTGCTGCCCTGCTGATTGGTATTCCGTTTGGATTGATTGCGGGATACAAACGTGGCTGGGTCGATAAGCTGTTCATGCGCATCGCTGATGCTTTTCTCGCTTTCCCTGATACGATCGTGGCGATTGTGCTAAGTGGCTTGCTTGGCGCGGGAATCGGCAATTTGGTATTGGCGATTGTAATCGTAAAGTGGGTCAGCTATGCGCGTCTCGTTCGAAGTACGGTTTTATCGGAGTCACAAAAGGATTACATTCGTATCGCCCGGACCAACGGACTATCGGACGGTCGTATCATGAGAAAACATCTGCTTCCGCATATCGCAGGCCATGTGCTTGTGCTGGCCAGTCTTGATCTGGGTAAAATCATTCTACTCATCTCATCATTGTCTTACATTGGCCTTGGCGCACAGCCGCCAACACCTGAATGGGGTGCGATGCTGAACGACTCACGGCCGTACTTCCAGTCTCGGCCGGAGCTGATGATCTATCCGGGTCTTGCCATTGTCTCGGTAGTGCTGCTCGCCAACATGCTGGGTGACTATCTAAGAGACCGGTTTGACGTGAAGAAAGAGGTGCAGCCATGATTCTCTCCATTGAGGAACTGAGTATCTCCAGTCGGGATCGTACGATTGTAGATCAAGTCTCTCTGGCTGTTCGCGAAGGCGAGTTCATGGCATTGGTTGGTCAGAGTGGTAGTGGCAAAAGCTTACTCTCGCAAGCAATTGGTCGTCTGCTGCCGCCCAACCTGCATGCGTCGGGGCGAGTCATGTTCGAAGGCAGCAACCTGCTCGAACGGAAGCCAAAGGAGATGCGAGCCCTACGGGGAAGCCGCATCTCATATATTTTTCAAGACTATCAGGGAGCATTTACGCCCTTTCGAAGCATTGGTGGGCACTTTGATGAATACCAGAAGGTACATGGAGAAAAGTCTTCTGCCATCCGCAAGAAACGAGCGGAGGAAGCGCTGGAATCGGTTGGCCTTGGCGCTGAATTGCTGCGCCGCTATCCGTTCCAGTTGAGCGGTGGACAGCTTCAGCGGGCCTCGATTGCCACCTCGCTGATGCTGTCTCCTCGTCTGCTAGTTGCAGACGAGGCAACGACGGCACTCGATAGTGTATCCGGACATCGCGTGTTGGAACTGCTGGCACGCAAACAAGCGGAGACGGGATGTGCCATTCTGTTTATCACGCATGATTGGCGCCATGTACGTCGCTATGCCAACCGCTTGGCTGTGATGAAGGAAGGGCAGATCGTCGAATCTGGCGGGAAACATAGCATTCTCGATCATCCCCAACATGAATATACGCGCCAGCTGATTGATGCGGCTCCCGTTCTGAGTCGTTCGCTGAAGTCGGGATTGAAGGAGGCAGGAACCGAATGAAGAAAACCACAGATGCTGAACGCCGTGGACTTGTGCAGTCCGAAGAAGAATCTGGTGTGCGAAGCCACGATTTTGCAAAAGACGTAAACCATGCAGACACAGACAATGCAGTCATAAATACTACAAATTCAGATCATACAGATATAGATGCGGATATAGATATTGCCGGTTCAGACAAATCTTCATCGCTCAGCATCCCTGGCAATCCTGTGCTTCACGTGGAACATCTCAGCCGAACGTATGCAGGTGCAGACCGACCGGCTGTGAACGATATTTCCTTCACCCTGAACCACGGCGAATGCCTTGGCCTGGTTGGCGAGAGCGGGTGCGGCAAGAGTACACTCGCCCGCTGTCTGCTACGGATTGAAGATGCAGATACAGGCTCGATTACACTGGGTGGACAGGATATTGCACGGCTGAGCGGCCGACGGTTGCGACCTCATCGCCGGAAGATTCAGATTGTTTTCCAGAATCCAATGGCTGCACTAAACCCGAAGCTCAAGATTGCTGATTCGTTGATTGATCCGTACGAACAACTTGGACGGAACGTCGAGCTGTCCCACTTTACCTACACGTCGAAGGAGGCTTACGTCCAAAAGTTGCTTGAAGCGGTCGAGCTTCCAAGCGATTTGGCTGGACGTTACCCCCATGAGCTAAGTGGTGGACAGCGTCAGCGCGTCACGATTGCACGTGCTATTGGCATTGAACCGGACGTTGTCGTTCTGGATGAACCGACGGCCAGCCTGGACGTGATCTCGCAAGGAGCAGTTTTGCAGTTGCTCACCGATCTGCGGACATCGCTTGGTCTTTCATACGTGTTCATCTCCCATGATCTGGCTGCTGTACATCGCATGAGCCAGCGTATCATCGTTATGCGGGAAGGTCAGATCGTTGACCGCTTTGGTGCAGATGCGTTGTTCGCTGAAGAACGCCATCCCTATACAAAGGAATTGATTTCAATCTTCTGAGTACTCCCGGAGACGCCGGGGGTGGTAATCGTTAATTTATATATGAAGCCGCCTTACGAAGAGATTCGAGAGCGGCTTTTAGTGCATCCATTTGATCATCCAAAGTCCCCCTAAAACCGGGTTCCTTTCTTTGTTTTGAACAAATATATCTTTCAGGCCTATAACCGGGCTAACGTTCCGATGTAAACTAGCGTATACTGATGGAATAGCAAATATCTTGAAATTGCATATTTAAATTGCTCTATATTATTGATACACTAGATCAAGGTTATAATCATTCAGAGAAGGTGCGATCCCGTTCAAGAATGGGCTTGCTGCAAATGCCAAATCGATAACGCTTACATCCTTTTGGCAAATATAGGATATAAGGACGGTAGACATGAGCCAGGGACAAACGAGTACAGATGTTATCTTGATTGGTGCCGGAATTATGAGTGCAACTTTGGGAACTTTGCTAAAAGAATTAGCACCAGACTGGAATATTAAGGTTTTCGAAAAGCTAGCCACTGCAGGAGAGGAAAGCTCCAACGAATGGAATAATGCCGGAACCGGGCATGCTGCATTGTGCGAACTTAACTATACCGTTGAACGACCAGACGGAACCGTAGATATTAGCAAAGCGATTAAAGTGAATGAACAATTTCAGATCTCAAAGCAATTTTGGTCCTATCTCGTCAATAGCCGTCTGATTCGTAATCCGCGGGACTTCATTATGCCGATTCCTCATTTGAGTTATGTACACGGAGAGAGCAATGTCCAGTTTTTGAAAAGACGTTATGACTCCTTGTCGAATCACCCGTTGTTCGCAGGCATGGAATTCTCGGATGACAAGAAAGAGCTGGCGAAATGGATGCCGCTGATGATGAAAGATCGTACCAGTAATGAACCTGTTGCAGCGACCAAAATTGACTCCGGTACGGACGTTAACTTTGGTGCTTTAACGCGTATGCTGATCAAACATTTGAAGGAACAACAAGTGGGCGTCCACTACCAACATAGCGTGAAGAATATGAAACGCACCAGCGATGGACAATGGGAATTATCCGTGAAAAATCTGAAGAGTGGTGCAGTCGAACGCCATAAGGCGAAATTTGTCTTCATCGGCGCGGGCGGCGGAAGTCTGCATTTGCTCCAGAAGACGGGCATTCCGGAAGGTAAACATATCGGCGGATTCCCGGTCAGTGGGATCTTTATGGTGTGCAAAAATCAAAAAGTCGTGGAACAGCATCACGCCAAAGTATATGGCAAAGCTTCGGTAGGAGCTCCGCCGATGTCGGTTCCGCATCTGGATACTCGATTTATCGACAATAAAAAGTCGCTGTTATTCGGACCGTTTGCCGGGTTCTCGCCGAAGTTCCTGAAGACGGGTTCCAATGCCGACTTAATCACGTCTGTTAAGATGCATAATCTGCTTACGATGCTCGCAGCAGGTGTCAAAGAAATCTCTTTGACCAAGTACCTGATCCAACAACTGATGTTATCCAAAGAACAACGTATGGCAGAATTGCGTGACTTTGTTCCGGGTGCGAAGAGCGAGGATTGGGATATGGTTCTGGCGGGGCAGCGTGTGCAGGTGATCAAGGATACCGTTCAGGGTGGCAAGGGTACGCTCCAATTTGGTACGGAAGTGGTCACGTCTGCAGATGGAACGATTGCGGCTCTGTTAGGTGCATCACCGGGTGCATCCACTGCCGTTCAGGTCATGCTTGAGATTCTTCAGCGGTGCTTCCCGCAGCATATGGAGGCATGGGAGCCAAAGATCAAGGAAATGATTCCTTCCTACGGCATATCCCTTGTGGAGAACTTGGATCTTCTCAAAGAGGTTCATTCCTCAACAGCCAAGGCACTGGGATTATCGGATGAAAAACATGTCCTGCACGTATAACGTTTAGCTTATTGTGTTAGATCATAATGAAGTCATAGAAAAGAGAGCTAAGCCGGGTCGAAACCCGTGCTTAGCTCTCTTTTGGTTTATTTGGTATGTCAGAACCTGAACTTGAGCTTGAAATTGAACTTGAACATATCCGCTATCACAGCGCTCCCCGTAGACCTTACACAGAGCAAACGGATATGGATCGAATAATATGCCGCTGTAGAGTTATAGTACGATCTTAATGCTCAGGCTCTCAACTGCGGTCCAAAGGGATGACAAAGGAAACTTTCGTACCTTGGCCCGGCGAGCTGACGATGGTCAAACCTTGTCCGTACATCTGGGTCAACCGGCGATGTGTATTGGTTAATCCAATTCCTCCAGTTCCACCGGGACCTTTCTTGGGCCACGCTAGTGCCCGTTCGATCTGCTCGGGCTGCATCCCCACACCGTCATCCTCGATCTCAATCAAGGTGGACGCTGTTTGGTTGATGATTCGGATATGCACGGTTCCACCCTCCACTTTGCTGAGAATACCATGTCGAACAGCATTCTCAATGAGCGGTTGAATGGTGAGTGGCGGCAGGGATAGATCAAGATCATCGGGAATATCCCAGATGACGTTCAACCGATGCATGAATCGTTCTTTCTCAATGTAGAGATAGGCGCGGGAGAGATCCAACTCATGAGTGACCTCAACCATTTTCTCCGAATTAACAAAATGAAAACTGGTCTGAAGGTACTCGATAAAAGCATCGCCCAGTTTCTGCATTCGCTCCGTGTCCATCTCACTAAGAACCATGATTGAATTGAGCGTATTAAAAAGAAAATGGGGCTGAATCTGTGCTTGTAAGTAAGCAGCCTCCATGCGCAGTCGCTCATCAATGGATTGTTTCAGTACGATCAGAGACCCGATGCGATGCCTTAATTCAACGGCATCCACGGGCTTGGTGACATAGTCCGTAGCACCGGCCATGAATCCGGCGTATACATCCGCTGGCTCGTTACGGGCCGTCAGCAACAGGATGGGAAGCTCGGATACCGAATAACGCTTGCGTACGTTCTCGGTCAGTTCATAACCGGACATATGAGGCATCATGACATCAGCAATCAGTAAGTCCCAAGGCTCCTTATCCAATAATTCAAGTGCCTCAAGCGCCGAGGCCGCGGGTTGAATATGATACGGTTCATTCGCAAGCATGGAGATCAGTACTCGCAGGTTTACAGGATCATCATCGACGGCAAGAATTCTTGCGGCAGTCTTATCTTGAGAGACGGTCTGCTGCTGCGGCTCTGCAATCGCAATTTCATCGAAGCTGTGAGCGTCCCATTGCTGCTCAGTCTGGTCCGATAACGATGCGGTGTCTTCCCGTGGAAGCGAGATCTGGAAGGTCGATCCTTGCCCAGGTACGGATTGCACGGTGAGTTGGCCGCCATGGAGTTCGGTGAGCTGCCTGCTGATATTGAGACCGAGGCCGATTCCTCCGCTTAAACGGGCCTCTGGGGTCCCTTGTTCATACGCCTCGAATATTCGCTGTTGTATCTCCTCACTCATACCAACACCTGTATCTGAAACTTGAATCAAGACGTACTCTCCATGTTCCCGAACGGACACGGTAATGGTACCCTCATCGGTAAATTTGAGCGCATTATGCAACAGGTTGTAGAGCACCTGAACAAGTCTTCTCTCATCGGCTTGAATCAACGGCAGTGATTCTGGAATATCCACCTGCATATGGATGGGCTTCCCCTCTGCCATGAATCGGAACATACCGATCACGCCTGGAATGACAGATGCAAGAGATAAAGGTTTCTTCTGAAGCGTAATACGTTTTTCCTTCAAACGAATGACATCAAGGAGGTCATCCACCAGTTGGGACATGCGTCGGCCGATGGTAACTAACAGCTTCATGTCTTCTGCCTGCTGCCCACCTGATTTACGACGTTCACGAACCGCGATGCTCTCGGCGATATTGATGATCCCGTGCAGTGGTGTACGCAATTCATGAGCCGTATTCACAAGAAACTGATCCTTCTGGCGATCCTCTTCTTTGAGCTGTTCGTACAACTTCTCGATCTCACTTGAATTGCGGAAGTATTTTCTGAACCAATAGGCGGAGAAGCCAAACATGGCCGCAATCACATCGATCGGATAATACACGTTGGTAATTTCGCTATGTGAGTTCACAATTCCCCATAACACGCTTGATAGGCTGCTAGTAGCCGCAAAGAGCAAAAAGCTTGCGTCCCTTCGTTTCTCGGCTGCCATTCGGAAGAATAGGTACACAGACCAGCCGATGGCAAACAGATAAAGGAAATCAGAGAGCCCAATCTCAAGTACATGATAGATCAGGGTCACTGGTGCGACGAGCAAAAATAAACAGTAAACGCCAAGCACGCTGGCATAGATGCGGAACAGTTTACGCCATTGTAGACTATGGGAGAAGCTTTTAGCCATTTGTAAAAGAAAGAATGCGAACAACGGATAGGACAACGCTTTGGCCTTAACGATCCAAGTGAAGTTGAGTGGAATCCAACTTAATAACAGATTGTCATGGTCGGAAGCGACCGTTAGGGCAGCTACCAGTGTTAGCATCGAGAACGTCAGAAGAGCTCGTTCCTTTCGGATAAATAGAAACATGACAAAAGCGTATAGGCTGTGCAAAAGCAGTATAGCGAATGTAATCTTTTGCAAGTCAATGGATAGTCCTCGTTCACTTCCAATGGCTTCTGGAGAACCAAAATAGAGAGAGCGTGTGATCCCTCCGCTATAAGGATCGTCAAAATTGGCTGTCTGCACCGAAAGATTGAGTTCGGTAGAACCGTCAAGCACATAGGAAGTTGTAAATGCAGTCCTTTCTGGTCGATAGGCTTCGGCATGAGTGGCAGGTTGGCCGAATTCGGCAACAATGGTCCCGTTCATCTCGATAATCGATGATGTCTGGATTTTCTGAGCCCAGAGAGAGACTTCCTCCACAGATGGATCTAAAAGTATGCGAAGATGGTATGTCCCATATCCAAACGACGATGAGGATTGTGGTAATGCATCACGCCAGTCACCGGGAACTTGAATCGGTGTGGAGGGGTTATCCGCTATTTTCGCGTCACGATTAGAGATTAACGTCTGGGGATAAAACTCCCATTCTCCATCCAGGGATATGGGTGAAGTGTTGGCGAGGTCCCAGCCTCGAAGGTCTAACAAGCCTTCAATGGGTTCAGGATGTGCGGGTATAGTGAAAGTCTCGGACCATATCCAGCGAAAGCCAAGCAAAATAGTCAGGAATAGAATCGACAGCACTACATATCGGGGTATCTTTTTATAGGTTATTGGTTTCATGGCAGACTTTAGTTTTCGACAGTTTACTTCAAATTCCTGCATGCCCTCTGCCAAAGATGAACATTTTTTTGAATACCGGAACATAGATTCTATATTTAAATGATAGCGGTCCCACGTCAGGATTTATGGTAAAATTATAGATTAAAGGGTGATCAGTGAGCCAGAGGAGTTGTGCATATGAGAGTGATTTTGGTAGATGATGAATATCTCGCTCTGAGCAGGTTGAACAAACTGTTGCAAGAGAGAGAGGATTGCGAAGTTATCGGCTCTTTTCTGACGGCACAGGAAGCCATAGATCAGATCGAAATTCATCTGCCGGAAATCGTCTTCATGGACGTTCAAATGCCGGGGATGAACGGGATCGAGGCGACCGAACGTATCCATGAGGTTTCTCCTGGAACAGAAGTTATTTTCACAACCGCATATAACGAACATGCACTGACAGCCTATGGGCTTGAAGTGCTGGACTATATTATGAAGCCTGTAACGCGTGACCGTTTGGAAAAAACGATGAAGATGTATCAACGCCGAACGGTGTCAGCAAGTCTGAATATAACAGAAGGGCCATCCATGTTGATCCGTTGTCTGGGGATGCTCCAAGTCCAAGTGCACCCAAATGAGCCACCAAAACATATGAAGTTCAGAACAACCAAGATTAGAGAGTTATTCGCCTATTTGCTCCACCATCGGAACAAACCGATTAAACGGGATACGCTACTTGAACTGTTGTGGCCAGAGTTGGATGAGCGGAGAGGTATATCCAATCTGCACAGTGGGATCCATCGCTTACGCAGCATGATGAACGAATTCATGGGTGAGGACAAGATGGTCATTCGTTATCAACAGTTTGGTTATCTATTGGAAACGGGTGAATTCAGGATTGATGCGGAAGAATGGGAGAGCCGTCTTAACCGATTGCCTCTATTATCTTCGTCTACAATAACTGAACATCGGCAGACCTCAGATCAATATGAAGGCAAATATTATGGCGAGGACGATTATGTATGGGCTGAGTTGGAGCGCCAGCGATTGCATGCACTCTGGCGTAACCATGCCATGCAACTCGCACAATATTACATTGATCTAGGGCAGAATACGGAAGCACTAACGCTATATTACCGGGTACAGCAATTCGAACCATCATTGGAGGAAGTCGGACTGGCCTTAATGAAGACCTACGATCGATTAGGCAATAAAGATCCTGTGGTCGCTCAATATAATCAGTTGGTTATCGCTTTAGAACAAGAGGCAGGTATACGTCCTGGCCTAGAAGTTGAGTTATGGTACCAACAATGGAAAAATTCGAATAGTTAATTGGAAATATACAGCCTTGCAGCTTCATTTGCAAGGCTGTTTTTTTGTTGTATTTGTTAGTGAAAGGTTTGGTAAGAGTTTGGTAAGAGGCTATGTGTAGAATAAGCACGATGAGGGTCGATATTACGCGAAATGTAAAAGAGGGAGGATAAGTATGTCGTTTTTGTACAGTAAGAAGTGGAAAAAAGGATTTAAAGTATCCGTAGTAAGCATGTTGTTATTAAGCACATTCATCTCTTCAATTGGTTCAGAGAGAGTAAGCGCGGCTAGCAGCCCTGTTCCAGGGGGAACGGGTCTTGAACCTGTGTTATGGCTGAAAGCAGACTCGGATGCTACCACGGAAGACGGTTTATTGACAGAATGGAAAGATCAATCAGCTAGCCCAGTGGGGTTCCAACTAGACATTCCTGATCGGAAGAAAGCACCAAGTTATAATCCAGGAGGAATTAATTTCAATCCTAGTGTAGCTTTCAATAATCCGGCAGGTGGAGGCCACTATAATAGCTCAGTAAAGTTTGTAGGTGACAAACCGATTACGTTCCAATCAGGCTATGCCGTTTATGTGTTTAAGAGCGGCGGAGCACTTGTGGGAGCGACTGAGCCTACAGGAACTAATGGTGTCATTATTATGGGCGGATATGGAGACAATTTTACTACAGGTAATGGCGTGCATAGTATCTTTGACTACTACAATCCAGTGGATAGAAGTCGAGCTCAGATTGTGAACTTCGATATCGTTAGCAATACCGATCATACGGCTCGAATAGATGGTGCTGGAGCTAAATTCACAAATAGGATGAACTTTGATAAGTTTACCTTTACTCCTGTAATTGGTGCGACTAGCGGAAGAAACTATAACTGGAGTGGTCTCGTAGCCGATGTTGCCGAGATCATTTTGTACGATGCTCAGACAGCTAACGACGCTTCAAAAATTGAGTCTTATCTGGCCATTAAATATGGCATTACGCTCAACAACGGAGCAAGTCCTTATCTTTCAACTAACGAAAGTGAAGTGTGGACTGTCGATTCCAAGTATAAGCACAATATTGCAGGAATCGGCAAAGATGAAGCACAGGGCTTGAATCAAAAACAAAGCCTAAGCATCAATGCTGGAGTGCCACAAGTCGCCGTAGGTGTTAACACGTTGGCAAGTACAAATGCGGACAATCCCAGCGTTTTGACGGATCAACAATATCTGGTATGGGCGGATAACGGTCTGCCATTAACCTATGATCAGCCTATAAATAAACCGGGACAATATCATGCACAAAGAGTTTGGAAAGTGCAGAATACGAATAACGTGGGTGAAGTGGAGATTGGTATCCCGGCAGTGTCAGTTCCAGCAGGTTATCAATTACTGGTAAGTGACAGTGAAGATTTTACAGATGCATCTGGATATGAATTGAGCCTCAAGAATGTAAATGGAATTCCACATTATACAGCCAAGGCGGCATTAAAAGATGGCGAGTATTTCACGTTCAGTGCGTGGGCACCAAAATACACAAGCGCCAATGTAAGTAATGTGTCTGTGACAGAAGATGAGGTTATTGTAACGTTCGATGAGGAACTGGATTTTTCGAATGTAGCAAATTTAACTGGCTTCAAGCTGGAGATCAATGGGCAACCAATCACGATTGACAGTTTCGAAAAAGGGGCGAACAGCAAGACATTGAAGTTAAAAACGAGTCAGATTATCCCATCCAATGCATCAGTGATCGTTTCTTACGATATTGAAGATGGTAATCTAAAAGGGACTAACGGCGCCCCAGCTCAAAGTTTTAGCGAAAATGCTGTGACAAAGGTAGACAAGTCCTTGCTACAAGCCAAAGTAACTGAAGTTACAGGCGAGGATCTAGAGGAATCTGAGTATACGCCAGCAAGCTGGGAAACTCTCGATAATGCGATGAATGAAGCAGAGCGAGTGTTGAATGAACCGACAGCGACCCAAGCGCAGGTAGACAAGGCACTTTTGGATCTGACTGATGCAAGAACGGGCTTAATCCCTACAACATCTGTACCTGTTGTAGATAAATCAGCTTTGCAAGCGAAAGTAACTGAAATTACAGGTGAAAGCCTGGAAGAGTCAGCGTACACACCAGCGAGCTGGGAAGCACT
>NZ_JBFTKC010000023.1:0-69077 GCF_056395745.1 Paenibacillus sp. 10L310 | reverse complement strand
TGGACAGCAGTGACAGGAACTGAAATCACGGAATTGGTTGCAGGAACCTATGAAGTACGTTATGCGGCTAAAACAGGTCACAATGCAGGAAGCGTGGAGGAAGTAACAGTGGCAGCTTATGTGGCACCTGATACTACAGTAACTAAGATGCAGGAGAACAGTGATCTGAATACYGGAGCGGTAAGCTTCAACTGGAGTTCTATTAACGGCATAGGTAGTAARGACAAGCTAGAAAACACGAATGGAAGTAGCTACAATTACTATTCAGATGGTGCGTATATAGCGTTGCAACTGACAGATGCTGAAGGGAATGTACTCCCGTTCAATGATGTATTAAGCGAGATTACATTACAAACGAACGATGGCACTGTGGATACGATTCCGGATAGCAACCGCGAAAAGGCTGACTTCGGGATCGAAGGATTTGAGCAATATAAAACTGTAGCGCAGTGGTAGGGACGTATACAATTACAATCTTTACGGCTCAACAAGGCACTGAATTTAAGTCCCAGGGAGAAGCCTTGAAGTATACAGTAGAAGTGAAGAATCAAGATCAAAAAGCTCCAGAAGGATTGAATTCCACAGCGGTAACGGCAACAGGAAATGACGGTACAATCACAGGAGTAACCGATGAAATGGAATACCGCTTGCAAGGTGCGAGTGACTGGACAAAGGTAACAGCAGAGAGTACGACTATCACAGGTTTGGCGTCAGGAACGTATGAAGTGCGTTATGCGGCTAAAACAGGTCACAATGCAGGAAGCGTGGAGGAAGTAACAGTGGCAGCTTACGTGGCTGAATGAATATAGTTTAATTATAGAAGACGGTTAAAATAGTAACTTCAAACCCATGAAAGAGGAATAGGGAAGATCCTTTTTTATGGGTTTTTGAATTATAAGTTTGATTCTAATGGGAATGAGTAAGTAGGGAAGTTTTCAAGTTCTCAGGTATACCTGCAGTATGTCAGGTCCAAGTTAAAATAAGTAGTGATTATTAATAGTGAAGGAAGATTCGGGAATTTATTTTAAATTTCACATCATAGATTGAACCCGCTCAGAAATGGTTAATTACATCATTCAAGCGCCTGAGAAGACAACCAATGTGATTTCTTGATTATGGCTCAAAATGGCGAAATATCACGAAATATGGCGGTAATTCGATATTGGCAGATGTGGCTTGAACAGATGTCATTATTCGGTCACCGGGAGTTTTTACATGGCGCTTACATTCGTGTTATAATGAAGTGGCAAAGGAAAAAGGAGGAGTGCCCTATGAATTTAAGTATTCGAGGTCAACAAATCGAGGTTACTGATGCTTTGAAGGATTATGTCGACAAAAAGTTGAGTAGACTCGAGAAGTATTTCGATGCACCCCTTAACTCTGACGGTGCTGTTACATTGAGCACGACGAGAGGTTTGCATACGGTAGAGGTGACGATCCCTTTGAAAGGCATTGTGCTCCGCGCCGAGGATGAGAGCGACGATATGTACGCATCCATTGACTCCGTGGTGGACAAGCTGGAACGTCAGATCCGCAAACACAAAACAAAAATTAACCGTAAGTTCCGCCAGGAAGGTAGCCTGAAAACACTCTTCGTTGAAGATCCAACAGGTACTGTAGCTACTGCTGAACTGGATACGGATACGGATGACGATGATTTTGAAGTCGTACGGACGAAACGCTTTATGTTGAAACCAATGGACGTGGAAGAGGCCATCCTCCAAATGAACATGGTTGGTCACAATTTCTTCGTATTCTCCAACATTGACAGTGAAGAAGTTAGCGTTGTTTACAAACGGAACGATGGTAAGTACGGATTGATCGAACAAGGTTAATATTAACGTACAGGATCATCGGAACGGACATGCGTATGAATATCTAATAATAATGAAGACAGGGACTGTAGTTTCCTGGATTGGACTTAACAAGAGCTTCCATCCCTTAGGGGATGGGGCTCTTTTGTGCGTAGAGAAGCTGGGAAATCACCTTTGGAAATAAAATGGTGAAACTATTCCCCATGCTGTTGCGTCTAATAGATAGTAAGAATAATTATAATTGGTACAAGTTTATCACCAGATTCCGATGCTTACGAAAATATTCGTATACCTACATTCGAGAACTGGATATTGAGATTTCCATCCAAATTTACCATCAAAATTCGTTGACAGAGCTGTCTATCCTGCAAAACGAAACATGACAATCGGACGCTTCCGCTAACGACTATGATTTTTTGCACTTAAACTCGGTTTGATATGTCTCAGAAGTTCAAAGAAGTGTGCCGTGGCGTGTTGCGGCGGCTCTTACAAACTGTTACAATTTATGCAAAGAGAATCATTGTCCTGATGAGGAATTGTCAACGAATGATCGCTAATCATAATCAATGACAGGCACAGCACCATGAACATGATTCGCAAGGCTCGGGCTTCGGCTACTTTTTAATAACCGAATCCGTTTGAATACCGAATCAGCTTCATGAGGAACCCTTGGCAAGCCTGGAGTTGATTCATCATATTACTTATTAGCATATGATTTGAATTTGATTTTTACACGGATGACGAAGAGGGCGGAAATGATCTGTAGAAGCGAAGCGTTCGCCTTTATCCCCGGATTTCCCCCTCTGAGAAGAGAGTTTAAAAGAAATCAGGGGATAACAGCGATCGAAAGGACATTCTGGCAACTGAGTTGACGAAGTGTAACCTTCATTAAGCTCAAATCATATTGTTTGTCACCCCCGGGCAAGTGGATGCAACATCCATCCGATGGTGTCGCGTGGCGGCAACAGGGGGTCTATTCTGTTTTGCACGAAAGGGGTATACCATGCTAGGACTTGTCAAAAAGATCTTCGGCGACATGAATGAACGTGATGTTAAACGTCTGATGAAGACGGTCGATGTGATCAATAAACTGGAACCACAATTTCAGGCGTTGTCTGATGAACAACTGAAAGGTAAAACGGACGAATACCGTGCTCGTATTGAAAAGGGAGAAACAACAGATGAGCTTCTTCCAGAGGCATTTGCAACTGTACGTGAGGCATCACGTCGTGTACTGGGCAAACGTCACTACGATGTACAGATGCTGGGCGGTATCGCTCTGCATGAAGGCCGTATTTCCGAGATGAAAACGGGTGAAGGTAAAACGCTGGTAGGAACACTTCCGGTATATCTGAACGCGTTAATGTCCAAAGGTGTACACGTGGTCACGGTCAATGACTACTTGGCACAACGGGATAGCCAGGAAATGGGACAAATCTATGAGTTCATGGGCATGACGGTTGGGGTTAACCTCAGCGGTATGGACCATGCGTTGAAACAACATGCATATGCATGTGATATTACGTACGGAACGAACAATGAGTTTGGTTTTGACTATCTGCGTGACAACATGGTGCTTTACAAAGAGCAAATGGTACAACGTCCATTGTTCTTCTGTATCATTGATGAAGTAGACTCCATCTTGGTCGATGAGGCGCGTACGCCACTCATTATCTCTGGACAAGCTCAGAAGTCGACGGATATGTACTATGCAGCAGATCGTTTTGTGAAACGTTTGGTGCCGGAAGAAGACTTTACGGTAGACATTAAGGTGAAATCCGTAGCGTTGACTGAGGCGGGCGTGGCAAAAGCAGAGAAAGCATTTGGTATCGAGAACTTGTATGATCATGCCAATGTAACTCTCAACCATCACATTGTACAGGGCTTGAAAGCTAATGCAATCATGCGTCGTGACGTGGATTATGTGGTCAGTGATGAGGAAGTCATGATCGTCGATGAATTCACAGGTCGTCTGATGTCTGGACGTCGTTACAGTGATGGATTGCACCAGGCGATTGAAGCCAAAGAAGGCATTGAAGTACAAAATGAGAGCATGACGCTTGCTACGATTACCTTCCAGAACTATTTCCGGATGTACCGTAAACTTGCGGGTATGACGGGTACAGCGAAAACCGAGGAAGAAGAGTTCAAAAAAATCTACGGTCTCGAAGTACTGCAAATTCCAACCAACCGTCCGAATAAACGCGATGACATGGCAGATGTCGTGTATAAGAGCATCGATGGCAAGTTCAATGCCGTTGTAGAAGAGATCGTGGCACGCCACAGTAAGAATCAACCGATTCTGGTAGGTACAGTGTCCATTGAGAACTCTGAACGCCTGTCTGACATGCTTAAACGCCGTGGTGTCAAACACCAGGTACTGAACGCCAAGTACCACGCGGAAGAAGCAGAGATCATCTCAGGAGCTGGTCAAGCGGGTGCAGTAACGATTGCAACCAACATGGCAGGACGGGGTACAGATATTATCTTGGGTGATGGTGTAGCTGAAGTAGGCGGCCTTCATATCATCGGTACAGAGCGTCACGAATCACGCCGGATTGATAATCAGCTACGTGGCCGTGCGGGACGTCAAGGTGACCCGGGTTCAACACAATTCTACCTGTCACTGGGTGATGAATTGATGAGACGTTTCGGTGCAGACAATGTATTGAACATGATGGAGCGTCTTGGTTTTGAAGAAGACCAACCGATCGAGAGCCGGATGATTACCCGTGCAGTAGAATCAGCGCAGAAGCGTGTTGAAGGTAACAACTTTGACGTGCGTAAAGTCGTTCTCCAATATGATGATGTAATGAACCAACAACGTGAAATTATATATAAACAGCGTCGCGAGGTACTGGAGTCCGAAAATATCAAACAAATCGTTATGGATATGATCAAGCCTTCCATTGAACGTATCGTTGAAGCACATTGTAGTGACGATATCCCGGAAAACTGGGAGCTTCAGGAAGTTGCTGATTACATGAACAGCAAATTGCTGGACGATGGTTCCATAACTAAAGATGATCTGTGGGGTAAGGAAGCAGAAGAGATCATCGAGTTCCTGTTCACGAAAGTTCAGAACAAGTACAATGCACGTGAAGAGCGAATTGGCGAAGAGATGGTTCGTGAGTTCGAGAAAGTAGTTGTGCTCCGTGCAGTAGACAGCAAGTGGATGGATCATATTGATGCAATGGATCAATTGCGTCAAGGTATCCACCTTCGTGCCTACGGCGGTACAGATCCACTGCGTGAGTACCAGTTCGAAGGCTTCGAGATGTTCCATCAAATGATCGCTTCGATTCAAGAAGAAGTAGCGACTTATGTGATGAGAGCACAGATCGAGAGCAATCAGGAGCGTCAAGCGGTTGTTGAGGAAAGTCAGATCTCGACAAGCGGTGAACCTGCTGAGAAACGTCCAGTGAAGGTTTCTGACCAAATCGGACGTAACGATCCATGCCCGTGCGGTAGTGGCAAGAAGTTCAAACACTGCCACGGTCAAGAGTAGTTAAAGGGTTCATTTATACACGAATGACATGAATGGCTCCTTGCAGCCGGGTATTCCATAGGATGAAGTGAAGGATGCAAAACCGATTAATGGTGCATAGTTATAATAATATGACCATGATCACGGGGAAGAGATATACTGATACAACAGTAGTCTCAACACCAGGGTAACGCATCGGATACTTGATCTGGAGGAATGCCCTGGATGCGGGGAGCTTATCTTAATGAAAAGAGGAATTGCACATGATCGATCCAAACGTGAAGCATGACCTGCGTGAAATAGGCAAGAAACTAACCAACCTTAGGGGGTCTCTTTGACTTAGATCTGAAGCAAGAGATGATCGGCAACTTCGAAGTGAAGATGTCTGCTCCGGATTTTTGGGATGATAGTGACAAGGCGCAATCCGTAATCGCTGAGCTAAATGCGGTTAAGGGATCTGTGGATCAATACACCAAACTCCAACAGGACTACGATGATGCGGTGATGATGGTAGAACTGGCTGACGAGGAAGGCGACGAAGACCTCGCTGCAGAGATCGGTAGAAGCGTCACAGCGATCGTGAGCAAGGTGGCAGAGTTCGAACTTCAGCTGCTCCTGAACCAGCCGTATGATAAGATGGATGCCATTCTAGAGCTTCATCCGGGGGCAGGTGGTACCGAGTCACAGGACTGGGGACAAATGTTACTCCGGATGTACACACGTTGGTCCGAGAAGCGTGGCTTCAAGGTTGAGGTGTTGGATTATCTGCCAGGAGATGAGGCGGGGATCAAGAGCGTCACGCTATCGATCAAGGGGCACAATGCTTATGGTTATCTGAAAGCCGAGAAGGGTGTACACCGACTGGTGCGGATCTCTCCTTTTGACTCATCGGGCCGTAGACATACGTCCTTCGTATCATGTGATGTGGTTCCTGAGATTGATGATACGATTGAATTGGACATTCGAACAGAGGATCTCAAGATTGATACCTACCGTGCGAGTGGCGCTGGTGGACAGCATATCAATACCACCGACTCAGCCGTGCGGATTACCCACCTTCCGACAGGTGTAGTTGTAACGTGTCAGAATGAACGTTCACAGATCAAGAACCGTGAGCGGGCGATGAAGATGCTTCGTTCGAAATTGTATGAGCGTAAAATTGAAGAGCAAAAACAACAGCTGGATGAAATCCGAGGAGATCAGTCGGATATTTCATGGGGTAGCCAGATTCGCTCCTATGTGTTCCATCCCTATAGTATGGTAAAGGATCACCGTACAAGCGTGGAGACAGGAAATACAGGAGCAGTAATGGACGGCGACCTCGATGCATTCATCGATGGTTATTTGCGTAGCCAGATTAAAGTAGAAACCGATTAATATAAGTTCCTGTATGGACCCATACGTGTAGGCGTATGCTGGTGTATACGGGAGCTTTTTTTTGAATAATTTTATAGGATAGAAAAAATGAGCGAACAACTGATCAGTCACTTAAAAGGAGAGCACGAGAACATGCAACAACGATCACAACTTCACAATAACCGCAAAAAGAGGATAACTAGCCTTATTCCACTCAATGGTCCATGGAGAAACGTCGTGGATACGGTATCTATCATTGTAGGTTCGTTTTTAATTGCAGTGGCCTTTAATTTATTTTTATTACCAAATCAGATCGCTTCGGGTGGGGTGTCCGGGTTATCAATTCTGGGCAAGGAATGGCTTAATTGGGAGCCGGCATATACCCAATGGGCAATTAATATCCCACTTTTGATTGCGGGTTTCCTGCTTATTGGTAAGCAGTATGGAATTCGTTCAGTACTGGGCAGCATTGTTCTGCCACTGTTAGTCTATCTCACGAAGGATTGGGCCATTCCAACAACGAATCCGCTACTTGGTTCACTGTATGGTGGGATTGGTGTTGGTTTAGGGATTGGAATTGTATACCGAGGTAGAGGATCAACAGGTGGCATGAGCATTCTTGCCAGAATCGTACAGAAATACAGTGGATTGAGTTACTCGCTGTGTGTAGTCATCATGGATGCTACGGTTATTATTATGGCTGCTTTTGTATTGTCGTTGGAGCAGTCCCTCTATGCGCTGATTGGGTTGTATGTTACTGGTAAAGTGATCGATGCTGTTGAGATGGGGCTGGGCTTTTCAAAGGTGGCTTATATTATCTCCAACCAGACCGAAGCGATTAGCAAAGTGATTCTGGATGACCTGGATCGCGGATTAACGAAGCTGGAGGCCAAAGGCGGTTACACCGATGATCAACGAACGGTACTGATGGTCGTGGTTGGACAGAATGAGGTACCAAGACTTAAAGCGTTGATCCGGTCTGTGGACCCGGGAGCATTTGTCATTATCAGTAACGCGCACGAAGTGCTCGGCGAAGGTTTTAAGCGGGGAGAACATGTGTGAACGGTGTGAAAAATAGCAAGTGAGCCGTGTAGGGCTCATACGTTTGGATGTTCAAGACAAGAAAAAAACAGGCACATCCTTCTCCAAAATGACGGGAGAGGATGTGCCTGTTTTTTTACTATAAATATTGACCGCTACAAAATCGGAGATAGCAGACGGGAAATGGCTTCTTTGAAGCGGATAATGAGACTACGTTTTTGGTATTCATCGAGCGTCATTTCTCGCGATACATGCAGGTCGTGCTCAAAGGTTTGTACAAGTGCTGTCGCAATCGCTTCATCGTACATAAAAGCATTAACCTCAAAGTTCAACCGGAAACTGCGGTAGTCAATATTGGCGGTTCCCACGGATGCAACCAAACTGTCAATGATAAGTGTTTTGGCATGAATGAAGCCATTATCATATATAAATACTTTGGCGCCCACCTTCAACAACTCACCAATATAAGATAACGTAGCCCAATATACAAAGGCGTGGTCGGGTTTATTTGGAATCATAATGCGAACATCAATGCCGGACAGACACGCGAGACGAATAGCTTCGAATACACTGGCATCCGGGATAAAATAAGGCGTTTGAATCAGAATCGAATGTTTGGCCCCATTAATCATCTTAAGATAACTGTTCTTGATATGTTCAGTCTCTGCATCCGGTCCACTGGAGACAATCTGCATGGCAATCTTTCCTGTGCCCTCAATATGAGGGAAATGCGCCGGAACATAAGGTGTGTCGTGTTGCTTGGACGCTTCATTCCAATCTAGGAGAAAACGGGTCTGCAGCGCATGAACGGCATTCCCCTGAATACGCAGATGTGTGTCACGCCAATAACCGAATTTGGAGTTCAAGCCAAGATACTCATCTCCAACGTTAAACCCGCCTGTGTACCCCAGGTTACCATCAATGATGACAATCTTCCGGTGGTTCCGGTAGTTCATACGCAAGTTGATCAGACTGAATTTGGAGGGGAAAAAGACTTCAACCAAACCGCCTGCTTCGCGCAATTCTTTGAAAAAACGTTTGGATACCCGCCGTGATCCGAGCGCGTCATACAGCAAACGAACTTTGATGCCTTCCCGCGCTTTGCGGATGAGTGCATCTCGAATTCTTTTGCCCAGACGGTCGCCTCTATAAATGTAGTATTGTACGTGCACGTGATCCTGAGCCGCTTCGATGTCATCCAAGAGCCGCTGGAATTTATCTGTTCCATCCGTAATGATCTCGACCGCATTATCTTCCGTCACCAGAGCACCGTTCTGCTTCAGGTTCATATAGATCATGTCCTGGCTAGTCTCGGTTGCTTGGTTGCGGAAAGGGGTGCGGTTATCGTGCAACTGCGTGAGCTGGGCTTCAATACGTTCCTCTAGCCCGAGCTTCTTACGTTCCTTCCACTGGAAAAGCCGGTATCGGGTCAGGTTCTGACCGGTTAAAAGATAAAGTAAAAACCCAAACACCGGAATAAAGTTCAAGACGAGCAGCCAAGCCCAGGAAGCACTGGCATCCTTCCGTTCGAAGAAAACGACTGCTGCGGCAAAAATAATATTCAGGCCAAGGAGTACAATAAGTAAAATGGATTCGATATGCACTATAGTCCCCCACGTCTCATAATGACCATCATGAATCTATTCATATGTCCTTGGTAGCAGGTTAGTTATGAATGAGACCCTGATTGTAATGTTTCCTACTAATACGTATTTTAACAGATGTATACCAATTCGTCCCGGATGAGAAAAAAAGATATGTTCGGATTGGATGAAAATCCATGTGAAATTGATGATAGAGTGTTGTATTTATATAACCAGAGTCGTATAATAATACACAAATATGCATATAAGCGACGGAATTGCTGTGTTCAAGTATCCTTCAGGCAAGGACATAGCACAAGTAGCGCATACATCGAGATTGGGGGAGCGAGAGTGAATAACAAATTAAAAGTAGCAATCGTCGGTTCCACCGGCTACGGCGGGGTGGAGCTGATTCGTTTTTTCCAGAACCATCCGCTGGTTGAAATCACATCGGTGATCTCATCATCGAGCAGTGGTGAGTCCATCGCAGATGGATTTCCGCATTTGACGGGCGTGATTCACAGGCCACTCGACGGTGTAGATCCGGCTGAAATTGCGAGTCGTGCGGATCTGGTATTCACAGCGACCCCGTCCGGCGTAAGTGCTAAGCTCGTACCAAGCCTGCTGGCAGCAGGACTTAAGGTGATTGACCTGTCTGGCGATTTCAGACTTAAGGATGGAACAGTGTACGAAGAGTGGTACAAACATCCGGCGCCTCCAGCTGATTTGCTGGAACAAGCGGTATACGGCATGGCTGAGGTGTATGGCGAAGAAGTGAAGGGACAGAATTTTATATCCAACCCAGGTTGTTATCCAACGGCTACACTTCTTGGACTGATCCCTGCAGTAGAGGCAGGCTGGATTGATCCTTCTACTATTATTATTGATGCTAAATCAGGCGTATCCGGTGCAGGACGGGGAACCCATCTGTCGTACCATTATGCAGAGATGAACGAGAATCTCAAAGCCTATAAACTGAATAAACATCAACATATTCCCGAGATCGAACAAGTGCTTGGCAATATAACGGGAACGCCTGTTACAGTTACCTTCACAACACATCTGGTGCCAATGACACGTGGAATTATGAGTACGATGTATGCAAACCTCGTTGGGGAACACAGCGACCGGGAGATCGTGGATTTGTACCGCAAATATTATGAGAACCGACCTTTCGTACGTGTACGTGAACCGGGCATCTGGCCTTCTACCAAAGAAGTGTACGGATCCAACTATTGTGATATCGGATTTGCGGTGGATCCTCGCACAGGGCGTTTGACGATTATTTCGGTTATCGACAACCTGGTGAAGGGTGCTTCCGGGCAAGCGATTCAAAATATGAACCTGATGATGGGATGGGAGGAGAACCTCGGGCTGAACATGACACCAGTATATCCATAAGGGATTGGAATTCAGGAGGAGCACTGGGACATTCGGTGTAAGAGTGCTCTCTCAGAGTCTTCTAGGGAGAACGGATTAGGTTAAGCAGGCGATCATCAGCATATAGCTGAACGCATACGGGGGATATGATATGGGAACGAATGTGGAGCAACAGACTTTTACCGTGGTTGAGAACGGAACAATTGTAACCCCTGGGGGATTCACTGCTGGTGGACTTCACTGCGGATTGAAAAAGACATCTCGTAATGACATCGGAGCGATCCGCTGTGATGTACCGGCTACAGCTGCTGCTGTATACACAACGAACGTGTTTCAGGCGGCACCACTCAAAGTAACGCGCGAAAGCTTGAGCAACGGACGCCTTCAGGCTGTTATCGTTAACAGTGGTAATGCTAATGCATGCACAGGGCAACAAGGGGAAGAAGATGCTTATGCGATGCGTTCGGCTGCTGCGCGTGAGTTGGGTGTGGCAGAAGAGGACGTGGCTGTGGCATCCACAGGAGTCATTGGGGAATTGCTCAAAATGGATGCTGTACATTCAGGCATCACCGGACTTCCAGCGCATATGGGCAAGGAATCGAATGAGGCGGAGCAATTTTCACAAGCGATTCTGACAACGGATTTGGTAAAAAAGGAAGCTTGCGTCTCCGTTATAGTTAACGGTAAGACGGTTACGATTGCGGGAGCCGCCAAAGGCTCGGGTATGATTCATCCGAATATGGCGACAATGCTCGCTTTCATGACCTCTGACGCGGTCATTGGTGCAGAAGCGTTGCAACGCTTGCTGCGCCAGGCAACCAATCATACATTTAACATGATTACCGTTGATGGGGATACAAGTACAAACGACATGCTGGTAGCTATGTCCAGTGGTTATGCAGGCAATGAAGAGCTGACCACAGAGCATCCAGATTGGGACGCTTTTGCAGCCGGCTTCACCTATGTTTGCCAAGTGCTAGCCAAAGCCATTGCTCGCGATGGTGAAGGAGCAACCAAACTGGTTGAGGTAGAAGTTACAGGAGCAGTAAGTGATGAGTCCGCGCAAGCAATCGCGAAAACTGTCATCGGGTCCAGTCTGGTGAAATCCGCCATGTTTGGCGCAGACGCCAACTGGGGACGGATTATTGCAGCCGTAGGGCGTGCAGGACAGCCGGTGAACCCGGATACCGTAGATATCCGTTTGGGAGATATCTCGGTACTTGCGCAGTCCCGCCCAGTCGTGTTTGACGAAGAAGCGGCATTGGCCTATTTGCAGACTGATACAGTTCGCATCGTGGTGGATCTGCACCACGGCGAAGGAACAGCAACAGCCTGGGGCTGTGACCTGACGTATGACTACGTCCGAATTAACGCAGCATACCGCACGTAATAAACCTTTGGGGTAAAGGTTTTGCGAAACAGCTGTCTTCTATTGTGAAGCTGTTTCGTGAGATGTTTCAAAAATTATCAATGAAATTTAAACTTGTTGTTTGGTGTTGGACATATAGCGATAGTAATGGAGAAGACGGAATTGATTCTGCAGAAGCGGAGCGGTCGCCTTTGTCTCCGGGTGTTCCCCTATATAGGGATAATTCAAGAAACCTGGAGACAACAGCGATCGAAAGAACAATCCGAATTCGGAATGGACTCCTACCAGCCTTTATGACCTTATAAAAGTGTTATATTTTTTTGAATATAATTTTTACTATGATAGGAGCTTGCCCTCATGAATTCAACAATGCCAAACGAGAGTACCGCAACGGAAGCGAGCACAGAGAAACAGATGTTTGTCATGAAATGTGGAGGCAGCACGCTGGCAGCATTGCCCGAGTCTTTCTTTGCGGATCTGCGTGATTTGCAGTCTCAGGGCACACAGCCGGTAATCGTGCATGGTGGAGGTCCTGCGATCTCGGATAACCTGGCGAAGCTTGGTATCGAAACCGAATTCGTTAATGGTCTGCGCAAAACGACTGAACCTGTGCTGGACGTAGTGGAGATGGTGCTTGCGGGCAGTATCAACAAACAGATCGTGCGCCTGATTCAGCGTGTGGGCGGTCGTGCACTAGGCTTGTCCGGCGTGGACGGGGGTCTCATTCAGGCGAAGCCCGTATCGAACCACGCAGAGATCGGTTGGGTAGGCGATGTCACTGGTGTGAACGCAGAGATTATCCAAGGTATCGTGAACATGGGATACATGCCGGTTATCGCACCGGTTGGCGTAGATGCAACTGGACAACGCTACAACATTAACGCAGATACAGCTGCGGGTGCAGTGGCATCTCATCTCGGCGTAAGCCGGATGATTGTCGTGACAGACGTTCCTGGCATCATGAAGAACGTAGGCGGCGAGAAAAAAGTACTGCCATCCGTATCTGTACAAGAGATTGAGGACATGATCCAGACCGGAGAAATCTATGGCGGCATGATTCCCAAAGTGCGTGCAGCTATCGCTTGTATTCATGGTCAAGTACGTGAGGTCGTCATCGTAGACGGCAGCGAACCCCAAATCCTGAGCCGAGTGCTCGGCGGAGAGATCATCGGAACTAGAATCATCCGTATGCAATAAGGTTCATTTGGGTTCTTATACAAGATAAAAAATATGTGCATGGCTTTTTTTATGTGAAAATTGAACATTACACAATAACGTAGAGGACAGAAATAACCTGAAGAAGCGAAGCGTGCGCCTTTATCCTCGGATTTTCCCCATTAAGGGGCAATCAAAAAAATCCGGGGATAACAGCGATCGGAAGGTTGTTCTGTCATCGAAGTGACAAGTGTAAAGTTAAGGTATTCTCATAATTAGTGTCGTTGCACCAACAAATAAGGAGTGATAGGGTCATGGCAAAAGGCAACGAACAGTCAGGTTCTGGCACAGCGGTAGCGGGCGCAACATCAACAGGTGCAGCGGCACAGACGGAAAGCTCGCTTTTCCAAACGTATGCACGTTATCCAATCAGTCTGGTCAAAGGTAAAGGCAGCTGGTTATGGGACGATCAGGGGAACCGCTATCTCGATTTCATGTGCGGACTCGCTGTAACTAGCCTGGGCCATGCACCGGAGAAAGTTGGAGCCAAGCTGAAAGCTCAGATTGATGAGCTGTGGCATGTATCCAACCTGTTCCAGATTCCAGGCCAGGAGAAAGCAGCAGCATTGCTGACAGCCAATACATGTGCTGACGCAGTGTTTTTCTGTAACAGTGGTGCCGAAGCGAACGAAGCAGCTATTAAAGTAGCACGTCGTTATCACCAAAAGGTGAAGGGTACAGATCGCTATGAAGTGATCACATTTGCCCAGTCCTTCCATGGACGGACACTCGCAACGCTGACAGCAACCGGACAGGATAAGGTGAAAGAAGGATTTTTGCCATTGCCAGCCGGATTTGTAACTGTACCTTTGCATGATATCCCTGCACTTGAAGCGGCAATTGGACCCAACACAGCAGCTATTATGCTGGAAATGGTTCAGGCCGAGGGTGGTGTATATCCGGTTGAACCGGAATTCGTCAAACATGTACGGAAATTGTGTGACGAGAATGGATTGTTGCTCATTGTTGATGAAGTTCAAACGGGAATGGGACGTACGGGTAAATTGTTTGCGCACGAACATTATGGCATTGAGCCAGACGTGTTCACCGTTGCCAAAGGTATCGGCAGTGGTTTCCCTGTAGGCGCGATGTTGGGTAAAGGTTTCCTGCGGGATGCGTTCACGCCAGGTAGCCATGCGACGACATTTGGTGGAACACCACTTGCTTCATCCGTTGTGATAGCAACAATCGAAACAATGCTGGAAGATCGCTTGCCAGAGCGTGCAGCGGAGATGGGTGAATACCTGATGAGCTCCCTGCGGAATCGTTTGGCGGGTAATTCCTTTGTAAAAGAAGTTCGTGGTTTAGGATTGTTAGTCGGTATTGAATGTGCTGAGCCGGTAGGTGATATTGTGCTTGCTGGGCAAAAACGCGGGATTTTGTTTGTCTCTGCAGGACCCAATGTGATCCGTTTGCTTCCGAACCTGTATGTGAGCAAAGAAGAGATCGACGAGGCGGTATCGCTGGTAGCCACATTGATCGAAGAGCACGTAGCGGCGAAAGCCTAACATAAAAATGAGAACCTTTCTGTCTCGGGGCCATTACCGGCCTCGAAGCAGAACGAGATGATGAATCCCTGTAGCCGCGCGGTGAACTTGCAGAAGGCGGAAAAGAATAAACTTGAGAAGCACCAAGACAAAGTGTCAATGTTGCTCTCTCTTCTGCCCATGCGGGTGCAGGGAACCGGAAATAAGGAGGACATTATACATGACAACACAACAGACGGAAAAGATTCAGAAGATTGATCTGAGAGGCCGGGATTTTATCGAATTCACGGACTACACAGCAGAGGAGATTCGTTATCTGCTTGATCTCGCGATTGAGATTAAAGGTAAGCAAAAAAACGGTGTACCTTTTCAACCGTTGAAAGGCAAAACGATCGGACTTATTTTTGAAAAATCATCCACACGTACGCGTGTATCCTTTGAAGTGGGTATGTTCCAATTGGGCGGACACGCGCTCTTCCTGAGCAAAAATGATATTCAGCTGGGTCGCGGGGAAACAACACATGATACAGCCAAAGTATTGTCCCGTTACCTGGACGGCATCATGATCCGTACCTTTGGACACCATAATGTAACTGAACTGGCAGAGCATGCGGATGTTCCGGTTATTAACGGCCTGAGCGATGCAGCGCATCCTTGTCAGGTACTGGCAGACTTCCAAACGGTGCTGGAGCACAAAGGCAAGCTCGCAGGTCTGAAAATGGCCTACATCGGAGATGGCAACAATATGGCACACTCCCTGATGCTCGGTGCAGCGAAGATGGGTATGCATGTTGCTGTAGCAACGCCAGAAGGTTATGAGCCGGATAGCGCAGTTGTGGAGCAGGCGCGCATTATCGCACAGGAGAGCGGTTCTGAAGTGACTGTAACGTACAGTGCACAGGAAGCTGCGAAAGATGCAGATATCGTGTACACGGATGTATGGGCTAGCATGGGCTTTGAAGAAGAGCAGAAGATTCGTGAGCAGGCATTTGCGGCATATCAAGTGGACGAGGAACTGATGAAAGGTGCGAAGCCGGACTACATGTTCTTGCACTGTCTGCCAGCACACCGCGGCGAAGAAGTGAGTGCCGGTGTAATTGACGGACCGAACTCCCTGATCTTTGATCAGGCGGAGAATCGCTTGCATGCACAGAAAGCATTAATGGCTGCATTAATGAGCGAATAGATGCTATTTGCCTTTATGGGTTGATTTTAGGCGCAGATTTCGCGATGATAGATTCATCTATAATGTACTTTAAAAAGTTAATTAAACAAGAAGCATACACAAAAACGAAGAGACAGAAAAAGCCTGAAGAAGCGAAGCGGTCGCCTGAAAGCTTTCTGAAAGAAAGCTGCATCGGAAGCATAGGCTATCCCCGGATTTTACCCTTTGTCATAAAGGGATGAAAAAATCTGGAGATAACAGTGATCGGAAGGATTTTCTGGCTCGTAGGATTCAGTGTATGAAGGCTCTGTTTAACTTAACTGATCTTGGGGAGGACCATTGAACATGGCTAAGGAAAAAATTGTACTCGCGTATTCAGGCGGGTTGGACACATCTGTAATTTTGAAATGGTTAAAAGAAACATATGATGCAGAGATTATCGCATTCACAGCGGATATTGGACAAAAGGATGAATTGGACGGTTTGGAGGAAAAAGCACTGGCAACAGGCGCTTCCAAAGTATACATCGACGATCTACGCGATGAATTCGCAAAAGATTTCATCTATCCGATGTTCCAGGCAGGTGCCCTCTATGAAGGACAATACCTGCTTGGCACAAGTATTGCTCGTCCACTGATCGCTAAACGTATGGTGGACATCGCTCGTGCAGAAGGTGCTACAGCCATCGCTCACGGCGCTACAGGTAAAGGAAATGACCAAGTTCGGTTTGAGTTGAACGCGGCTGCACTGACACCAGACATTAACGTAATTGCACCTTGGCGTCTGGAAGAATTCCGTAACCAATTCCCGGGACGTGCCGAGATGATCGCGTACGCTGAGAAACATGGCATTCCGGTAACCGCTTCTACGGCTAAACCATACTCCACAGACCGTAACTTGCTGCATATCAGCTATGAGAGCGGTGTGCTCGAAGATCCTTGGTTCGATCCAAGCGCGGACGAGAACAAAGACATGTTCCTGCTGAGCAGTGCACCTGAAGATGCACCAGATCAAGCGGAATATGTTGAACTGGAATTCGAACAAGGTGACTGTGTTGCACTGAACGGTGAGCGCCTGAGCCCGCTGCAAGTGATGGAACAACTGAACGAGCTGGGTGGCAAACATGGTATTGGCCGTGTAGATATGGTTGAGAACCGTTTTGTTGGTATGAAGAGCCGTGGCGTGTACGAAACACCAGGTGGAACAATCTTGTTCACCGCACATCGCAAAATGGAGTCCATCACGATGGACCGTGAAGTGATGAACCTGCGTGATAGCCTGATCACACGTTACAGCACACTCGTTTACAACGGCTTCTGGTTCGCACCGGAACGTCTGGCGCTGCAAGCACTGGTGACTGAAAGCCAGAAGAACGTTACAGGTACAGTTCGTGTGAAACTGTACAAAGGCAACATCATCGGCGCAGGCGTGAAAAGTCCTGTCAGCCTCTACAATCCGGACATCGCAACGATGGAAGCTGATCCAACGCAAGCCTACGATCAAGGTGATGCAACAGGCTTTATCCGCCTGAATGCACTGCGTTTGAAAGTAAACTCCGGCGTGGAGCAAAACAAAAACTAATTTCAACCTGCATCTATAGAGCTATATCAATATAAATGACAAGACAGGCCGTTCTTGCACATCTGGCAGGAGCGGCTTTGTCCATGAGCGAAAGGGGAGTACTCACCGTGAGCAAGCTGTGGGGAGGACGTTTTACAAAACAAACCAATCATTTGGTTGAGGAATATACGGCATCGATCAATTTTGACAAGGCTTTGGCTGAGGAAGATATTCAGGGCAGTCTGGCCCATGTAACGATGCTGGGCAAATGCGGCATTCTGCTAGCGGAAGATGTAGAGACGATCAAAGAAGGATTGATGACTGTTCTGCACAAAATCCGTGCGGGCGAAGTGGAATTCTCCGTATCGGACGAAGACATCCACATGAATATTGAGAAAAACCTGATCGAGACGATTGGCCCTGTAGGCGGAAAATTACATACAGGCCGTAGCCGGAACGATCAAGTTGCAACGGATATGCACTTGTACCTGCGTGAGCGCGTCGTTGGATTTGTAGGCATGCTGCATTCCTTGCAGGAAGCACTGATTGGACAAGCGAAAGATAACCTCGATACCATCGTACCAGGTTATACGCATCTTCAACGGGCACAGCCAATTCTGTTTGCACATCACCTGATGGCGTATGTCTCCATGTTCCAACGGGATGCAGAGCGTCTGATGGACAGCTACAAACGCATTAACATCCTGCCACTGGGCGCAGGTGCGCTCGCGGGCACAACATTCCCGATTGACCGTCATTTTGTCGCGGAACAACTGGGCTTTGATGGGGTTTACGAGAACAGTCTGGACGCAGTAAGCGACCGTGACTTTATCGTTGAGTTCCTGGCGGCAGCTTCGCTGATCATGACTCACTTGTCCCGTCTGAGTGAAGAGCTGGTACTGTGGAGCAGCACAGAGTTTGGATTCGTTGAACTGGACGATGCGTTCTGCACAGGCAGCAGCATTATGCCTCAGAAGAAAAACCCGGACGTTCCTGAACTCGTGCGTGGTAAAACAGGACGTGTGTACGGCAACCTGATCGGTTTGCTGACGGTACTGAAATCTCTTCCACTGGCATACAACAAAGACATGCAGGAAGACAAAGAAGGTATGTTTGACACAGTAGCGACGCTGGAGGGTGCGCTGCAACTGTTTGCTCCAATGATCGCGACAATGACAGTGAACAAGGATCGAATGCGTCAAGCGGTCAACCAGGATTTCTCCAATGCTACGGATATTGCCGACTTCCTCGTAGGCGAAGGTTTGCCTTTCCGTCAGGCGCATGAAGTGATTGGTAAAACGGTACTGTACTGCATCCAGAACAGCAAGTATTTGCTGGATCTGACGATTGATGAATTCCGTCAGTTCTCACCACTGTTTGATGACCGGATCTATGATGTGCTGCAACCGGAAGCGGTAGTGAACGCTCGTAATGTTTACGGCGGAACTGCTTCGGGTCAAGTTGCTGAAGCCATCGGGCGCAGTGAGAAGGTACTGGAGATCACCGAGCAATGGATTACGAACCGCGGTTAATACCACCGCTACTATAAGGTAAACTTACAGATACAACAGTACAACACAAAGAAGCAGGCCAGAGAACTTTGTTCTCAACGGCCTGCTTCTTTGTGTTGTACAGCGATGTGCTCTAGATATATTGAACTCAACCGCGAACGGAAGGTAGGTTGTTCTACTATCGGAGTACCAGTTTAGTTACTCCTGGTAGCTCCATTGCAATTCTCCACTAATCGCGCTTTTGTAAAGGCAACCATTTCAATACATCCTGAATCTTGGCATCCCAGTAGCCCCACTCATGTTCACCAGGCCCTTCATCGTATGTCAATTCGAAGTTCGTCTGTTCACAGGCTTGACGGAAGGTTTGATTATCCTCATACAGGAAATCTTCCGTTCCGCAGCATTGGTAGAGCAAAGGTCGAGGACTTTCGCTAGATTGATTTTCTTTTAACAGATGGATCAGATCATTCTCGGTGCCTGCCACCTCTGGTCCGAAAATACGTTGTAACTCCGTCTGTTGCAATGCTGAGGATGCGTTTCTATCCATATGTGCAGACATATCGAGTGCTCCAGACAAACTGGCAGCTGCAGCATATTGATCTGGTTTACGAAGGGCCAGCTTGAACGCCCCATAGCCACCCATGGATAATCCGGCAACGAAATTGTCCTCCCGTTGGTCTGAGAGCGGGAAGAAAGAACGAGCAAGTGCCGGGAGTTCTTCACTGATAAAGCTCCAATAACGTCCGCCTTCTACCATATCTGTATAGAAGCTGCGGTGAACCTGTGGCATAACAACGGCGATCCCGAGGTTGGCCACATAACGTTCGATGGAAGTCCGGCGCAGCCAGATGGAATCATCATCAGACAGACCGTGCAGCAGGTACAGGGTTGGGTGTAGTCCTTTGCCGGTCACATTCTCCATGCCGATCTGATTGTGGGTTTGTTGCGGCAGAATGACATGCATGCTGGTGCTAAGCCCGAGCGTATCCGAGTAAAAATCACATTTAATAAGTGCCATGAGTATAAGAAACCCCTTTCATAAGTTCGTTAACCACGTGTTCTGACATGAGACGATGGGATGGAAATCGGATGCCTAGGCCTCCAAAGTGTTTATATGTAACAGGTTATACGCATTACTCTTTCATTGCAATAACAAGATCTACAGTAGAAAACAAAGAATTTCACACCAATGGTTAAAATGGGAGTATGTAATCTGATCATCGATTTTTCAATCTGGTTTACAACGTAACAATGTTATGTTACACTCGTTTCAATAAAAAGGGGGACCATATATGACAGATGATTTGATCTCCAAGAAAGAATTGTTGGACCTGACAGGAATCTCATACGGCCAGTTATACCGCTGGAAGCGGAAAAATCTCATTCCGGAAGAATGGTTCATTCGGAAGTCGTCCTATACCGGACAAGAGACTTTTTTTCCCAAACAACAGATTTTACTGCGCATTGACAAGATTCTCAATATGAAAGACGGATTATCGCTGGATGAGCTGGCAGACGTGTTCTCACCTACGTTGGGTGAAGTAGAGATGTCTGCACAGCAACTATTAGAGCGAAACATTGTTTCACAAATCTCGCTGGATCTGTTAAAAGAAGCAGGTCGAGAACAACCGCTGTATGCTTTGGAGCAGATTATGATGCTCTACGTCCTTGATAAGCTGTTAATGAGCGGAGATATTACTCGGCAAGAGGGTGCGTTGCTGATCGAAGTGATGTCCGAACATTATTATCGTTTTACAGGCAAACCCAGCGAACTCGTGCTTATTCGTAAGATGGGTGTTCCTTCATTCATGATGGTAACAGCAGGAACGGAGTTTTATTTTGACAATGGTGTGAAAGTGGTTCTTAGGCAGCCGATGGGAACATTTATGGAAGAATTAAAACTCAAATTGGGATAAGGAGAGGATCATCTATGGAAGAGCGGAATAAGCGGAATGATCTGAATGTGGCGGGCATAAGTCAAACGGCAGGCGGGAATTTTCACCGTGTATCTATTGATGGCATGGCTAAGGTGAACGGCAACCTGGACTGCACCTCTATGGAAGTGAATGGGACATTGAAGATGCACGGCGCTTTGACCTCCGAGAGTGCAACGATTAACGGCATGTGCACGTTGAATGGACCTCTGACCAGTTCTCGTGTTCGGGTGGATGGTTTGACGACGATTAACGGAGATCTCCATAGCCCTGAGCTTGAAGTGAACGGAAAGTGTACCGTACGTGGAAGAGTGGATGGGGAACGAATTGATATTGGCGGTGTGATCGATATTGAAGGGGATGTCCAATGTGAGTCCCTGAATGTACGGGGCAATATTAAGATCAGCGGTTTACTGAATGCGGGAACAGTGGAGATCAGGCTGCATACATCTTCTTCGGCCAAAGAGATTGGCGGAGAGCGTATCGATATTCGCCGCAAGGAACAACAGAATGGCTTTTGGAAAAGTATTGGTCTGGGCGGGACCCCTTCATTTAAGACATCCTTAATTGAGGGTGATGAGATTGTGCTGGAAGATACTGAAGCTGACATTGTTCGGGGGAGTAACATTCTTATCGGTCGCGGCTGTAACATCAGACTGGTTGAGTATTCAGGTGAACTTGAGGTAGATCAGGATGCCAAGGTGGGCAGCAGTCAGCGAATTTAAAGTTTGGATATGGAGAGAAAGGGATGGGATCGACATGAATAACAATCCTGGGCGTTCATTGGACAAAAAAATGGATATCAGCATCGTTGGTGATGGCAGTTCTTCTGGTGGCGTGTACGGCAAGATCAAGGTCGTAGGGGACGCGTCCTTTAACGACAATCTATCTTGTGATCGATTCAAATGTACGGGTACATCGGTCATATACGGATCGCTTGAATCCACAGAGATTAAAATTACCGGAACCCTTACTCTGACAGAGCGAGAGGCCAGCAACGATGTTGAGGATGGAATCCAGGCATCTGGCCTGCGTGCCAAAGCTGAGCATATAAAAGTGGTCGGTGAACTTCATCTGTCAGGGGATTGTCAGGCGGAAAATATCAAGCTGAACGGCCGTTTGACGATAGCTGGGATGCTCAGCGCTGAACACATGACGCTCAAAATCATGGGTCCATCCGAGGTCAAGGAAATGGGCGGTTCCATCATCTCGGTGAAGAGTGGCCGGTTGAATGACTTGTTTACGGGGAATAAATCAATTCTCAAGGCACAGATTATCGAAGGTGATGACATTGAATTAGAGAATACGGAAGCCGAGATTGTCCGTGGCGATAAAATAAAAATCGGTCCTGGCTGCCGGATTGGTACAGTGGAATATCGTTCATCTCTGCAAATTCATCCGCAATCGGAAGTTTTGCTGCAAAGCAATCGGTCCTTGGACTGATTAACACAGACTTCTTTTCGGATATACTAATGCAGTCATATGAATAGAGCGTGAATGGAGAGATTGAGTACAATGGTTGCACGTAAAAACAGTATTGGATTGGTGCTGGCAGGGTTACTGCTCAGCATATTAATGGCTTCGATGGATAATACCATCGTGGCAACAGCTATGGGGGATATTGTCGGGAAGCTGGGTGGGCTCGACAAGTTCGTCTGGGTTACCTCCGCGTACATGGTGGCTGAGATGGCAGGGATGCCGATCTTCGGTAAGTTATCCGATATGTATGGACGGAAGAAGTTTTTTGTATTTGGTATCATTGTGTTTATGCTTGGCTCAGCGCTGTGCGGAACGGCAACGTCTATTG
Source organism: Paenibacillus sp. 10L310 (assembly GCF_056395745.1). Classification (NCBI taxonomy): domain Bacteria; kingdom Bacillati; phylum Bacillota; class Bacilli; order Caryophanales; family Paenibacillaceae; genus Paenibacillus; species Paenibacillus sp. 10L310. The sequence continues at coordinate 46,368 of NZ_JBFTKC010000023.1, read as the reverse complement.
TGGAATTGACGATGTACAGAGCGATTCAAGGTATTGGTGCGGGGGCCCTGGTGCCGATTGCCTTTACGATCATGTTTGATGTCGTTGCACCAGAATCTCGTGGTAAATTGGGTGGATTGTTTGGAGCCGTCTTTGGTCTCTCCAGCGTATTCGGACCTCTGCTCGGTGCTTACATTACCCAGTATGCGACATGGGAATGGGTATTCTATATCAACCTGCCGCTAGGCTTGATTGCATTTGTGTTTATTGCGTTCTTTTATAAAGAATCCCATCAGCATCAATCCCAACAGATCGACTGGCTGGGTGCTGTAACGCTGATCGGTGCTGTTGTGTGCCTGATCTTTGGTCTGGAACTGGGCGGCAAAACATTTGCCTGGGGTTCGTGGCAGATTCTTGGCTTGTTTGCCGGATTTGTAGCATTAGCCCTGCTCTTCCTTTTTGCAGAAACAAAAGCCAAAGAACCAATCATCTCCTTCAACATGTTCCGCAACCGGGTCTACTGGTCCAGTAACGTTATTGGTATGTTCAGTGGTGCGGCGTTCATTACAGCATCCGTGTACATTCCGATCTTCATACAGGGGGTACTCGGTGGTAAAGCGACCAACTCCGGTCTTGTGCTGCTGCCCATGATGCTTGGGTCTGTTGTGACGGCGTCCCTGGGCGGGGTGCTGATGACCAAAATCAAGTATCGTAATATTATGATTCCTACGTTAGCCTTGCTTGTCATTGGGCTTGGATTGCTGACTACGTTGGATGAGAATTCATCCCTTTGGACGATACGTATCTACATGGTGATGGTTGGTCTGGGTGTCGGTGCGTCGTTCTCTGTACTTAGCAATGCAGCCATGAACGCGTTTGAACCGCAAAGACGCGGAGCCGCAAGCTCCACACTTAACTTTTTGCGGTCCCTCGGTATGACGATGGGCATTACGATCTTTGGTATCGTACAGAGCCAGGTATTTACGCGTAAAATGAACGATGCTCTCGCTGGTTCAGCTGCGGAAGCAGGTGGTGCTTCAGCGGGTGGCGTGCCGCAGGGAGTGGACCTGACCGATCCGCATGCGTTACTCTCACCAGAACTCAGACAGGCGATTCCGCCTCAGGTGCTGGATACCATCACACATGCCTTGTCTTCTTCCATCGTGCAGTTATTTGCCTGGGCTGTGATTCCGGCTGCACTCGCGTTGGTCGCTTCCTTCTTCATGGGAAGAGAGAAGATGGTTGTAGGCGAAGAGCAAGGCGAATACACCGGCGGTCACTAAACCGTAATGCAGTAAACTAACTATAAGTTAAAGGTAGTAAAGCTGATCGTAGCTTGGTAAAACTCGAATAACATATCTTAAACCATAAAAAGACACACTTCTCGCGTATCCTTAAAAGGGACGGGAAGTGTGTCTTTTTGTTTTCGTAGGATCAGTTTATCCTAGAATGCATGAATTACGGATTGAACTCTTTTGGCTGCTTCAGAAAAGGTGCCTAAGGCTGTTTCGTATCGCTAATCCCGTCCTCGACCACAGAAGGCCCTTGCGGGTCAGGTAGGCTACTATGACCGGAGCGGGCAATTAGACGATTCTGAGCTTTGTACGTGTCCCTTGTAATCGTTTTGGATTCGACCACTTTGCCGTCCAGCCTCTTGGTTCTTACCGTCTCCACAATATATCCAGGCTGTCCGTCTTGCAGCACCTGCTGTGCACCATCAGGCAGTACAGTACTGGAAACATACTTTACCGGAACACTTAATGTTTCAATGGTGCGAGATTCAAGTGCATAGCTGACATTCTCCGGGAAGGTGCCGAAAAATTTCACCATCAATTGATGGTTCTTCACCTCTGCATGAATGAGTAAGGATTTTCCAGTATTATTCTTGAAGCGAAAATTGATGGCTCCCGAGGCAAAGGTGGCATCCAGTCCTTTGGGCAAATATTTGACCGGCAGGGAATGGTTGCGACGCTCAATAATATCAAGACCCGTCAATAGCGCTGCGTTATACACCGTACTGGATACCTGACAGATTCCCCCGCCAATTCCGGGGGTTAGTCTGCCATTAACAATGACCGGGGCCTCACGAAACCCATACTCCTTTTCAGCTTGACGGACGACCTTCTCATAATCGAATGTGGCATCTGGTGGCAAAATCATGCCGTTAATCGCTTCCGCTGCTGCGCTGACATTATGTATCCGGCCTTCACTACTATTGCCCAGACCCGTGGAGAACTGGATGATCTTTCGGTCAATGCCTTCCTGGCGCAGCGAATCAAGAGTTACTTCAGGTTTCAGCGTATACAGTGGTATCTGGATCAACAATGGGGCGGTTTTTTCATCCGGGTTCAGTACACTGAAATCTCGGTGCAACTTCGTCTGAATGAGACCTGTGAGTGTATCCCAATCAATGCGGCGGACGCCCTTTTCCGGGATATACTGGACTTTGTCACTTGTGGTAATGCGGCGAACAGCGTCCGCAGGTGTACCGAAGGTTTCTTTTTCCCAGGCAGGGCTGAGATGTTCTTGGAGTGGTCTTGAGTTATAGGTCATATCGAGAGAGAACTCTTTCGGAAAATGATAACGTGCATAAGCGCGTTCCCACAGGTTACCTTCCTCCAGCTGCTGTATTGCGGACTCCAAGCTGTTAACGTTGTAACTCACCCCCACCTGAGCTGCGGTATACGACATCGTCTGGGGGTTGGGTTCAGTCACTTCAAAGGTTACAGGCCAGTCCTCCAGCTTTTGGATCTGTTCATCCAATTCATGCAATACGTCCTTGCGATTCTTCCCCTCTACCAGCATGCCGCCAACATGAACGTTTTTGGGCAGGGCGGGCTGATTCACGTACATATACAACAATCCATAGGACGCGGAGCCGATCAAGAGGATGGAGAATAGAACAATGACCGTCAAATGTATTTTTTTCATAACCGTACGCTCCTTTATACTTCGGTTGTTCCCGACTTTGTAACACTTTCTATATATATGATCCAATGCAGGAAAACTTTCGGGTACTCAATAGGTAACAAATTTGTTACAATAAACTTCATATGCATCCATGCTTCACCATTGAAACAGGAACGAAGTGGATTTTTCCCTGATGAAATTCAGGTCTTTTTAAAGGAAATGCCGGGATTGTGTCGAAATGATAATGGCTAACTATGCGAGCAGGAAGTGATGATGTGATAGAAATGCAGGACGTGTGGAAGACCTACGCCAATGGGACCCACGCATTACAAGGGGTGTCGGTGAAGATCGACCGCAATGAATTTGTTTATATCGTCGGTCCGTCCGGAGCAGGTAAATCGACATTTATGAAATTGATGTACAGAGAAGAAGTTCCGACCAAAGGACAAATATCCATTAACGGATTTAATATTGGTAAGTTGAAGCCAAGAAAGATTCCTTATGTGCGTCGTAACATCGGCGTTGTGTTCCAGGATTTTCGTCTGCTGCCACGGATGACAGCATTTGAGAATGTGGCATTTGCCATGGAAGTTATTGAAGCACCGAAGCGTCATATCAAAAAACGAGTGATGGAAGTGCTCGACTTGGTGGGACTGCGGAGCAAGGCAAATCGCGAACCTTCACAGCTCTCAGGTGGAGAACAGCAACGTATTGCCATTGCACGGGCTATCGTCAATAACCCATCGGTTATTATCGCGGATGAGCCTACAGGTAACCTCGATCCGGAGACGTCGTGGGGCATTATGCAACTGCTGGATGAGATCAATTTCCGGGGAACAACCATTGTTATGGCAACCCACAACAAAGATATCGTGAATACGATGCGTAAGCGGGTAATTGCGATTGAACGTGGACAGATTGTACGGGATCAGATGAGAGGGGAATACGGTTATGAATTTTAGTACTCTCTTGCGCCATCTGCGGGAGGGATTCAAAAACGTATTCCGCAACGGCTGGATGTCTGTGGCCTCCATCATGTCCATCATTGTGTCGCTATTGATTCTTGGTGTGTTTATGCTACTGGTCCTCAATGTGAACTCCATGGCGAATCAAGTTGATAGCCAGGTGGAGATCAGCACATTCCTCGAACTGAATGTGGACGAGAACCTGCGTAACACACTGGAGCAAGAAATCAGCGCGATGCCTGAAGTAAGTGAGATTCGTTTTGTTTCCAAGGAAGAAGGACTCAAGGAGTTCCGTGAGCGTCTTGGAGAGAGCGCAGATAACGTGCTTAGCGGTTTCGATGTGGACAACAACCCACTGCCGGAGACCATTGAAGTTGAGGTCATTGAACCGGAAACCGTCACTTTTGTGGCGCAAAAAATCGAAGCTTTGAACGAAAAACACCCGGAGAAGCCGATCATGAAAGTGAACTACGGCAAGGAAACGGTGGAAGTGTTGTTCAAATTTACGAAGCTTGTTCGTAACATCGGATTTATTTTTGTCGGGGGACTGGGTCTCATGTCCATGTTCCTGATCTCGAATACGATTCGCGTAACGATTCTGGCACGTCGCCGGGAGATCGGAATTATGAAGCTGGTTGGTGCAACCAATACCTTTATTCGCTGGCCTTTCTTTATTGAAGGTGCACTCATTGGATTTATTGGCTCGGTCATTACGGTTGGTGTGCTGTTTGTTGGATACAGCCAGTTGATGAAGACGATTGGTCAGGATGTCTTCATGCAGATGCTTAACTTGATTCCGCTCGGCGAAATCTGGGGGCTGTTTGGAACACTGTTGATCGGACTTGGTGTGCTGGTAGGTATTTTGGGAAGTACACTGTCCATTCGGAAATCACTCAACGTTTAATTTTGTTTTCAACGATCGAATTGCAGAATATGTCGAAAAGAATGGTAAAGCAGGTTCATTAATGGACGCTGTTTGACGATATGTAGGAAAGACGGAGTCTTTTAAGATTGAAGAAAGCAAAGAACATGCTGTTCACCACCTGTGCAGGTTGCTTTCTTGTGAAATCATAGGATGGGGGATCATCATTTTGAAAAAAACCGCTTCGCTGCTGGCCTTTACGTTATTGGCCAGTTTGACGCTTCAACCTTCTGACGGATATGCCAAGAGTAGCATCAGCGATATTGACCAACAGATTCAGCAACTGGAGAGCAAGGCGGCTTCTGCCAAGCAGGAGCAAAAAAAAGCGGCTTCCAACAAAAAGGAAGCACAGCATTACAAGAACAAAACCAACGCTTATCTGAAGGTTGTTATGGAACAGATCAATGTCGTTAGTGATGAACTGGCGAGTGTATCCTTGCAGATCGAGAACACGGAGGAAGATCTTCGTACAACGAAAAAAGATCTGCAAGCGGCAGAAGAACGCATTGTTGCAAGGGAAAAATTGTTGGAGTCACGCGTACGCCTGATGTATACGGACGGTGCTGTATCCTATCTGGATGTATTGTTGTCCTCTACTAGCTTCACTGACTTCCTGACCCGTGCGGATTCACTCAAAACGATTGTGGATCAGGATCAGCATCTGCTGGATGAGCACAAAGCGGACAAGCAACTTGTCGTGGACAAAAAGGCAGAATTGGATGTGCAATATGCGGAAGCCAAGAGCCTGTATGCACAGAAGAAACAGCGTAAGTCCCAATTGAATGAAAAAGAAGCGGAAAAGCAAGTGCTTCTCGCTTCATATGATGCTAAAATTGAAGAGTCAGAAGAGCTGACACAAGAGCAGGAAGATGTATTAATGCAGATTGCCAGCAAACGTTCGGCACTTCTTCAAGAGAAAAATAAATTGCGTGAACAGCAGGCAGCCGCCGCAGCCAAAGCAAAAGCCGCAGCAGCGGCTCGGGCGAAAGCTGCAGCCAAGGCGCCTACTAGAGTGAGTTCGGATAGCAGCAGTGAGGTTACGTATTCATCCGGGAATGGTATCTTCTCCAGACCGGTATCTGGAGGACGTATTTCTTCTGGATTCGGTCCCCGTACCCATCCGATTACGGGTGTAGTGGGTAAAATGCATGCCGGTGTCGATTTTGCTGTCCCTCAGGGAACTTCGGTTCACGCTGCTTCTGGCGGAATCGTGATCATGGCTGAATGGTATAGCGGTTATGGTTATACGGTTATTGTGGACCACGGCGGTGGACTATGGACGTTATATGGTCACTTGCGCGAAGGTGGATTCAAAGTCAGCAAGGGAGACACAGTAAGCAGAGGGGATACCATTGCGGAGTCAGGAAATACAGGGAACTCTACTGGACCTCACTTGCATTTTGAAGTGAGAGACAACGGTACTGCTGTAAATCCGATGAACTATTTGTAATTATTGCTCCATCGTTCGAATGGAAAAAACATATTCCGTACAAGCTAGACATATACTAAGCTGGCATGTTCAGGGAATGGATTCTGGCAACAATGGAATCGGACACGCTTCAAAACTAAAGGCGGTGACAAACGGATGATGAAGAAAAGATCGGCGCTACTGCTTGTCATTGTGGGTCTCCTTGGCGGTAGTTTACTAACCCTGGTATTAATGACGTATCCGGGAATAGCGAGCCAGGCCACACCGGGCGAAGGTTTGCTGGCCAGTGTAACCGGTAATACACAGCAGAAGAACGATTTGAAGAAGATTGAAACCGCGATGGATTTGATCTCAAGCAACTATTATAAAGATGTGGATCAGACCAAATTGATTGACGGTGCGATCAACGGCATGATGGAATCACTTGGTGATCCGTACTCCAACTATATGGGGCAGGAAACGGCTGCGCAGTTTGAAGAGTCGATCGAAGGTTCCTTTACCGGTATTGGCGCAGAGGTATCCTCACAGGATGGAAACGTTGTTGTTGTTTCCCCTATCAAAGGATCCCCTGCCGAGAAAGCAGGTATTCGTGCAAAAGACATGATTATGTCGGTCAACGGTGAATCCCTGCAAGGTTTGGAACTGAACAAGGCTGTTAACAAAATCAGGGGTCCCAAGGGCAGTGAAGCGAAAGTACAAGTTAAACGTGCTGGATCTTCAGAACTGATTGAATTTGTCATTGTACGGGACGACATTGATCTGGAGACCGTATATGCTCACATGGAGGATGGCGGAATTGGCGTTATTGCCATTACCCAATTCTCTCTCAATACAGGCGATCGCTTTAAGGAAGAATTGGCGAAGCTTGAGAAGCAGAACATGAAAGGTCTGGTCATCGACGTACGGAATGACCCAGGCGGTGTATTGCAAGTTGTTATTGATATTGCTGAACAGTTTGTTCCCAAAGGCAAGGTTATTGTGCAGGTTGAAGACAAGAACGGCAAAAAGGAACAAAGCAAGTCCAATGGATCAGCCAAAGCTTACCCAGTCACAGTCCTGATGAACAAAGGCAGTGCGAGTGCGTCGGAGATTTTGGCCGGTGCATTACAACAGTCAGCAGGTGCTAAGTTGATTGGTGAAAACTCCTTTGGTAAAGGAACCGTCCAGACGAGTTATGACAAGCAGATGGGTGATGGCAGCTTGCTGAAGATCACTATTGCCAAGTGGCTCACTCCGAACGGAGACTGGATTCATGAAAAAGGAATCAAACCGGATATTGCGGTAGACCAGCCGGATTATTTCTCGGTGGCACCGATTAACAAAGAGAAGTTACCACTGAAATATGACAGCAATAGCTCGGATGTGAAAAGTGCGCAGACGATGCTGAGAGGACTCGATTTCAAACCGGATCGTGTGGATGGATACTACGACCAGAAGACGGAAGAAGCGGTCAAGGCATTCCAGAAGCAAAAAGGCATTCAGGCTACAGGCCAGATTGACGAGAAAACCGCTGAATCACTGGAAGCGGCTCTGATTGAACGTATTGCCAATCCTCAATATGATGCACAGCTGAAACGCGCGATCGAAAATGTCTCAAAGGATATTTCGTCCGCTGTGTCGAAGCCATAAAGAAGGCTGATTTTCAGCCTTCTTTTTTTCTGAACCGGCTGAAAGAGAGGGGTGACCGACCACAATGGAATGGGTATGGCCGTGGTTAACTACATTAGGGGAAGCTTTGTTGCAGTTGTTTATTCAGCCGTTTTATTATATTGCGGTGATCCTGATTGCGCTGATCTATCATCGTCAATTACTGCAGGAGCGTAAATTGTTCCATGTTCGTTTGCAAAGCTCGATAACACAGACGATTCGGGCGGTGCTCGGAGGCATACTCATTGGTACCATCGTCTCGATTGTGTCCCTATTCCTCGGTGCACATCTTACACTGGGAAGCCTGATATGCATATGGGCTGCAACATTAATTCTATCCTTGTTCCGTATCCGGTATCTGTGCTTTGCTTATGCGGCCGGGTTACTGGGTGTGCTACAATTTGGTTTGAATGTGGCTTCAGGCTGGCAACCATCGGGTTGGATGGGCACTATCACGGAAACGCTACGTACCCTGGATATGCCTGCACTGCTTGTCCTGGCTGCCCTTCTACATATGGGTGAAGCCTTGTTAGTACGCATGCAGGGGGTATCGATGGCATCACCACTTCTCTTCGAGGGAAAACGCGGGAAACTGGTTGGTGGATATCAATTGCAGCAGTTCTGGGCCATTCCTCTACTGATTCTTGTTCCAGTCACAGGAGGTGGCGCGGAGCTGGCATGGAATCCACTGATGAATGCAGGTCATAGTTACATGCTGGTTGCGTTGCCAATTATGCTCGGATTTGGTGAGATAACGCAGAGTATGCTTCCGGGACAAAAGGTACAGATCTCATCCAAGCGGTTGATGATATACGGGGCAACTTTGCTTGTGTTCAGTTTGCTTGCTGCATGGTGGTCTCCACTTATGGTGGTTGCTGCGCTGATCGCATTTATTGGACATGAATTTCTGGTATGGTACAGCGCGTTTGAAGAGCAAAACCGCAGTCCGGTATTTGTCCATCCGCAGCATGGCCTGAAGGTATTGGCTGTTATTCCGGAGAGTCCTGCAGCGGATTTGGGGATTGAAGCAGGTGAGACATTGTACAAGGTGAATGGTAAGTTGGTTCATTCACCGGAAGAGTTACATCGTGCCCTGCGGATGAACCCGGCTTTTTGCAAACTTGAGGTGAGAAATCACCAGGGAGAAAGCAAGTTCATGCAACGAGCGATCTATGAAGGGGAGCATCATCAACTTGGGGTCATTATGGCACCGGACAATCACGAGGTCTGGGCGATTCGGTTACGTCCACTGACGTTGTTCCATATCATCAACCTCAAATTGTTTGCCCGTCTGAAAAAACCACAAAGGGACGAAGCTCCCTTGGCGTTACCGCCAGCCCCTGTGGCCAGTGATAAAGGGTCCATAGAGATGTAACAACTAAGCATACGTGATGAAGTATGTTGCATAAATCAAGCAATGAAAAAGGTATTTCTGAGCGCCGTCACAGGCAAGGAAATACCTTTTTTTGTTATTGTTTTAACATAAAGATGGCGATTTGGGTCCGATCACGCAAGCTCAACTTACCGAGAATATCCGTGACATAGTTTTTGACGGTGCCTTCACTGAGGAACAGTTTGGCGGCAATTTCCTTATTGGACAACCCCTCCGATATGGCCTCGGCAACCGCCAGCTCCATACGTGTCAGTCCATAGGCTTCGATTGGGTTCTGTGTCAGGGGAATTGCAGCGGGACGAAGAAGGCCTGCCAATTTGCGGGCTATATCCGGATGGATTAACATATCGCCGTTATGTACGGTCTTGATGCCTTGAATGATCCGCTCGGGGGGGACATTTTTGAGCAAATAACCGCTTGCTCCATTCTGTAATGCCTGAATAATATACTCATCGTCGTCAAACGTAGTTAGCATGAGCACCTGGATTTCAGGAAAACGTGCCTTGATGCGTTTGGTACCTTCAACTCCGTCACATTCCGGCATCCGAATATCCATTAAAACCACATCCGCAGACGTCCCTGATTCAAGCAATTCCAATGCTTCCTGCCCATTTGAGGCCGTGCCTGTAACGAAAATGCCGGAGCCCAGTCCAAGCAACACTTTCAGGCTCTCACGAATGAAGTAATCATCGTCTGCGAGAATCAGCCGAATAAGTGGGAGCTGGCCTGAATCATTCTTGTTGTTCACATCATTACGTTCGGACATGAAAATATTCACTTCCTTTTTTCAGAGTATATCCATCTGGTTCGTTATTGGAATGCGTGTAATCACTGTATACGGATAAGCCGATTGAATCTCCAAGGTTCCTCCCACCATTTGTGTGCGCAGAAGCATACCTTCCTGTCCTATGCCGTTTCGCTTGGAAGAAGGAGGATTGATTTTGCCATCATTACTTACACTCATACGGACTTCCTGATCCCCAAATACCAGCTCTACTGTGATTGAAGAAGCATTTCCGTGTCGCAGGGCATTGGTCAAGGCTTCTTTGGCATTTTTGTATAAGACAATCTGTATGCTGGGATACAGCACATGGGATGGGCCATGAACTTCATAATTTGTCTTCACGCCGGTATCTCTGCCCACTTCCTCTAGGAGACGATCCAGGGCGTAGGCTTCGGATGCATAGGAATTAGGTTGCAGTTTGTGCAGTGTGCTGCGCATATCATCCATACTATCGGCCAATTGATCGCGAATCTGTCTCACCATTTCCGTTCCTTGTTCCATATCGAGGGGGATGGTCAGCAGGGCGGCTTCCGACATCATTTTGGTGCGAATCAGTCGATGCCCGATATCATCATGAAGCTGTCTGGAGATACGAGTGCGTTCCTCTGCCTGAGCTACTCCTTCAAGTTGCTTTGTAAATAACAGCAGCTGCGCACGAGTTTCTTGTAGCTCGTAATGTTTGCTGCGAAGTTCGTCATAGACTTGTTCCAGTTGTCCGCGGCTGCTCGCCGTCCTTGATCCCTGCCAGGACAGAGCCGCTGTGATGAGCAGAAGCAGGTTGCCAAGAACCATCGCAGTTGTCTCTGCGGAGAGTAATGTAGTGGCGGTTGTATTTAGTGTGGTTAACCCTCGCTGCGGTGCCTGTGGGACAGCATAATGCCAATGCAAAGCGACATTGTTAGCGACAAGCTGAATTGCAAACATCAACCATCTCCGACTTCCCACCAGTCTGTATATATACACGTAGAGCACGGATAGAGAGAGGAAAAACATAAATGGTCCATACGAAGCAATTAGCCAGCAGCACCAGAGTATTTCGGCCAGCAGCAACAGCCATTGCTGTGTACTTGAACGGTTAAAATCTTTCCACACGGAGAGTCCAAGCGCGATGATGATATACAAGGTGTAGACGGCTTCATTTTCCAAGGGAAGCATCAACAGGTACAGTACTGCTGGAACGATAATTAATCCATATTGCAGAAACCGCATTGGCATATGTAAATGACATCCTTTATATAAAAAGTGGAGTACAAAATCTCTTGATAATGCGCCCTTGATTATACCATAAGCAGCATTCGAATCAGGAGATGACTTAAGTCACCTTCGATTCATGACTTTTTGTACCTTCGCTACAGATTGCGATCCGTTACAATAAAATTATGAAATCCAGCGGCGAAGGCCGAAACGGAAAAGGGGCGTAAAAGGGATGGGCATACTTGAAGTAGATCATGTAGTAAAACGATACGGCAGCAAGCTGTCCGTGGATCATTTGAACCTTAGTGTTGGCAAAGGCGAGATTTTTGGATTGCTTGGTCCCAATGGAGCAGGAAAAAGTACCACCATCAGCATGATTGCAGGGCTCCTGAATATGGATCAGGGTGAGATCAGATTAGATGGTATATCGGTCAAAGAGCGACCGCTGGAAGTAAAGCGCAAGATCGGACTCGTTCCACAGGATCTGGCTTTATACGAAACCATGTCTGCTGCGGAGAATGTGACCTTTTTTGCCAGGCTGTATGGACTGCGTGGAAAATTGCTTAAGGAAAGAGTGCAGGAGTCGCTTGAATTTGTAGGGTTGCAGGATAAAGCAAAGGATGCCCCCTCGACCTTCTCTGGCGGTATGAAACGCAGGTTAAACATCGCATGTGCGATTACACATCGCCCGGATCTCATTATTATGGATGAACCTACAGTTGGCATTGATCCGCAATCTCGGAATCATATTCTTGAATCGGTACGGACACTCAACAAGATGGGTTCAACGATCATATATACAAGTCATTACATGGAGGAAGTGGCTGCGATTAGTCACCGGGTTGCGATTATGGATCAGGGGCGAATTATTGCCTGTGGGACTGAAGCAGAGCTGAGAGAACGTGTAGCATCGGAGGAAAAAGTAGTGCTCTCCACTTCCGGTATCGGTACCGATGTCGTGGAAGAACTGAAACTTCACCCCCGCGTACGGATGGTAGACGTTTCAGAGAATACACTGACCATTACGCTGCCTTCGGCACAGCAGGATCTCCAGGATCTGCTCTTCATTTGCAGCAAACATGAAGTATCCATTCAGTCGCTCAAGGTCGAAGAGCCGGATCTGGAAACGTTGTTCCTCAATCTGACCGGGCGTACGCTTCGGGACTAGGGGGAGCAAGAGATGAATATATGGCATATTTGCATCTTTGAATTAAGGCGTATTCTTAAGATTCGATCTGTGGTGTTGAACCTGTTCATTCTGCCGTTGTTACTGATTTTTATATTGGGCACGGCACTTTCCAGTACGATGGGTACGGCGAAGGATGTTATTCCGGATACTGTACGCGTGGGAATCATCCATTTGAGCACTGAATCTGGTGGAGAATCAAGTACGCTTAATCAAGCGCTGGATACATTCGTTAAAACCCCGGAAGTGGCTGAGATGGTCAAGGTGCAGAACTTTACGACTGAAGAAGAGGCCGTTCATTCGCTGCGTACCGGCAAGCTGGACTTTGCTGTAATGATTCCTTCGGATTTTGAGCAAAACGTGATGATGGGGAAGGAGGCCAGGTTACAGTGGATACGAGGAAAGGACAACACACTTAATACCTTGGGTGAAACTTTGTTCACACGTTTTACGGATGAATGGAACCGACAGATGGCGATTACCAAAGTGCTCGGTCCGGAAGTAATTGCTGCCATGGCCTCTGCTTCGGAGTCTGGTACGGCGAATTCAACCTCGATTGCTGTCACTAATCCCGGTGAGACAGGTACGGCGTATAGTGCCTCCCAATACTATGCAGCTTCCATGCTGGCGATGTTCATGTTGTACTCAGGCATGACAACCAGTACCAGCCTTTTTGGAGAGCGTGATAACAAAACGTTAATTCGCCTTCAGGCTGCGCCTATAGGTAATGGAGTTATTTTCGCTGGCAAAATTGCAGGTAATAGTCTGCTCGCTTTCTTACAAGCAACAACGATCATCCTTATGACATATTGGCTCTACGGTGTGGATTGGGGAACCCATCCTTGGTATATTGTGCTGACTTGTGTATTCATCACCTTGGCATCCATGACTTTAGGCGTGATCGTCGCACTGGTATGTAAAAGCACAGCATCGGCCAGTGCAACCTTACAAGGTATCATCATTGCCATGACATTCATTAGCGGTGGATTTAGGCCCATTCCAATTGATTTTGTACAACGGATTAGTGAATTTACGGTTAACCACTGGGCGCTCCAGAGCTTTCTGAGAATGATGCTGGATGCACCTGTAGGAGAGATTGTGTATAACATTTTAATGTTAGGCGTGGTATGCGCTGTATTGCTGTTCATCTCAGGATTGATCTATAGAAAGGCAGGATACCGATATGAATAGTCTACACATCGCCTGGTTGATGATTAGACGTACACTTGGCCGTAAAATGGGCTTCATTACGTTTCTGCTTCTGCCTTGCCTGGTGGTTATGGGAGCGGTTGCCCTTTTTGGAAGTGAGCAGAGTACACGGACGGTCATTCCCTACGTCAATGAGGATACAGGGGTAGCAGGGACATGGATGATTCATGAACTTGCTGACAAGGAGGAGTACCTGCTCAAGCCAATGAACAACGAAGCAGAAGTGAAGGAAGCTATCGCTCAGCAAAAAGGAAGTTCTGGCATTATCATTCCCGAACATTATACAGAGGATCTGTTACAGGGTAAGGCAACCGAAATTCAACTGGTAGAACTGCGCATAAGTGAAGGTTCCTATACCCTACGAGCGGCTGTTGAAGGTTTGACTAGGGGATTGCAACAATCTGCTTCAGCTGTTAAGGTGGCGGCAGGTCCTGTCTCAAGTGAGACGGATATACTATCGAGTATAGAGAAGCCATTTGAACAGCTTCTACAGGAGATAGGAAAACATCAGGTTGCTGGTGAAGTCACCGATCTGCAGATCTATCCCAAGCCAGGCCTGAACAATGTGACTGGATTTACAATCATGTTTATGATGGGGCTGCTGACCAGTGCAGTGGCTGTGATAATGGAAGATCGCAGGAAACGCACGATGGCCAGAGTATATACGGCGCCCGTTCGTGCATATGAGATTGCACTTGGCAATTTCCTGGGTAGCTTTATCATTGGCATGATTCAGATTGTTCTGGTTTTGGGAGTCAGCAGGTGGCTGCTGCATTATGATGCCGGCATTCCTTTTGGAATTCATTTCATGATCTTGGCAGCGTTCATGCTGGTCTCCATGGGCATCGCAAGTACGGTTGCTGGATTGATCCGTAATTCCAAAAATGCCAACATGCTGAATTCACTTGTCATTATGCCAACTTGCATGATAGGTGGTTGTTTCTGGCCGATCTCGTTGATGCCGGATTATATGCAAAAGCTCGCCAACTTTGTTCCACAGAAATGGGCGATTCAGGCAGTGGAGACGATCTCTGCTGGTGGTACATTGTCGGATATCACATTGCCACTATTGATTTTGTTTGGCATGGCTGCCATTTTACTGACTGTTGGCTCTGCGATTCTACGCCCTAGCCAGCCAGGAGTAGAGGCATAAGGTAATACGACATAAAAGAAAGCACGCTCTACTGAATTGAATTCAGTTAGAGCGTGCTTTCTTTGCATAAGGAATGATGCATTATGTGAGATATTGATGATTAAGGTTGGAGTTGACGCAGGACCGTTATTTCAACCCGACGGTTCTTTTGTCTTCCGGCGGCTGTGGTATTGTCACCCGTTGGGCGAGTATCCGCATATCCGGCATACTGGAATCCGTCCGGGTTAAGTTTCTCTGTATCCAGAAAAAATCGTAATACAGACAGTGCACGTTCCCCGGAAAGCTGCCAGTTATCGGTATAGGCGGAGTTTGCTCCCACAGGAACATTATCGGTGTGACCCTCAATGCTGACAACGGTGTTCAGATCACGGAACAGGCTGGCAAGTTTACTTAGCGTTGGTGCTGCACCGTCCTTTAGAGCGGCCTGTCCCTGATCAAACAGGAAGCGGTCACTAAGTGTAATGGATAGGCCCTGTGGCTTGTCCGCAACAAAAATCTGATTTTCCAGTTTATTATCCTCGATATATTGGGTAATCACATTGAACAGATTTTGCAATTCCTGCTCCTGTGATCTGAACTGTTCTTCCCGTTCTGTGAGGGGCTTGTTGTCATTATCTGGTGTTGCAGTCCCGGAATCGGAAGGGTTTCCTTCACCATCTGAAGGATCTTCACCCTGCACCTCGGATGGTGGAGTCTCTGTAATCGTTTGACCGGGTTTCTCACCGAGTCCCTCACCAAGCTCAAGGATTGAGTCGGACGCATTAAATGTATTTTGTAACGATTGAGTAACGACGTCATATTTACCGGAATCCAGATTGCTCATGGCATACATGATGACAAAAAAGATCAAAAGCAGCGTTATGAGATCGGCATAAGTAATCATCCAGCGATCCCGATGATCGATAGTTTCACGTTTTCCGCGCCGTTTACTGCGCCGACTCATCCAATCCCTCCTTTGCTAGGGGGCGTATATGCTGACGATGCGTAAGGGTGAAGGACTCCAGTCTTTTGCGTACAAGCTGGGGATTCTCACCGTTCTGAATGGCAAGTACACCTTCGAGAAGCATTTCCATGGTCTGCACTTCATCGGCACCTCTGGATTTGATCTTGGAGGCAATGGGCAAAAAGATAAGATTGGCACTGGCGACCCCATACAGGGTTGCGGTAAAGGCAACAGCAATGGCAGGTCCGAGTCCGGTTGGATCGGTCAAACTGCCAAGTACCTGAATAAGTCCCATCACGGTTCCGATGATCCCCATGGTTGGAGCGTACCCACCAGCGGATTCGAATATTTTGGCGTAACCCTCATGTTTTTGTTCAATAGAATCGATCTCCATCTCCAGGATCTGGCGAACTACATCCTGATCGGTACCATCAACAACCATCTGAATACCGTCTTGCAAAAATGGATGCGGATGATCCATAACCTTGCGTTCCAATGCAAGTACACCTGAGCGGCGTGCGATTGAAGACATCTCCACCAGTTCTTCAACCCACAAGCCTGACTCATTATTGTTACGTCCAAAAGCCATACGCAGGGCAGCTGGAATCGTACGAAGGCGATGCGCCGGGAAACTGGCAACCACAGCAGCAATCGTTCCACCGAATACAATTAAAGCAGCCGTTTTTTGCAGGAGACCAGACAATTGGCCGCCTTCCCACAAAAAACCGCTAATGACTGCGGCAATTCCGGCAATAATACCGATAAGTGTCGCAATATCCATAAATTAACCCACTCCTATCTTCATTTCACGTTTGCATCACTAAAACGAACGAGGTATAATTAAACGGGAACAAATATTCCTATTACTATAAGTTTTCCCATATGAAAATTCGGGGAACTTCGACAATATATAGTGACTATTATTTTAGACGATAGGGTGAGATACGGCAATGAGCGATATTATAATGAGCGACAAAACGTTCGAAATCGAGTCAGAGTTTTCTCCCCAAGGTGATCAGCCTGCAGCCATTATAGAATTGGTGAAGGGTGTTCAGGAGGGGAAGAGATACCAGACACTGCTGGGTGCAACGGGTACGGGTAAGACGTTTACGATAGCCCAGACGATAGCCCAACTGCAACGTCCGACGCTGATTATTGCACACAATAAAACGTTGGCAGCGCAGCTTGCAAGTGAGTTCAAAGATTTTTTTCCTAATAACATGGTTGAGTATTTCGTCAGTTATTACGATTATTTTCAGCCAGAAGCATATATCCCGTCCTCCGATACGTATATCGAGAAGGATTCAAGTATTAATGAAGAGATCGACAAACTGCGGCATGCAGCGACAAGTTCGTTGTTTGAGCGCAGGGACGTCATCATTGTAGCGAGTGTTTCCTGCATTTATGGTTTGGGTTCACCGCACTCGTATTCAAGCATGTTGCTGTCACTTCGGGTAGGCATGGAGAAACCGCGCAATCAGATTTTGTCTCGTCTGGTAGAGATCCAGTATCAGCGGAACGATATTAACTTTGTGCGGGGTACATTCCGTGTTCGTGGGGATGTTGTTGAGATTTTCCCTGCTTCCAAGGGTGAACATGCAATTCGGGTTGAATTGTTTGGTGATGAGATCGAGAAAATTACGGAGATTGATGTGTTAACCGGAGAACTGATTGGTGAACGTGAACATATTGCCATCTTCCCGGCGTCTCACTTCGTAACGCAAGAAGAGACAATGAAGGTTGCGCTGGTGAACATTGAGCGTGAACTGGAGGAGCGTCTTGAAGTGTTGCGTGAACAGGGGAAACTGCTGGAGGCTCAGCGACTGGAGCAGCGCACAAGGTATGATATCGAGATGATGAAGGAAGTTGGATTCTGTTCGGGGATTGAGAACTATTCCGGTCCGCTGACTTTCCGCGAACGCGGCGATACCCCATACACACTGATGGATTACTTCCCGGATGACATGTTGATTGTTGTCGATGAGTCTCACGTGACTCTGCCACAGATTCGTGCGATGTACAATGGTGACCAGGCGCGGAAGACGGTATTGGTTGAGCATGGTTTCCGTCTGCCGTCAGCATTGGATAATCGTCCACTCAAATTCGATGAGTTCGAAGGTAAGATGGATCAGATCATCTATGTATCGGCCACACCAGGCCCGTATGAGATAGAGCATACCGATACGATGGTGCAACAGATTATCCGTCCAACCGGACTGCTTGATCCAATCATTGAACTGCGTCCAACAAAGGGGCAGATTGATGACTTGATTGGTGAGATTAACGACCGGATTGCCAAAGACGAGCGTGTGTTGATTACAACATTAACGAAGAAGATGTCCGAGGACCTGACGGATTATCTGAAGGAAGTTGGAATCAAAGTTCGTTATCTGCACTCCGAGATCAAAACGTTGGAACGGATGGCGATTTTACGTGATTTAAGGTTGGGCGTTTTCCATGTCCTGATCGGAATTAACTTGCTCCGGGAAGGTCTCGATCTGCCCGAAGTTTCCCTCGTCGCTATATTGGATGCTGATAAGGAAGGATTCCTGCGTTCCGAACGCTCACTGATCCAAACGATTGGTCGTGCGGCACGGAACAGCGAGGGTCGCGTTATTCTATACGGTGACAAAGTAACGGATTCGATGGATAAAGCGATAAAGGAAACAGAGCGTCGTCGTGCAATCCAGATCGAGTACAACGAGAAACATGGAATTACACCACAGACCATTCGCAAAAAAGTGCGTGATGTGATTGAGGCAACCAAAGTTGCCGAATCCAAGAAAGACTATCTCACAGGCGCAGCCGAGAAGATGTCGAAGAAAGATCGCCAGGCGCTTATTCAGCGCCTAGAGGTAGAGATGAAAGATGCAGCCAAAAACCTGCAGTTTGAGCGTGCTGCCGAGCTTCGTGATGCGTTGCTGGAACTTCGCGCTGAATAAGATACAGCTCATTCATATGCTCCAGTAAAGATGGATCTGTAACAAGAGAACGGCCAATTGGCCGTTCTCTTGTTGAGTAAGGAAATCGTTGATATCTACCGATAATAAGAGATGTTGAAATCTTGAAATCAAGTCTATACTGATAGAAATGTTGAAATTGGTTAAAAGGTTTATAGGAAAGCAATTGGGAGTCGAGAGTGCCCCAGTGTTGACCTCGGAGCCGAGCCGAAGGCAATGGCGACCTTGCCGCGACCAAGGCGAAGCCGAGAGCGCACCGGTATTGACCTTGGAGCCGAGCCAAAGGCAATGGCGACCTGCCGCGACCAAGGCGAAGCCGAGAGCGTTCCGGTGTTGATCTTGGAGCCGAGCCGAAGGCAATGGCGACCTGACGCGAACGTGGCGAAGCCGAGAGCGTCCCGGTGTTGACCTTGGAGCCGAGCCAAAGGCAATGGCGACCCTGCCGCGACCAAGGCGAAGCCGAGAGCGACCTGGTATTGACCTTGGAGCCGAGCCGAAGGCAATGGCGACCTGTCGCGAACGTGGCGAAGCCGAGAGCGTCCCGGTGTTGACCTTGGAGCCGAGCCAAAGGCAATGGCGACCTGACGCGACCAAGGCGAAGCTGAGAGCGTCCCGCTCTTGACCTAGGAGCCGAGCCGAAGGCAATGGCGACCTTGTCGCGAACGTGGCGAAGCCGAGAGCGTCACCTCGCAGTAGAGCGGCCACATAAGGTTACGGCAATGAGCCGGAACCTTATGTGGAGCCGCAGGCACACGACAACCCTTCACATAGCAAGACCCGACCCCTCACCGTTGCACCGCTTGTTTCGGGTGTCCAGAGGGCTGCGCCCTCTGGGGCCCTCCCTTGGAAGGGAGGGTTTGGGAGGGATTGAAAAGCCTTTAAAGGTTTGGATTAACACACTGAGAGGATGAATACTATTGGCGAGCGATAACATTGTCATTAAAGGCGCACGAGCGCATAACCTGAAAAATATCGACATTACCATCCCGCGTGACCGCTTTGTTGTATTGACTGGTCTGAGTGGCTCAGGCAAGTCCTCGCTGGCTTTTGACACGATCTATGCCGAAGGACAGCGGCGTTATGTAGAATCATTGTCAGCTTACGCACGGCAGTTTCTGGGACAGATGGAGAAACCGGATGTGGATTCCATCGAAGGATTATCTCCTGCCATTTCAATAGATCAGAAAACAACAAGCCGTAACCCACGTTCCACAGTAGGAACCGTGACCGAAATTTATGATTACCTGCGCCTGTTATTTGCACGTGTGGGCCATCCACATTGTCCTGACCATGGCGTGGAGATTAGTTCCCAGACCGTAGAACAAATGGTTGACCGCATTATGCAATATCCAGAGCGTACCCGGTTGCAGATTTTGGCACCCATTATCTCGGGCCGTAAGGGCGAGCATAAAAGTGTATTTGCTGATGTGTCCAAGCAGGGCTTTGTCCGTGTACGGGTAAACGGGGAATTGCGTGACTTGTCAGAAGATATTCAATTGGAGAAAAATAAAAAGCATACGATTGAAGTCGTTGTTGACCGGATCGTTGTTAAGGATGATGTACAGGCGCGTCTGGCCGACTCTATTGAAACAGCACTAAATCTGTCTGGTGGACAACTGCTGGTGGACATTATGGGTGAAGAAGAGCTGCGATTCAGTTCCAACTTTGCCTGCCCGGTGTGCGGATTCAGTATTGAAGAGCTGGCACCGCGGATGTTCTCATTTAACAGCCCTTTCGGGGCTTGCCCGGATTGTGATGGGTTAGGTGTCAAAATGATCGTTGACCCTGATCTGCTCGTACCGGATCGGACTAAGACCATCGAAGATGGAGCTTTTGATGCTTGGACAGGTGGCACATCCACCTATTATCCGCAGTTCCTGAAGTCAGTATGTGAGCACTTCAACATTCCGCAAAATGTACCTGTCGAAGATCTGCCGGCTGAGCAGATGAACAAGTTATTACAGGGAACAGGTACGGAGAAAATCCGTTTCCGCTATGAGAATGATTTTGGACAACGGAAGGAAGCACTGGTTACCTTCGAAGGTATCGTGAATAACCTGGAGCGTCGTTACCGGGATACAGCATCTGAAGGTATCCGTGAGTTTATTGAGGGTTACATGAGTGCGAAGCCTTGTGGTACATGTAAAGGTCAGCGTCTGAAACGGGAAAGTCTCGCAGTTACGATTAATGATCACAACATGGCGTATGTGACTAGTTTGTCCATTGGTGAAGCTGGCCGATTCTTTGATACATTGGAATTGAGTGAGAAAGAGCAGACGATTGCCAAGCTTATTCTGAAAGAAATCAACAGTCGTCTCGGCTTCCTGGTGAATGTTGGTCTGGATTATCTTACACTGAGTCGTGCTGCCGGAACATTGTCAGGTGGGGAAGCCCAGCGGATCAGACTGGCCACACAGATTGGTTCCAGCCTGATGGGTGTATTGTATATTCTCGATGAGCCAAGTATCGGTCTGCATCAACGGGATAATGATCGTCTGATCTCAACGCTTGCGCATATGCGCGACATTGGTAATACGTTGATCGTGGTTGAACATGATGAAGATACGATGATGGCTGCCGATTATATTATTGATATTGGCCCAGGTGCAGGTATCCACGGAGGTACCATCATGTCACAGGGTACACCGGAGGAGATCATGAACGATGAGAACTCCTTAACCGGTCAATATCTGAGTGGACGCAAATTCATTCCGATTCGTACTGAACGTAGAAGTGTAGGAGACCGTTGGTTGGAAGTACGTGGAGCTAAAGAAAATAACCTGAAGAATCTGAATGTGAAGATTCCTGTAGGTGTATTTACTGCGGTAACGGGTGTGTCTGGCTCAGGTAAATCCACATTGATCAATGAGATCCTCTACAAAACGTTGGCACGTGATCTGAACCGTGCTCGGGTACGTCCGGGTCAACATAAAGAGATTCGTGGTCTGGAGCATATCGATAAAGTTATCGATATTGACCAGTCGCCAATCGGGCGGACACCACGTTCCAACCCGGCTACGTATACCGGTGTCTTTGATGATATCCGGGATCTGTTTGCTCAGACGAACGAAGCCAAGGTACGTGGATACAAGAAAGGCCGGTTCAGTTTTAATATCAAAGGTGGACGTTGTGAAGCCTGCCGTGGAGACGGCATTATCAAAATCGAGATGCACTTCTTGCCGGATGTCTATGTTCCTTGTGAAGTCTGCAAAGGCAAACGATACAACCGGGAAACGCTTGAAGTGAAATATAAAAACAGAAATATTTCCGATGTGTTGGAAATGACGGTTGAAGATGCAACCCAATTCTTCGAGAACATTCCGAAGATCCATCGTAAAATGCAGACACTGATGGATGTGGGTCTGGGTTATATCAATCTGGGACAACCTGCAACCACATTGTCTGGTGGTGAAGCCCAGCGGGTGAAGCTCGCTTCCGAGCTGTATCGCCGCAGTACGGGGAAAACCATCTACATCCTCGATGAGCCGACTACCGGTTTGCATGTCGATGATATCGATCGTTTGCTGAACGTATTACACCGTCTGGTTGATTCTGGGGAATCGGTGCTAGTGATCGAGCATAACCTGGATGTGATCAAAACGGCAGACTATGTTGTTGATCTGGGTCCAGAAGGCGGTAGCGGTGGAGGTACCATTGTTGCAACCGGAACACCTGAGGATATCGTTAAAGTGGAAGCTTCTTATACCGGCAAGTACTTGAAGCCGGTTCTGGAGCGGGATACCGAGCGGAGCAAGGCACTGCAGTTGGTGGACTAAGGTCCTCTAACCAGTAGTTATACCAATATGAAGTGGCAGTATTGGCCCTTCTTCTCGAAAAGGTAAAGACGTTGGATTACGATCTAATGTGCTCTGCTTCTGAGAAGAAGGGCTTTCATTATGAATTATGCACGGTGTTTCCTTCGGACTAAGGTTATTCCGTGAAAGTGTTTACATATGCATTGCGACGAGCGTTACAGGAATATTCGGCCAAATTGTCTTTTTTTCATTTTTATGGATGATAGGGCTTGCATTACAAGCAGGGTACAGATAACATAGAGGAAGATATTAGGGTATGCGTTAGCTGTTCAACTATGGTAAGGAGGTCTGTCTATCCATGCTGTTTGCAGAAGCTGCCACGGCGAGTACATCGAATTTTAATGCATTTGATATTTTTGTCATCTTATTTACGATCCTGATTTTCATCGGAGTTGTTCGGCTTCTTCGGGCACCGAAGAAAAATCTGTTTGCGATCGGATTTGCAGTAGTCAGCCTACTGGTATTTCTGATGACAGACTATGCGATGATAACGGGTTGGTTTGCTCAGTAGGAATGCCGCTGAATTGAATTAAGCCAATAGTGCATGTTCAAAAAGATCGGTTTTCAGTACCGAGAAGATGGGATGAAGCTAGAAATGGAGTAGCGGAGCGTAGGGAGAACTACGTGAGCAACGGACATTTCGGCTGAATTCTATATTCGATGCTGATGATGCCACTAGGCATCCTTCGTAATCAAAAGCGGACTTTTTGAACAACCTCTAAAAGAGGTACAGACGAACACCTTCCAGAGAGACATGGAGGGTGTTTTTTTCATTTATACTGAAACGATTGAACAAGATTCTATCTTCTCTACTAAAATAGGACTTAAAACAATTGTATATCCAGATTCTGTATGATACATTGAGGGATACCGGAATTGCAGATGAGAGAAAGAGAGAATAGATTCAGCGATGAATCCGATGTCGAGTCGCGCAAGAAGGATGTATAGAGAGGGTCAGGTGAGAATATGAGCGTGTTGGGTAAAAAGGGGATAGCCATACTGATGGCTACTGTACTCTCGATTAGTGTAGCGGCAACGGCCGGTGCAGCTGAATCCAAAGCGGCGATGCAAGCGAAAGTGGTAGATGGTCAAGTCTATGTGAACACCAAGGATCTGCTCAAGGCAGTTGGTGGAAGTGGACAATATGATGCCAAATCAGGAACGTACACGTACAAGGGAAGTGAAGCCATTCCCAAAGTGATCGAAAAGGTATCTCCTTCGGTCGTAGGTATTATTGGGAAATCTACCGAAGTGCAGGACGGTGCAACATCAGACGACCGTTATAATCTTGCACATGGTACAGGTGTCATTATCCGGTCCAATGGATGGATTGTAACGAATGCACATGTGGTCGACGGATTAACGAATCCGGTTGTCGTAACGACGGATGGCAATACATACAAAATTACGAAAACATACAGTGATGCACTCAGTGATCTGGCGCTAATCAAAATCAATGCCAAATCACTCAAACCGGCGAGCTTTGCCAAAGCTTCACAAACTACTGTTGGAGAAACGGTGATTGCCTTGGGTACGCCGATTTCCTTTTCTTTGCGCAACTCGGCAACGGTAGGGGTAATTAGCGGCTTGAATCGTGGTGTTGAGGCGACCTACCGGTTGATTCAGACCGACACGGCCATTAACCCAGGAAATAGCGGAGGACCGCTGGTCAACCTGAAGGGTGAGGTGGTTGGTATCAATTCCATGAAATTTTCTGCGGTCGGCGTAGAGAGTTTGGGATTTTCGATTCCCGTGGATACCGTTCAATATATCATCGATCAGTTTTTTAAATATGGAAAAATAAAACGTGCAAGTCTGGGGCTACAGCTGGAGGAAAGTTGGTCTGCGATTGTGGGGCTGCCTACAGATGATCCCTTAACGATTACGGGCGTACTGTCTCCAGAAGCCAAGAAAGCCAAAATCAAAGAGGGCGATGTCCTATACAGTGTCGCGGGCACACGTGTCTCTTCAGTAGTGGATATCAATGAGTTGCTCAAAAAGTATCTGCCTGGGCAAAAGGTAAAGCTGTTGATGCAATCGGATGGCGATATCGTCACCCGCACGTTGGTGCTTGCTGATCGCGCAGACATCGTAGACGAGGAAGATGAAGCGTTCCTTGCAGATGAAGAACAATAAAGCCCGGCGATCAGCCCGGATGGAGAGAGGACGAAAGAACGGAATGAAAAAGTCATGGATACGTGTGCTAAGCACAGGTGTATTAACCGGGATGCTGACCATTGGCGCGGCATTGCCTGTATGGGCATCTGATCTGACGACAAGTGAACTACGGGTGAAAGCGGGGAGCACGAGCGCCTACATCAACGGCGATAAGCAGGCCATAGCCAAACCTTACAAGTTCAAGGGTGTTACGATGGTGCCTGTGGGAGTGTTCAAGAAAGCATTTGGCAGTGAAATCCGGTTGGAGAAAAATGATGTTGTCAAAATCAAGGAAGGTCCACACACGGTTACCCTAACGATTGGCAGTTCAATTGCCTGGGTGGATGGTGTAAAACATGAGATGGGTGCCGCTCCCAAGATGGTGAATGGTGTACTTATGGTTCCACTTCGTCCGGTTGCTGCCGGTATCGGGGCGACGCTAGCTCCGACTAGCTCCGGAGAAATGGTCATTCGTCTGTTGCAAACCGATGATTCGGTGGATGACGAGGATGGCATTCATCCGGATGAAGGCAAAACCAGAATTGGTAACAGTTTTTACGGTTGGTCCATTAACTACCCGGCAGACCTTATAGTTTTCCAGACCGGTCAGCAGGAGCGCATGATGACTTTTGGCACTGCGGACAACAGTTATTATCTTGAAGTGTATGTCAGCGATCAGGATGTGGCTCTGGATGCGGATGATTTGTTGCAGCAACTCGTCCAGGAGGCCAAACAATCGGGAGATACGGTGCTGGATCGTCAAGCGGTGTCGAAAGGCAAAACACCTTATGCACGGATTATCGTGAAAGATGTAGACGGCATGTTATGGGAGATGCGTCAGTATCTGAGTGAAGGTCGTCAATATGATGTGTACCTCGCGGATTACGAAGCCCTGAATTATAAAGATCTAGGCAAACGTGCAGCGCTACTCAATTCATTCCAGCCAACATATGCAGAGTCGGATCGAACGATTAAGGATCTATCCACCGTAGATAATGGCATGCGCTCCGCGTGGAACGATGACTATGGTATTGAATTGAAGATTCCAGCCGGCTGGTCAATGGATAACAATCAGATGATCTATGAAGCCAAGGATGGTGCGTATCTGCAATGGCGTGTCACTTCGGCGAAGGCAGGTACAACGGTAAAAGACTGGAGCGGCCAACTGGATAAGTGGATGCGCGAGACATTTACACCAGAGAGTTACGAGCCAATTGGTTCATATACGATGGATATCTCGGGAGAGACTGCTGAGGTGAATGAATTCCGTTATAACTTTGGTGGGGGCTGGCAGACCGAGTTTGATGTTCTTTTGCAGAAGAATGGGTATCGATATTATGCAGAGTATACGTTCCCTGAGGAGCAGATTGCAGATCGGGCATGGTTTGAACGGATTATGAAGAGTGTGGAGATTGATTTTGATACGGTTGCCGATAATTTCGGTCAGCTGGATGAAGATCCTTATTTGACAGACAAAACGAAGACACTTACACGTACGTCCAAACGTTATAAATACAGTGTAGATATTCCGCGTTACTGGACGCCGTATAGTGATCGATTCGAATATTCACCTGTGGTGTACACCTTTACTGGCGGAGAATTCTCCATTGCGGCGAGCGAAGACAAGTCGATCGAGATGACGGTCAGCCAATTGAGAGAAGCCTATGCCGAAGCCACCAAAACCCGTAAGAACTTCAAGTTGCTTGGCAGTGAAGAGCTGACGTTTGCGGGTGTGCCTGCATTTTCCTTTACGTATCATGAGCTGGACAAAGGCGTGCCATATGCGGGTCGCCAGATCGTGTTTGAAAAGGACGGAACAACCTATACCATCACAAGTGGGCTGAATGATGCCAACAAGACAGAAGTTCAGGCGGCAGCATTGGAGAAAGCAGTGAACTCATTTACTTTTATTAAATAATATTAGTGGAGCCGGAGGGTCAAAAGACCTTTCGGTTTTTTTCGTTGTACTGGAAATGAAAATGGTAAACGGTTTTTTCAGGAAAACGTAGAAGAGTCGGTGCAGAAGTGGTACACTATACTAGTTCAGGAGTTATGACTACTGATCTGATGAATAGGAATGACTGTAAGCTTGGAGTTCAGGCAATACAGACATAATAGATAGATATTGTAATACCGTGACAATGCAGGTGTACCCGATAAGGTGCAGTTTTAAGCTTAGGATGTTCAGGCGTTTAAGGATATAGGGATGAAATCCGGCGGATAGCCGGTTATGGGGAGGATCTACATGAAAACAGCAACAATACGAAGAGAAGACGTTGAACTTCTGGCACCTGCTGGTGACTGGGATTGTATGCGTTCGGCGGTAGCTAATGGCGCAGATGCAATTTTCTTCGGAGTCGAAAAGTTTAATGCACGGGCACGGGCGAACAATTTCCGCATGGACGAGCTGCCGGAGATTATGGCGTTTTTGCACAGTTATGGCGTAAAAGGTTTTTTGACCTTTAATATATTGATTTTTGAAAATGAATTAACGGATGCCAAAGAACTGATTGACGCTTGTGTCGATGCAGGTGTGGACGCTGTAATTGTTCAGGATTTGGGTTTGGTGAAGATGATCCGCGAGATATCACCGGATTTCCCGATTCACGGTTCAACACAGATGACAATTACGTCTCCGGAAGCGGTCGAGTTTACGAAGCCGTTTGATATGGAACGTGTCGTTCTGGGACGGGAGAACAACCTGAAGCAGATCCAGAAGATCGGTGAGCAGGCAAAACTTCCAATGGAAGTATTTGTTCATGGTGCGCTGTGTGTATCCTACTCGGGGCAGTGTCTTACTTCCGAAATGTGGGGAGGACGTTCGGCGAACCGTGGGGAGTGCGCACAAGCTTGTCGTCTTCCATATGACCTGATGGTGGATGGGGTACACAAACCGATGGGTGATGTAGCCTATCTGTTGTCTCCGAAAGATCTGGCAGCGATTGACCTGATGCCGGAACTGATCGAAGCAGGAGTAACTTCTTTCAAAATTGAAGGACGTCTCAAAACGCCGGAATACGTAGCAAACGTAGTAAGCAAATATCGTAAAGCGATTGACCGTTATTTTGATGGAGATAACACACCGCCAAGCAAGGAAGAAGTTCGCGAATTGCAGCAAAGCTTCTCCCGTGGCTTCACGCATGGTTTCCTGAGCGGTACAAACAACAAAGAACTGGTGGATGGAACGTTCCCGAAAAGCCGTGGTGTCTACCTTGGTCGTGTGGATCAAGTGTTGCGCGATGGTGTGGTCCTGAAGCTGGATGCACCTGTGAAACGTGGAGACGGGATCGTATTTGACGCCGGAGACCCGACTCAGAAGGAAGAGGGCGGACGTGTATACGATGTACGTCGCAAAGGCGTAAAACTCGAAGGCGAAGCCGAAGAGGGCTGGATCGTTGACGTTGTGCCAGGCCGCAGTGATGTGGATCTGCGACGCGTAAAAGTTGGCGACAAAGTGTGGAAAACGAATGACCCGGCGCTGGACAAACGTCTGCGTCAAAGCTTCGAGACCGAGAAGCCGTACCGTGTATTCCCGGTGAAGGTGAAGGTCATCGGCAGCCCAGGGCAGCCGCTTAGCACATGGTGGACAGACGTACAGAAAGGCACGACCGTCCGTATTGATTCCGAGATGGAACTGGACATCGCCCAGAAGCGTCCAATGACACATGAATTGCTCGAAGAGCAGTTCGGTCGTCTGGGAGGCACCGTGTTCCAGTTGGAAGGAATGGACGTCAATCTGCACGGTGACGTTATCATCCCGATGCGTGAGTTGAATAACATTCGTCGTCAGGCTGTAGAACAACTCGCGGGCGAGCGTCCTAAACCACCCGTCTACGTGAAACGCGCGGTAGATGTGTACGGCGATTCGGTTAAACCGGCATCACCAGTCGCTCGCGGTCAAGCAGAACTGACCGCACTCTGCCGTAGCCTGCCACAAGTGGAGGCAGCGATTGAAGCAGGAATCGGTATGATCTATGCCGACTTCGAGTTTATCAAACAGTTCCCGGCAGCCGTGGAAGCTGTGCATGCCGCTGGTCGCAAGATCGCGCTGGCAACACCGCGTATTCACATGCCTGGGGAGAATGGATATCACAACAACATCTTGCGTCTGAAGCCGGATGCGGTATTGGTACGTAATACAGGCGCACTCTACTTCTACCTGCGTCACCGGATGGAAAACCCGGATGCGAAGCACCCGGAACTGATCGGCGACTTCTCATTGAACATCGCCAATCACAAAGCAGTAGAATTGTTCCTGGAAGCCGGATGTGACTGGATTACGCCATCCTATGACCTGAACATTCAACAAATGGTTGATTTGCTGGGTCACTCCCGTACAAGTCAGACCGAAGTGGTAATCCATCAGCATCTGCCGATGTTCCACACCGAGCACTGTGTGTATTGTACGTTTATGAGTGAAGGAACGGACTTTACGAACTGTGGCCGTCCTTGTGAGGAACAGCGTGCATCACTGCAAGACCGGATCGGCATGTCCCACCCGGTACGTGTGGATGAAGGTTGCCGTAATACGGTATACAACGCAGTGGAACAGTCAGGTGCCGAGTATCTGACCAACTTTATGGATCTGGGTGTATCCCGTTACCGTGTGGAATTCCTGGAAGAGACACCGGAGCAGGTACGCGAAGTTATCGATCTGTACAACCGTGCACTGCGCGGCGAGATCAGTGGTACACAAGTTTGGAAAACACTCAAAGCAACAAACCAACTGGGCGTTACACGTGGTCAATTGGTGAAATAAACAGATTGTATGTTACATCAACATTTACAATCAAGCATGAAGCAACCCCAATCTCTGCTTTACGGAGCTCTTGGGGTTTTTTTACATCATGATACAGGAGGCGAAGAAGCGTGGCGCCATTCACAATTATGGATATCAAATTGCTGTGCGGGGTCACGGCATTCAAGCGCGGAGAAGATTATAACCAATCTGGCAGGGTGACCAATCTGGTGGTCGGTGAGGATCAGCTTCATTATGAAGCTCAGGTACGTGGATCGGAGCGTTATCAGGTTACGGTGGATGTAGATGGATCAGGTGAGATTGTGGCAGGCTGCAGTTGTCCGGGTGATGGCAGGCATTATGACTATTGCAAACATGTCGCTGCTGTCCTGTTGGCTATTCACGAATGGGGTGAGCAGCAGGAGCGTAATGCCACGATTGCTTCGGGGAAGCTTCCTCAACCTGCTCCAGGCCAAGGAGCCAATACCAGTTCCAGTTCAGGTTCCAAGTCCAGGGTTGGGACGTTGGTCGAAGAGAGCATGTGGGAGCGACCGCAGTCCCCTTCACAACGAAAGCAACTGAATGATGCCCCAGAGCGTCCGCCCGTTCACTTTGCCCAAGCAGGTCGGCCAAGCTCAGCTTCGGGGTGGGGCCGCTCGGCAGATAAACCTTCTTACCGTACGGCGGATCAGATTCTGTCTATGTTTGCCAAGGATCGGAGACCGCTGCATGGAAATGATCGTAAATACACTGCCCCTGTCAGCCGTTCCTCCCTGCGGGAAGAATTGCAGGTTCAGTTTATATGTAAGCTGATACAGGTTCACAAGGGTGGTGGGAAACTTGCTCTTGAATTGAAAGTGGGTAACAAACGTCTGTATGTGGTGCAGAAAGTGAAGCAATTCCTGAACTGTATCGAGAAGGGCGAGCCCATGTCATTTACCAAACTGTTCCACTATGATCCATTGATGCATGTTTTCACTCCGCAGGATCAGGCCATTCTCTCGATGCTTATTCGAATGAGACAGAGTGAGGAGGCCTATCGCCAATCCATCTCCGGTTATCTGGGAGCTTCGGACGGACGGGATATACTGATTGCTCCGCTCGTATGGAAGCCATTGCTGGAATTACTACTACAGGCCGACAGTCGGATGGAGGGCACGGGATTTGCCAATGGGCCACTCACACTAGGGGAAGGGGTACTTCCTTTATTTTACCGGATCGCTCAGGGAGCGAATGAAGGGTATCAGCTTGAAATTTCGGGACTGCGTGAGCTGATTCTTCTTCCTGCTTATGATGCCGCCGTGGTGGAAGGACAGTTGCATATGTTGGAGCCGATGCAGATGCGAAGTCTGGAGGACTTGAGTGGGGCGCTCACGTCGTATGGAATCAAGGAAAGCATCGATATTTCGACTCAGCAGGTGGATGAATTCGTACAGCATGTCGTGCCAGAACTGCGTACGCTTGGACATCTGTCCATTGATTCGCAGGTGCGTGAACAGATCGCGGAACCGGAACTTTCA
The DNA here is from genome assembly GCF_056395745.1 of Paenibacillus sp. 10L310. Lineage (NCBI taxonomy): Bacteria > Bacillati > Bacillota > Bacilli > Caryophanales > Paenibacillaceae > Paenibacillus > Paenibacillus sp. 10L310. The sequence continues at coordinate 15,464 of NZ_JBFTKC010000023.1, read as the reverse complement.
CCGAAGCTGTACATTGACTTCTATCGTGAACGTATTACAGCGCGTCTGGAATTCGACTATGAGGTCATGGTTATTAATCCGCTTGCCGAGTATTTAATAGATGAAGAAGAGAAAAAGGTTATTTTGGTGCGTGATCGATACAAAGAGCGGAATCTGATTGAACGGCTTGATCGATCCTTTCTCGAAAGGGATGGTAGTGTTTGGGCGAGCGAACGGGAAGATGCAATATATGATGTCATGTATCATCTGTTGCCTGAGCTTGAGAAACAGGTAGATATCTATATGCCAAACGCCGTGAAGGCGATGGTGCAATCCTATCCAACACCGCCGAAAGTACGGGCAGATTTGGGAAGAGGATTGGACTGGCTGGAGATTTCATTTGAGATGGAAGGTGTGGACGAGCAGGAGCTTCAGGAACTCATGCGTCGCATTGTGGAAAAGAAACCGTATTTCCGTCTCAAGAGCGGTGTCTTTCTTTCACTTGAAAATGAAGGTGCAGATAGCTTCGCTCACATGGCCGATTCACTTGGGCTGGGAGCAGATGACATCAAGAGTAGCCATATCCAGCTGCCAGCTGTTCGGGCGTTACAATTGCCAGGCAGGGACGAAGTTTCCGGTCATGTGAAGTGGGGAGGCTCTCTGAAACGTTTCCTCGATGATCTCAGAGATCCCGAACGGATGGATTTTACATTGCCGGGATCACTGACCCCCATCCTGCGGGATTATCAGAACAGTGGATACCAGTGGCTGCGTACCCTCGCTTATTATCGTTTTGGCGGCATTCTTGCGGATGATATGGGACTTGGCAAAACGTTGCAAAGCATCGCGTATATCACAGCGGTACTTCAGGAGAAGCCTGAGTACAACATTGAGCATACGGGCGGTGATAAATACCGGGAGAGCGGATCATTACGGGGTGGTGAAACGTTGGCGACTACCGACATCGATCCCGAAATTGGGCTCCCATTGGACAAGATGGCATCAGTGAATACAGATGGCCTATGGTCCACGATGCAGCAGGATGGACTGACGATCCGAACGAGGGTCATTCACCCTCCGGTACTTGTCGTGGCGCCTGCCTCGCTAACCTATAACTGGGCCAATGAGTTTGCGCGGTTCGCCCCGCATCTGAACGTACTGATTGCCGCAGGTCAGAAAGAAGAACGAGCCAGCATGCTTTCAGGCATGGATGAGGCAGATGTAATTGTGACGTCGTATCCTCTCTTGCGACGGGATTTGGACACCTATCTCGGCCGAACCTTCCATACGCTCATTTTGGATGAAGCTCAGGCAATCAAAAATGCTTCTTCCCAGACTGCGCAGGCAGTCAAACAAATTCAAGCTCCGCGCCGTTTTGCACTCACAGGTACACCTGTGGAGAACTCGCTGGATGAATTGTGGTCCATTTTTGAAGCGGTATTCCCTGGGTTATTTCCAAGTTACAGAAGATTCCGGGACCTTCCTCCGGAACGGATCTCGCGGATGGTACGTCCGTTTATTCTGCGCCGTTTGAAGAAGGATGTGTTGGAAGAATTGCCTGATCGAATTGAAACGGTACAGCGGTCAGAGCTTACGGTTGAACAGAAGAAATTGTATGCCGCATACCTTTCCCAGCTTCAGGATGAAGCATCGAAGGACATGGAGGATAACGGATTCCAGAAGAATCGTATCAAAATTCTGGCTGGCATCACGCGCTTGCGTCAGTTGTGTTGTCACCCGGCCCTCTTTGTGGAAGGCTATCAAGGCGATTCCGGGAAAATGGAACAGTTGCTTGAAACGGTCGAGGATTGTTTGGCTGCAGGCAAACGAATCCTCATCTTTTCCCAATTTGCGAGCATGTTGAACCTGATTCGTCAGACCCTTGCGGCACAGGGAAGAAACCTATTTTACCTCGATGGTCAGACCCCTGCTCAGAGCCGGGTCGAGATGTGTCACAGATTTAATGAGGGCGAAGCTGAACTGTTCTTAATCTCCCTGAAAGCTGGAGGTACCGGATTAAACTTAACAGGGGCAGATACCGTTATATTATATGATCTGTGGTGGAATCCTGCCGTGGAAGAACAGGCAATTGGCCGTGCCCATCGCATGGGACAGAAACAAGTGGTGCAAGTCATCCGCTTGGTTACCGAGGGTACGATCGAAGAGAAGATTTTGGAACTCCAGCAGCGCAAGAAGGACTTGATTGCCGAAGTAATCGAACCGGGAGACGGGGGATCGACGACCTTATCCGAACAGGATATCCGCGAATTGTTGATGGTATAATGAAGTCCAAGCATCCTAGCAATAAGAATCATTAAATATATGAATCTATACAAGATGGACTAATCATTTACATGATAACGGAGAGGACAGAAATAACCTGAAAAAGCGAAGCGTTCGCCTAAAAGCTTTCTGAAAGAAAGCTGCATCGGAAGCATACGCTATCCCCGGATTTTCCCCTTTAAAAAAGTGAATTAAAAAATCTGGGGATAACAGCGATCGGAAGGTTGTTCTGTCATCGTAGTGTCAGTGTAAATAATCTTTAGTTCAACTTATCTAGCAAAAGGAGTGGGTTCGTGTGCGTATTCGTAAAGCGATTATTCCAGCCGCAGGGCTGGGTACCCGGTTTCTGCCTGCCACCAAGGCGATGCCTAAGGAAATGCTGCCCATCGTGGACAAGCCAACGATTCAGTACATTATTGAAGAAGCCGTAGCTTCAGGCATTGAAGATATCATTATTGTGACAGGTAAAGGGAAACGGGCCATTGAAGATCACTTCGATTATTCTTTTGAGCTGGAGCAGAATCTGGCGGACAAACAGAAGTGGGACTTGCTTAACGAAGTACGCAAACCCTCCGAGATGGCAGATATTCATTATATCCGTCAAAAGGAACCGAAGGGACTTGGTCACGCCATTTGGTGTGCCCGCAAGTTTATCGGCAACGAGCCTTTTGCCGTCCTGTTAGGGGATGATATTGTGGAAGCGGAACATCCCTGCCTGAAGCAGATGATCGATGTCTACGATGAACTGCAATCTCCGATTGTAGGTGTACAGCCTGTTGATTGGAGCGAGGTATCCCGCTATGGGATAGTGGACGGAGAGTTACTGACCCCTACCGATGATCGTGTCTTTCGGGCCCGCCGCTTAATTGAGAAACCAAAGACCGAAGATTCCCCTTCGAACCTTGCTATTATGGGACGTTATATTCTTACACCGGATATCTTTGAGATACTAGGTCAACAATCTGCTGGTGTAGGGGGAGAAATTCAGCTTACGGATGCCTTGTCCCGATTGAATGAACAGCGGCAGATTCTCGCATATCATTTTGACGGACTGCGTCATGATGTTGGTGAGAAGTTGGGCTTTATTGAGACATCTATTCACTACGCATTGCAACGCCCGGATCTACGGAAAGATCTCTTGAAGTATTTGGAACAGGTCGTAAAGAATCAATAAATGGTTTTCCGCATGCCCTTGAAGTCCAGCCGAAGAATGATATCGCGGCTGGGCTTTAATTTATTTTATGGAAGAGTAAATATGAGGGTTATACAGGCCAATGAACAAACACATACCCGACACTGTACATATACATAGTCAATATGAAGAAATGATGTCAACAGCAAAACGGAGGGATGTCATGAAGGTACTTCCGCTGTTTATGGATGGTGCTGCCATATTGGAACCCAAGGTTTATGGTGATCACCGTGGATATTTTATGGAGAGTTATAATGAGCAGGTTCTGCATGAACAGGGGATACAGCACGTCTTTATTCAGGACAATCAATCCTTGTCGGCTGAAGCAGGTGTTCTGCGTGGGCTTCATTATCAGCTTCAGCCCAAAGCACAGACTAAATTGGTGAGGGTTATATCTGGGGCTATATATGATGTGATTGTGGATGTCCGCACGTCATCCCCTACCTTTGGCCAATGGAAAAGTGTCATTCTAAGTGAGTACAACCAGCGGCAACTGCTTGTTCCTCAAGGATTTGCTCATGGATTTTGTACCTTGGTGCCTCATTCCCTGGTAACTTATAAGGTAGACGCCTATTATTCGCCTGAACATGATCGTGGAATTTTGTGGAACGATCCGGCGCTCGCCATTGATTGGCCTGTGACGAAACCTATATTATCGGAGAAGGATCAGAAGCATCCTTTACTGAAAGATGCTGAACTGAATTTCGACTAATTAATCAGACTTTTCAGATACTTCTGTATCTGGAGGCAGAGGGAGAGAGACAGCATGAAACTACTGGTTACGGGTGGGGCTGGATTTATCGGCAGCAACTTTGTGTTATATATGCTTCGTGAACATCCGAGTTATGAAATTATCAATGTGGATGCATTAACGTATGCAGGGAACTTGGAGAACTTGCATACGGTAGAGTCCAATCCCCGATATACCTTCATCAAGGCAGATATTGCAGATGTACAGCAGATGGAAGCTGTTTTTTCTCAAGGCATCGATGTGGTTGTGAATTTCGCTGCCGAGTCTCATGTGGATCGAAGTATTTTGTCCCCGGATATCTTTGTGCGTACCAATGTGATGGGTACTCAGGTTCTGCTGGATGCGGCAAAGAAGTATCAAGTCACCAAATTTGTTCAGGTATCGACGGATGAGGTATATGGATCATTGGGTGCAACAGGGTTATTTACTGAAGATACACCTCTGATGCCAAACAGTCCTTACTCTGCAAGTAAAGCTGGCGGGGATCTGCTCGTAAGAGCCTATCATGAAACCTTTGGATTGCCTGTAAATATTACACGTTGCTCCAATAACTACGGGCCTTTTCAATTCCCGGAGAAACTGATTCCGCTGATTATATCCCGTGCATTAAATGATGAAGCCATTCCAGTATATGGTGACGGCCTCAATATTCGTGACTGGCTTTATGTCGAGGATCACTGCAGCGCGATTGATTTGGTGATTCATAATGGTCAATCTGGAGAGGTATACAACATTGGTGGTAATAATGAACGTACCAATATATACATTGTGGAGAGCGTATTGGAACAACTGGGTAAACCGGCGAGTTTGATTCAATATGTACAGGATCGATTGGGACATGACCGACGTTATGGTATAGATCCTACCAAGATACGTACAGAGCTCGGATGGCAACCTGCACACAATTTTGAGACAGGGATCAAGGAGACGATCCAGTGGTATCTGAAACATCAAGATTGGTGGACTAGAATTCAATCAGGCACATATCAGGACTATGTTCAGCTTCAGTACGGTAAGCGGATGGGTGATTCGTCCAAATGAACTATAGAGTTATGGTGACTGGCGCGGCAGGACAGCTGGGTTATGATGTGGTGAAGACCTTTCAAGCAGAGGGTCATCAGGTATTGGCCTGTGACAAAAACCAGATGGATATTACCGATCAACAGCAGTGCGCAGATATGATTACAACGTTCCGACCTCATATCATTATTCACTGCGCTGCTTATACGGCGGTCGATCAGGCCGAGGTAGATGAAGATACAGCATACGCAATCAATGCATCAGGTACTAGAAATATCGCGGTTGCCGCCGAGAAAGTGAAAGCAAAACTGGTATATATCAGTACCGATTATGTATTTGATGGGAGCGGGAGTACACCTTACCGCGAGTACGATGTAACGAATCCGCAGAGTGTATATGGCAAGTCGAAGCTTGCTGGGGAACGGCTGGTTCAAAGTTTGTGTACGCAATGGTTTATTATTCGAACATCATGGGTGTTTGGCGTGTATGGCAGTAATTTTGTCAAAACCATGCTGGAACTTATGGAGAAACGTCCACAACTGCAAGTTGTTCATGACCAACAAGGTTCGCCTACCTATACGGTGGATCTTGCCCGATTCATTCATATCCTTTCCATAAGTGAAAAGTATGGCATCTATCATGCCTCCAATTCAGGGACTTGCACATGGTACGAGTTTGCAGAGGCAATAAAAGAAGAAGCTAATAAGCAGAGTGGGTTCGAGCCTACAGCCGAACTTACGCCATGCACAACCGATCAGTTTCCGCGTCCAGCCCCTCGTCCTGCATACTCGGTGATGGATCATCTGGCGATTCGAACGAACGGTCTGGAACCTCTGAGACCTTGGCGTGAGGCACTGATTGCGTTTTTGAAAGAGTTGAGTGTACAGCAAAAGGACTGAGCATGTGGAGGGTCCGTGCTTTATTCCCAAACTGCACCCACCATTTAACAGCCGCCTCGGGCGGCTATTTTGTTTTACACCTTATCAATTCGGGTAGTTAGCTATCAAAAAGGTACTGAGGATGTGAATGTGATATGAAACGCATTGCCGCCGTGTTAATACTACTGATCGTTACCGTGGGCACACTCTTTTTCGCCTATGAAAGCGAGAGTGAGGAACAACGGGACGGATTTACCGCTTATAGATTAATCGCCCATGCGATGGGCAGTATTCGTGATCAACCATATACCAACGCCTATGAAGCGATGATTGCCAATTACGAGAAAGGCACACGTGTATTTGAGATCGACTTTATGTTGACATCGGATCGCAAAGCCGTAGCCAGACATGAATGGACCGCTAATATGAGTAAAATGCTAGGACAGGACCAAGAGCTTCCCGAGGAAAAACAGGCCGGAGCGTTGACACATGATGAATTCATGAATACGCCTATTTTAGGCATGTATCAACCCATGGATGCAGACGGTATTATAGATGTACTGGCTAAGTACCCGGATATGTATATCGTAACCGACACCAAGGAACAGAAGGATGAGGATATTCAGCAGGTGTTAAGATCCCTCGTGGATGCAGCCAAAGAACATGACCCATCTGTGCTGGATCGGGTGGTTGTACAGATTTATAACGAACCGATGCTCGAAACGGTGAAAGAAGTCTATGCATTCCCTTCCATTATCTATACGTTATATGCCACACAGGATACAGAAGCTCAGGTTGTTGATTTTGTACAAAAGAATGATATTGATGCCGTGACTATGCCGGAATATAAAGTAAACCAGAATTTCGTCGCCAAGCTGAATAGTGCAGGTTCTGTCACCTACGTGCACACCATCAACGACACTGAACAGGTGGCTAACTATGAGAAATGGGGCGTGTACGGGGTATACTCTGACGTGCTGACGGAGCAGGAGTTGGATGAAATGAATACACGTTTTGCCTGGAAACCGTAAAAATACATTTTTTTCTGTTCCCCTTTTTATACGAACATTGACACTCGCTGCCTGCTGACTTAGACTTAGTTTACAAGCTTTCTAGGATGCAGAAGAACCTCTGGAGGAATGTTCGTTGATAGACATGATTAAGCAGTGGAGACATGTATTTAAGCTTGACCCAGACCGGGAAATTACGGACGAAGAACTCGATCTGGTCTGTATGTCGGGGACCGATGCAATTATCGTTGGTGGATCTTCGGGGATTACCTATGATAACACGGTAGACCTGATGTCCCGTGTGCGTCGTTATGAGTTGCCATGTGTGCTTGAAGTATCCGATCTGGAGGCTGTTGTTCCCGGGTTTGATGGATATTTGATCCCGATGGTCTTGAATGCAACGGACAGCAAATGGATGATTGGGCACCACCAGCAAGCGATAGAGCGTTATGGTTATCTCATCCCGTGGGATCTACTTATTGCCGAGGGTTATATTGTGCTCAATGCAAACTCCACGGTAGCTCGGTTGACTGGCGCAGATACGGATCTGACGACAGGAGCTGCGGTGGCATACGCCCAGGCTGCGGAGCGTCTGCTCAATCTTCCAATCGTGTACATGGAGTACAGCGGAACGTTCGGAGATATGGAGCTTGTTGGTGAGACACACAGACAATTGGATCGGGCACACCTTATCTACGGCGGCGGAATTGATGATTCGGAGAAAGCCGCGCAAGCTGCCCAGGTGGCAGATACTGTCGTGGTAGGTAACATTGTGTACAGCGATTTAACTAAGGCACTTGAGACGGTGTTGGCTGTAAAAGGAACCATTTAATCGGTTTAGTTTACCATTCCCCCATTTTCCCCTTATGATCTGTTAAAATAGAACTTTGCCCTTACTAATTAAGCAATTCGTATACAAGAGTAAGGTTTACACAGAAACGAAGTGTTCTCTCTTGTATTTTTACTACCTTTAAATATAAGTTAAACTAATTTTTACACGAGAACGAAGAGGACAGAAATAAGCTGGAGAAGCGGAGCGTTCGCCTTTATTACCGGATTTTTACCTTTGAAAAAGTAGATGAAAAATCCGGGAATAACAGCGATCGGAAGATTATTCTGTCATCGGAGTGGCAAGTGTAACCTATTAATTTTGCTTTATAGACCAACCAACGAAAGGAGCATGCATGCATGCAACCTGTAAATATACATGATGCCGTTGCACGGCTTAACACCCCTCAACGGCAAGCCGTCGAGGCGACGGATGGCCCGCTGCTGATTATGGCAGGAGCGGGCTCCGGCAAGACCCGGGTGCTGACACACCGGATTGCCTACCTTATTGCAACACGGAAGGCACCCCCGTGGGGCATTTTAGCGATTACATTTACGAACAAAGCCGCCCGTGAGATGCAAGACCGTGTATCCCAACTCGTAGGTGGCTCCCAAGGCCGCGACATTTGGGTATCCACGTTCCACTCCATGTGCGTGCGAATTCTGCGCCGTGATATTGAACGTATTGGTTTTACCTCCAACTTCAGTATTTTGGACTCATCGGACCAATTATCTGTAATTCGTAGCTGTATGAAAGATCAGAATATCGATACCAAGAAATTCGAGCCCAAAGCAGTTCAATCCATGATGAGCACGGCCAAGAATGAACTGATCAGTCCGGAGCAATATGAGAAGCAGTCGGGAGACTATTTCGAGGGTATTGTGGCGAAGGTATATAAGATGTATCAGAAAAAGTTAAGAGCCAACAACTCACTTGATTTCGACGATCTCATTATGCAGACCATTCAACTGTTCAAAGAAGTGCCGGAAGTCCTCGACTTTTACCAAAAGAAATTCCAATACATTCACGTGGACGAGTATCAGGATACGAACCGTGCACAGTACATGCTGTGCCGCATGCTCGCTGACAGTCACCATCACATCTGCGTTGTAGGGGATAGTGACCAGTCGATCTATCGCTGGCGTGGGGCGGATATCAGCAATATCCTGAACTTTGAGAAAGATTACCCTGAAGCAAGTACGATTTTGCTGGAGCAGAACTATCGTTCAACTTCCAATATCCTGAATGCAGCGAATGAAGTGATCGGCCTGAATACAGGGCGTAAACCGAAGAAACTGTGGACGGACAAAGAGGGTGGTTCGAAGATCAAGGTGTACCGTGCGGATTCCGAGCATGATGAGGGGTATTTTGTTACCTCTGAGATTAGTAAAAATGTGAAGAACGGCAAATCCTATCAGAACCATGCCATTTTGTACCGTACCAACGCTCAGTCCCGGGTTATAGAGGAAATTCTGATCAAGTCTGATATTCCGTATCAGATTGTCGGCGGCATCAAGTTCTATGATCGTAAAGAGATCAAGGACATTCTGGCGTATCTGCGCCTGTTATCCAACCCCGACGATGATATCAGTCTTACCCGGATCATTAATGTACCGAAACGTAGCATTGGTGATACAACAGTAGCGAAGCTCGCGGCTGCGGCAGGAGAGCGTGGAATTTCTATTTTCCGTGTACTTCAGGTCGTAGATGATCTTGGTTTTGCTGGTCGTACGCGGAATGCGCTGGTGGAGTTCTATGACATGATCGCTGCGTTGCATCAGATGGTAGAGTATCTGTCTGTAACTGAATTGACCGAGAAGATTCTTGAGATGAGCCAATACCGTCTTGAGATGCAAAATGAAAACACACTCGAATCCCGTGCACGGCTGGAGAACATTGAAGAGTTCCTGTCGGTAACGATGGAATTTGAGAAAAATAATGAAGATAAAACGCTCGTGTCGTTCCTCACCGATCTTGCATTGATTGCTGACATCGACAGCATGAACGATGATGAAGAGGATCAGAGCGACGCTGTTACCCTGATGACCATGCACAGCGCCAAAGGTCTGGAGTTCCCGGTTGTCTTTATCGTAGGTATGGAGGAAGGAGTCTTCCCGCATAGCCGTGCCTTTATGGACAATGAAGAATTGGAAGAAGAACGCCGACTTGCTTATGTAGGAATCACCCGTGCGGAAGAGCAACTGTTCCTGTCTTGTGCCCAGATGCGGACCTTGTTTGGACGTACAACAGCGAACCCGCCTTCCCGCTTCCTGGATGAAATTCCGGATGAGCTGAAGGAAGACACCTCCATGGCTCGTGATCGTTACCGTCGTGGAAGTAGCGGAGGCGGCTCATATGGTGGACGTGGGTTAGGCTCTAGTGGAGGAAGTAACTTCGGTGGCGGCACCAAGCTCTTTGATCACCAAAGTAAAAGCGGTTCATCTGCTACCTCATCCACGCCAACTTCGCGTGTGACCACAAGTGTCTCCCGCCCAACATATTCTACGCCATCATCTGCTTCCAAGCCGGTAGCTTCTGATGGTGAAGCAGGATTCAAGGCAGGAGATAAAGTGCAGCATGGCAAATGGGGGACAGGCACCATTGTTGCGGTCAAAGGGACAGGTAATGATACCGAACTGCAGATTGCCTTCCCGGCTCCGGTGGGTGTGAAACGTTTGCTTGCCGGATTTGCCCCAATTACAAAAGTAGAATAAGAACGAAACCCCCTTTTGTACGATAACAGAGAGAACAGAAATAACTTGAAGAAGCATAGCGTTCGCCTTTATCCCCGGATTTCCACCTTTTAAAATGGATTAAAAGAAATCCGGGGATAACAGCGATCGGAAAGTTAATCTGTTATCACAGTTCAGTGCAATAGGAGTGTTCGTTCTACATAGATCAAATTAACGGAGGGATGGCCCTGTATGGACCCGATGCACCGGATGGAGCAACTCGTTACCGAGCTGAACCAGCATAATTATCAGTACTACACGATGGATCAGCCACAGATCAGCGATAAGGAGTATGATCTTCTGTACGATGAACTGGTTACGCTGGAACAGGAAAGCGGCATGGTTCTGCCTGATTCTCCAACACAGCGTGTGGGTGGCGAACTGCTAAAGGGGTTTACCCCGCATCGCCACTTATCCTCCTTATGGAGTCTGGACAAAGCACAGAATATTGAGCAGCTTCGGAGCTGGAATACCCGTGTACTAAAACTGATTAATGACTATAACAGTAAAAATCCCGATACGCCTTTACCGGAACCAGGTTATGTCATTGAGTTGAAGTTTGACGGATTGACGCTGAACCTGACATACACCAACGGTGAGTTGGTGCAAGCCTCTACACGAGGGAACGGTACCGTAGGTGAAGGTATTTTGGCACAGGTAAGAACGATCCGATCCGTTCCGCTCAAAATTCCTTACACAAGCGGTACGATTGAAGTACAGGGTGAAGGCATCATGAATCTGTCTGTCTTGGACCGATACAATGAGACAGCGGCAGAGCCACTCAAGAATGCGCGTAATGCAGCAGCAGGAGCGCTCCGCAACCTGAATCCGAAGGCGACGGCTGAGCGTCGGTTGAATGCTTATTTTTATAATGTAGGTTATTCGGATGACATTCAGTTTGCCAATCATCAGCAGATGATGGATTTCCTGCGTGAGAACCGCTTCAAAGTTAATCCATCGATTACTTATTTCCATGAGTTTGATGATGTGATGGAACAACTGGCCGCGATTCAGGAGAACCGAGGGCAGCTAGACTATCTGATCGATGGAGCTGTTATCAAAATTACGGACATGCGCACCCGCGAAGTGTTGGGTTATACCGATAAATTCCCTCGCTGGGCGGTGGCATATAAATTCGAGGCGGAAGAGACCACGACGGTTCTTAATGCTGTGGTATGGAATGTGGGTCGTACAGGCAAAGTAACTCCGCTGGCACGCGTAGAACCGGTTGAACTTGCCGGGGTAACGGTACAGAACTGTACTCTGAACAATGTCGGCGATATTGAGCGCAAAAATCTGAAGTTTGCTCTGGGCACACGGGTCTTCATCCGTCGCTCCAATGATGTCATTCCTGAGATTCTGGGTAAAGTGACAGAGGAGAGTGATGGCGAGGAGATCGTCTTCCCTGAGCAATGCCCGGCATGTGGATTCCCACTGGAGCAACGTGGAGCGCATCTGTTCTGTAACAATAGACTTGCGTGTAAACCACAAACGGTGGCACGTATTTCCCATTTTGCTTCCCGTGATGCCATGGACATCGAGACGTTCAGTGAGAAAACAGCGATTCAGTTGTATGATGAATTGAACGTACGTGAGCCTGCCGACCTGTATACGTTACAGTTTGATGATCTGGTGAAGCTGGAGCGGTTTGGGGAAAAGAAAGCGAACAACCTTATCGCTGCGCTTGAGCTTAGTAAAGATAGAGACTTGGCTTCCTTCTTATACTCACTGGGTATTCCGAACACAGGTAAATCGACAACGCGCATGCTCGCTGATCATTATCGAGATCTGCACGCCATTATGAATGCAACCGTGGAAGAACTGGTTGAACTACCCGACGTCGGTGGTATTGTGGCAGAGAGCATCGTAAACTTTTTTGCAGATCCGTTTACACAGGCTGCAATTGAGAAAATGCTTAACTTGGGCGTGAAAGCTCAGGCACCTGAGGCACCAGCCGTTGCTGTTGTGGAAGATTCCTTCTTCAGTGGTAAAACGGTCGTCTTGACCGGAACGCTGCACCAATTGACGCGGGAAGAGGCAACGCAAAGACTGGAAGCGCTCGGAGCGAAGGTGACTGGCAGTGTGTCGAAAAAGACAGGTTTGGTTATTGCCGGAGAGAAGGCAGGTAGTAAACTAACCAAAGCTCATGATCTCGGTATTCCAACGATTGAGGATGAGGATGAACTTGTACGTCTTTTGAACCCACAGGGTTAAAGTGTAATCAGAGAGTTCATAATGAGGAAAAAGAAAAAGGCCCCCGAAGACACGAATATGTGATCGGGGGCTTTTGCTATTAATTGAATTATTTTTACAACGAAAGAACGCTTACCAGTCTTATCTTATCTTATCTGATCATGATCCACTTAAATTGTTAGGGATGCGCTGAGATGCGCCTGTAAGCCATGCATCCTTGTCATATCCTCGTTCTTCCCAGTAACCAATATGTTCGATGTCGATGAGTTCAATGCGATTCAACCATTTTACTGATTTATAGGCATACATCTGAGGAATGACGAGCCGTACTGGACCGCCAAGATCAGCAGGGATAGGTTTGCCATCATGCATGACAGCGACCATAATATCTTCCATTTGTGCTTGATCCATCGTAATGGCATCCGTATACACACCATCACCGGAATAAAACTTCACACTATGAGCTTCCGGTTTGACCCCGGCTTGTTTCAAAAGCTGTGCAAGAGAAATACCTTCCCAGGTATTTTTATATACAGACCAGCCCGTTACACAGTGAAAATCACTAACCTGTACGGTGCGCGCCAGCTTCACGAATTGTTCCCAATTCCAAACTTGTGCCCGTTCAACCAGTCCATCGATTCGGAAAGACCAGTTAGCATTGGAGAAGGATGGTATAGGCGTAACCGTATATACGCGGAAATGACCTTCAGCTCCGCCTCCAATGGGAGGTGAAGAGGCAGACAGCGGTTGTGGCAGAGGAACCATACGGTTAGGGTCGTTCTCCAGCATGCTATCAATACTGTTATCGATCTTGAGATTTCGTCCTACCCAGGATATAAAAGTAGGACCAAGAGTCACGGCGAGACCAACCCCCACAGCAGAACGGATGAAAGCTCGTCGTGTATACAACGGTTGAGGTCGCTCCTCTGATTTGAGGGGATCTCTCTCGGAACTGCGATCAAACTGGGAAGAAGATATAGCAGCCGGAGTTTCTTTTTCATCCGATATTGAATCAGATGGGTCAGCTGTATTTTGAGTTCGTGTTGAAGTTGTAGTGGTTTTAACCGCACGACGTGCAGGATCCTTTAACCATTTGGTCCGAGTGATGGAGTGATAGATAATATAAGGTAAGCCCACCCAAGTCAGCAGGTCATGGATCAAAAGTGCTGCATTCGACCATCGAGGTCCAGCTAGCTTGAACTGCCATAATACAATACCCGAGAGTAGCCAGCCTACCAGCAGCGCAAGAACAAAGATGGTATTCACCCTTTGCCAAGGCCTATTACGAAGCTGTTTCCAGTGCTTTCCGGCCAAAATCAAGTAATATAATACGGGTGCCAGCATAGCTAGCCCAACGATGATATGTAGCCATTTTAACCAGACACGTCCAATTCCAAGTATCTCGCGCCAAAAGCCGCCTACCAGCATAAGACCTGTTATAGCAAGGATCACAACAATCCAGGCATTCCACGCATGGATGGAAACCAACTTTTTGCCGTAACCTTTCCGTCTGTTCTTTAACCATTGCTTCAAGTGCGATCACCCCATATAGGTTAGTAATGAGTTTATTCAGAACTTTGATATGTAATAGCTAGCTGTGAATGGAGTACGTGATCTGTGTAAAGGTGCAATGCGAGATGGTTATAAGATTGTTCATAGGCTACTTATGAAAGTAGTACACTTGACTGCTTAACCTTATCCCTATATCTATATACCTTATTATAGAGTTTTTGGATCACTTTCTTCAAACCATCAGAAGGGCAGGGATCGTTATCCCGATCGGTACTCTAACTAAAACTCATCTAGATCATTATTACTTGTGGTTATAGAAGGGAGTATTTATAGAATTGAGTTATTTCTTTTATATGTAATGCACTTTAAGGGTAGCCTTTCACTTGTTTAGAGAATGCGCTAATCTGTCGAATACAGGTTGGAAACAAGACACCGTAGATGAAGATATCATGATATCAAAAGGTTGATTAAAAATGCTTGCTAAATAAATCACTACGTGATATATTATTTCTTGTCGCTTCAAACGAATGATTGTCATAATCATTTGAAAGATGACGAAAACAAAGTGTTGACAGTAAGTTAGTTAACATGATATGATAAGATTCCTGTCCGGTTGACAAACATCAACATAAACGGACATACAAGTTCCTTGAAAACTGAACAAATGGATAGTAACTTTTGATTCACAATGAATCGTCAGATTCAAAATGAGCTTATCGCTCTTTTCAATACTTTATTGGAGAGTTTGATCCTGGCTCAGGACGAACGCTGGCGGCATGCCTAATACATGCAAGTCGAGCGGACTTGAAGAGAAGCTTGCTTCTCTGATGGTTAGCGGCGGACGGGTGAGTAACACGTAGGCAACCTGCCCTCAAGTTTGGGACAACTACCGGAAACGGTAGCTAATACCGAATAATTGTTTTCTTCGCCTGAAGGAAACTGGAAAGACGGAGCAATCTGTCACTTGGGGATGGGCCTGCGGCGCATTAGCTAGTTGGTGAGGTAACGGCTCACCAAGGCGACGATGCGTAGCCGACCTGAGAGGGTGATCGGCCACACTGGGACTGAGACACGGCCCAGACTCC
>NZ_JBFTKC010000022.1:0-68848 GCF_056395745.1 Paenibacillus sp. 10L310 | reverse complement strand
CGATGGCGGAGGGGTTCCACACGTACCCATCCCGAACACGACCGTTAAGCCCTCTAGCGCCGATGGTACTTGGACCGCAGGGTCCTGGGAGAGTAGGACGCCGCCAAGCAAAGAACCACTGCCGATGTTATTCGGTGGTGGTTTTTATTTGTTTATAAGGATTAGAAACGATGAGCGGAAGCTCTGACACGATCGATACTGGAAGGTAACATTTTTGTTACGGATAACAGCGGCAAAACCAGTATAATAGGACTATGTTAAATATGCTAAAAGTACCTGACCACAGAGCTGGAATGTGCAGCTGTGAAAAGGAGGGTGTGTGTGTTAAGTTGGCGGAGACTTGGACTACAATCATTTCTGTTGCTTTGTTTGACCGTTGTTCTCGCAGGATGCGGTGAAGCTTCAGGATCTGTATGGACTTCATATGAAGGTGCGGTGAACGAGAAGAGTTTTCCGGTGCCGAAAGTAGCGAATAAATCTGACCAGTCTGAAAATAATTCGGATATGGATTATGTTCGATATACGCTGTCTGGTATTAGTGAGAGTACTAGCTTGCCTGAGGTATATCTAGACGAGATTAAAAGCTGGGGTTGGACAGAGAGGCAAGCCAAGGGTACATCCAATGAATCCAGTACCTTGCGTGTATTTGCAAAGGAAGGACATACTGTGCATTTAGCAGTACATGATGGTTCCTTTACACTAATGGTTCCTAGAAATGATGCTACTCAAACGACAGTTAAATCATTGGCTGAAGATGATTAAGCTGGTTAAAGTATGGTTTAGTATGATTAATTAACGCTGTGATGTTCCTTATAATATAGTAAAGCTCCCGTGTACATGATCGGGGGCTTTTTGTTATTTAGCGAAGTAGGCTTTAGTAATGATGGGAGAAGCTATCACGTATGGTGGATCAGAGGTCATACCGGTTCAGAAGGAATGGGGCAGCTTCGTTCGTACACGTATAGGTGGTTGTGTGCTTGAAGCATAGGGGAGTTTAGAGCGCTAAAAGTAGAGGGGGGAGAGATATAAGTTGTATAAAGGTAGTGAGGTAATGAAAGGCTGATGGAAAGCAGCTTGAGGCATATAGAGCTGAGACTGAGTGAGAGATCGCTCAAAGGTGTAAGATCTACGAGATATCTGGGGTTATGAGGATATGGAGCAGCGGGAGGAAAAGAGGAGAAGAACGGAGCCTCGAGTGGGGATAACTCATTTAACTATGCCCATGCTGTGGATAATGGATGAGAAGGGAACAATAAATAAAGGTTATCCACTGTGGATAACCTTTATTTGAGCATGTGAGGCTGAGTCAACTGAACGATACACGATTATGTTTTTGCATCAGATTATTCGAAGGGCTCAGCGGTTATGTATTACAAGTAAGTAAGGTACATTGAGTATTGCATAAATGAGGGAGTGTTATTGCAGATAATATGAAACATCTTGTTCATTCAATTTGATGAGTCCGTCTTTACGCTCACGGGAGAGAACCATTACAACATACAAGCGAGGACCCAGCAACCACAAATGCCAGAAGATCAGCGAGAGGGTGAAGGACAATGGCGACCATATCAAACATACTGTAATGATACATAATCCAATCCAGCTCATGTTAAGGTGTACCCGGACAAACATACGGAAGCTAAAATGCTGATCAGGGATATAACCTAACCAGGGCATACGCATATTCCAGCGCCAGCGTTTGGCGTAAGAGGTACGGACCAGAAGTAATATGGTTCTGGCGATGACATAATGAATCCAGATGGTGATTGGACCTGCCAGTACAAAAAAGAAGAGGCCAGTCCAGGAGAATGCGAGTAGATTGAATAAGAGCATGATGACCGGCAGACACAGATAGCTGTAAATGACACTGCGGGCGATAGCCTTTTTTTTCAGAAGCCGGTATTGATAAAATGTTGCTTTATTCTCCGGTTCGGCGATCATACGATTATATATCCTCCTTCGGATTCACGTTTGTGTGGGGTAGGTATTCGTTTTTCTTACACGAGTAAAAGGGAATGAATCATACATGTATGTATATATGAACCTTGTATCTCACGCCATGACGATTGTACAAGATATTGAGATTCGACGGAGCTTATCTCAGTATACTCCCGAATACACGGACTGTCAGGCTTTGATATCGTTATCATGTATTATATATCGGCTGGGATTCCAAGTTTTTTTAAGGAAATTAAATATAAGTTTGAGTCAGGCCAAGGGATACGTGATGTAGAGGTAAATGCGATGGAATGTAGGATAACTGTATATACATAAGCAGGTGAATGTTCTTGTAGGGAGAATGAATGTATTTTTCGGTACAGACACCCAAGAGGGGGTGGGCGAATATATATATTTTATAGAAAGAAAGCACTATGAAAATGTTTAAAATAATAGAAACTGTGCAATACTGATAGTAAACGTAAAACAAGGTGGGATGGTTCATGGAAGAACATGCCGAACACACATGTATTATCTGCGAGCAAAGAAAAAGAGAAGGCATTTTTATTGTATCTGAATTCATATGTGACACTTGTGAAGCAGAAATGGTTCATACCGACGCGCAGGATGCCAAGTACAATTATTTTATTCATCAAATGAAGCAAATTTGGGTACAAAAAAACGCATAATAAATGTTGCTAATAGAAGTAGAAGCGAAACATCACATTGTAACGATGCTGATGTGTATAGAGGCCCAATGGGCCTTTTTCTGTTTTTAAGAGGAGAGATTGTCTTGTATGCCATCTTGGGAAGGCGTATGCTGATATAATGGTATAGATCATTTGCAGTAACGCGTGTGGAGATGGGGAAGAAGTGCGTTCCTTGGATTAGGAAGCATTTTAAAGCGCATAGGACGCACATAATATATGTACAGGATGGTTATTTCATGGAACATAAAAATAAATTAAGTAGTGCCCCTTTATATGAAGCGTTGCTTGCGTATCGTGATTCGAAGCAGCGTTCTTTTCATGTGCCTGGGCATAAGAATGGACAAGCTTATCGACATTTGGTAGAACAAGCAGAAGCAGGGCAACCTCGAGCTAAGGATATCGTTAATGAGGAACACCAGCACAACGGTGAGATTCAGAATGATGGAGGAAAGAATGTTAACCAGAAGGTAGAGCGTTTCAGTTCGGTGGGTGAACATGGGGCTGATCTGGAGAGTGTGGAACGACTCAGCGTTGAAGGGGCTCACTCGGAATTAGAACTGGTACCGGTGCGTTCATTTCTGGAGATGATGGAGATGGATGTTACGGAGATTACGGGCACCGACGATTTGCATCATCCGGAAGGTGTAATCCAGGAAGCACAGGAGCTTGCGGCAGATTGTTTTGGAGCGGAGGAGAGTTTCTTCCTTGTGGGAGGCAGTACGGCAGGTAATTTGTCTCTATTACTAACTGTGTGTGATGAGCCGGACAGTATTGTGCTGGTGCAACGAAATGTGCACAAATCGGTTATTCACGGGTTAATGCTGGCAGGCGCAAGAGCTGTATTTCTGGAGCCGTGGGTCGATCCTGCGTCTGGACTTGCGGTCATGCCGTCGGTGGAGACGGTTCAGGCTGCTGTCCAGTCCTATCCTGAGGCAAAGGGCGTATTGGTCACTTTGCCTAATTATTACGGCATGGGCGCTGATCTGACGCCCATAGCCGAGGTATGCCACGCCGCTGGCATGCCATTGCTCGTGGATGAAGCGCATGGCGCGCATTATGGGCAGCATCCGGAGCTGCCTGTCTCTGCACTGTCATGCGGAGCAGACGGTGTCGTGCAGTCGACACATAAGATGCTGACGGCCTTCACCATGGGTGCCATGCTGCACATTCAGGGACCACGGTTAAACCGGTCCCTGTTAAGGCAGCGTCTGGCCATGGTGCAAAGCTCAAGCCCATCATACCCGGTGATGGCTTCGCTTGATCTGGCGCGCCGGCTGCTGCACGTGCAGGGCGCGAACACATTCACGGCGGGGCTCGCCGCCGTGAAAGCCTTTAAGCGCGGCCTCGCGGAGCTGCCGCGCTTCCAGTTGCTGCAGCCTGCACAGCCGCTGCAGCCAGAACCGCCAGCCGGGACTGCGAAGCCGGCTGGCTTGTCCGTGTCCGCTGCGCAGCAGACACGGGAGGGTCTGACCGCGGCGGCGATGCCATCTGCCGCGGGGTATACCGCTCAGGACCCATTCAAGGCTGTCATCTATGACGGCGCAGGGGTGCTGAGCGGTTATGGGCTACAGCAGCAGCTGGAAGCGTGCGGCTGTGTGCCTGAGATGAGCGACGAACGGTACGTCGTCTTGCTCTTCAGCCTGGGCTCAACGGTGCAAGATGCTCAGCACCTGTTGCAGGCTTTACACCATATCAGCTCTGCCAACGGGCATGAGCAGGTCCAATCTAATGCAGTGCCATCGCAACAGATTGCGAAAGGTTCGGCACATTATATTTCCACGTGGAACAATTTACAAGAAAAAACTCGCTACTCGGAACCGATCTCCTTTACACTGCAACCGATTGTGGAGACGGATACGATCAATGTCCTGATAGAAAAAAGCGCGGGTTGTCGATCAGCCGAGATGGTTATTCCTTATCCTCCAGGGATTCCGCTTGTATATCCGGGTGAACGTATTAGTCCATCGATGGTGGCTCGTATACAACTCCTGCGGGATGAGGGTGCAAAGTTTCATGGGGTATCCGATGCATCTCTACAGTCATTGAAGGTCATGAAGGAATGAAGGGAACACATGAAGATCTGAATTGCATTCACCAATAGGTAGTTTATATGACCAATACGGATAGCGATATCAGACCCTACACATGTGAGGGTCTCTTGGTCATTAATTTAGTTGCTAGGGTGTGTCTTCAAACTCAGGCATGCAAGACGTTGAAGGATGTCAGGGTCCAACATCTTGAAATCAAGGATTGCTGATCCTGGCGAATTGTCCAGACGATTTTCTAAGGAATCGAGGACGTCTTATTTAGCCTTCGAGTCCTCCTTTTATTTTGTAAGAAACCTGAGACACGTTATTAACCAAAATCACCTAATAAACACGCTGTAAACGGCTGGTTATTCCAATATAGCGTCTTTCAGATTCCTTAGATTGCTGCGGGCGTTTCAAATCGCTAAATAAGACGTCACAGGGTCGTTAGCCCTCCCGCTCCGTGCCCTGCTCCAGACACATTCAGTTTGAAGACACGCTTTAGTTCAACTTATATAGATAGACATAAGAAAGAAGGGAACACTTTGGGTATTCCGCTAAAAAAATATACAGGAATAGTCCTGCAAGTTTTGTTGATGTACGGTTTTTATTGGATTGGAAACTTGATTCAAGCTGTATTACATCTGCCGTTAACAGGCAGTATTGTGGGCATGCTGGTATTGTTTGTCATCATTCAACTGGGATGGATCAGAATGAGCTGGGGAGAAGAAGGGTCGACGTGGCTTCAATCTCATCTGCAATTGTTGTTCATCCCGCCAACTGTGGGCATTATTAATCATTTTGATTTTTTTAGAGCCAACACATTGTTATTGGTTCTTGGTTTGATTGTTAGCACATTAATCACATGTCTGATATCTGCCAAATTAAGTGAGTGGCTTATGACATGGAGATCGTCTCATTCAGGCAAAAAGGAGGCGATCACTTGTCAGCATTCATCCTCGGAATTGGAATGATCGCGCTAACCATCGCTGTATATATTCCAGCCACTCGTCTATATAAAAGGCTGAAATGGCCGATCCTTATGCCTGTACTCACAACGACTGCCATCCTGATTCTGATCTTGGTGATTTCCGGTATAAAGCTGGATACCTACATGCTGGGTGGAAAATGGATACAGGAGCTTTTGGGACCAGCAGTCGTATCGCTCGCTTTTCCCTTGTCCAGACATCTGCATGTTCTGAAGCAAAATATCATTCCAATTGTGGGTGGAACAATCGGAGGCAGTATTACAGGTATCGCTACAGGCGCTTTAATCGCCATTCTGCTCGGCTATCCGCAAGAGATGGTCATCGCTTTATTGCCAAAATCAGTGACAACTCCTGTGGCTATTCAACTCGCTAATCAGGTTGGGGGGAATGCCTCATTCACATCGCTGTTTGTGATGATTGCAGGATTCTCAGGGATATTATTGGGGCCGATGCTCTTGAAATGGGCCAAGGTCCGCAGTAAACATGCCTATGGAATTGGACTGGGTTCAGCATCTCATGCCCTCGGCATGGCAAGGTCTTTTGAATATGGAGAGAATGCGGTAGCCCTCAGTTCAGTTTCCATGATTGTCAGTGCTATTGCCGGATCAATTATGCTTCCATTATGGGTATGGATTATCTACGGTTGAACGCTTTACTTTGTTGTTCATGTTGGAGTAACCGCTGACCTATAGTATGATAGAAAGAAACAAGCTTGTATGATCTTGGTGTTATTAATACGTACCGATATAGCTGTAGCTATACACCTCTGGGCGGGGGATATCATATCTTGTAGCAAGAGGGTCTAAGCATATTCAATTACAGCAGCAATAGATGCAATTATCGACATAGAAAGCAGGGAAGCATATGCAGGGCAGAGGTAAATTCATTACGCTGGAAGGGGGAGAGGGTTCCGGTAAAACAACGATGATCGGTAGAATAGGTTCTTATTTTGAAGAACGGGGTATACCTTACGTAGTTACGCGAGAGCCTGGTGGAATTGAGATTGCGGAGAAAATACGTTCAATTATTCTGGACCCTCTTCATACGGCAATGGATGCTCGAACCGAAGCACTATTGTATGCAGCTGCACGCAGCCAGCATCTGGCGGAGAAAGTAGAGCCTGCACTGAGAGCTGGAAAAGCAGTCATCTGTGACCGATTTGTCGATAGCAGTCTGGTCTATCAAGGCTACGCCCGTGAACTCGGGATAGAGAATGTATGGGCCATTAACCGTTTTGCGATTGGTGATCTCATGCCGGATGTGACCTTATATCTGGACATTGAGCCTGAAGTGGGGCTTGCCCGGATCGATGCTCATGATGGCCGCGAAGTGAACCGTCTGGATCTGGAAAATCTGGAGTTTCACCGTAAAGTGCGAGAGGGTTACTTCCTATTAAAAGAGCAGTTCCCAGAACGGATCAGAGTTATCGATGCTTCCATGAAGCAGGAGGATGTCTTGGCAGCAATGATTTTGTCGCTGGAGACAGGGATTTTGAAGGATTTTGACGAGTAATTGTCTAATATATAGACAGGGCATTTGATAAAGGTGCTTATTCTAAAGGAGGTTATGCAGGATGAAACTGATTGTTGCGATTATACAGGATAAAGACAGCAACCGATTATCCAGCGCATTGGTCAAAGCAAACTTTCGGGCGACGAAGCTTGCCAGTACGGGCGGATTTTTGAAGGCAGGCAACACGACGTTTATGATCGGTGTCGATGATGGTCAAGTCGAATCCGTAATGAACGTCATTCGCAGCAGCTGTAAGGTTCGTGAACAGCTCGTGACTCCGGTCACACCGATGAGTGGAACAACCGACTCTTACCTGCCGCTACCTGTTGAAGTTCAAGTAGGCGGAGCTACTGTATTTGTTCTCCCGGTAGATCGCTTCGAACATTTCTAATTAAACCTATTGCATGGATCCCATGAGGGTCCTTCATGATCGATAGCATGTTGGAAACGATGGATGCAAGAAGAGTTAGCAGAGTTCGTGCGTGCCACTTACGGAACGCCTTTTTTGACGAGAAGAATCAGCATACTCTTTCCGGATGAGCATTTCCCAGCTGGGAATGGTTCCTTTCGGAAAGAGGTTGACTACAAAGAACAAGTCCTTGATGGTGATGTGTATCTACCATTATATATAGAGTGTGATCAGCATATATAAAAGCCTCATTCTCACGCACAGGCGCAACGCGCACTGTGCTGATGGGCGATTGGCTAACTATGATAGAAAGCGGGCGTATCCATGAAAATCAATCCTGGATTCAGACCGATTCAGAGCGGGATCAGTTCTACTGATTCAGGTTCCAAACCGGTTCAATCCAAAAATTTCTCTGATATGATGAATCACCAGGGGGAACGGGCCTCACAAGCTGAACTGAATCGCCGGTTTAGTGAAATCCAGCTTCAGGGAGATCGCTTGGCACGTTCCATGACGATTCGTGAACTGAAGGCGTATAAGCAACTTGTTAAAAGGTTCCTGGAAGAGACCGTTCGTCGCGGTGTATCCATGAAAGAGACAAGGGGTTGGGATCGTCGTGGCAGAGGTAAGCGGTATAAGCTGATTGATGAAATTGACTCCGCTCTGTTATCCATGGCTGATGAATTGCTGGATACAGAAGAAGGAAAAATCTCTCTATTACAACAAGTAGGCGAAATTCGGGGGATGCTTATTAATTTAAGCTTCTGAGGAGGAAGTATGTCCTTTCAACAGATTATGGGTCAACAAGCGGCCAAGAAAATGTTACAAAGCAGTTTGAGACGTAAGGCAATAAGCCATGCGTATTTGTTTAGCGGTCCAGCTGGTAGCGGGCAACGGAAGACGGCAATTACCTTTGCCAAGGCAATATTCTGTACAGAGCTTGAAGATGACGCTTGTGGGCAGTGTCTTGAATGTCGTAAGGTAGATCATGGTAACCATCCGGATCTAACCATGCTTGCACCAGATGGAAACAACATTAAAATAGATCAAATCCGGGATCTGCAACGTATCTTTTCATACCGATCAGAGGCAGGCCATCCCAAAGTATATATTATAGAACAAGCCGAGAAAATGACGGTGCAGGCAGCAAACAGTTTGCTCAAATTTCTGGAGGAACCGCAGGTACCAGCAGTCGGCATCCTGATTACAGATAATGGACAGGCCATGTTGCCAACGATCCGCTCACGCTCCCAATTGGTACCGTTCAGCGCACTGAATCCGGAAGAGATGCTGCAATCACTAATTGAGGAAGGGCATCCTGCCAATCTGGCTCGCTCTGCCGTCCATTTAGCGTCAGGATTGGAAGCATGTAGAGAAATTCTCCAGCAGAATTGGTTTGCAGAAATTAGAAACGTAATGTTACAATTAGGGAAGGAGTCCCTGGGTAGAGGAAGTACATCATTGATCTCTGCACAGCAGAAGCTTTTTAAAACCGGACTCTCTGAACACCTGGACATGCTGCTTAGTTTGTTCCATCTATGGTTTAGGGACATGCTGTATGTTCAGTACGATAGGCATGAACATATCGTTTTTATAGATCAGTTAGACATGTTATCTCAGTTGGCACATACCCGCAGCACAGAGCAGTGGGTCTCCTATATGGATATGGCCGCAGCATGCAGAAAAAAATTGCGTTTCAACGTCAATGGCCAGCTTTGTCTGGAGCAATTTTTGATCGGTTTGGCATAAGACTGGGAGAGGGCAAAGTTAGCTCCAATCATATGCAAACGGTTATAACTTCGGCCGGTTCCCTAAGAAGACGGGGCTTCAGACGAAGTGGGGTTGGCTTACAAGGGGGTTAATTTTTTGTACAGTGTAGTGGGTGTCCGTTTCAAAAAAGCGGGCAAAATTTATTACTTCGATCCCCTGGACCTTCCCATTGAGAAAGAAAACTGCGTTATCGTGGAGACAGCGCGGGGGGTTGAGTACGGTAAGGTTGTCGTAGGTAAGAAGGAAGTGGGCGAGTCCGATGTGGTGTTGCCGCTGAAGAAAGTCATCCGCGTTGCGGGCGATACAGATGCCCGTGTGGTTGATGAGAACAAACGTGCAGCCAAAGAAGCATTCGGTACTTGTTTAAATAAAATCAAAGACCATGGCCTCAAAATGAAGCTGGTCGATGTGGAGTTTACGTTTGATCGCAATAAAATTATATTTTATTTTACAGCTGAAGGAAGAGTTGATTTCCGGGAGCTGGTCAAGGATCTGGCAAGCATATTCCGGACACGAATCGAGCTGAGACAGATTGGTGTACGTGATGAAGCGAAGATGCTTGGCGGAATCGGACCTTGCGGCCGTGTGTTGTGTTGTTCTTCCTGGCTGGGAGACTTTGAGCCGGTATCAATCAAGATGGCTAAAGATCAGAGCCTGTCACTGAATCCGACGAAAATTTCAGGGTTGTGCGGAAGACTCATGTGCTGTCTGAAATTTGAGCATGATAACTATGAAAGTGTGAGAGAAGAACTGCCAGCTGTAGGCAAATTGGTCGTCACCTCATTGGGTGAAGGAAAAGTTGTCGGAATTAATGCCGGTAGCCGCACAGTCCATGTTCAACTGTTCGACATCAGTAAAGTCAAAGAACTTCCGCTGGATGACGTCGTTATCAAGTAAACCATAAAGGTTGCTTCGGGGTGGAAACTTGGAAAAGAAAAATCTGTTTACGCACATTCATGAAATGGAAACCCAACTGGGTCAGTTGCACGGTGATTTAGGAGAGTTAAAAATGATTGTGAAGGAGCTGCTTGAGGATAATCAGCGGCTTACCATCGAGAATGAGCAGTTACGCAAACTGCTCAAACGTGAGGCTCCGGCAGATCTGCCGATCTCCTCAGCACTCGCTCCTGTAGCAAGACCAGCAGGTCCGGCTACAGGCGAGGATGTTGTGGGTGAAGGGTATGATAATCTGGCCCGGTTGTATCACGAAGGCTTCCATATCTGCAACGTCTATTATGGACATTTGCGGACGGAAGGCGATTGTCTGTTCTGCCTGTCTTTTTTGAATAAATGAAGTGACCGTAGGGATCCCCTACGGTTTTTTTTCAAGGTTGTAAACCTAAACTAAACGAACATGAGATATAAAGTACCGGAGGATGAGCGTAACATATGGAAGAAAATGAAGTTGTGTTACATGAGTCAGAGCGGATTGATGATCTGCTCTCTCATGATCTGAGAATCATTCAAAGTGATGAAGTGTTTAGTTTTTCGATGGATGCCGTATTATTAGCCCGGTTTGCTTCCGTACCTAAACGGGGTCGTATACTTGATTTGTGTACGGGTAACGGGGTGGTTCCCATTTTGCTTACAACGCGTACGCAGGCTAGTCTGGAAGGGATCGAGATTCAGCCACGTTTGGCTGATATGGCGCGTCGCAGTGTGCAATTAAATGCATTGGATGAGTCGATTATGATTCGTGAAGGTGATTTGCGAGAACTCGTGAAAGAAACAGGACATGCTGTATACGATGCAATAACCGTTAATCCTCCATATATGCCTCTGAATGGCAGTGATCTCAAGATGAACACACATCAGGCAATGGCACGTCATGAGATCGGATGTACCCTGGAAGAAGTGATACAAGCTTGCAGTCGACTTGTACGTAATGGCGGCAAAGTATCGATGGTTCATCGTCCACAGCGCCTTGCAGAGATTATCTCACTCATGCGCGAATATAAGCTGGAACCAAAACGGATTCGGATGGTACATCCCCGTGCTCATTTGGAAGCCAACATGGTGTTAATTGAAGGAATGAAAGATGGTAAACCGGAAGTTAGGATGCTTCCTCCACTCATTGTCTACAATGAAGAGGGGAAATACTGCGAAGAGATTATGGATATTTACTATGGTCAGCAACATGCTGAGCGTACTACGAAAGGAGGGCTTTAGATGACTTTGCATATTCAAAAAAGCTATGCGGAGCAGCCTGAAGGATCAGGCAAGCTCTATCTGGTTGGAACACCCATTGGTAATCTGGAGGATATGACCTTCCGTGCCATCAAGACATTGCAGAGTTGTGACATCATTGCAGCAGAAGATACACGCCAGACCCGAAAGCTGCTTACCCATTTTGAAATTACACCTTCGATGCTGTTTAGTTATCATGAGCATAATAAGGGGGCGAGTGGACCTGAACTGATACGCTATATAATAGAAGGAAAAAATTTGGCACTCGTCAGCGATGCCGGTTTGCCAGCTATTTCGGACCCTGGTTCTGACCTTGTACAGCTTGCACTGGAAGCCGGAATAACGGTCATTCCCATCCCGGGGCCCAACGCTGCGTTGTCTGCTCTGATCGTGTCCGGATTACCGACGGAGCGTTTTACATTCGGCGGTTTTTTGCCGCGGGAGAAAAAGGACATGCGAAAAGTGCTGGAGGCTTTTGACGAATCCAACGGGACTTTGTTATTTTATGAATCGCCTCACCGTATTCGGAAAACATTAGTCCACCTTGAAGAAATTCTGGGTGATCGCTCGATTGTCCTGGCTCGTGAACTAACCAAGCGTCATGAGGAATTCGCAAGGGGTACTGTGAGGGAATGCATAGACTGGCTTGAAGAACATCCACCTCTTGGCGAGTACTGCTTGCTGGTAGAGGGCATTAAGGAAGAGGAGCGTAAGGCTGAGCGCGAAGCATGGTGGCAGCTCATGTCACTCGCGGATCATGTCAGCCATTATGAGGGTGAAGGACATAACCGCAAAGATGCAATGAAAAAAACGGCTACCGATCGCGGTCTGGCGAAGCGTGATGTATATAATGCATTAATCGAGTAGTAATCTAACCAAATATTTTCTGTTGTGGGGAACATAACCTGAAAAGAAGCTTATATCCAACCTTAGTGGAATATTAAAAAGAGCAGAGTGGCTAAAAAAAATTCCGAACAAATTTCATCGTTCTCTCCCAGTTCGCGTGTGACAGAATCATTTTGGGTAATGGAACCCATAACAAGGCAAAAAAATACCTTCCGCGGTGGGGTTCACACCGGGAAGGTCATTAAGGAATATTAAAAAGGTTAGAAATAACAATTTAGATAAGTCCAGTATACCTGGTTTTTCTTATTTTGTCACAGGTGCAGGGATTTCGGAAATACATTCGTTACAAACAATTTTACCTTTGAAGTAAGTAACGTTCTCTGCATTACCACAGAAGATACAAGCAGGCTCGTATTTTTTCAACATGATGCGCTCGCCGTCAACGTAGATTTCCAGAGCATCTTTTTCACCAATACCGAGCGTACGGCGCAATTCAATTGGAATAACTACCCGTCCCAGTTCGTCCACTTTTCTTACAATACCTGTTGATTTCATCATTATAATCAGTGCTCCTCTCAGCTAACTATCTTTGTCATTATTCGACATTATTTTATGTTTTATGATACTCATCATACCAACGATTCCCAAATCAGTCAACCTTAAAATTAGCTTAAAATTAAGGCTGTTTTTCACAAGGTTACTGGTGGTAAGGGATTGGAAGCCGTTTTTCGCATTTAAACCTCAATGTCAGCTTTGTCGATTTGGAAAACGACAAAACTACTTCATTCGACAAAGTTCGTCATATGGTGTCGAATATTAGATGAATCGCAGAGCTCAAAGCGTTAATATAAAAGAAATTAAAGGAGTGAGTCGACATGGAACAACGTTTAACGGAAGAGAAAGTATTCAAAGATCCGGTACATAATTATATCCACGTGCAAGATCCGGTTATATGGCAGTTAATTAACACCCCGGAATTTCAGCGTTTACGCCGGATTCGTCAACTGGGTACTTCTTACCTTACCTTTCACGGAGCAGAGCATAGTCGGTTCTCACATTCACTAGGTGTTTATGAGATCACACGCAAGATCATCTCTCAATTTGAAAGAAGTCATTATTCGGATTGGCCGAAGGAAGAAAAGATTGTAGCTCTGTGTGCAGCTCTACTTCATGATCTCGGGCATGGGCCATTCTCTCACTCCATCGAGGAAGCTTTTGACATGAATCACGAAGATTGGACTTGTCGCATTATTACAGGTGATACCGAAGTAGGGGCGATCTTAAGACGGTATGCTCCTGATTTTCCTGAGAAAGTAGCGTCTGTCATTCAAAAAACGTATGAAAAGCCGATTGTGGTGAACTTGGTGACCAGTCCGCTTGATGCAGACCGAATGGATTATTTGCTCAGGGATGCCTATTTTACAGGTGTAAATTACGGCACGATTGACCTTGATCGTATCCTTCGGATGCTGCGTCCTTATCATGGGCGGATTGTAGTCAAGGAGTCAGGCATGCATGCTGTGGAGGATTACCTAATGTCTCGGTATCAGATGTATTGGCAGATTTACTTCCATCCGGTAACTCGTAGTTCTGAAATTATATTGCGGCAAATATTCAAGCGAGCGAAAACACTCCTACAACATGGTTTTCAATTCCGCTTCATGATTGATCCACTCCCTCAATTATTTGAAGGAGAATTATCCGTGGATGAATATTTGCAGTTGGATGAAGCATTAATTCAGACGGCATTTACGCAGTGGCGCAAGGAGGACGATACTGTTCTGAGTGAGTTATGCGAACGTTTTATGGATCGCAAGTTATATAAGTATGTAGAGCTTGAACAGGTCGACTTGACAATGATGGAAGAGATTCGGGAAGCTTTTGTACAGGCTGGCCTCGATCCCGAATATGATCTTGAAATTGATTTTCCTTCGGATAATCCGTATGATGTGTTTCGTCCGGATGAATCCACAGATAAGCAGATTCTTCTTCTGGATCGACAGGACAATTTACGTGAGTTGTCAGAAGTATCTGACATTGTCCGTTCCATCAGTGGGCTTCACCGAGGGAAACATCATTTGTATTACCCGCAAAACAAGGTGGATGCGATTATTCACGAATTACCGTCACATATACGCCCCTATTTCTTGTAATCGTGTGGGTATAATCCGATGAAGAATTTCGATATCAAAACACTTTCTAAAAGAGCTATTTTCCATGATACAGTAATCTGCTTTAATGGGGAGTATATGTAGATCGACATAATTTTGTAAATGCAAGCAGGCAGAATGAGCACAATTAGCAATATATAGATCAGAATATCCGTATATCTTCTATATATTGTAGTTGTGAAGAAACAAACGTAATGATGTAATACACAGATTACCCAAAATGTTTTATGTATGAGTCATTAAATTATTGAATTTTACAAATTGGATTTTGAAAAAGAAGATAGTCGTTATTTCGACATGAAGGGAGATACAGACATGATGCTGTTCGACACACATACACATCTGGATGCACCACAATTCGACGAGGACCGCGAGGACATGATTCAGCGTGCTGTAGATGCAGGAGTTGGTCGCATGATCAACATTGGTTTTAACCGGGAGACAATTCCAACCACAATGAAACTCGCTGAAACATATGACTTTATATATGCAGCTGTAGGTTGGCATCCCGTAGATGCGATCACAATGCAGGAGGGCGATTTGGAGTGGATTGCATCTTTATGCAAGCATGAAAAAGTGGTTGCGATCGGTGAGATTGGATTGGATTATCACTGGGATACTTCACCAAAAGAAATACAGCATCGCGTATTACGACAACAAATTGCTTTGGCGCGTGAAGTGAACATGCCAATTGTCATCCATAATCGGGATGCGCATGAGGATATCATAAGAATTTTGCGTGAAGAGAAGGCGGGTGAAGTTGGTGGTGTGATGCACTCGTTCTCGGGCAGCTGGGAAACAGCAAAAAGTTGCCTCGATATGGGCTTCCATCTCTCCTTCGGAGGACCGATCACATTCAAAAATGCAAAGCAACCCAAAGAGGTGCTGGAGAAGGTTCCTATGGACCGGTTTTTCATTGAAACAGATGCTCCATATTTGACACCGCACCCTTATCGTGGGAAGCGAAATGAGACAGCGCATGTACGTCTGGTTGCAGAGGCAGCTGCGGAAATTAAAGGCATTTCGGTGGAGGAAATTGCTGCAATAACAACCAAAAATGCCATGGAACGATTTGGGATTCGTTAAAAAAACGAGCAAATGAGGTGAAAAAGGCAGGTAAGCGGAGGTAATTTGCCCTTTGATCCAAATAAATCAAGAATATTACAATATTTTAACCAAATATTCAGAAAAACGTACTTGATCAACGCTTTACAACATGCATCAAAACAGGATATCATCTTTTCAGTGAATTGTTGTGCGGAAAATTGGACAGATGTTCGGGGGATGAACAAAGGGACACTTTCCGATGAAACAACATTACTTTCATGAATCAGTCTCGCTGAGTCTCCGTTAACGGAGAGCGGGGGAACCAATAGGGCTTAAACATCGGTGTATTTGGCCGATGCGCAACGTTCGCTGACCCAAAAGCAGCGAAGGGAACTGCGAAGCCGTATTTGATTTCTTCTTTGGGTCTCGGGGTGAATTCAAGGGCGTCCGCCATGAGCGGGTGACCCAAGATAGGGCGGCTCTCTTTCGCCCGAACCCGACAGCTAACCTCGCAAGCGGAAAAAGAGAGGCAACCTCGTGCATGAATTTCCGATATTCAAAATCATTCGGAAGCCACGAAAGAGTTCCTCTTACACTCTTTCTTTGGCTTTTTTGTTTTTGAATAAAAGAAATATTGTCATCATACGGTAGGTATTCAGGAGGATGACATCATGTTGCGAAGATTGATTCATGGTGCAGAACCGGATTATGTTGGTCCAATCTGTGTTCTGTAGAAAATTTGGTATAGTCACGTCAAAGACATCATGCATTACTTTAGACGGCGAGGCTATGAAGGAGGACGGAGAAGTGGGCACATTCCAACCAGAAGAGACCCATGAGTCACGATCATCCAGTAAGTCTTTCGCGTTGCGGTGGAAGCATGAGAACATGCGTCAAATGGCATTGATCGCGATTTTCTCAATTGCGCTTACAATCATGATCTTGTTAGTCGTTTACGGTCAGGCCGGGAAACAAATTTCGCTGGTTATTGATGGCAAAGCTCAGGTGGTAGAGACTCGTACAGGAATGCTTCAGGAAATGCTGGAGGAGCAGTCGATCACAGTCAGCCCTCACGATAAGGTATCCATGTCCATGAATGGGGCGATTACAGATGGAGACCGAATCGTTATTGAGCGGGCCGTTCCAGTTAACATTACGGCAGACGGAGACACCAAGACTCTGTATACAACCGATTCATCGGTAGAAGATGCAATTCAAAAATCAGGTATTCAAGTTGAAAGTAATGATAAAGTGTATCCGGCGCTTGGAACTGCTATCAAAGCGGAGATGAAGATCCGTGTAGTGCGCGTAACAAAGCGTACAGTGGATGTAGAGCAACCGATCGCTTACAAAGTCATTAAAACGGCTGACCCTAGCTTGTACAAAGGTGATAACCGTGTCGTTGTGAATGGCAAAGAAGGCACAATTGTACAGCATATCGAAAAGGTATTTCAGGATGGAGAATTGGTCTCCAAAAAAATGGTCGGCAAATCTGTCGCTAATAATCGTGTAGATAAAGTGATCGCTGTCGGCACCAAAGCAAAACCGGTCGTGAAAGAACCTGAGATTCAGACCGTATCGGCTCAAACTTCAACAACCAAAAAGGCTACAACAACGAACTCGAAGAAAACATCTGCCTCGGGCAGCAAAGTGATTACCGTATCCGGGACTTCTTTTAAATACTCCAAAGTACTTAAAAATGTATCCATGACTGCCTACTCTTCCGAAGAGCCTGGCATTGGAACTAAAACAGCTTCCGGGACTCGTGTAACGGAAGGACGCACCATTGCGGTTGATCCCAAAGTCATTCCAATTGGCTGGTGGGTATATATCGAAGGTCTGGGATTCCGTCGTGCGGAAGATACAGGCGGTGCCATTAAAGGCAACAAAATTGATGTGTATTATGACAGTGTGAAGCATGCCCTGAATTTTGGACGTAAGAAAGGCAAGACGGTCTACGTGATCGGTCCGGTGAAGCCGGAAGCGAACTAAAATCGTTTTACTTTGAAATGGGAATGCTATAAAATAGTTGCATGAATGATTCATGCGGAATATGCGGCGGAGGAGTCTGAATTCAGTCTCCCCCGCCGTTTGGCAGAGAAGAGGATATTCCTCTTCTTTTTGCGTTAGAAAGGAAGAAATGGAACATGATAAAAGAAGTCATTGTGGTGGAAGGCCGTGACGATACGGTAGCTATCCGTCGGGCCGTGGAAGCCGATACCATAGAAACAGGTGGATCAGCAATCAACCAACGCATTCTGAAGCGGATTGCGCTTGCTCAGGAGAGACGGGGAGTCATTGTACTGACAGATCCGGATCATGCTGGCGAACGCATTCGAAAAATTATTGCGAACAAGGTGCCAGGCTGCAAGCATGCCTTCATTCCGGAAGCCGATGCAACGCGCAAAGGGGACATTGGGGTGGAGAATGCCTCACCAGAGGCGATCCGTCATGCTCTGGCGCGCGTACATACTTCATACGAAGGTGCTCCGAGCCTGATTGATTGGGAGGACCTGATCGCGGCAGGACTTATCGTGCATCCGCAGGCTGCTGCACGTCGCATGGAGATGGGTAATCTGCTGGGCATCGGTTATTGTAACGGTAAGCAGTTCCACAAACGTCTCAGTGTATTTCAGATTACACGGGAAGAGTTCTCTACAGCATTAGCGCAAATTGAACGTGAAGGATTGTGAGCATATGAAGAACATGGAAGAGACGATTGAAATTGCAACGCCCAAGCGTACGAAAGAGATTATTCAAAGACACGGATTCTCATTTAAGAAAAGTCTGGGTCAGAACTTTCTGATCGATCAAAATATACTGAACAAAATTGTTAATGCAGCCGATTTGGACGAGTCCAAGGGTGCGTTAGAGATCGGGCCGGGTATTGGAGCCCTTACGGAGCGACTGGCTCGGGTAGCCGGTCCTGTCACAGCCGTAGAGATTGATCAGCGCTTGATCCCAATCCTGGGAGAAGTGATGCAGCCTTATTCGAATGTACGTGTTCATCATGGGGATGTGTTGAAGCTTGATCTGGCTGAGTTGTTTAATACGGATTTTGCATCCGTGGACAAAGTCAGTGTCGTGGCTAACCTGCCTTATTATGTAACGACTCCAATCATGATGAAACTGCTGGAAGAGAAGCTGCCGGTAGACAGCATTGTTGTCATGATCCAAAAAGAAGTGGCTGAACGCATGGCTGCTGCACCAGGATCAAAAGACTACGGTAGTCTAAGCATCGCAGTTCAGTACTACAGTATGCCGGAACTTGTGTGTATTGTGCCTCCTACGGTCTTCATTCCGCAACCTAATGTGGAATCAGCTGTCATTAAGCTGAAAGTGCGTGAGCAGCCGCCAGTGGAGATTCCGGATGAAGCACACTACTTCCAAGTGGTACAGGCTTCTTTTGCCCAGCG
The DNA here is from genome assembly GCF_056395745.1 of Paenibacillus sp. 10L310. Taxonomy (NCBI): domain Bacteria; kingdom Bacillati; phylum Bacillota; class Bacilli; order Caryophanales; family Paenibacillaceae; genus Paenibacillus; species Paenibacillus sp. 10L310. The sequence continues at coordinate 49,826 of NZ_JBFTKC010000022.1, read as the reverse complement.
GAGAAAAACAATCTCAAACAACTTGAAGGCACGTTTCTTCACAAAGGAGAACCGGGAACAGGCAGACATTCTGCTGGAGCAGGCAGGTATTCAACCGTCCCGACGTGGAGAGACGTTGAGTCTGCAAGAGTATGCCACACTCAGCACCGTAATGTGGGAAGCAGGGGTACGTGCAGCGCTGTAAAATTTGAATGAACCAAACCGGGTCTCTGCCCATACGATGGGGTAGAGGTGATTACGTTGATGAATATCGGAGACTTGGTCGTTCGGAAGTCATACGGCGGCGATGTGACTTTTCGGGTGGAAGGCCTCCAGTTGGATGCTGCGGTCATTAAAGGGACTGAGTTCCGGCTGATTGCCGATTCCCCGGTGGACGATTTGATACAGGTTCCCTACGAACCACAAAGCGCCAAGACCAGACAGGCGCATATTAAAGCACATCAGACCCTGTCCCGTCTGCAGCAGAATCGTATGGAACAGGCTGAGCGGAATCGTGAAGGTCTGGTACAGGATTGGTCTGCCCAGCAGGAACCGGCTTATTTTGAAATGCCTGGAAAGGTGCTTCATCTGGATGGAGACCCGAACTATTTGAAAAAAAGTATGGATCTCTATGAGCAACTTCGTGTGCCCGCAGAGGGACAGTATGTCCATGAATCGGCAATGGCAGATACCTTATACCGCTTATTACCCAAAGTACGTCCGGATATCGTAGTTATTACGGGTCATGATGGGGTGTTAAAGACACGTCAGCCCTATGACTTATATAGTCTTGGTAGCTACAAGAACTCGCAAAATTTTGTATCGGCCATTCAGGTGGCCAGACAATATGAACGCCATCTGGACGCCCTCACTATTGTTGCAGGGGCCTGTCAGTCCCATTTTGAGGCACTGCTGCGCGCTGGAGCAAACTTTGCCAGTTCCCCAGGCAGAATTCTCATTCATGCACTTGATCCGGTCTATGTGGCAGCCAAGGCCTCCTTTACTTCTGTGCGCGATACGGTCAACATGAGTGATGTTCTGCACAATACCATCAGTGGTAGCCAGGGTGTGGGTGGTGTCGAGACACGGGGGAGTTACCGGGTAGGTCTGCCTGGGCTGAATGATTTATCTACGCTAAAAGTGAACCCGTCGGCAGTCTGATGTAGGCCATTTAAAGTCCCAATTTGGGGCTTTTTTTGTTTGCAAAAAAATTCATTGACAACAACTTTTTGATGCTGATATAATAATTAGTTTTGATTTGACAATGACTGTAAAATCCGGTATAATGGACAAGAAAAGAGGTGGTCGTCGACAATGGCTAAAAACACGCTGTTGGATATCAAACGCAATCTCGATGCACATATTGGTCAGAAAATTATGTTGCGGGCTAATGGTGGCCGCCGTAAGACCATTGAGCGTACGGGTGTATTGGAAGAAACGTACCCTTCTGTTTTTATTGTTAAGCTTGATGAGGAGCAAGAAACCTTCAAGCGAGTATCTTATAGTTATGCGGATATACTTACGGAATCGGTGGAAGTCATGGTTTATGACCCGGGCAGCCAGACGCATAGCTCCTATATGGAGACGTAAGTATCGATTTACAGGCGATTCGCCCCACAAGGCGGATCGCTTTTTTGTTTTTTTAAACACCAATTCTCCTTCTAACGTAACCCATACATACTCAGGAATGAGCGAGGAACGGTCGCGGCATACTATATGGACAGGTGAAGGGACAGTTTCTTAAGCAATGCAGGAAACTGAATATGGCCTGGTGACAAAATGTCCAAAACGTGAACGAACAACGAACTCATCACATTATGAAGGATACTTTGGAGGAGGATGGTTCATGAGTCGCAGAAGAAGAAGTGTCATGTCAGAGGATCTGAAGAATGAGCTCGCGAAAGACCTGGGCTTCTATGATACGGTGCAACAGGAAGGTTGGGGCGGAATTAAAGCCAAGGATGCAGGAAACATGGTGAAAAGAGCCATTCAACTTGCTGAGCAGGCTGCCCGCAAATCTTAATCCGGTTCAAGCAGACTGTAAAGCGGGGAAATCCGTCAGGAATAACCCCGCTTTTTCCCCTTAGATGCGGAATACAAATGACTTGACAGCCCCATTTTGATATAATATGTTAAGTTGTCTTAGGGAAAAGGTGAGGACGGGTGAACGCCTTGAAAATTTACGAAAAAGCGCCTGCTAAAATTAATTTGATGCTGGACGTTTTACATAAAAGAAGCGATGGATTCCATGAAGTTGAAATGATCATGACCATGGTCGATCTGGCTGATCGGCTGGAAATGTCGGAGCTGCCGCGAGATACTATTTTCATCTCCAGTCAGGCGGGTTATATCCCGCTCGACGAGAAGAATCTGGCTTTCCAGGCAGCCAGGCTCATTAAGGAACGCTATAACGTGCGTACGGGCGTCCACATTCATCTGGATAAAAAGATTCCAGTTGCCGCCGGACTCGCCGGCGGCAGCAGTGATGCAGCAGCAGCGCTGCGTGGATTGAACCGTCTGTGGCGGTTGAATATACCGGATCACGAACTTCAGGAGCTTGGGGCTGAACTTGGGTCGGATGTTCCATTCTGTATCACAGGAGGGACTGCACTCGCTACAGGCCGTGGTGAGAAGTTAACTCCCATTCCTAATCCGCCGCAGTGCTGGGTAATTCTGGCCAAGCCTCCGATTAATGTGTCTACAGCCGATGTGTACGGAAGGTTCCGCAGTGACAAGATTGTTCGTCATCCGAGTGCAGCTAAAATGGAGCAGGCTATACGCAAACAATCATTTACGGAAGTCTGTGACCAGATGGGCAATGTGCTTGAAGATGTGACGTTGAAGCTGTATCCGGAAGTTCAGCATCTGAAGGATGCCATGATTCGATTGGGTGCAGACGGCGTGTTAATGTCTGGTAGCGGTCCAACGGTATTTGGTCTGGTTTCCAAAGAATCCAAGGTTGCCCGGATATACAATGGTCTGCGTGGGTTCTGTAAAGAAGTGTATGCTGTACGTATGTTAACGTAAAATTCGCTTTTATAATGTACAAACACGTATAAAGGTGTTATATTCTTAAATAATTATTCGGATTTGGATGTTTCCGTGATCGTGAGGATGGATCTCTGTGAAGAAGTTAAAACGAAGCGCAAGGCTGGTTGAAATGACGCAATACTTATTGTCCAGACCGCATACGGTTATTCCGTTGACCACATTTGCCGAACGTTATGGTGCCGCAAAGTCTTCAATTAGTGAAGATTTAGCGATTATCAAAGAAGTGTTCGAAGAAGGTGGGTCAGGAGAACTGCATACACTGGCTGGAGCAGCCGGGGGAGTAAGATGGATTCCGAAGGTATCCCGAGAACTGGCACTGGCATTTGCGGAGCGGCTCTCGACCCAGCTCGCGCAACCTGATCGGATCTTGCCTGGAGAATACCTGTATATGTCCGACTTGCTTGGTCAGCCCGCATTGATGAATGAAGCCGGCAAGATTTTTGCAACGGCCTTTGGCAATATGAATATTGATGTGGTTATGACGGTAGAAACCAAAGGAATTCCATTGGCTTATGCGACCGGAGCCCAGCTCAACCTGCCTGTCGTGCTCGTACGCAGGGACCATCAGGCTACAGAAGGATCGGCCGTAAGTATCAATTATGTATCCGGGTCCCATAAAAGTCTGCATACCATGTCCCTCTCTCGTAGAGCGATGCGTGAGCATTCCAGAGTACTTATTGTGGATGACTTCATGAAGGCCGGGGGTACGGTGCAAGGAATGATCGATCTTTTGGCCGAGTTTAATGCTACAGTAGCCGGGGTAGGGGTACTGGTGGAATCTGGTTCTGTAGATTCAGAAGAACGCCTGTTAACAGATTACGTATCTCTGGCGAAACTGACAGCGGTTGATGCCAAGAGCAGACAGATTTCCGTCAAGCCTGGCAACTATTTTGACCTGTAGAAAGATGACGAATGTTATGTCGTTAAAAGGTCTTTTCCATCGACCTGGCACTAACGTTGTCGAATTGTGTATTAAATAAAAAAATTCCTGAAATTAGGAAATTTTTGTGGTTATAAAAAGAAGGAGTTCGTATATGCTGTGTGGAATTATACACCAAGTTCTGATGGAAAAAGGTGGTGAACACACACATGCAAATTACGGATGTCAGACTCCGCCGTGTTAACTCGGAGGGGAGAATGAAGGCTATCGCATCCATTACCATCGATAACGAATTCGTCGTTCATGACATTCGTGTCATTGATGGTAACAACGGAATGTTTGTTGCTATGCCGAGCAAACGTACTCCTGATGGAGAGTTCCGTGATATCGCCCACCCGATCTCTTCTGGTACGCGTGAGAAGATTCAGGCAGCAGTTTTGACTGAATACGATCGTGCGGCAACTGAGGAAGAAGTCATTGAAGAAGGTGCCTGAGAACATTATTGGGGTTCGAAGGAAAAGAGAGCCATGTCTTATGGCTCTCTTTTCTTTTTGACCGGAATAAGATATATTCAGTATTGAGTTTATTAGCAGAGAACAAAAAGCGCATCGTGCGCTTGGTGGCAGGGCGGCATCTTAGGAATTATTGGGATTCGGTTAAGCTCGCAGGTACACGGCGTATACATATAGGTCACGATTCGTTGGTGTCCGCGTTGTTACGTGTGATTACAGAGACAGCAGGCGATGAACAGGACCGGCTTGAAGCCGGCTGAACGATACTCATTGGATATAGATCAGCAATGCATTTCAATGGGATTTTCAGAACAGGAGGTCGTTAATTTTGAAACGAATGGCAATCGTTCTTGCCGCAGGGCAAGGAAAACGAATGAAATCAAAATTGTACAAAGTACTGCATCCCGTATGCGGTAAACCTATGGTTGGACATGTGCTGGATGCATCACTCAGCGCAGGCGTTGAACGCAGTGTAGTTGTAGTCGGTCATGGTGCCGAAGCGGTGCAGTCATTTTTGGGTTCCAGAGCGGAGTACACACTTCAGGCGGAACAACTGGGTACAGGTCATGCAGTGAAGCAGGTTAAATCCTTGCTTGGCGGTGAAACTGGCTCTACGATTGTGGTCTGCGGAGATACACCACTTGTGACCAGTGAGACGTTGGAAGGTCTGATGAAGCTGCATGAGAGCAGCGGAGCAGCAGCCACAGTTCTTACGGCTCAGTTGGACAATCCCAAAGGTTATGGCCGCGTCATTCGCGGAGAAGATGGATCTGTACAACGGATTGTGGAACAAAAGGATTGCACAGAGCAGGAAGATGCTGTGAATGAGATTAACACAGGCACATACTGTTTCGATAATGCAAAATTGTTCGCTGCCTTGGAAAAAGTGACGAACCAGAACGCTCAGGGAGAGTATTATCTCACAGACGTAGTTGGCATTTTCCGCAATGATGGAGAAGTGGTTGAAGCTTACATGTCGGATGACATCGCAGAATCCATCGGGGTTAACGACCGACTTGCACTTTCGCAAGCCGAAGCCTTCATGCGTGAACGTCTTGCCGTACGCCATATGTTGAACGGTGTGACAATCATTGATCCGTCATCGACATATATCGGAGCGGATGTTACGATTGGATCAGATACAGTTTTGTATCCGGGGACAATCCTCAAAGGCACAACTTCCATTGGTGAAGCATGTCATATTGGTCCTCAGGCAGATGTGGAAGACAGCGTTATTCAGGACGGAGTTACGATTAAACATTCGGTAGTATCCAATGCCGAGGTTGGTTCTGATGCAACGGTAGGCCCATTTGCTAATTTGCGTCCAGGGACCAAACTGGGTCGCAACGTAAAAATTGGTGACTTTGTTGAAGTGAAAAATGCTACAATTGATGAAGGATCCAAAGTATCTCATCTCAGCTATATTGGGGATGCCAAAGTAGGGAAAAACGTAAATGTTGGATGCGGGGCAATAACTGTCAATTATGATGGTTATAATAAAGCTGTGACAACGATTGAAGATGATGCTTTTGTAGGTAGCAACGTCAATCTGATTGCACCGATTACGATAGGAAAAGGCGCTTATGTGGTTGCTGGCTCTACCGTTACCCATTCCGTTCCCGAGAATGATCTGGCCATTGCTCGTCCACGTCAGGAGAATAAACCTGGTTATGCGGAGAAGATTCGCGGACGTGCCAAAGCCAAGAAACAAAATGCCAAACCCCAATAAGGGGTTTTGATAACAAGATTGCCTCCCGAAGATCGGGGAGGTGCCGACATGTCGCAGACGCTTATTGATTCCAATGAACCAGCACGGAGGGTTTTTATTTTATGACTTATTTTGATTCGAAATTAAAAATATTTACTTGCAATTCTAACCCCAAGCTCGCCCATCAAATTGCTGATTATATCGGGATCCCCATGGGTGAATCTCACACAACCAGCTTTAGTGATGGCGAGATTCAAGTGAAACTCTCCGAGAGTGTTCGGGGTTGTCACGTTTATATCGTGCAGTCCACTTGCTTGCCGGTTAATGATAACCTGATGGAAATGCTCGTTATGATTGATGCACTCAAACGGGCATCTGCCAAGACGATTAACGTCGTTATTCCTTACTATGGCTATGCAAGACAGGATCGCAAGGCACGTTCGCGTGACCCGATTACAGCGAAACTGGTTGCTAACCTGATTGAAAAAGCGGGTGCAACCCGTGTCATCGCGATGGACTTGCATGCAATGCAGATCCAGGGATTCTTCGACATTCCAGTCGACCATTTGCTTGGCGTGCCAATTCTGGCTCAATATTTCCGATCGAAACAGATCGAAAATCCGGTTGTTGTGTCGCCTGACCACGGTGGCGTAGTGCGCGCACGTAAACTGGCTGATTTCCTGAATGCACCCCTGGCGATTATCGATAAACGTCGTCCTGAGCCAAATGTGAGCGAAGTGATGAACATTATCGGTAACATCGAGGGTAAAACAGCTATCCTGATCGATGACATTATTGACACGGCGGGAACGATTGTACTGGGAGCGAATGCTCTGATGGAAGGCGGCGTAAAAGAAGTATACGCGTGCTGTACTCACCCGGTATTGTCCGGACCTGCGATGGAACGTTTGGAGAATGCACCATTGAAGGAAGTCATCGTAACGGATACTATTCCAATTACGCATGCTAATCCGACAAGCAAACTCAAAGTGTTGTCTGTAGCGCCTTTGCTCGGAGAAGCGATTATCCGGGTTCATGAGGAATTGTCAATCAGCAAGCTGTTTGAAATTGAATAAGGATGTCTGCATAAAGTAGTAGAGGGGTTACGTTTTCCGGTTCAATGGAAAATGTAACCCCTGTCGGCGTGCCGTTTTATTAAGAGTGAAACAGACACTGGTCAGCTAATACCCGGGGCGGGAGATAAATCGGAAACGACGCCGATGAAAAAGCGTGTCGGCAATTTCGACGAATTGATTATCGAAACGTGTGATTAGACCAATCTCAATATGGGTGTCGCGGTCGTATACCTGTACAGGTACGTGATATTCGAGATGATAGATAAAATCGCTATGTTGAGTCAGTTGTCCATTGTCTTCGCGCAAAACCCGCTCACCTTCCTGGGTCGATAAAATATTAACTGTGAACACTACAGTAAATCGATCTTTACTTTCTTGATATTATATGAAATATAAGATTCGAAGTCTATGCCTCACCTCAGGCTAATCCGAAGGAGGGAACAAGATGAAGTGGATTGTCGGACTTGGAAATCCAGGCTCGAACTATGCCAAAACCCGTCATAATATCGGTTTTATGGCACTGGATCGGTTGGCTGATCGTCATAATATCTCCATTACACAGAATAAATGTAAAGCGCTGATTGGAGAAGGCAATATTGGCGGTGTGAAAACCGTACTGATCAAACCAATGACCTATATGAACTTGTCTGGTGAATCGGTTCGAGCATATATGGATTTTTATAAAGTTAGTCTTGAAGATCTGATTGTTGTGTACGACGACATGGATACAGAGATTGGCAAAGTCAGATTGCGTTACCAAGGTAGTGCAGGCGGACATAATGGAATCAAGTCCATTATTCAGCATACCGGTACACAGCAGTTTAACCGGGTGCGCATGGGAATATCCCGGCCTGAACCAGGACATGCCATTGTTGATTATGTACTGTCGACATTTATGAAGAAAGAAAAGGAAGCCCTTGATCAGACCATTGAGCAAACATGTGATGCCCTGGAGCATAGCTTGACTCATACGTTTGAACAAACAATGGCGAAGTTTAACGGTTAATTTTGTAAGACATACTGGTAAAATGATCATAAAGACGGGTTCGATTCAGCCATACTGGACATACTGGATGTATAAACCATGTTCAGGAGGCATAAACATGTCAGTGAATTACGTATGTAGGCATTGCCGTACCTTTATTGGACGAATCGATTCTGCCCGGATAACGGAAGTAGAGCTCGGCTTTCATTTCTTGACCCCCGACGAGCGGAGGGATATAATAGCGTATAATTCCGGTGGTGACATTACCGTTCGGATTACATGTGATTACTGTAAGGAAGCCCTGGAGCACAATCCGGAGCTTAGCCTGCTCGCGAGTCCGCTTCAGTAGACATCGCCTGTACAGGATCGAATGACAGTTGAGGGCGGTTGCGTAATAACGCTCCACCTTTTATAGCCTTGGCAGCCTGCTGAGGCTTCTTTTCAGTTGGCATAAAAGTCATGGCTATCTCGAAATCAGGCTCAGCCGCATCAACAGATGTGGCAATGTTGCGAGTAATCCGATATGATGAAACAGGACAAAAAGGAATTTGTATCCATTTTAATAGTGATGCTACGCGTATGCGTGAGATAATCAAGTAAGTTATAAGAGAGGTGCCCCTTTTGTTACAAGCACTTATACAGGCTTTTTCCAAAGATCCGGACTTCGGATCCATTACAGCCGGAATCAAGTCCGGCATGAAGGAACAATTGGTTTCGGGTTTATCCGGCTCGGCGCGTCAGATTATGCTGGCTGCCTTGCATCAGGAAATGAACCGACCATTGCTCGTAGTAACACATAATATGTTTTCAGCTCAAAAAATTGCAGAAGATTTACAGGAAGCGCTTTCACCTGATCAGGTGTTGATCTATCCTGCCAACGAACTTGTCGCTGCGGAAGCTGCTGTTTCCAGCCCGGAAACATTGGGTCAGCGTATTGATGTGTTGGTCCGTTGCGCCCAGGGATTCAGGGGCGTTGTTGTTATTCCTTTTTCCGGGGTAAGACGTTATGTTCCGCTTCCGGAAGTGATGGCCAATGCTCGAATTTTGATTAAACAGGGTAACACACTTCAACTGGACTCCTTCCTGCTGGAGATGGTAAAGCTCGGGTACGAGCGTGTGGAACGCGTGGAATCTCGTGGTGAGATGAGTGTACGCGGAGGTATCATCGACTTCTATCCGGTTACTTCATCGATCGCATATCGGGTGGAGTTATTTGATGATGAGATCGACTCCATTCGGACATTTGATCCAGCGGATCAGCGTTCGATTGAACGGATTGAAGAAGTTACGGTTTTACCATGCAAGGAGTTAATTGCAGATCGTGAACGTATGGAAAAGGCTGCCGATGCGGCTGCTCTTTTGCTGGAGCAACAACTGGAGAAAATGACAGACCGGCAGGCGAAGCTGCGTCTTCGTGAGGAAATTCACCGGGAGATTGAGCTTTTGCGGGAACACGTGTATTTCTCCGAAATGTATAAATATATTTCTCCGCTCTATCCGGAGAACAAAACGATCTACGACTATATGCCAGAAGATACCCTGCTGGTTCTTGATGAGCCTGCCAGACTATCGGAGACATCGAAACAGCTGGACCGTGATGAATCAGAGTGGAACCTACATTTGATGCAAAACGGAAAAACACTTCCGGATCTTCCATTATCCGCAGACGGTGATGAACTCTTGTATGAGCGTCCATTCCAGACGCTGTTTATGTCGATCTTTTTGCGCCAAGTTCCACACACTCAACCACAGAACATTCTGAACTTCATCAGTCGTGGCATGCAGGATTTCCATGGACAGATGAACGTACTGAAGGCAGAGATGGAGCGTTGGCAGAAGGCCGGAGTCAAAGTACTTATGCTGGCGAACGGTGAGGAGCGACTCGAGCGGATGCGCCGGGTACTGATGGACTATGATATTCCAGAACCAGAGATGATGATCGGTAATTTGCAAACGGGATTTGAAATGCCATCCATTCATTTGGCTGTTGTGACCGAGGGCGAGATGTTCTCGCAAAAACAGCGTAAAGTACGAAAACCGATTCGGAATGTAGATAATGCTGAACGGATCAAATCCTATAGCGAGCTAAAAGTGGGCGATTATGTCGTTCATCAGAACCACGGGATTGGTAAGTACCTGGGGATCGGCACCCTCGAGGTTGGCGGTATTCATAAGGACTACATGCATATTCTCTACGCGGGTGGAGACAAACTGTCTGTACCTATTGAGCAGATCGATCTGATTCAGAAATATGTTGGTTCCGAAGAGAAAGAACCGAAAATATACAAGCTGGGCGGCAATGAGTGGACACGGGTTAAAAATAAAGTCCGCACATCTGTACAGGATATTGCTGATGATCTAATTAAGCTGTATGCAGAGCGTCAGACCTCCAAAGGGTTTGGATTCGACAAGGATTCTGCGGAGCAGCAGGAATTTGAGGACATGTTCCCTTACGATGAGACACGTGATCAGGTGCGTGCGATCGAAGAAATCAAAAAGGACATGGAACAAAACCGTCCAATGGATCGTTTATTGTGTGGGGATGTTGGTTACGGCAAAACCGAGGTGGCTATTCGGGCTGCATTTAAAGCAGCTATTGAAGGCAAACAGGTGGCTGTACTCGTGCCAACAACCATATTGGCACAGCAGCATTTTGAGACGTTCCGTGAGCGCTTCTCCGGTTATCCGTTCAACATTCATGTGCTTAGCCGGTTCCGCTCCCGTAAAGAGCAGAATGAAACAGCCAAAGGCATCAAGGCAGGCACAGTGGATATTGTCATCGGGACACATCGATTGCTGTCGCAGGATCTGGTGTTCAAGGACCTGGGACTGCTCATTGTTGATGAAGAACAGCGCTTTGGTGTAACCCATAAGGAAAAACTGAAGAAGCTGAAAACCAATGTGGACGTGCTGACACTGACGGCAACGCCGATTCCGCGTACGCTTCATATGTCCATGCTGGGTGTGCGTGATCTGTCCGTTATCGAGACTCCACCAGAGAATCGTTTCCCGGTGCAGACCTATGTGGTTGAGCACAGCCAGGCGCTTGTACGTGAAGCCATTGAGCGTGAGCTTGCCCGTGGTGGGCAAGTGTATTACCTCTACAACCGTGTTCAGGGAATCCAGGAGATGGCAGCCGAAATTTCTGAACTTGTGCCTGAAGCCAAAGTTGGTGTAGGACATGGTCAGATGTCGGAAACAGAGCTGGAGAAAACGATTCTGGACTTCCTGGATGGTGAATATGACGTGCTTGTGAGCACAAGTATCATCGAGACCGGGGTAGATATTCCGAACGTAAATACACTGATCGTACATGATGCGGATAAAATGGGACTCTCCCAGCTGTATCAACTGCGCGGACGTGTGGGTCGTTCCAACCGTATTGCGTATGCCTATTTTACGTACCAACGGGATAAAGTGCTTACTGAAGTTGCTGAGAAACGTCTGCAATCAATCAAAGAATTTACCGAACTGGGTTCAGGATTCAAAATTGCCATGCGTGACTTGTCGATTCGTGGTGCGGGAAATCTGCTAGGAGCGGAGCAGCATGGTTTCATCGCTTCCGTCGGGTTTGATCTGTATTCCCAGATGCTCGCAGAGGAGATCAACAAACGCAAAGTTACGATGCTTGGCGAAGAGCCGGTACCTTCAGACCAGTGGAACACAACGCTGGATCTCAGTATCGATGCCTACTTGCCGTCCGATTATATCTATGACAGTATTCAGAAGATTGAGATCTACAAAAAAGTGGCGGTCATTGCATCCTTCGACGATGCGATGGAGTTGGAAGACGAATTGGTTGACCGATTCGGTGATCTTCCGGAAGCCGTCATTAACTTGCTGGCTGTTGCGCGGATGAAAGTATACGGCAAAATCTACGGTATTGAGTCCATTTCCCAACGTGGTGAGGACATTACCGTGAAGTTCTATGAAGGGCGTGAACATGCCTTTGAACTCTCGAAAATCGCGCACATTGGAAATCAGTTCGAAAGACGTGTACAATTTGAACAAGGACCCCATATGCTGATTCACGCTAAAGGCAAGGGGCTTGGGGATAAGCAACTGATGGAGCTGGTAGAGAAAATTCTGGAGTCCATGAAAACTGCTTTTAAATCAAAGGGGGAACTAAAGGATGTTACCAAAGTATAAAAAAGTAGGAAAAGTACTGTCTGTGAGCATGGTTGCAGTACTATCCTTATCACTGCTTGCTGCATGTGGCAAGAAGGAAGAAGCAAAAACACCTGAATCCACGGATACAAGTGCTGTAGTCGCTACGTATGATGGTGGTACTATTACAGCCAATGAATTCGATATGGAGCAACGTGTCATGAAATTCCTCTATCCGGAGTATGCACAAATGATGGATATGGACGATTTCAAAGAGTATCTGGTAAAACAGGAAGTTGCTTATGAATATCTGAGTGGCAAAGCAAGTGAAGAAGCCAAAACAGCAGGTACAAAAGCGGCAACTGAGCAATTCGATAAAATGAAAGCTTCTGTTCAGGCAGATCAATGGACAGAAATGCTCAAAGCTCAGAAACTGACTGACGACAACATTAAAAACTACATGACTCGGATCATGACAGTAATCAAAGATAAAGAAACAGGCGTTACGGACGATGCAATCAAGGCTGAGTTTGAGAAAAACAAAGATCAGTTCACAACGGCTTCCGTTCGTCACGTGCTGATTAACTTCACAGATCCAAAAACGCAAAAAGAGCGTAAAAAAGAAGATGCACTTAAAATTGCAAAAGAAGTAAAAACCAAGTTGGATGGCGGAGCTGATTTTGCTGAAATTGCAAAAAAATATTCCGAAGATCCAGGTTCTGCTGAAAAGGGTGGACTGTATGAAAATACACCTGTAGGTAGCTGGGTAGAGGCATTTAAGGAAGCTGCAAAAACATTGCCACTGAACAAAATCAGTGATCCAGTAGAGACAGAGTACGGTTACCACGTCATGAAAGTGGAAGCTCGTACAGAAGCTGACTTTGCCAAATTAACGGCTGAACAAAAAGAAAGTCTGAAGAGCCAATTGGCTGCAGCTGAAATCGATACGTTCATGCAAAATGAATTGGACAAAATCGTAAAAGAAGTTAAACTGCCAAAAACAGAAAAAGCTGAAGAAGGTAAGACTGAAGGCACAACTGAAGGCACTACGGGTACAGGAACTGAAGGAGAAAAAACAACCGAACCAAAAACGGATGACTCCACAGGTACGGATACCAAGACTGACCAAGGTACGACTGGAACAGACAAAGATGCAACTACAGATGAAGGTACAAGCAGCAAGTAAGCTGGTAAAATTGCTGTGTTAGCATACGTTCAGGGGTTAAATTCGCCCGAATGAATGCCTTGTACTTCGTAAATATGGACAACCATGCAGAGAAGCAAGGGGAGGACTTAGGACCTCCTTCTTGCTTCTTCTTGTATACATTCAAGCCGTGTGGGTACATGGTCGCCTTCTTCGAAAGTTACACAACTATATTCTCCGAAGCATGTATAAGGAAATGGGAACAGATGAATACTATGGTCAAGATATCACACTAAACGTTCTGGGACTTTCCTCTACCCATTAAGGAACAGTAGTTGAAAAATCTTCTCGAGAAAGTGGGGCAACATGTGAAATGAAAGCTACTGGTATTGTCCGCCGTATAGATGACCTTGGTCGTGTGGTCATTCCAAAAGAAATCCGCCGTACGTTACGTATTCGTGAAGGTGATCCACTGGAAATTTTCGTGGATCGTGATGGAGAAGTTATCCTTAAAAAATATTCGCCAATTGGCGAACTTGGTGATTTTGCCAAAGAATATGCAGAATCCCTGTATGAGAGTACAGGACATGTAACGATGATTTCTGACCGGGATACCATTATCACGGTGGCAGGCGGCTCCAAGAAAGAATATTTGGACAAGCAGGTAGGTCAACTGTTGGAAGGTTGTATGGAAAACAGGAAGACCATTCTGGAAACAAACAATGGTTCTTATGAACTTAGCAAAGATCATGACGAGACGTTATCCTCTTTTGTTATTGCGCCGATTATTTCAGGTGGTGACCCCATCGGAACGGTTATCCTGTTCAATAAGGACGAATCGGTGAAGATGTCTCAGATGGAAGTGAAGATGTCCGAGACAGCTGCTGGTTTCCTTGGCAAGCAAATGGAACAATAGACCGCAGATCAACTCCTGGTGCCCTGTCTTGGGCATACGGGAGTTTTTGCGTTTTAAGGGACAACGAAGTTAATCCGGATGATTGTGATGGGGGAGGGTTAGTCTGTGTGCCTTCAGGCAGTTATAATAGCAAGGTATGCTTAAAAGGATTACGCGGGAGGGACATATGAAACAGCCGTCTACAGGCTCAAGGCTGCTACAGGGTGCATTTATACTTGGGCTTGCTGCCATTATCTCTAAAATCATTGGTGCTTTTCAGAAGATTCCGCTGCAGAACCTGGGGGGAGACGGTGTATTTGGCATCTACAATACGGTGTATCCGTTATATATGCTCATTATCACGCTTGCTGCTGCAGGACTGCCGCTGGCCGTATCCAAATTCGTAGCAGAACAGAACGCACTCGGAAGACCAGACGAGAGCAGAAGAATTATTCGACTATCTTCCCTACTGCTCGGGGGAATTGGAATTATAATGGCGCTTTTGATGTATGCAGGTGCGCCGCTGATCGCTGACATGATTGGCAACCGCCATGTGGTTCCATCGATTCGTGCTGCTTCATGGGCGTTATTGTTCGTACCGGTGATGACAGGGCTGCGGGGATATTTTCAGGGATTACAACAGATGGTTCCAACAGCAGTATCACAAGTGGTGGAGCAGACGATACGTGTCACCGTCATGATTGTTCTTCTTCTGTGGTTGATGAGACGGGACGCTTCGCTTGAGACTATTGCCGCTGGCGCCATGATGGGCTCCGTTGCTGGTGGAATGGTTGGGCTGTTAACCATGTTAGGGTACATGGTCCGTCATCGGCGGAAAGGCAGAGAAGTGGTCACCGAACAATTGGATTCGGAATGGAGCAGTAACAGTGGAGAGGTTGGATCAGATCATCATGAGCGCCAGGAGAATACACCGGTTACGCCGCTGAAGAAAACGGTGATTGCTATTAATCCCGCTCTGGGAGAACGGTCACGATCCAACGGGGAATGGATCAAGATGCTACTCATGTATGCCATTCCCGTATGTCTCGGGTCACTGGCCGTACCACTGATGAATCTGGTGGATACCTTCACCGTGCCCCGATTGCTGCGGGGAGAAGGACTGGACGAGCTTCAGTCGATGGTTTCCTTCGGCATCTACAACCGTGGATTGCCGCTGGTTCAACTGGTGACGATGCTTGCCACGTCACTATCTGTGCTGTTTATTCCGGCGATGGCGGAAGCCCGGTTAAAGGGCGGGCCAGAAGCCGTCCGGCAGCAAGCAGGCCTCGCGCTGCGCTGGTTCTGGTTGATCGGCCTGGCGGCATCCGCGGGTCTCGCGGTGCTGGCGGAGCCGATTAACCGCATGCTGTACGGAGATGCCGCAGGCACCGAAGCACTGCGGTACATGGCGCTGACGGCTGCGGGCAGCACCGTCAGCATTATTGCGGCGGCGCTGCTGCAAGGCCTCGGCGCCGTGCGCGCACCCGCGTTCAGCATGCTGGCCGCCGCAGGCGTCAAG
Source organism: Paenibacillus sp. 10L310 (assembly GCF_056395745.1). NCBI lineage: Bacteria > Bacillati > Bacillota > Bacilli > Caryophanales > Paenibacillaceae > Paenibacillus > Paenibacillus sp. 10L310. Next base: position 33,970 of record NZ_JBFTKC010000022.1, on the reverse strand, counting down.
GCGCTGCTGAACGTCATGCTTGTGCCGGCGCTGGGCATCAGCGGCGCGGCCCTGGCAGGCGCAGTCGCCTACATGCTGGCGGCTGGCCTGAATGTGGCGCTGCTGGCGCGACTTGTCGCCCTGCGCCCTGCCCCTGGCGCCGTTCTGGCGAAGCCGGCGCTGGTGATCGCCGCCATGAGTCTGGCGGCGTTAGGCACGGCCTGGGCCGCCGAAGCCGTGCTCGGCGGCATGGGTGTCGCGGCCGACCGCAGGCTGGCCGCGATGGGCGTGAGCCTGCTGGGCATTGCCGCAGGCTCGGCCGTGTTCTTGCTGGCGGCGGCCCGGACAGGGCTACTGACCGCCGCGGAGCTGGCGGCTGTGCCCAAGTTGGGGCCTCGCCTTGCCAAGCTACTGCGCAGACTGCGTGTGCTGCGCTAGCTCCATGCTCACGGTGCTTCTACACCCAGCACAGCGAATATGCAATTATAGGATATCGAATGATTCTGGTATAATACGTGTAATTAGTCCTGTTCAGGCATGATGAATCATTGAGCTGGACAGGATAGTCCGGATGGAGGTTTACGTAATGAGTGCAGCTTTAACCGTAGTGGGTCTTGGATCTGGAGATGTAGACCAACTGACCGTAGGTATTATCAAAAAAATGAAACATGCAGCTACGCTGTATGTACGTACCCTGGATCATCCCGTTTTGAATGATCTGAAGCAAGAGGGACTGGTAATGACCTCATTTGATGCCATCTATGAGGCGAAGTCCTCCTTCCCCGAGGTGTATGATGAGATCGCGAACCAACTGATAGAGGCTGCTCGTAAGGGTGAGGCCGGAACCGAAGTTGTGTATGCCGTTCCGGGTCATCCCATGGTGGCAGAAGCAAGTGTGCGCCTACTCAAAGAGCGTTGTCCGCAGATGGGTATTTCACTGCGTGTGATGGGCGGGGAGAGCTTCCTAGATGAAGCTTTTATACGACTTGGATTCGATCCAATCGAAGGTTTTCAACTTCTGGATGCCAGCAGCCTGAACACGGAACTGGTACAACCACAGCTACATACGTTGATCGGACAAGTCTACGATGTGTTCACTGCTTCGGATGTGAAGCTATGCCTGATGGAGGTTTACCCGGATGATTATCCGGTATTTGTGGGTCATGCGTTGGGTGTGCAGGGTCAGGAGGTCATTCACAAGATTCCATTGCACGAACTGGACCGGATCGAAGGGTACGGCAATCTGTCACTGATCTATGTACCGAAGAACACCGATGATGCCTTGCGTCGCAGATCCTTTGCGCGTTTGCATGAGATCGTCAATATTCTTCGCAGTCCGGGTGGCTGTCCATGGGATCAGGAGCAGACGCATCAATCCATTCGCAAAAACCTGATTGAAGAGACCTATGAGGTCATTGAGACGATCGATGAGGATGACCCCGACCATATGAAAGAAGAGCTGGGTGATCTGCTGCTGCAGATTTTATTGCATTCCCAGATGGAAGAAGAAGTAGGCACATTTAATGTGTATGATGTCATCGAAGGTTTGAATGATAAGCTGATCTTCCGCCATCCACATGTTTTTGGTGATAATAAGGCAGAAGACGCGAATGAAGCTCTTCAGAACTGGGAACAGATGAAGGCAGAGGAGAAGAAGCGCAAAGGCCAGGATCAGCAGAAGGTTTCCGTGCTGGATGGTATACCGCGTGACTTGCCTGCATTGATGAAGGGATACAAGTTACAGAAGAAAGCAGCCAAAGTAGGCTTTGACTGGGATGATGTTGAAGGTGTGTTTGCCAAGATCGAGGAAGAACTGGCGGAGTTGAAAGAAGCGGTGCAACAAGGCCAGTCTGCGGAAGAACGGAAGCTTGAACTGGGTGATTTGTTATTCGCAGCCGCAAACGTTGCAAGATTCATCGATACGGACCCGGAAGAGGCGCTTGCTGCGACCAACCGGAAGTTCATCGGGCGGTTCCAGTACATCGAAGAGCGTCTTCGCGAACAGGGAAGAACACCAGCAGATAGCAATGTAGAAGAGATGGAGCAATTCTGGCAGGATGCGAAGAAGGCAGGATTATAACAGGTTCAATTTTCTGGGAAAAGCCAGATAACCTTATTCCATTCATGCTATGCAGTGTGTTATGATATACGAACATGTGTTCATCTGGGTTGACTGGGATAGGTGTTTAGCGGCGGATGGTTTCGGGTACTGGTCTTAGACTGTTGCCTGCGGACCATCGACAAAAAGCTAAAAAAAGTCGCGGACTAAGGCAGGATTTCAGATGCCAAGCCAGAATACATGTGTAGTAACCTAACGCGAATCAGCGGCAGTCGATGTATTGTCAGGAATCGCAGATACTTTTTTTTCAATTTGGGAGGCTTTTAAAAATGAACAAAACAGATCTGATTAACAACATTTCAACCAAAAGTGGTTTGACTAAAAAAGACGTTGAGTCCGTATTGAACGGCTTTTTGGGAGAAATTACAGATGCACTTGCCAGCGGAGACAAAGTACAATTGATCGGCTTTGGCACTTTTGAGACCCGCAAACGTTCCGGTCGTACCGGACGTAACCCACAAACAGGGAATGAAATCGTGATTCCTGAGTCCACTGTTCCTGCATTCAAAGCAGGCAACAAACTTAAAGAAGCCGTAAAATAATGCGTCTTGATAAATTCCTGAAGGTCTCCCGGCTAATCAAACGCCGCACTGTGGCCAAGGACGTCTCTGAACAGGGACGTGTTCTGGTGAACGGACGTGAAGCTAAGCCCAGCGCCGCTGTCAAAGTGGGCGATGAGCTGACGGTTCAGTTCGGTCAGAAACTGGTCACTGTGAAGGTGGAACGAATTGCCGAGAGTACCAAGAAGGATGAGGCGAGCAGCCTCTACACCTTGGTGAAGGAAGAGCCGATCGCCAAGGATAACGGAATGAACTGGTAACAGTACATCTGGTATAAATATTCATTCAATGCAAGTTGAATCGAAACGTCCTCCTGTAACAGGGAAGGGCGTTTTTGTTTTTTACTGGATGCCGGGTTATTTGTTCAACAACGCTGGTTCTATTCCAACCTCCACACCCATAAGCTAGGTGTAAGAAGGAGGGGTACATGCCATGGTTGAGCACGGTAAGGCCAAACAGCATCATCTAAGCATGCAGAATCGGAAACTGCTGGATCTGACGGGTGTCTCCAACGTGGAGAGCTTCGACAGTGAGGAATTTTTGCTGCAGACTGAACTTGGGCATCTGACCATCCGGGGGCACAATTTACATATCAAAAACCTGAGCCTGGAGGAAGGTCTGTTATCCATTGAAGGCACTGTCAGTTCGCTCCAATATCTGGATCCCGGTTCCCAGTCCAAAAATGGTAAAGGCCTGTTTGGCAAGATGTTCCGATGAGTCCGGATACTCAATGGATCACATTGATGTGGATGCTTACTTCGGGGGTCGTGATGGGAATGGCCTACGACAGTTACCGGGTACTGTCCGGACAGCTGCGGTTTCCGAGATGGAGTATTCACACACTCGATCTGTTGTACTGGGTTGCTTCCGCGCTGTTCGTTTTTCGGATGCTATACGCCGGAAACCACGGACAGTTGCGGTTTTATGTCTTTTTGGGGCTGATTATAGGGGTTTGCTTCTATTTTTGGCTTTTAAGTGTTACAACCCAGCGTTTTGTGGTAATGTTAATTAAACTCGCAAGAACGCTGATTCATTGGTGTGGACATATCCTTAACATCCTGATCGTTATGCCGGTTAAAGGAATTTATAAGTTAATCCGCGTATTATTCGGTTTTGTAATTGCGATACTATTATTCCTGGGCAGGCTGGTGCTACAGTGTTTGGTACCTTTCGGCAAGTTGTTCCGCTGGATGTTTAGGCCGCTCCTGAAACATTGGGTAACGCCACGCTTCATGATCCGTGTGGGTACAAGAATTGCAGCGATGTGGAAACGCTGGTTTTAAGGAGGTCCGTAATGGGTAAAACACCTGTGGGCAGATCAAAGGCTCCAACTAACCAAGGAAAATCTGCCGGTGCAAAAAGGCGCCTCATGCTTTGGATGACGTTTATGATTGTATTTGTAATATGGGCAGGATATACATTCCTTGTGCAGACTGCACAAATTTCGGACAAGAGTTCTCATCTGGCCACTCAGCAAGCTTCAAAGGAAGATACGTTGAAGAAGCTGGAACAGTTGAAGTACGAAGTCAGCCGGTTGAATGACCCTGAATACATAGGACAGCTGGCACGGAAAAAAGGATATTATCTTCCTGAGGAAACGCCGATACAGGTTGAAGAGTCAGGGAACTGATGGAATTCGGTCTATTACCGAGCTAGGTTTGTTATCCGTGTGTCTGAAGCCGTTAAACCGGAAAAAATAGGCTCTCTGATGGGGTAGTGTTCAGTTGACCTTGGTTTATGGCATAAGGTATAATTACATTAGCGCAGCATTGATTTTGGCATTCAAAAAATCGGGTTGTATATTTTTAAGGGAGGATCATTTTATTCTATGGCAATTGAAGTGGGCACCAAGTTAGAGGGCAAGGTGACAGGAATCACGCATTTTGGAGCATTTGTGGATCTGTCAGGAGGTGTCACGGGTCTCGTTCACATCTCGGAAATCGCCGACAATTACGTCAAAGATGTCAACGACCACCTGAAGCTGAATGACCTCGTTACAGTGAAGGTTATCAACGTTGACAAGGATGGCAAGATCGGACTTTCCATTAAGCAAGCTGTTGACAAACCGGTTGAGCAACAAACCCAATCTAGACCCCCGAGAGCTCCTAGACCGGAACGCAGTGGAGGAGATCGCGAACGATTCAGCGGCGGAGGCCCAAGTGGTGGCCAAGGTCGTGGTGGTGGCGGCGGTGGATTTAACCGTGGTGACCGCGGAGGCCGTTCTTTCAAGCCCGCAGCAGGCAAACCTTCATTTGAGGATAAAATGTCACGCTTCCTGAAAGATAGTGAAGAGCGGATCTCTTCGCTTAAGAAGAACACAGAAGGCAAACGCGGAGGCCGTGGAGCAAAGCGTGTGTAATCTGTCACAACCTGATCTAAACATATAAGTAAAACCGTTAGCCCATGGGCTAACGGTTTTTTTGCGTTTCTTTCACAGATAAGTAGTTGAATAGCTTTTTTTGTAAGGTGAAGCTCCATATCCCCAGTTTTTCTGCACGGCAAAATGAAACCATAAGAACATTTGTCGTCTACCATTTTTTACCGACAGGTTTCCGTGGCATTCCACAGTTATCCTGCTCAAATGGTGGCGAGACCAAACCATCTCCGGTTCAAAATCAGACATTCCGATTGTCGGAATCAAGTAGGAGAATGAATGAAACCACAATAAGGCCGGGGTTTCGCTCCACCGCGCCAGGCTTGTTTCTTTTGTCGTAAACTTTTTGGACCCTGCCCACCTATTCTGACAAACTACGTCTTCTAATCTATCTATAATCAGAACCATCGAGAACGAAACACGAAAATTCAAATTAATCGAATGGGGTGCCTTGAGGATGATGGAAAAGTGGAATGTCATTCAATTTCCGGGAATGAAAGCAGGTAAAGGAGGTACGGAAGCTCGGGAGGAGCTGTCGGTACGTCTGAAACAATGGCTTGGCTCCCGCAAGGCTGTCCAGATGGTTGCTTCCCGCAAATGGGTACTGTTGCTTACGTTTATGGGGTTCCTGCTCGGAAAGGCAATGATCCTGAATGAGTTATCTCCCTTTGCCATTGCTTACTTCGCCGTAATTGCTTTCATGCGCAGGGATTACATCATTCCGGTAGGCGCCGCTCTACTCGCAGGTAGTCTCTTTGCACCGTTTCCAGTACCACTCATTGTTGCATCGGAGATCGCCATCTTTTATCTGCTCTTCCGCGGTCTGGAGTCATATGATCGTGCTGAGTTATCTTATGCACCAACGATGGTGTTTACGACTACATTTATGGTCAAGTTATTCGCGGTTGTGATTGGATCATCCTTCAGCTGGTACGCGATGCTGATGCTCACGATGGATTCGATATTAAGTTTCGTGCTCACCCTTGTTTTTATACAAGCCATACCGATCTTCACTTACCGCAAAAAAAAGTTCAGCCTAAAGAACGAGGAGATCCTCTGCCTGATCATATTGCTCGCTTCCGTTATGACGGGAGCCGTAGGGTGGACCATTCAGTCTTTATCCGTCGAGCATATGCTCTCCCGTTATCTCATATTAATCTTTGCGCTGGTGGGCGGAGCCCCCCTTGGAGCCTCAGTTGGGGTCATTACCGGCTTGATTCTGAGTCTGGCTGACATGTCAGCGGTGTATCAGATGAGCCTGCTTGCTTTTGCCGGGATGCTGGCGGGTATGCTTCGAGAAGGCAAACGTGCGGCGGTTGCACTGGGCATGCTACTGGGTTCGTCCATTCTATCCATATATCTGGGCGGACCGGGCGATGTGATGAACTCATTATGGGAGACGTGTGCAGCTATCGTACTATTCATGTTAACACCTAAAAGCCTGATGACGGCGATATCCAAATATGTACCGGGTACGCAGGATCATACCAAATCGCAGCATGAGTATGCCAAACGGATACGGGATATCACGGCAGAACGGGTAACCCGGTTCTCACAGGTATTCCGTCAATTGTCACGTAGCTTTGATCAGATGTCCGGTGCAGGGGAGCAGGTACAGAAAGAAGGTGGAATGGACCATTTCATGAATGCGGTTGCCGAGGGCACATGTGCAAGCTGCTTCAAGCGTACACAATGCTGGGATGCGAAGTTTATTCAAACCTACAAATATATGACGGACGTGATGAGTACGATTGAAGGAAACCCGGAGATTTCAGGCAAGCAGATTCCAGTCGACTGGAACAGGGTGTGTGCGAAACCGGAAGAGGTCCTTGAAGTCATGCGTGCCCAGTATGGACTGCATCAACATAACATGCAATGGAAGCGTCAAATTATCGATAGCCGGCAGCTGGTTGCAGAGCAATTGTCCGGTGTATCTCAGGTCATGGAGGACCTGGCCAAAGAAATTCAGCGGGAAAGTGATGAGATGGTACAGCAGGAGGAGCAGATTCGGGACGCACTGGAGTCACTGGGCTTGTCCATTCACTCCATTGAGATCATCAATCTGGAAGCGGGCAATGTAGAGATTGAGATTGTACATGCATATACACGTGGATTCGATGAGTGCCGGAAAATGATTGCTCCGCTGATCTCGGATGTACTGGACGAGCATATTGCCGTCTTGCATGAGACCATGACCGATCCTCGTCAGGGACTGGCAACCGTCACGTTTGGTTCGGCCAAAACCTTCGAGGTTACCACGGGTGTTGCTGCCGCCGCAAAAGGGGGAGATGTGATGTCAGGCGACAGCTTCAGTACGGTTGAGTTAGGCAACGGTACATTCGCAGTGGCGCTCAGTGATGGAATGGGCAATGGAGAACGGGCACGCATGGAGAGCAGCGCGGCGCTGAACATACTGGAACAGTTGCTACAGTCCGGCATGGACGAGAAACTGGCGATCAAATCCGTGAACTCCGTTCTGATGCTGCGCTCCCCTGAAGAGATGTATGCCACAGTGGATATGGCGCTGATCGATGAATATACGGCAGAGACCACGTTTATGAAAATCGGATCGACGCCAAGTTTTATCAAACGAGGACAGGAGGTTATTCAGGTTTCAGCCAGCAATCTGCCAATCGGTATTATTAAAGATATTGAAGTGGATCTGGTGACGGTACAGCTTCAGCCGGGGGATATCCTCATTATGATGACGGATGGCATCTATGATGCACCGGGGTATGCGGTGAACAAAGAGTTATGGATGAAACGGCTCATTCAAGAGATTGATACAGATGATCCACAAGATTTGGCCGATTGCCTGCTTGAAAGTGTCATAAGATATCAGCAGCATGAGATATTGGATGATATGACCGTCGTTGTTGGAAAAGTAGAGCATTTCCGCCCTGAATGGGCCACACTGCGTGTGCCTGGCATCAACCGGATGGAGCGTCCACGGACCGTCAGTTAATTGCATATTCTTCTGTTTGAAGTCTCTTCATTCTGGCAATGCTAGTCATAGAGTTGGAGAGTAACGAATAACGGAGGGATATCGGATGAAGCAAATCTTATTGATCACCGACGGTTGTTCCAATGTAGGACCAAGTCCAGTGCTGGCAGCGGCCGAAGCGCTGGAAGAGGGGATTACGGTTAATGTGGTTGGCGTGATTGATTATGGAACCATTGGTGAGTTGGGTAGCCGGGAGATTGAGGATATTGCCAGAGCTGGAGGTGGAATCAGCCAAATTGTAGGTACACGTCAGCTTGCCCATACGATGCAGATGATGACAAGGAAAACGGTGGTTCAGACCATTCAGCAGGCGGTTAATAGAGAGTTAACACAAATTTTGGGAGAGAAGGAGCCCAAAACGGTAACCGATCTGGAGCCTGCACAACGCGCCCGGGTCGTGGAAGTGATGGATGATATGGCTGAAACTACAGCCTTACAGGTTATATTGTTAATAGACGTTAGCGCCAGCATGAAGCCCAAACTGGCTGCGGTAGAAGAAGGCATTCGTGATTTAATGTTAAGTTTGCAGGCGCGTATAGGTCAGAGCAAGCTTTCCGTATTTCATTTTCCCGGACGACACAGCGGAGAAGATGCGGTAATGGATATTGACTGGACAACGGATCCAGGCCGTGTTCGGTCCTTGTTTGGAAGGTTGCAGATGAAGGGTGCAACGCCGACAGGTCCTGCAATTCAGAAGGTGATTGATTTTTACCGTTATGGTACACTGGAGAAACAGCAGGAAATAGAAGGGAACTATCGCATTGAAAGAGAAGGGATGCTCGGTGACAACGTTGTCTGACGCCTCTTTCCCACCAGGAACAGTGGTTACAGGGAAATGGAATCGCAGTCGTTACACGATTCGGAAGCTACTGGGCAAAGGAGCTAATGGCATCGTTTTTCTTGTCCAACGGGGTGAAAATGGCAAACACTACGCGTTAAAAATGGGATTTGATCCGGTTGATCTGCAATCGGAAGTCAATGTACTCAAATCTTTTCAACTACAGCGTAATCATGAGGCCCTTCGGCAGAGCGGCATTCCTTCCTATCTTAAAGATGTGGATGATTATGCCGTTCGTGGCCGGGATATTCCCTTTTATGTGATGCGTTACGTTAGAGGTGAGGCACTTCATCACTTTATTCGGCGTCAGGGGACAGACTGGACACTTCTGGTGGGACTTAGACTCTTGCAGAAGCTGGCACAATTGCATCAGGCGGGATGGGTGTTTGGTGATCTCAAACCTCAGAATGTGTTGGTATCCGACTATGGGCAGGTGGAATTGATCGACTACGGCGGAGTTACGTCGATTGGTCGAAGCGTCAAACAGTTCACCGAATGGTATGATCGGGGCTTCTGGAATGCAGGCAGCCGTACGGCAGATGGTACCTATGATGTATTTGCATTTGCATTATTATTGATTCATGTACTTGAAGCAGACGCGCTCAAGGCACTGGCGGCCGAAGGATTACCGCAACTGCGAAGTGTGAATCAGCTCGTAGCGCTGGTGGAGCGCAGTGAACGACTGGGTCCTTTTCGCAATTGGACAACTCAGGCATTACGAGGTCAGTTTCGTGATGCAGGTCATGCGGCACAAGGGTGGAAGGAAATGATGGCACGCCCCACGCCTCTCCGCCGTCGTTCCAAAAGTACCACACCGCGCTGGCTTATGAACGCATTCGCTGTATCTGTGATATTACTTATTGGAGTGCTCATCTATGCACTACTTTTCTGATCTGTGAGAGTGCATATACATAACGCAAGGAATGAGGAACAGGTATGGAGGCTTTACGCTGGAACATGCTGGTGAAGAACGTGCTGGATGCAGCGGAAGAGCATCAGTTATGGGTTCCCGGGGATCGGATTGTCGTCGCAGTATCGGGCGGGCCGGACTCGGTAGCTTTTTTGCATATCATGCACGAGATTAGCAAGCGGCATGTGCCACTTGAATTGATCTGTGCCCACGTGCATCATGGCTTCCGGAGTGAATCTGATGATGAAGCGGAGAAAATGATGGAACTGGCACAACAGCTTGGTATTACATTTGAATGGACCAAGGCCGATGTACCTTCATATATGGAGCTTACGGGTCAGGGACCACAGGAAGCAGCCCGCAACAAGCGATATGCCTTTCTTCATGAAGTGGCTTCCAAATATAATGCAGCAAGCATCGCTTTGGCACATCATGCGGATGATCAGGCAGAGACGGTCATGCTTCATTTGCTTCGTGGAACCGGCTTGTCGGGACTCTCAGGAATGAAGTTTAAAAGACGAGAAAAAAATGTGGAACTTATTCGTCCATGCCTTCGTATAAACAAGACAGACCTTGTAGAAGCTTGTAATACCCAGGGTTTTATGTATTTCAATGATGAGAGCAACGCCCTGCGTAAATATCGGCGTAATGCCATTCGCTTGGATGTGCTTCCTTTTTTGGGGCAGTATAATGGACAACTCACGCCGTCATTGAATCGGCTTGCCGAAATTGTGGGTGATGAAGACGATTTCATGGAGCAGAGTGCATATGACACATACAGGTGTCTAGTGCAGGTGAACGGCGGAAGGCAAACCTTTGAGGTGCCTTCCTTCTTGAAGTTACATGTCGCTTTACAACGAAGGTTGATTAAACTAATATTGAATTATCTGCCTTTGGACAGTGATTTTGTCGACTTTACCCGTATAGAAACCATTCGGCGCAAGGTCATGGAGACCCATGTGACGACCTGGAGCCTGGATATAGGACAGACACTCGCCTGCACTCGGGAGTATAATCTGATTTCTTTTGGCATACGGACGGACGTACAGGATCAATCTTACGAGTATCGTCTTGCGCAATGGAGTGGAACTTATGAGCTTTCACTCACCCCAATTAACCGGTATATTCGGTTGATGACGGTGAGTCCCGAGGACTATCATGTACCGGAATCGGCGGATCAAGCCGCGTTTGATGCGGATCAACTGCTTATGCCGCTGGTTGTGCGTTCACGGTTACCTGGAGATACCATGAAAGTGATGGGATTAAACGGAAGCAAAAAGGTGAAAAATATTTTCATCGATGAGAAAATCCCCCCATCTGTCCGTCCACGTATTCCTGTGGTATGTGATGGAGCAGGTCATATCATCTGGTTACCGGGTGTTCGACGGTCCAGTGTGGCTCCTGTCAGGGAGGGCACTTCCGCAATCCTGTACATGACTGTAGGCGATTCAGCGATTCAGGGGTAGTGGTTATGGTTCAGGTAAGGCTTTCATAGTATAACTTAGGAGGTTCGCACAGTTGCAGAACGACATTCAGGAAGTATTGATCAGTGAAGAAGAAATTCAGAGTAAAGTCAAGGAATTAGGCGCAACACTAAGTGCCGAATATGCAAATCGCAATCCTTTGGTCATTTGTGTGCTCAAGGGTGCGTTTATATTTATGGCTGATTTGGTTAAAAACATAACGGTACCTGTTGAAATGGATTTTATGGCGGTATCCAGTTACGGCGCTTCCACCAAGTCATCAGGTGTTGTCAAAATCATTAAGGATCTGGATGTATCCGTAGAAGGACGGGAAGTTCTGATTGTCGAAGATATTATCGACAGCGGACTTACACTCAGCTATCTGATTGAACTGCTAGAAAACCGCGGTGCCGAGTCGGTGCGAGTGGTTACGCTGTTCGACAAGCCTTCAGGCCGTAAAGTTGAGTTGGAAGCTCATTACACAGGCTTTGACATTCCTGACGCGTTCATCGTTGGTTACGGTTTGGATTTTGCGGAGAAGTACCGGAACCTGCCCTATATCGGGATTTTGAAGCCGGAAGTCTATAGTAGCTAATACCCTGCCCGACCCAAGCCTTGAGCTGTTCTTGGCTTCTGTTGAGAAGCCATGTCGGGCTATGTTAAAATAATTAAAGTGTCTCGAGAGGAGGTAGGGGATGAATCGGTTCATCCGGAATTCTGGTTTTTATTTGATTCTTTTTTTAGTTGTGGTGGGGATAGTCCAGTTCGTCAGCAATGGCGGCGAAGCCACCGATAATCCTAGATATGATCAGTTGCGTGCAGCGATCAAAGCCAACAATGTCTCTGAATTGACGGTTCAATTCAACGGTCAAACGTATCTCGTGACCGGTCAATACAAGAAGGCACCTGATGGCGCCAAATCAGAAAATTTCTCAACGTATATTCCTCCTACGGATGAGGCAATTAGTGAGCTTGTAGCTGCAAGTGAAACTAACAATTTCCAATATCATCAGGAGCCAATGAAAGGTGACAGCATCTGGTTGACGTTGCTGACTTCCTTTATTCCTTTGATCATTATGTTCCTGCTGTTCTTCTTCCTGTTTAATCAGGCTCAAGGCGGCGGCGGTAAAGTAATGAACTTTGGTAAAAGCCGTGCTCGTCTCTACAACGAAGAGAAGAAGCGGGTTACATTTGAAGATGTTGCGGGTGCTGACGAAGAGAAACAGGAACTTGTTGAGGTTGTAGACTTCCTCAAGGACCCTCGTAAATTCGCAGCAGTAGGTGCGCGGATTCCTAAGGGCGTATTGCTCGTAGGGCCTCCAGGTACCGGTAAAACATTGCTCGCTCGTGCCGTAGCCGGTGAAGCGGGTGTACCATTCTTCACTATTTCAGGTTCCGACTTCGTGGAAATGTTTGTCGGTGTCGGTGCATCACGTGTACGTGATTTGTTTGAAAATGCGAAGAAAAATGCCCCATGTATCATCTTTATCGATGAGATTGATGCTGTAGGACGTCAGCGTGGTGCTGGTCTCGGTGGTGGTCACGATGAACGTGAACAGACACTCAACCAGTTGCTCGTTGAGATGGACGGATTCGGAGTTAATGAAGGTATTATCATCATAGCTGCAACGAACCGTGCAGATATTTTGGACCCTGCCTTGCTGCGTCCTGGACGTTTTGACCGTCAAATTACGGTTGACCGCCCTGATGTAAGAGGTCGTGAAGCTGTCCTGAAAGTACATTCCCGTAATAAACCACTGACCAAAGATGTGAAGATGGATATTATCGCGAAGCGTACAACAGGTTTCTCTGGTGCGGATTTGGAGAATCTCTTGAACGAAGCGGCATTGCTTGCAGCGCGTCGTAACCGTAAAGATATTTCCATGAAGGAAGTTGACGAAGCGATTGACCGTGTCATCGTTGGTACGGAGAAGAAAAGCCGTGTCATCAGTGATCGAGAGAAACGAATCGTTGCTTATCACGAAGCAGGTCATACCATTGTTGGATACTTCCTCGAACATGCTGATATGGTACATAAAGTGACCATTATTCCGCGCGGACGTGCGGGTGGATATGTAATCATGTTGCCAAAAGAAGACCGTATGCTGGTTACCAAGCAGGAATTGCTGGATAAAGTAACCGGACTTCTCGGGGGTCGTGTAGCTGAAGAATTGTTCATCGGAGAAATTGGTACTGGTGCATACAGTGACTTCCAGCAAGCGACAGGTATTGTTCGCAGCATGGTTATGGAATACGGTATGAGTGAGAAATTGGGACCTATGCAATTCGGAAGTTCACAAGGACAGGTATTCCTTGGTCGGGATATCGGTCATGAACAGAATTACTCGGATTCCATTGCTTACGAGATTGATCAGGAAATGCAACGCTTTATCAATGACTGTTATGAGAAGTGTAAGGACTTGCTTGTTAAACATTCAAAAGAGATGCACCTGATCGCTCAAACATTGCTTGAGGTTGAGACTTTGGAAATGGATCAGATCAAGCAATTGATCGAAACAGGTTCTTTGACTCCAAAAGCAGAGAATGACAATGATGGTGAAGGTACACCAACTGAAGGCGGAGAGCCAATCATCGACACCATCGGTGATGTGCGTGTTCGTATTCAAGGTAAAGATGAAACGCCTGAGCCACCAGCCGGAGATATTCCAAACGAAGCTCCGAATCTGGAAAAGGGTAATAACAATAACCCGGATGATGGCGGAACGAAGCCAACGTCTTAATGCACAATACATCTGGCTATGATAGCAGGTGAAATCAAGAGAGCCTTCGAGGCTCTCTTTTTTTATCCATTATTTTAAAAGAGGATAGATAAAGATAAACGGGAGTTAGATGGCGAACCAGTTAGCAAACAGGTGGTTACAGCGCTGTTCCGGGCTTTTTTCATTTATTGACAGAGTCGTGAACGTTGTGTAAATTAGTTGTTAAACCGCTTGTGATTCGTTTCTCAAGCGAAGATAACGACTTAGGTTAGCCCACGAAACAGCGCATGACGCTGTCCCGATAAAGGAGAGGATCACAGGTGGAAGCTCTGGCTTTAGAGCGCAAGGCTGAGATGAACCGCGAGCTGCGTGAGCGGCTTATGGTGTTGAAAAAGGAACGTAATGCCATTATTCTTGCCCATTATTATCAACGTGACGAAGTACAGGAGGTTGCCGACTTCCGTGGAGATTCATTTCTGTTAGCCCAGAAGGCAGCACAGACAGATGCGGATGTGATCGTTTTCTGTGGTGTTCATTTTATGGGTGAAAGCGCTAAAATTCTGGCGCCAAATAAAACAGTTATTATCCCGGACGAACGTGCGGGCTGCCCAATGGCAGATATGGTGAATGTGGAGGGACTACGCAAATTAAAAGCACAACATCCTAATGCCAAGGTGGTTACGTATATCAATTCCTCGGCTGAGATCAAAGCAGAGACTGACATCTGTTGTACATCAGCGAACGCAGTCCGGGTTATTCAATCGGTGGATTCCGACGAAATTATCTGGGTACCGGATAAAAACCTGGGACATTATGTGCAGCAGCATACAGACAAGAAAATGATTATCTGGGAAGGTTACTGCAACACTCACGATATGCTTACAGTCAAAGATGTGGTGGAGATGAGAGCCAAGCATCCCAATGCGGAGTTTGTTGTCCATCCAGAGTGTCGCCCTGAGGTTGTAGAAATGGGTGATTTTGTAGGCAGCACAACAGCTATTCTGGAGTATTGCAAAAATTCATCAGCGAAGGAATTTATCGTAGGTACCGAAGATGGTACAGGATATCAGCTTCGTCTGGATAGTCCGGATAAACAGTTCCACTTTGCTACCAAGTTCCTCGTATGTCCCAACATGAAGGTGAACAACTTGAAGAAACTGGTGAAATGCCTGGAAACGATGAAGCCGCAAATCTACGTGCCACCGGCCGTTGCCGACAAAGCCAGAGAATCACTAGAGCGCATGTTGTTGGTAAAGTAGGATGCGCTACTCTTGCTCCAAGACAGGTGAATAACATGATACCGCAATATTTAGTTGATTTTGATCTGTCTGCGCTACCCTTGGTAGAGACGGATGTACTGGTTATAGGCTCAGGGATTGCTGGTTTGTTTACTGCCATTAAGGCAAGTGGACAACAACGTGTATTAATGATCACGAAGAAGTCATTACTTGAAAGTAACACCAGATATGCGCAGGGAGGCATCGCTGCGGTTATTGCTGAGGATGATTCACCTGCTTACCACTTGCAGGATACACTTGTAGCAGGAGCGGGCTTATGCCGCTCCGAAGCGGTAGAGGTATTGGTGAATGAGGGGCCGGACGGAGTGAAGGAACTGATTCGTTTGGGTACTTTATTTGATCTGGAGAACGGCGAGTTGGCGTTGACGCAGGAAGGTGCGCATAGCCACCGCCGTATTTTGCATGCCAACGGAGATGCAACAGGATATGAGATTGTACGTGCGCTTGCTGTTGAAGTGAATGAGCATCCCGGGATTGAAGTTTGGGATGAGCATTTTGTTGTTGACCTGATTACAGATCGAGATCGAAGGGAATGCATTGGCGCTCTGGTTCAGAAGGATGACGGATCGCAAGTGTTTGTGAAGGCACAGGCAACCGTTCTTTGTTCTGGTGGGGCAGGACAACTGTACCGATACACGACGAATCCGGATGTAGCTACTGCCGATGGTGTAGCCATGGCTTATCGGGCTGGGGCTATTGTTCGTGACATGGAATTTATCCAATTCCACCCCACCTCTCTATGTTACCCTGGGGCCCCGCGTTTCCTTGTGTCAGAAGCCGTACGTGGCGAAGGAGCATATTTGCGCAATGTGAAGGGTGAGCGCTTCATGGATCGTTATCATGCCCAGCTTGAACTTGCCCCACGCGATATCGTGGCACGAGCGATTGTTAGTGAGATGGAGTCCACCAACAGTACCTTTGTGTACTTGGACATTACACATGAACAGCCAGAGATGATCAAGCATCGGTTCCCTACCATATATGAGACTTGTATGCGTTATGGATTAGACATGACAACGGACTGGATTCCCGTTGCACCTGCTGCCCATTACATGATGGGTGGAGTGAAAACGGATTTAAGTGGAGAGAGCAGCATCTCCCGATTATTTGCTTGTGGCGAGGTGTCTTCTACAGGAGTGCATGGAGCCAACCGTCTGGCAAGCAACTCCTTGTCAGAAGCGATTGTATTTGGCCGGAGAATTGTTGATCGCATTCAGTCACTTTCCCCGCTCGGTTCATTACAAGTAAGAGGGGCTACGCATTCATCTGTGGACATGAATAACAAGATCAATAAGATCACGGAAGAGCAAAAGCCGGTATCCGAAAGACGCTTACGATTACAGAAAATGATGGTTCGTCAGGTAGGTTTGCGCCGGAAGGGTGAGGACCTGCAGAAGGCCATGGACAAGCTGCAACAGGAATTGCAATTTTTTGATCAGACACTCACGCATAAGGAAGAGCTAGAGTATGCCAACCTTCTGACCTGTGCCTGGTTAGTTACCAGCGGTGCATTACATCGCGAGGAGAGTCGGGGGGCTCACTATCGTGAGGATTTCCCGGCACGTGATGATATCGTGTGGCAGAAGCATAGTCTGCAGCAGCGAGAACAAGCGATTGTGGAGGAATTGATGTCATGATACTGAATGGATATAATGAAGGGCTTATCGAATCAATCAAAAACTGGCTTCGTGAAGATGTTGGTGCAGGTGACGTTACAACAAGTGTGACGATTCCAGCAGGCAACCAATCCAAGGCCATTATACACGCCAAAGACAATGGTGTTATTGCAGGCATGACCGTAGCTAAACTTGTATTTCAAGTCGTTGATCCTGATCTTGTATTTACACCGAAGGTAACAGACGGAGACAAGGTTACCCATGGCACGATTTTGGCCGAGGTAGAGGGAAGTACACATTCACTGCTTACGGGGGAACGACTGGCACTTAACTTGCTACAACGTATGTCCGGAATAGCTACGCGTACGCGTGCCTACGTGGATGTGCTGGATGGTCTTGAGACCAGGCTCGTGGATACACGTAAGACAACGCCGGGCCACCGACTACTTGAGAAATACGCAGTGCGCGTGGGTGGCGGAGCGAATCATCGATTTGGACTGTACGATGCCGTTATGATTAAGGATAACCACATCAAGGGTGCAGGCGGAATCACTGAGGCGGTACAGCGTGCGCGAACCGTTATCCCACATACGATGACGATTGAAGTGGAGACTGAAAATCTGGAGCAGGTGAGAGAAGCCTTGCAAGCCGGGGCAGATATCATTATGCTGGATAACATGCATCCAGAGCGGATGCGTGAAGCGGTTGAACTTATTCGTGAACAGGCTCCTCATGTGAAGGTTGAAGCATCCGGTAACGTGTCTCTTCAGACCATTCGTGGTATTGCAGAGAGTGGTGTGGATGTAATTTCGGTTGGCAGGTTAACCTATTCCTTTGAGAGCCTGGATATTAGTCTGGATTTAAATGAAAAGAAAGAGGGGTGAACCTCTTTGATTCTAGTTGTAGACGTGGGGAACAGCAATATGGTGCTCGGCGTATATCAAGGCCGGGAATTGCTGCACCACTTTCGTCTGAGTACATCACGTCAGTCAACAGTGGATGAATACGGCGTATTGATTTATAATTTATTTCATATGTCCGGCATCAGGGCAAGTGACATCGAAGGTGTCATCATCTCATCTGTGGTTCCGCCACTGGTGAATGTAATCGAAGCGATGTGTGAGAAGTATGTAGGCAAAAAAGCTTTGCTCGTTGGGCCTGGTATCAAAACTGGCTTGAATCTGCGATACGAGAACCCTCGTGAAGTGGGTGCAGATCGTATTGTTAATGCAGTGGCAGCCGTTGAGAAGTATGGCGGCCCTCTCGTCGTGGTCGATTTTGGTACCGCAACGACCTTTGACTGTATTGACGAGAAAGGTCACTACCTGGGGGGAGCTATTGTACCTGGCATTCAGATCGCCACTGAAGCGCTCTATGAGCGGGCATCCAAGTTGCCTCGTATAGAGCTGGAGAAACCTAAAAAGGTCATTGGCCGTAATACTATTCATGCTATGCAAGCGGGTATTATATTTGGCTATGCAGGGCAGGTAGATGGTATTGTAGAACGTATTCGCGAGGAGATGGGAGCGAAGCCCCGAGTTATCGCGACGGGTGGTCTCGCTACACTTATCGCAGAAGAAACCCGTAGTATAGAGGAAGTTGATCCGCTGCTTACGCTTGAAGGGCTGCGTATTATATATGAGCGGAACCGGGAAAGGTGAGCATAGTGACGGCATACAGCGGGCTGAGATTACAGCTTAAGTGTTGTGCCGTTTTTTCTGTGTTACGACTATTATGGCGATACGCCAAAGGAGGCTGAATGACTTGGAAAACAACAAGCATGACCGGTTAATTCGTGGTACAGCAATGAATGGAAAGGTAAGAGCCTTTGCTATCCAGACTACGGAACTGGTTGAGGAACTACGCAGAAGACACGATACGTTTCCCACGGCTACAGCTGCCATGGGGCGTACGGTTACAACAGCAGCCATTATGGGTGCAATGCTCAAAGGTGAAGAGAAGTTAACGGTACAAGTCAACGGTGATGGGCCCATTGGACAGATTGTAGCTGATGCCAATGCGAAAGGCGAAGTACGAGGATATGTTTCTAATCCGCATGTACATTTGCCAAGCAATAGTGTGGGAAAACTGGACGTTGCAGGCGCAGTTGGAACGGAAGGTTTCATCAACATAACGAAGGATTTGGGACTGAAAGAGCCATATCGTGGCAGTGTGCCTATTATTTCAGGAGAACTGGGCGAAGACTTCACGTACTACTTTGCTCAATCGGAGCAAACCCCTTCTGCTGTAGGCGTTGGTGTGCTCGTTGATACGGATAATTCCGTTATTGTCTCAGGTGGATTCATTATGCAGCTGTTGCCGGGATTGACAGATCCAGAGATCACGGCGATCGAAAACGCCATTAGTACGTTGCCGCCAGTGACGACGTTGCTGGAGCAGGGACTTGAATTGGAAGAGTTGCTTCGCCGATTGTTGCCAGATGTACAAGTGATGGAAGGATTGGATATTCATTTTAGCTGTGAGTGTTCACGTGAGCGGGTAGAGAAGACACTAATCAGCCTGGGCCAAACGGAGATGGAGCAATTAATTGAAGAAGAGGGCCAGGCTGAAGTGGTCTGCCAATTCTGTAATGAAGCCTATGACTTTAACAAAGAACAACTTGAGACCATCCTAGAGCAAGCCAAGAACTGATCTATGCGGGGACGGGATGCGGAATGACAAGACAGGAAAAAGGGTTGTGGACGGCTGTAATTGTCTTGACGCTAGGTATGCTGGTCATGGGTAGTGTGATGGCTATGCATGGTCTCAGACAGGGCAAGGACGAGGCAGATGCATCCCATGATGCTAATACGGAAGAAGGAAGCACCGTAGCGACGATCAACGGAGAAGTTATCACGGACAAAGAGTGGACCGATGCGCTGAAAAGACGCTATGGCAGCGAGTTATTACTCCAGATGTTAAACCGTAAAGCAGTATTTGCCGAAGCAATTGAACGCAAGCTGATCGTCACTCCCCAAGAGATTGCAAGAGAACTTGCCGCCGCGATGGATGGGTACGATTCAGAGAAATCATATTTTGACGAAATGAAGTCTCAATTGGGCCTGTCGAAACAGGAACTTGAGTTGGAAGCCGGCTACAGGCTGCTGCTTGAGAAAATCGCAACGATCGGCATACAGATCAAGGATGCAGATATTGAGCATTACTGGACTGAACACCGTGAGGATTACGTTTCCCCCGACAAATATGACTTGTCCATCATCGTAGTGAAGGAAGAAGATGAAGCCGATTCCTTACTGGATGCGTTGGAGAAGGGGGAGGACTTTGAAGAAGCTACTCGCAAGCAATCGACAGACAGCTTCTCTCGTGATGCTGGTGGGAGGCTGGGGTGGATTGAGCGGAATGATCCATTCCAGTCAGAAGAAATCCTTCAACTTGCTACCGGGCTGGATGTAGGCGATATTGCCGGACCGGTTCGAGTGGAAGAAGGTTATGTTATTATCAGACTTAATGATAAAGAAGAACGCCAGGTGCAATCTGCCGAAGAAGTCCGTGAGGAGATTCGAATGGAACTGGCTCTGAGTCAGGCTGATCCGTTGCCGCAGGTAGAGCAAATGCTGCGTAACAAGTATGAAGCCGTAATCCTGTCCGAGATTCCTGCCTCCTGAATGCAATGGAAAAGATTGTCTCGTACTGCTGCATCTTGATAAAAATACTCTGTCTGCGGTCTTAGGGCCAAAGGCAGAGTATTTTTTTTGAGTACTCATATTGACAATAAGGGTTAACGTTGATAAGATGAAAATAATAAATACCTACTCGTTTACTCGGATATAAAAGATTTATTTATGAACAAAGAAACTTTCGGAAACCTCCGCCCTGCTAGAAATCTTGGCAGTAAGGGATAGGATCAACAGGATTTCCGCAGTTCTTCTATAACAGCTAGAGGCTACCGGCCGCACAGTATAGGTTAACAGGACTCAAGTTTTATTCATCCACTAAGGAGGGCATTCATATGGCTAAAGTAGTTAATAACGTAACAGAACTCATCGGAGGTACTCCGCTTGTTCGTCTGAACCGTATCGTACCTGAAGGCAGTGCTGAAGTATTCGTGAAGCTGGAGTATCAGAATCCAGGTTCAAGCGTGAAAGACCGTATCGCAATTAGCATTGTGGAAGAAGCGGAAAAAGAAGGCAAGCTAAAACCAGGTGATACCATTATCGAAGCAACAAGTGGTAACACGGGAATTGGACTCGCGATGGTGGCTGCAGCCAAAGGCTACAAGTCCGTTATTGTAATGCCTGAGACGATGAGCTTGGAGCGTCGTAACTTGCTTCGTGCGTATGGTGCTGAGCTTGTGCTTACACCTGGAGCTGAAGGTATGAATGGTGCTGTTAAAAAAGCCGAAGAACTGCTGAAAGAAAACCCTTCCTATTTCATGGCTGAGCAATTTAAAAATAAAGCCAACGTGAAGATCCACCGTGAAACGACTGGCCCTGAGATTGTTGAAGCAATTCAATCTGTAGGCGGTACGTTGGATGCTTTCGTTGCAGGAATCGGTACAGGTGGAACAATTACAGGTACAGGCGAAGTGCTGAAAGAAGCTTTTGCTGGTATTAAAATTGTTGCGGTTGAGCCAGCAGCTTCGCCAATTCTGGCGGGCGGCAAACCAGGACCACATAAGATCCAGGGGATTGGTGCCAACTTTATCCCTGAGATTCTGGATCAGGAAATCTATGATGAGATCATTCACATTGAGAATGATGATGCATTCGAGACGGCTCGTCAGGTAGCGAAGGAAGAGGGCATTCTGTCTGGTATTTCTTCCGGTGCGGCGATCCGTGCAGGTCTTCAGGTTGCGAAACAGTTGGGTGAAGGCAAGCGCGTGGTCGTAATCGTGCCAAGTAACGGCGAACGTTACCTCAGCACACCTCTTTACAACTTCGAAGGCTAAGTCTACAAATGACAAAACCAATCCTCCTTGCCCGTATGACGGGTATGGAGGATTTTTGGCGTAATGCTTTTAAAAGGGGCGGCGCTTTAGTATACTATCAGACAATAGAACTAGCGACAGATGGAGGGCGGCACACCGCAATGACACACCTGATGACAACATACGCCGACTGGATGGAGTGGGCTGAACAAGGCTGGACCATGATGCCCTATATGACGAAGTCGGATGAGGGACCGTATCATGGCGGTTTACCGTTATCGTGGGAGGTAGCCTGGGAGCAGGCATCACCATACGCAATTGTGCTGGAGAATGGCAAAGGCGGGAGATATACATTTCTGGGGTTAGACCCCGTATCCGTTATTTCCGGCAAGGGTCAAGAAGCGGTTATTCATGATGTGACGCAAGGAGCCACCTCGACGGACAGCGGCAAGCCGCTTGATGTATTGAAGAGATGGACTGCCCCGTATCGTGCACCCAAGGTTAATGGGGCTCCAGACTTTGGAGGTGGATACGCAGGTTATCTCAGCTACGATGTAGCAAGATCATTGGAGAAGCTTCCAGCCTTGGCTGAGGATAACCCGGCTCTGCCGGATTATTGGTGGATGCGCTTTGAAGAAATATGGGCGTATGACCATGAGCAACAGGCACTTTTCTGCATGGTTCATCTGGCTATAGAGCCTAACCGGAACGAAACGGATATCCGTAGTCTATATTCAGCGGCAGAAGCACGAGCGACAGCGATGCAGAAACGTTGGCTTCATATTATGGGGGCTGCACAGGCTGAGGAACAACAACAGGCACTGGAACGCCGCAACAAGCAGGTCAATCGTACCCCGCAGCCTGAAGATGCGGAAAGGGAATCGGAAGGATGGGAAACCTCCTTTCCCCAGGAGGACTTTGAACAAGCTGTGCGT
Source organism: Paenibacillus sp. 10L310 (assembly GCF_056395745.1). Lineage (NCBI taxonomy): Bacteria > Bacillati > Bacillota > Bacilli > Caryophanales > Paenibacillaceae > Paenibacillus > Paenibacillus sp. 10L310. Next base: position 11,266 of record NZ_JBFTKC010000022.1, on the reverse strand, counting down.
ACGGTACAGGAATATATCAGGCAGGGCGATGTGTTCCAGGTGAACCTGTCCTTAAGACAGGAAAAGCGTCTTCATTCGAGCGCTGAGCATATTTATGAATGGCTGCGCCTTGTGAATCCATCACCGTATATGGGAATGCTGCGTAGTCCAGACTTTCAACTGGTAAGCGGATCTCCCGAGCTTCTGGTCAAAGTGGAGAATGGCAAAGTCAGTGCACGTCCCATCGCAGGGACCCGAAGAAGGGGCCGGGATGAAGCAGAGGACAAAGCTATGGCGGATGAACTGCTCAGCAGTGAGAAGGAACGGGCGGAGCATATTATGCTCGTTGATCTGGAACGGAATGATATCGGACGGATTGCAGCCTACGGTTCGGTTCATGTGCCTGAATTGATGACCATCGAGAAGTATTCCCATGTCATGCATCTCGTTTCCCAGGTGGAAGGCAGGCTGGCAGAAGGGTTATCCGTATTTGATGTGATCGCTGCGACATTCCCGGGTGGAACGATTACAGGAGCCCCGAAAGTCCGCACCATGGAGATTATCGAGGAACTTGAGCCTGTGCGGCGTGGGCCTTATACGGGTTCCATCGGGTGGATGGATTACAGTGGGAATATGGAATTGAACATCGTCATTCGTACACTTGCCATTAAGGACGGTATTGGTTATGTACAGGCCGGGGCAGGGATTGTTATTGATTCCGATCCATATCGGGAATACAAGGAATGCCGCAACAAGGCAAGAGCCATGATGAGAGCTGTGAATTACAGCGAAGAGGCGGAAGCAAGCAGAGCTATTGAACAAGAACAAGCGAAAAGAACAGAAGCTGTTAACTAAACTAAACTAAAATAAAATAAAACGAAGCAACCGTCACTTGCATTGACGGAAGATGAGGAGGAGCAGGCATATGATACTGGTTATAGATAATTACGATTCTTTCACGTATAACCTGGTTCAATATCTGGGTGAACTGGGCGAGACGGTGGAAGTTCGCCGCAACGACGAGATTGATCTGGCAGGCATAGAGGCACTGGCACCTGATCATATTCTGATCTCTCCGGGCCCGTGTACACCGAATGAAGCGGGCATTAGTCTGGCAGTCATCGATCATTTCAAGGGAAGCATTCCGATCTTTGGTGTGTGCCTGGGGCATCAGTCCATTGGACAAGCGTTTGGTGGCAATGTCATTCGTGCGGAGCGTATGATGCACGGCAAAACATCCGAGATGCACCACAATGGAACATCGGTATTTGCCGGATTGCCATCTCCATTCACAGCTACCCGTTACCACTCCCTGATTGTGGAGCGCAGCAGCTTGCCTGACTGCCTGGAGATTACAGCGGAGACAGCTGAAGGTGAAATTATGGGTCTGCGTCACAAAGAATATGCGATTGAAGGGGTTCAATTCCACCCGGAATCCATTATTACAGACCATGGTCATCAGATGCTTCGTAACTTTTTGTCCCAACAAGTGAAGGTTTAACATGCAATATGCCGCGATAAACGGAGAGTTGGTCAATATGGCGGCGGCCGTGGTTCCTGTAACGGATCACGGCTTTTTGTACGGACTTGGACTGTTTGAGACGTTCCGGACGTATCAAGGTGTCCCATATCTTTTGGAACGGCATCTGGAGCGCATGGCTTCGGGGTGTAAGGAACTTGGCATTCCTTTTACAACGACCGCGGCAGAGGTGACAGGTGGGCTTCAACGTTTGATGGATGCGAACGGACTTCGGGATGCGTATGTGCGATACACGGTATCAGCCGGTGAAGCACCGCTAGGCTTACCTTCTGGTGATTATTCGAAGCCGAATCATATTTTACTGGCAAAAGCATTACCTGATCCTTCTCCCTCTTTATATGAGAGTGGAAAAATGATTCAACGGTTGTCTACACCTCGCAACACGCCCGAAGGAGAAGTTCGGTTCAAGTCGCTGCATTACATGAACAGTATTCTGGCGAAACGGGAGCTTAATGGATACGGGCAGCATGTGCAGGGTGCAGAAGGGCTACAATTAACCCGGGATGGTCATATAGCGGAAGGGATCGTCAGCAATGTGTTTTGGGTACGGGAAAATGTTCTCTACACGCCAGCACTCTCAACCGGCATTCTGCCGGGTATCACGAGAGCTGTGGTAATGGAGATTGCCTCGCAGCAAGGAATCCCCTGCATAGAAACGTTAGCTTCCTGGGAGGATCTCCTGCAAGCAGATGAAATATTTCTAACCGGCTCGGTGGCCGAACTGGTTCCGGTGACAACTCTGCGGGATCAGGACGGAGCCGAAACGATAATTAGCAACGGACATATTGGCCCGGTTACAGCAGTCCTTCTGGGTATGTACCGGCAGAAAGCGGGGTATACTTCATGACACTTACACCTGTCATCTATGAACGGAACTATGCATGGGGGCCAGCTGAATTGAAGCTGGGTACAAGAACACAGATTATGGGCATTCTTAACGTCACGCCTGACTCGTTCTCGGATGGTGGACGTTATACCAACGTGGAGCGGGCGGTTGCCCATGCCAAGCAGATGATGGAGGATGGGGCGGACCTGATTGATATCGGCGGGGAGTCCACCCGGCCAGGTTCAGATATTGTGGGCGCCGATGAAGAGCTTAGCCGGATTATTCCGGTTATTGAAGCATTGCATCAGCAAGCCCCGCACATTCCGATATCGGTAGACACGTATAAGGCCGATGTTGCACGTCAGGCTATTCTGGCCGGTGCTCATATTATTAATGATGTGTGGGGTGCCAAGACAGATCCAGATATGGCCCGCACGGCAGCAGAGCTGGGGTGTCCCATCATTTTGATGCATAATCGGCAGGATCGGAATTACACCGATTATCTGAGTGATGTCGTGAGCGATTTGCAGGAGAGCATACAGATTGCATTAACAGCCGGCGTGAAAGCAGACCAAATTATCCTGGACCCGGGCATTGGTTTTGTGAAGGATCTCGGAGAAAATCTGAAGCTCATGTCATCGCTCGGTTTGCTCAATGAAATGGGATATCCCGTTCTGCTAGCCACCTCACGTAAAAGATTCATCCAGAACACCCTGAATGTCGGGGCGGATGATGCGTTGGAAGGAACGGCTGCGACCGTTGCATTTGGCATTGCCCAAGGCTGCCAGATGGTTCGGGTTCATGATGTGAAACCGATTCGGCGGACGGCAGACATGTGTGATGCCATGTTGTATGCTTCTCCGGGGATACGGAGGAAATAATGTTGGCGGGTCCCTGGTGACCCGTCCAGTGGAAGCGCAGCGTTTTTCAAAGGCGAAGCTAAGGCATAACTTCAAATAGATTAAAATTTCAATATATATAGAGGGTAGGCGGATCGTATGGATAGAATGGTATTGCATCGTATGGAGTATTACGGATATCATGGTGTTTTTGCAGAAGAACGGAAGCTTGGGCAGCGGTACTATATTGATCTGGAGATTGATATGGACCTGGGTGAGGCCGGACGTAACGATGATCTGACCAAAACGATTAATTATGCGGAGATCCATGAGCTGGTAAAACAGATTGTAGAGAATAAGTCATTCCAGTTAATTGAAGCTTTGGGCGAACATATTGCATCTTCTTTACTAGACACTTATACTATTATCAATGCATTGACAGTCAAGGTGACGAAGCCACATCCGCCATTCGATATTCATTTTGAGGGCGTAACGGTAGAGCTTCGCCGCACAAGAAAGTGAGAACCGATCATGATTGCACATTCGACCTCTGAATCTTCAGAGGCTTATATTGCTTTAGGGGCCAATTTGGGTGACCGGGAACAGACGCTGTTTGAAGCATTGTCTTTGCTGGATGAACACCCTCATATATCCGTTCTGCGTTGTTCTGCACTATATGAGACGGAGCCTGTGGGATATGTAGATCAGCCTGCATTTCTGAATATGGCAGTCGCCGTACAGGCGATGCTGACACCTGAGCAGTTGCTCACGGAATTATTGGATATCGAGAACCGTCTCGGTCGTGTTCGTGATATTCGCTGGGGACCGCGCACTGTTGATCTGGATCTGCTCTGGATGCACGGTGAGACGCGAGATACCGAATTGCTTCAATTGCCTCATCCTCGTATGGGAGAACGGGCTTTTGTGCTGGTCCCACTGTCGGATATCGTACCGGAGGGCGAGATTTCAGGTTTGTATACCTTTGTACACTCATCGTTGTCTGTACTGGATGGAAAGGATGGAATACAGCTTTGGAAAACATGCAATTGGCCAACCGAATCCGGGCATTCCGGAAGCTGAAAGGTTTAACACAACATGAACTTGCGGCCGAGACCGGCATCTCGCTGGCCATTCTGGGAACCATTGAACGGGGAAACCGTAAGGTATCACAGCAAGAACTCGATCGAATTGCTGGTGTGCTGGCAATCAGTATCGAGGAGTTGCGGGGCAACTAGGACCGTTTCGGTTTCGCCATGTTACAACAACCAAGACACCGATCAAACTTTATATCGTGATATATACAGAATTAAAAAAGGAGTGGAACGACTACCGTGCTTAACATTGGTGGCATTGAAATGAAAAACCAGGTCGTACTTGCGCCGATGGCTGGCGTATGTAATCCGGCTTTTCGTTTGATCGCAAAAGAATTCGGAACAGGCCTCGTATGCGCGGAGATGGTGAGTGGCAAAGCCATTGTCCATGGCAACCAGCGTACGCGTGAGATGTTGTTTGTAGATGAGCGTGAGAAACCGCTGAGCCTTCAGATTTTTGGGGGAGATCGTGATTCCCTTGTAGAAGCAGCCAAAATCGTGGACCAAGAAACCAATGCAGACATCATCGATATTAACATGGGATGCCCTGTGCCAAAGGTAACAAAATGTGATGCCGGTGCACGTTGGTTGCTTGATCCGAACAAAATCTATGAGATGGTATCCGCTGTTGTGGACGCGGTGGAGAAACCGGTGACGGTCAAAATGCGTATCGGCTGGGATAACGAGCATATCTTCGCGGTGGAGAATGCGCTCGCGGTTGAACGTGCTGGCGGACAGGCGGTAAGTGTACACGGCCGTACGCGTGAGCAACTCTATACAGGCACAGCTGACTGGTCACACATCAAAGATGTAAAAGAAGCTGTCTCTATCCCAGTGATCGGCAATGGTGATGTCCATACACCAGAGGATGCACGCCGTATGCTGGATGAAACGGGTTGTGACGGAGTTATGATCGGTCGTGCCGCCCTGGGTAACCCATGGATGCTGTATCGTACCATTCAATACTTAAGCACGGGGGAATTGCTTCCTGACCCGAATGGCGAAGAGAAGATCCGTGTTGCCATCCTGCATATGGATCGCCTGATCGCATTGAAGAATGAGACAGTTGCCGTACGCGAGATGCGTAAACATCTGGCTTGGTATTTGAAAGGCCTGAAAGGATCTGCCCGCATCAAGGATGTTATTATGGAAGGAACCAAGCGGGACGAGATGGTACAGATTCTGGAGAACTTTGTGAGTCAGCTGAAAAGCGAAGGTAATTTGGAGTCAGAACCGGTAATCGCCGGAAATGCATCTTAATTATAAACGCATCTTTAAAACGTTTACACCTATAGGGGACGTAACATTGACTTTTCGAGATCGTTCCCCTATAATTTCTCAGTATAAATTCGCCATGTGCGTTAATAAGGATATAGCATCAGGAGGAATATTCTATTCCTCTGGAGAACTTCATATAGTTTTGAAGATGTATGCGAGCGGAGCTCTGTAACAAGCACTGATTCCGTTGCCGTACAATCAAATTTATTCCCATGACAGGAGAATCGGTTGAGATGAGCGACAAGGAAGTTATCCTTACACCAGAAGGACTCAAGAAGCTGGAAGAAGAATTGGAAACATTGAAATCAGTGAAGCGCCGCGAAGTGGCTGAACGGATTAAGGTAGCCATCGGGTATGGAGATATCAGTGAAAACTCTGAATACGAAGACGCGAAGAATGAGCAAGCTTTCATCGAAGGACGTGTAATCACGTTGGAGAAATTGCTTCGTAACGCGCGGATTATTAACAGCGACGAGATCGATACCGATGCCGTAAGCGTGGGTGCAACCGTCACTGTAGAAGATCTGGAGTTTGGCGACATCACGGAATATACAATTGTAGGTACTGCTGAGGCAGACCCGCTTCAGAACAAGATATCGAACGAGAGCCCTGTAGGTAAAGCGATTCTCGGCAAGAAAAAAGGTACAGTTGTTGATGTAAGTGTGCCTGCTGGCGTAATTCAATATAAAATTATGGACATTAAAAAGCTATAGCAACGAAGCAGTTGGGCACGGTAAACAAAAGCTTCCTTAGGGAAGCTTTTTCAACATTAGAGGAAAAACGACCTCTCGCGATGCCTGCAATGTAAATAAGGAGATGAATACAGATCATGACGGATGAAGTCTTGAATCAGGAAACCGAACTTAGCGAGCTTTTACAAATTCGCCGTGACAAATTGGACGAGCTCCGCAAATTGGGAATCGACCCTTTTGGCCAAAAATACGTACGTACCGAAGAAGCCGGCTCCATTCTGAAGAAGTATGAAGAACTGACCAAGGAAGAGCTGGAAGAGAAGCACATCGAAGTCAGTATTGCCGGACGGATTATGGCGAAGCGGGGAATGGGTAAAGCAAGCTTCGCACATATTCAGGACCTGAGCGGCAGAATCCAGATCTATGTTCGTCAGGATAGCGTGCCTGAAGACAAGTATGCGGCATTTAGCCTGCTGGACCTTGGCGATATCGTTGGGGTAACGGGTGTGATCTTTAAGACCAAAACAGGTGAAACTTCAGTCAAAGTGAAAGATATTGAAGTGCTGTCCAAATCGCTCTATCCGCTTCCGGATAAATTCCATGGTCTCACTGACGTAGAGCTGCGTTACCGCCAGCGTTATGTTGACCTGATTATGAGCCCGGACGTACAACAGACCTTTATCGCACGTTCCAAAATCATTCAATCGATGCGTCGTTACCTGGATTCCCTTGGATATCTGGAAGTGGAAACACCTACGTTGCATACGATCGCAGGAGGAGCGGCAGCACGTCCGTTCATCACTCATCACAATGCGCTGGATATGGAACTGTACATGCGGATTGCGATTGAACTTCACCTGAAACGTCTGATTGTTGGCGGACTGGAGAAGGTATATGAGATTGGCCGTGTATATCGGAATGAAGGTATGTCCACACGTCACAATCCGGAGTTCACCATGATTGAATTGTATGAGGCATATGCCGACTACAAGGATATTATGCAATTGACGGAGAACCTGGTTGCTCATATTGCACAGGAAGTACTGGGTACGCAAGTGATCCAGTATGGAGATTATGAAGTAGATCTTACGCCACAGTGGCGCCGTGTTACGATGGTGGATGCAGTTAAGGAAGTTGTAGGCGTAGACTTCTCCGTACACATGACGGATGAGGAAGCACACAACTTGGCGAAGGAACATAAGGTTCCGGTTGAAAAACATATGACATTTGGTCATATTTTGAACGCGTTCTTTGAAGAGTTTGTGGAAGAGACGTTGATTCAACCGACATTCATTATGGGACATCCTCTTGAAATCTCACCACTGGCGAAGAAAAATGATGTAGATCCGCGTTTCACGGATCGCTTCGAATTGTTCATCGTTGGACGCGAGCATGCCAATGCCTTCACAGAGCTGAATGATCCAATCGATCAGCGTCAGCGCTTTGAAGCACAGATGCTGGAGAAAGAACATGGGAACGACGAAGCTCATGAGATGGATGACGACTTCATCCGTGCGCTCGAATATGGTATGCCACCAACAGGCGGATTGGGAATCGGGGTTGATCGTCTGATCATGTTGCTTACCAACTCCCCGTCGATTCGTGACGTACTGCTCTTCCCGCACATGCGTCCTCGTACGCAAGATTAAATAAGGAACGTAGGATACGTTCATAATAGAAGAGGAACCTGCCGTTCAGTATCATGCTGGGGCAAGTTCCTCTTTAGGTTTACATAGACGCTAAAAATAAAGTTTGTCAGAAGGCCCTTGCTCACAGCACAACATTAGGGTAGCACCGCGTCTTGAAATTGTTAGATTAACCTGTTCGTATTTTTGTTAAAAGAGGTGCCCTTCATGAAGTTCAGGCTTCACTTTGCCAAATTCTTATCTCCTCCGTTAATTCTGGTCGGTGGTTTTCTGCTTATCATTGCGATTGGAACGGTGCTTCTCATGCTGCCAATCTCCAACCAAAGCGGTATGCATTTGGCGTTTATTGATGCACTCTTTACATCAACCTCTGCCGCATGTGTAACTGGACTTGTCGTTGTGGATGTAGGGACGACGTTTAATTTGTTTGGTCAGATCGTCATTATGGTATTGATGCAGCTTGGTGGACTCGGATTCATGACCATGGCTACTCTCTTTGCACTTGTATTGGGCAAGCGAATCTCACTCAAGGACAGGTTATTACTCAAAGAAGCCATTAATGCAGACAGTATGGAAGGGATAGTACGCATTATCCGCAAGGTCTTGATTTTCTCTTTTACCATTGAAGGGGTGGCTGCTGTCATATTAGCGCTGCGCTGGGCAACGGAGATGCCATTGGGTCAGGCCGTATACTATGGAATATTTCATTCCGTTTCATTGTTTAATAATGGCGGCTTTGATTTGTTCGGCAACAGCTTTCAATACTACACCGGAGACTGGATATTCAATGTGACCGCTTCTGTGCTCGTTGTCTCTGGTGGACTGGGTTTTGTTGTATTAAATGATCTGTTCGAGTATCGCAAACGCCGCCGTTTGTCTCTTCAATCCAAACTGGTGCTGTCTGTATCCGGAGCGCTGATCGGTATAGGAGCGATTGTGTTGTTTGTTTTCGAATTCACCAATGGACATACACTGGCTTCACTCACATGGAGCGAGAAGATCTATGCGTCCTTCTTCCAGTCTGTCTCTACACGTTCGTCGGGAACGAGCACAATCGATATCACGGAGATGAGGCAGGCTACTCAATTTTTCTTCATTCTGCTGATGTTTATCGGGGCTTCCCCAGGATCGACCGGGGGCGGAATCAAGACGACTACATTCCTGATCATGATTGGTGCAGTGTATGCCATGATTCGGGGAAATAAGGATATTGTGTTTTTCCGCCAGCGTGTTCCAAAAGAACTGCTGATGAGGGCGTTGACCATTATTATGGTTTCTCTGATCATATTCATGATCGTGGTGATGCTTCTGCTTACGACAGAGGATGCGCCATTCCTTTCACTGATGTTTGAAGCTGCATCCGCAATCGGTACCGTGGGTCTTTCTGTGGGAGTGACTGATGAGTTGACCAATTGGGGAAAAATCATTATTACCTTTACCATGTTTGTAGGTCGGATTGGGCCATTAACCATCGCTTATGCCCTTCGTCCGCGCAAAGAGAAGAAACTGTATCGTCATCCGGAGGGCCGGATCATTATCGGATAAAAAGAAAAACCGTCAGACATTCAGAACTAACTCCTGTTATCGTAACGGGCCTTAGTCACAACGAATGTGCTGCGGTTTTTTGGTTTAACGACACAAGGAAGCAAGATGCAAAGTGAGAACATCGTCCATGAGCTTGGCATTCATCTGATCCGGTCTAAGCACGGTATGTATGCCTAAGCCATCCACCAGTGCATACAATCTCTCGATCTCCAGTTCTTTGTCCAGATCGGGTCTGGAGAGGTCGTGCTTTATCAGGTAGGTGATAACAGAGCCTACAGCTTGTCTGAGTTCATCATATACGGTATTAGCAAGTTCTTTGAGAGTAGGATCGGTTTTCGATCTGGCTGTAAATGCGTACCACACCTCCATTTCGGCCAGTTTTTCTTCCGTGTTTGGTAAGAATTCGAGCAATAGGCGCTTCATATTGTCCATGGGAGAGCCGGTGAAGGACATTTTTTGGACTCGATGAGACACCCGTTCAGATACCAAGTTCATGGCATATCGTAGTAGTTCCGATTGAGTAGAAAAGTAGTGACGCATCGAACCAACCGAAACTCCAGCTTCTTCAGCAATATTCCGAACAGAGGCCTGTTCCATGCCATCTCTTCGTATAATACGCCAAGCTGCCTCGGCCACGAGCACGCGCTGTTTATCGTGATCAACAAGTTTAGGCATAGGCATATTATATCACTGTTGATTATTATAGTACACACGTGCTAAATTATATTTAATACATTTGTATCAAAAAAGGAGAGGCTGAAATGATTGGTTATTTCATTATAGGTTGTGAGATTGCCTTTTGGGTGTTTGTGTTCGCAGGTCTGAGTGTCAGGTATCTCCTTGGCATGAAGCGAATAGGCATCGGTTTGTTAATGGCGACGCCGGTTATCGATCTGTTATTGCTGGTAGCTACAGTTATGGATCTACAGCGAGGAGCTACAGCAAGTATGATTCATGGTATAGCTGCGGTGTATATAGGAGTAAGCATTGCCTATGGTCACCAGATGATCGCTTGGGCGGATCGATATTTCCTATATTGGTTCAAAGGTGGAGAAAACCCTCGTAGTAACAAGTTATATGGTAGAGAACATGCGAGTCGTGAGCGTAGTGGATGGTTTAGACATCTATTGGCTTGGGCTATAGGAAGTGCTTTTTTATTGGCCATGATATGGTGGATTGGAGATGCTGAACGTACAGCTGTCTTCAATAATCTGATCAGAGTGTGGGGAATGATACTCGGTATCGATTTTCTGATAAGTTTTAGTTACAGTTTATGGCCAAGAAAGGTTCCTGCTAGGAATGTTAAACGTTAAAGTAAAAATGGACGTGTGTATGAACTTGCTAAGTTGGGAGAATACCCATATGTACGTCCGTATTAGGTCAAACCGATTGTTAATATAGTTTTAAAAAAAGACTTGCATTCAATATCTGTACATGGTATATTCTAAGTCCGGCCAAGAAAACACGGTTTACACGGTGCGGCAAGCAAATGAAATAAGCTTCGAAAGAAACTTAAAAAAAGAGCTTGCAAAGTTGGTTTGGATGTGATAAGATATAAAAGTTGCTGAAGAGAACAACATTCGGTAACAAAATAAGTTTGATCTTTGAAAACTGAACAACGAGTGAGTAAACATTCTGCTTGCAGAATGAACGCAAAAGTTTGAAACAAGCCTTGGCTTGRATCGGCTGGAGCACAAATGAGATTTTTAATCTCGTCAGATTCAAAATGAGCTTATCGCTCTTTTCAATACTTTATTGGAGAGTTTGATCCTGGCTCAGGACGAACGCTGGCGGCATGCCTAATACATGCAAGTCGAGCGGACTTGAAGA
>NZ_JBFTKC010000021.1:0-82817 GCF_056395745.1 Paenibacillus sp. 10L310 | reverse complement strand
TAATCTCAAGCGAATCATTACACTCATGAAAGACTCAAAGTAAAAGGATAGAGAAAAGGCTATATTCCGCTCCATTGTGAACGAAATATAGCCTTTTTGATTTAAAATAGATCTTAACAAATTAGAATCGTAAGTTTTTCAGTGGCCTCTGAAATTACAGACGTCATCTTTTTTAAGTCTACTACGGATCTATATAAGTTAGTCATCCGAAGAGGGTTTACGAGAAGCCTTCTCTTTGGGAATGGCATGTTCGACCGCATCACGTTGATCCTCATCCTCAAGTGCTTCGGGGAAGGAGTCCTCAGTGAACAGTCCGAAGCCCGGGTCAATATCCCGTTCGGTCACGAGATTATCCGGTTCATGCACATGCTTTTGGCGATCTTCCTTCATCGTGTATGCACCTCCTCATTCAGGATGTCATAACAGCTGTTAATGTCGCGGTGGAATGTCGTTCTCTGGTTTAGCATCCGCACCAGCACCATTAAGCAAGTCGGTACCATGCAACGCATCCGGATCGGGTGCAGCAGGATCAACCGGACTGTTCGGTTGCAGAAGATCTGCATCCGGTACAGATTCCAGCGGTGTCTCAGCCAAACGTGAATCCAATTCCGGCTCATCCACAGCGGTTGCGGCTACGGGTGCCAGATCCGAATCTTCCGTAACAATCCGTCTGCCGGAAACTTCATCAAAGGTGTCCATATCGCCTTCCGGGACTTCCGTCTCTGGTGGAATATCGCGGGACCTCTGATAACGGTCATAATAGCGGTCGCTCTCTTCGTTACTAATTGGTTTGTCAGACATGAGTAACACTTCCTTTCATTGTCGGTTGTCCAAAGCTTCTTACTCCGTAGTTACCCAAAGCGCTAGTGTTGTAATCTTGCACAGGTTATTATCTCCGGGTGTTCACTACGATATGAATGCCTTAGAATTTGGGGAATACATATTTAACCAAGAAGTATAAGAATCCGAAAAAGATAATGATATATGCGGCATATTTAATAAATGTGGAAGCGACCATACTTGAATCCGATTTATGCTGAACATCCTTATGTTCTACCTCAACCGTACGATGGGGCTCATTCATTGTAATCATCTCCTTAGCGTGTTTGTTTGCTTTGAGAAACCATTACACCCGGAGCAAAGGATTGAATCGCAGCCACCGTTTTTACAGCTTTTCCTGTTTTGCCTATGTTATGATGAAGCTTGAATATGTAAGGGAGGGATTCATGTGGACTGGTATACACTGGGTAATATGATCACACGCATCCGTATCGGGCAAAAGGCGTCCACACCCGGGTTCTCCCGTACCGTCATCCGTCGTCCGGATGGTTTGTTTTGGGTAGGCGGTATATGGTCCGGGCAAGTTGTCCAGTTACGGGATTTCCTTTTTTCCGACATATGGACCATCTATGATGATGAGGAGACAGAGCAGTGGCTTGAATTTCGCAGTCAAGTTGAACAGAAAGAACGGGAAATGATAGTGAACCAGTTCGAAGACTTGCATGATTAATCGGATAACTTTAACAATAAAATGGAAATAAGACTATAAATCGACTTAAATGTGAAATTTCATTTTATCTCAAGAAGGTGACGTGACAAACGGTGGCGAATGATAAATGAGAGAATCTAAGATAGGGAAAATTAGAACTTTGAGGTGCTGTGAATGAAAAATGTGCCCAAAGCTATCGTCATCTTATGGATGAGTGTATTGATTATTCTAGGCATGCCACATGGGATAGTCTTTGCAACTACAGGAGTGGTTCAGCAACCTGTATCCATTACAGGATGGGAAGTAAAATGGGGGAACGTTGACGATCAAGGATTCATCAGTGAGGTTAAGGGAGCAGACGAAATATGGGAAAAGCAGGGCAGTGATAAGTTAGAGTATAGCAATACGGATCGATCGAATTCTTTATGGACTCGCCTGACCATTCCTGAGTTGAGTGAGGAAAGTTCAGCCATTCGATTTGAGAACATTAAAGGCAATCATATTGTTGTTTATCTGGAAGACCGCAAGGTCTACGAGAACTATCATTACAATTATGATAATAATGCTGTGTTGCTGCCCTTATCCAGCGAAAATTCAGGTGACACGCTCTATGTATGGTCGCAAAATGAAAAAGGCCGTCTGGGGATACAAGGTATTGTTCAGGTTGGACCTTATGCCGCGTTACAGGAGAAATATATTCATAACGGACTTATTGATGTAATTTTGGGCGCGACCTTTGTGTTCACAGCGATTACGATGCTGAGTTGTACATTCTTCCTTGGCAAATTCCATAAGGGATTATGGATCTCGCTATGCATCGTGATGGGTTCCATCGGCACGATGATCATCACGTACTCGCAATTTTTGTATACGTTCTATCAGGTATATGGTGACCTGTATTCCGTAGTCTTTGATCTGGCGATGCTGCTGGGTATGCCAGCGCTATGTTATTTTTTTGAACAGATTATCGGGCCAGGACTGCATGGAATCTTCACCAAACTGCGAAAAATACTATTCATATATTCAGTTATCGCTGTATTCTCTCTATTTATCTATGTTACTTCAGGTGGGCAATGGGAGATCCTCTACAATCTGCTCGTACAGCGTGTGGTTGGCATTGTGCTGGTCATTCTGCTGACAATCCTGTTAGTTGGTACTATCGCCAAAGCGCTGCAACGAAATCGGGAAGCTATGCTGCTTGCAACGGGATTTGGTACATTTGCCTTGATCAGTGTGGCTGAACTGTTATGGTATTATCAGCGGAGTGGGACGTATCATCTGTTATGGTGGAAATGGTCCATGGTTGCATTTGTGATCTCGTTGATTGCCATTCTCGGAAGTCGTTTTGCCGAAAAACATACTAAAGTTCTAGAGTATTCCAAGGAACTGGAGCTGTTCAACAATGAGTTGCAGCGATCCGAAAAGATGGAGATTATTAGTGAATTGGCCGCTTCCGTTGCCCATGAAGTACGTAATCCACTTCAGGTGACAAGAGGGTTCTTGCAACTTATGACGGAACAGGAAGACAACAAAAATAAGGGGTATGTGCGAATTGCACTGGAAGAACTTGATCGGGCTTCGGGCATCATAACGGATTTTCTTACCTTTGCCAAACCTGAGTTTGATCATATTATCTCGCTCAATATCTCGGATGAGTTCAATCATATTGAAGGCATTCTTGTACCGATGGCTAATCTGGAAGGTGGTAAAATCACCACTGACATTCCGCCAGATCTATATATTCGAGGCAATTCCTCGAAGTTTAAGCAGGCTTTTATCAATATTATTAAGAACAGTATTGAAGCTCTGCAGGGACAAGGCCAGATTGATATCTGGGCGTACAAGCAGGACGGAATGATTAAGGTGCATGTCAGGGATAACGGAGAAGGAATGGACGAGGAAGCACTCTCCCGGTTGGGCGAGCCTTATTTCTCCAATAAAATCAAAGGCACAGGCCTCGGCATGATGGTGACATTCCGTATTGTTGAAGCGATGCAAGGACAGATCAGCTTTACAAGCACCAAAGGGGTAGGAACAGAAGCGGTTGTAACTTTTGTCGAGTTCGTCGATTGACGAACTCACAGAAGGATACAGCGGCTTTTTTTGTTCCTACCCCTAATTTCTTACACTACAAGATTAGCTCACCCGAATTAACTTCTCCAAGGTCCGCAATTCACATCATAATTTACTTTGGAAGGATTGGGAGGTATGACAAGTACATAGTCATTCTGCTGCTCCTCAACAGTACGGACCTGAATGTGCTCCGGAATTACGATGCCAAACGCTTCACGAAGCGCCTGCTTCGGATTGGAGTGCAATTGTTGTCTGAAGTGCTCGTCAGTCCAAGCCTTTTCAATAATATCCTCATGCAACGTTTTCTCTGATACCATCATCGTCAACATTCCCTTCATATTTAAAATTAAACTGAATCAGCTTAGTCGTTATGCTCAGAATCCCAACTGTTGCTCGCTAATCCAGTGATGAAACCCACCTTGGAGGAGCTGTTTCTTCCGTTGTGTAATGTCCTGAACAGCTTTTACTAAAGTGTTGCATAAATAAGAATTAAACGCCTCAAGATGCGATATTCCTAAGTTAGACGATGTTAGTGTACGATTATAGTGATAAGCAATGTCTACGTAAGAGTTCATGAGTTGTGTATTGTATACATTGTCATGTATACGGTCGCTTAGAGGATGAACTGGATAGTTATGATTCAATGCTGCGGATATGTGGGAGAGGTAGCTGTTGTAGTTTCCATGCACAGCATCTTGTTGCGTGTCTGTGAAGTCATCGGTCATCTGGAGTGTCATGAGTGTGATGTTGATGGCAGAACACACCGGGATGATCCGGTCGGACTGATTCAGCAGAAGCAGTGCACCAGTAGCTCCAATGAGGAGAGGGGCAGCCTTTTGCGCAATCAACAAGGGATTCTGTTGGAAATAATCAATGGAATGCTCACCCGTAACACTCACGGCCCAATCCACTACATATTGTCTGAAATAGACCCAGAACGTGGAGGAAGGATTGAATAATACCGAGTAAGATTGAAGTGCATCCATGTAATATAGATTACCAAGAGATAACTTCAATGTGGCATTCTCCGGTTGTTCATCCATCACGTCGTCCTGATTCAGAAAATATAACATATGGATGAGACAGGCTGTACTTAATTGGTGTGCTTTCTCTGGGGGTAGTTTATCTGAGTGTTGCATCCAAAGTGGAGTGATGTACCCGATGTAGCTGTGTCCCGAATCTCGTAACAGCGGATTAACCGAACGAAGCTGCTCTAATGCATGTCCTGACAAGGGTTCGGGATATTCCCGTACGAGTTGTTCCGCTGAAGCAAACACGACCTCCAGATCGGATCTAAACGGATCTAACCAATCTCTCAGCATTATTACATATCGTCCTTCCTGCGATAAGGTGACTAAGGACTGTTCGACTAGATCATGAAGTTACATTTAGTATAGCGGAAATAAACTGAAAAAAATAGGATTTTTTGTGATCAATTGTGAGAAAAATGATGACTTTTTGTATTTTATGGCATAAAAAAGTGGATTTTAGGCTCAAACTAGGAAGGCACAGGATTTCGACATCGGAAAGGCGGCAGAAAAATGAATTTGAAATGGAAAACATGGATGGCAGCCGGATTGGCGGCCGTAGTCATAACAGCAGCAACAGGACATGTAGCTTTTGCTGATTCAACGGTTCGGGCTGAGGAACATGACGATGCGTCAAAAGTTTCTTCCTCCGGTAAACCAGCGAAGCCATGCATGCAGGCAGGACACGGTCTGTTTATGATTGGTGAGACGGCAGACTTGCTTGGGATTGGACTTCGGGATCTGAAAGAACAGATGGAACTTGGCAAGACGTTGTCCCAGATTGCGAAAGAGCGTAAGGGACTTAGTGAGGAACAGTTATTGCAGAAGTTGAAGCCTACACTTGCACAGCGTCTGGATCAAGCTGTGGAAGAAGGTTGTCTCACCAAGGAACAAGCAGCAGCCACGAAGGCGGACATGGATACCAAGTTGAAAAAGGTCATTAATACCCCGCTGCGTGATTTGCGGCGTGAATTTGCCCACCATGGCAAACGTTCCATGGTAGATAAGGGCGAAATTGCCCGGTTTATTGGAGTGACCCCTGCTCAACTGCATGAGCAGCTTCAGGGAGGGAAATCCCTGGCTGAGATTGCTCAGGCAAAAGGCATTAGTGAAACGCAGCTGGTGGACAAGCTGAAGGAACAATTAACGGGTGATCTGAAGAGATTTGTGAATCAGAAGGGCAACGTACATCCAGCCCCGGGTCCCCAGGAACCTGTTCCTGGACGATCAACTTCGAGCGAAGTAAATTAAAGAAGAGCGTCTCCGTGAGGGGACGCTCTTCTTTATTCTAAAACGGCTCACTCGTTCCCGGACTGCGAGTTGAGCCGGGTGACGGAGTTCGCTCAGGTGAATTTCTTTTGTCCATAGCAGCTGATGGATTGGGAGTTAAACGTGGTTTGCGCATTAACCCTACGGTGAAACGTGAGCCAGGAAGCTTGGACAGCGCCCAACTGATTGCAAGAGCAATGCCAACGGTTACAAGGAACGATAGCAACGTTACAGGCAGATGCCATCCACTGAGTTGAAGCGGTCTGGTGACGTAAGCGATCGCGTAGATCACCAGTGCATGAACCAGATATCCACCAAATGAATAGCGGCCAATCCAGGCTAAGAGGCGCTGAAACCATGTATCTTTGCCCCGCATCAGTACAAGGAAACCATACATCATAAACATCTGAGCCATAATGATCAGGAATGTGGTTGGTTTCAGATAGGTGGAGATATTCAGATTAACAACATCCCCGGACCCACGCAGCACATCGTAACCAAGCCATATATACATCCCTATAAACAGACAGATCGTCCATGGCAGGATCTTTGTGGTCCAGCTCCTCCAGCTATCCACTGACCAGGCACATACGGCACCCAGTAAAAAGTAAAACCAGTACATCACCCATGAATAGGAGCGATATTGCAGCAACGTTGACCAAGGCTCAGACATGGATTCTGTCCAGCCCTCCATATTATAGTAGGACCATTGCATAAGCAGGGCATATAGTACTGCTGCAAAGAGAATTAGTCCGATAATGACTTGCATGGGCGTGAAACGTGAGGTGTTCTGGATACGTCTCTGAATGGCTTTTGCTCCTGTCCAGAACAGGGGGAACAGAATATAGAATTGAAACACCATAATGACAAACCAGAGATGATATCCCGTCTGTGGTATAAACAGTTCACGAATCAGACTGCGAAAATCCGGTATGCCTGCAAGCCAGAACGCGGGGGTGAAGATACGGACAGAAAGCCAGTAGATCAGTGTCCATACGACAAACGGCATATAGATATCGCCAAATCGCTTTCGAATGAAGCGAGGATATTCCGGTTTGGTGTTACGATGATGGTAAAACAACATTACACCCGATAGAAATACAAACGTTGGCGTACCAAATCGGGTCAGATGATAAATCATGGTCAGCATAATGGAATCCGGTTGTTCAATATCAGCGCGATAGATATACTCAGCGATACTATGCTGCATGACGATTGCCAGAAAGGCAATGCCCCGCAGTTCGGTCCATTCCGTTATTCGCGGTTTTTTCACATTGTAATCCTCCCTCCAGGAACCGGAGTTCATCATATAAGGGTACCCGTTAAACATTAAGACTGCATTAAATGGAGAAAATAGGTACAAAAAAAGACGGCTTTGGCCGTCTTTTCTATTGATATATCTCATGCTTGTTTTAGTTCTGTTCCTCTGATGATGGAGTCTCTGAGGACTCGGCATCTTCTTCAAACAGTTTCTGAATGTAGGACTGGAGTTTGGTTACATCAACACCCAGCACCTGAGCTGAGCCGACGAGTTCATTGGTGAGTAGTTTGTTCGGTGGAATCTGCTGCTGATCGATATCGTTCACATGGATATCGAAGCCAAGTGATGCGAGTTTTAACATCTGGGTTGGACTGAGGTCCGTCTCAATGTAGGGAGCGATCGCTTCCAGGATATCAGGGATTTTGAAGAGCGACGTAGTGCTCTGCATTTTCTTGGCCAGCTCGGTCATGAAGATCCGCTGCCGTTCGGTACGGGTGAAATCCGATGTGGCATCATGCCGGAACCGAACATATTGCAGGGCGGTTTTGCCGTCCATATGCTGCAATCCTTTTTTCAAGTCAATGTCGTACATATGTTTATCTGCTTTACTGGTGTAATACATGTCTTTCTCCACATCGATCTCAATGCCGCCTACCGCATCAACAAGTGCCATGAAACCTGTAAAGTCTGTGTAGACATAATGCTGAATGGGAATACCGAGCAGATCACTGACGGTTTGTTTGGTCAGCTCCGCACCCCCGTAGGAAAAGGCTGCATTAAGTCTGCTTTTGCCATGCCCGGGAATGGCGACATAGGTATCACGCAGTACGGAGAATAGATGGGCTTTCTTGGTGACCGGATCAATGGAAGCGACCATGACCGAGTCTGAGCGTCCTGCATCGTCGCCTCTCGAGTCTCCACCAAGGAGCAGAATGTTCACTCGTTCCTGGCCCTCCCATCTGGGAATCGTTGTTGTTGGTGTGTCTGAATCGCTGTCTGTGCCGGAAGAGGACGAGTTGGATGAAGTCCCGGAAGCCGTGGAGATGCTATTGGCAAAATGAACAATCGAATATCCGTAATATACAACGACACCTGTAATCGCAAGTGCCAGGGTCAGGGCTGTACCCCATAACCATTTTTTAAGCATAATCTTCACCTTTCTATGATTGAACTGATATGTAACCCAAACTAGTTTAACAAAAAGAAAGCAAAATGTCCTCTTTGATTTCGTAACTTCGGTCAATGTGAGGAATGTTTGACAAATAGTTAGTGTATATTTATTATGTAAAAAATAATCTTGTTTTGTGTAATGGGGGTATTAAAAGCCAGTTATGAATCAATCACTATTTAATTGGATTAATCAGTTTGCAGACCAAATACCGTTTCTGGACTGGTTTATGATCACATCATCCGAGTATGCGGTTTGGGTCATGATTGCACTGCTCGTTATCGTATGGTTTCTCGGCGATCCATCGAAACAACGAATTGTTTTTTATGCCTGTGTGGCTTCCATTGTAGCGCTAGTTCTGGCCAAATGGGGGATATCACCAGCGGTCGGTCATCCAAGACCTTTTGTGGAAGGGACTGTGCATCAGCTGGTTGCCCATGTACCTGATCCTTCTTTTCCAAGTAAACATGCTTCCTTTGTATTTGCTCTAGCGGCTGCTTCATTCTTTATTGGACGTCGCTTCGGGTCATGGATGTTGTTACTCGCTGTGTTGACAGGGGTGTCGCGTGTATATGTTGGTGTGCATTATCCAGGAGATATTCTGGGAGGATTCATTCTCGGAAGTCTGCTTAGTGTGGTTCTGATTACAACCCGCAATTATACCAAGTCGATTCCCGACTTCTTCATTAACATACACCGTCGTGTTTTTCGTTAGCTTTTGAAAGTAATGTCTAGTGAAGTTTTGGTAGTTTATTGAAAGAAGTCTCTTATCTCTGGTTCTGCCAAAGATGGGAGACTTTTTTTGTGTTATGTTCGAAGTTACATGAAATTTATAGAAATTGAATCCTAACATCTACAATTCATGACGATAGGTGACGATATATTATAAATATGTATTATTTTGAGGAGTGGGACACATGGAAGACACGCGGGGGAATAAGTTGGGGATATTGAAGTTAACGATTCGAGGCAAGTTACTGACTGGTTTTCTCATAGTCGTGGCTCTGTTGATTGTTGTAAGCGTTTATGCGTTAATACAGATCCATAATATGTCTGGTAAAGCCAATGATGTGGACCAGACCTGGATGCCGAGTGTAAGCCTGCTAGGTATGATAAATGGTGATGTTTCGGATGTAGAGCGGTTGGCGTTGGCGATTATCGTTGAACAAGACGAAGAAGAAAACGTCAAGGTGAATGAAGCGTTAAAGTTGCTCCTCACGAAGATTGAAGATGAGCGTAAACAGCTGCTAACGTTCATTGAGAGCAATGATGAAGCAATGAAGCTCTACAATGATTTCAGTACGAATTATGATGCTTATGTGGAGAAAATGCCTGCATTCATAGAATTCGGTATTGCAAATAACTATGAAGAAGCAAGTAGACTGCACACTGAAGCCTATCCATTGTGGTATACAGCTAACGACACGATTGCCAAGCTGATCGAATCTGGGAATAAAGGATCGGATGCAGCAACGAATGATTCTGTCGAGTTGGCTGAGAATACATTTAATGTGATTTTGGCCGTGACGATTTTTGCATTCCTGCTAGCTGTGTTCATTGCCTTCTTCATTGCAAGCATCATCTCACGTCCAATCAAAAAGATGAATGAAGCGGCCATGGCTATTGCCAATGGTGATCTGACGGGTGAGACGATTGTACTTAAGAACAAAGACGAATTGGGAACGCTGGCGGCTTCCTTCAATACCATGAGTGGTAATTTGCGCTCCATGATTGAATCGGTATCGATGACTTCTGAACAGGTAGCGGCTTCATCGGAAGAGCTTCTTGCAAGTGCAGAGCAAAATACTCAAGCCTCGGAACAGATTTCCGAAACGGTTGAGGAACTGGCCGTGGGCACGTCAGATCAAGTTGATATTGTGAAGCGCTCTTCACAGGCGATGAATGAGATGGCTCTGGGATCAGAGCAGATTGCCGAGCTTGCTCAGAGTGTATCCGTATCTGCTGTAGATGCGGCGAATCAATCTTCCGAAGGAAATATGATTATTCAGCAAGCGGTTGAACAGATGGGTTCTGTTCGAAATTCCATTGCTTCGCTTACTGAATTGGTTACAGGGCTGGGGGAACGTTCAGCAGAGATTGGAACCATTACCGAGGTAATCAACAACATTGCCCGGCAGACCAATCTGCTTGCACTGAATGCAGCCATTGAAGCCGCACGAGCAGGAGAGCACGGACGTGGTTTCGCCGTAGTTGCGGGAGAAGTGCGTAAGTTGGCTGAGGAATCTTCTACATCTGCGCAAAGAATTACGGATCTCGTTCAATTGATTCAGAAAGATACGGATCATGCTGTTCAGGCAGTGAAAGTGAACAGCAGTGAGACAGAAGCCGGAATCGAGATGGTTACTGCGGCAGGACAAGCCTTCGAGCAGATCTCGGATGCGGTCAACAAAGTAGCGGGGGAAATCCAGGAAGTATCTGCAGGTTCAGAGGAAATGTCGGCGAGTACAACTGAGGTTGTAGGATATGTAAGTCAAATCTCCAACATTGCTGGAGAGGCAGCGGGCGGGGTTCATAATGTATCTGCCGCAACTCAGCAGCAGTTGGCTTCGATGGAAGAGATTGCATCATCCGCAGGTTCATTATCCAAAATGGCCGAAGAACTGCAGGAGCAGATTAACAAGTTCAAAGTGTAACTAAGAGATGTTCTGTGATATCTAAGGTGTACAGAAACATACTGACAGGATGGTCAGAATGCCATTCGATTTGTACTGTTGATGATAACAAGGGCGAGAAGCTGTTTCTCTAACGCGCATATGCGTTAGAGAAACAGCTTTTTTTGTCGCATGACGCAGAGCAGGTCACAACAATGTTATTTCAGAAGTCACCAACGCTTATATAGCTGGTGAAACAAACGGCTATAATGGTAATTAATGGTGGAACTTACACTGAAATACACCATGGGAAGGAGCGATATAAACTTGCAGTCCAGAGTAATGCATACGGAATATTGATGAAGAGGAGATGAATAGTTGAACATGAAGGGGAGCTGGTGGAGACGAGTCGCTATGATCGCGTTATCGGCAGGATTACTGGCAGGGAGTTTATCGATGGGCACAGGAATTCGTAAGGCGGATGCGGCCGCCGGAAATCAGAACTATGCTGAAGCACTACAAAAGGCCATTTACTTCTATGAGGCACAGCGCTCGGGTCCGTTGCCAGCGAGTAATCGGGTCGAATGGCGTGGTAATTCGGGCATGCAGGATGGAGCTGATGTAGGTGTTGATCTGACCGGAGGATGGTATGATGCCGGAGATCACGTGAAGTTTGGTTTTCCGATGGCTGCTTCCGCAACGATGCTCGCCTGGTCTGTCGTGGAATACAGTGACGGATATGAACAGGCCGGACAACTGGAGGAGATCAAGGATAATATCCGATGGGCGACCGACTATTTTATGAAAGCGCATACGAAACCAAATGAATTATGGGGACAAGTGGGGGCAGGTAATACCGACCATGCCTGGTGGGGACCCGCAGAAGTCATGCAGATGAACCGTCCTTCGTTCAAGATTGATGCTTCATGCCCGGGCAGTGATCTGGCGGCAGAAACGGCTGCAGCGCTGGCAGCGTCATCGATTGTATTTGCAGATGATGATCCGGCATATTCGGCCAGACTGCTTCAACATGCGAAAGAGCTGTACAACTTCGCAGATACATATCGGGGGGAATACACCGATTGTATCACTGATGCTGCAGCGTTTTATAATTCGTGGACAGGATACGAAGACGAGTTGGCATGGGGTGGCGCATGGCTTTATTTAGCTACTAATGATAGCGCTTACTTGTCCAAAGCCATTGCAGCTACGGACCGGTGGTCTTCTAGCGGAGGCTCAGCCAATTGGCCCTATACCTGGACACAAGGTTGGGACAGTAAACATTATGGTGCCCAGATTCTGCTTGCCCGTATTACGTCCAGTTTGAACATGCCGGAGGCGACAAGATTTATTCAGTCGACTGAGCGCAATCTGGATTATTGGACGGTTGGAGTCAATGGGACACGAGTCAAGTATACGCCAGGAGGTCTGGCGTGGTTGGATCAGTGGGGATCGCTCCGATATGCAGCGAATGCATCCTTTATTTCTTTTGTATACTCCGACTGGGTCAGTGATCCTGTGAAAAAGTCAAGATATCAGGATTTTGCTGTCTCACAGATGAATTATATTCTGGGCGATAATCCGCGTCAGAGCAGTTATGTGGTCGGATATGGGCAAAATGCACCTCAACATCCGCATCATCGGACCGCTCACAGTTCATGGCTGAATAACGAAGATATCCCGGCTAACCATCGCCACATTCTGTATGGTGCCATGGTCGGTGGCCCGGATGCATCGGATGGATATACCGATGATATCGGGGATTACGTGAGTAATGAGGTCGCAACCGATTACAATGCTGGTTTTACCGGCGCACTGGCAAAGATGAATTTGCTGTTTGGTCAGAATCATCAGCCCCTGGCGAACTTCCCTGCACCTGAGGTGAAGGGAGATGAGTTCTTTGTGGAAGCTGCGATCAAATCATCAGGTGCCAATTATACGGAAATCAGGGCACAGCTTAATAATCGTTCCGCTTGGCCCGCCCGAATGGGAGATCAACTTTCTTTTAAGTATTTCCTGGATTTGAGTGAAGTGTATGCTGCCGGACGTACGGTATCGGACGTGCAAGTGACAACCTCCTATACGGAGGGGGCGACGGTATCTCAACCAGTTGTGGTGAATGCAGCTCAGCATATCTATGCCATTACGGCGAACTTCGGTAATACCAAGATCTATCCAGGTGGGGAAGGAAATTATCGTAAAGAAGTACAGTTCCGCATTACAGGCCCACAGGGTGCATGGAATGCCAGCAATGACCATTCGTTCCAGACGCTGACCACAGGCACTCCTGTGAAGAGCATATACCTTCCAGTCTATGATGCGGGGGTGAAGGTGTATGGACAGGAGCCTGGTGTTACACCAGTCACGGTTCCAGGCGCACCTGCTGGCGTGCAGGCTGTAGCGGGAAGTAGTCAGGTTAACCTGACCTGGGCCGCTGTATCCGGGGCCGAATCGTATACGGTGAAGCGTTCCGAGGTGAGTGGAGGACCATATACAACTGTTGCGACAGGGGTTAATGGATTGACCTACACAAACACGGGACTGACCAACGGGACGGCTTATTATTATGTAGTGACTGCTGTGAATTCAGCAGGGGAATCATCGGGTTCTGTGCAGGTGTCGGCTACCCCGCAAGTAGCTTCGACGGTGCCAGGAGCGCTGACTTTAAGTGGGACAGCTGGTGATGCGCAGTCGGTCCTGACCTGGACAGCAGCCTCGGGCGCTACTAGCTATAAGGTACAACGTTCGGTGGCAGGCGGGACATATGCAGATGTGGCAACCGGATTGTCCGTGTTGACTTACACCGACACAACAGCGCTGAATGGCACCACGTACAATTACCGGATTGCAGCTGTGAATGCGAACGGACAGACACTGTCCAATGTCCTGGCACTGACGCCTTCTGCACCTCCGGTGACGACGGGTACACTCGAAGTGCAGTACCGCAGCGGAGGGTCTGGGAATTCAAGTAATGCGGCGACTCCGCAGTTCAACGTGAAGAATACCGGAACACAGGCGATTGATCTCAGTACCGTGAAGATCCGATATTATTTCACCAAGGATGGTGCGGATCAAATGACCTTCTGGTGTGATTATGCCGAGATGGGCACGGCCAATGTTGAAGGTACATTTGTCGCAGTGAATCCGGCGAAGGGTACCGCAGATACGTATCTGGAGATTAGCTTTAAGCCTGGAGCAGGCAGTTTGGCCGCTGGAGCAGAGACCGGCGTGATTCAAGCACGCTTTTCCAAAAATAACTGGAGTAATTTCGATCAAAGTAATGATTATTCCTATGATGCTTCCAAGACGGCTTTTGCCGTATGGAACAAGGTAACAGGGTATCAGGGAAACACCAAAGTATGGGGCTTGGAGCCGTAACTAGCTCAAGATCATTGGCCGAATAGCAGCATGGGCAGACCAACAGCACTTATATTCAATTTCCACTATTCCAGGGAGGTATATATTAATGTTGAAATCAGCTGCGAAAAAAAGTTTAACAGCCATGCTGGCGGGAACCGTCATGTTGACCGGATACACCGGACTCTGGGCAGGGCCGCAAACAGCACATGCCGCAGATCAGGCCATCGAGATTCAGGCAGACGGCATTAATGAAGCCCGGTTTTTGCAATTATATGATCAGTTGAAAGATCCGGCGAACGGATATTTTTCGCCAGAGGGTCTACCGTATCATTCCATTGAGACCCTGTTGAGTGAGGCCCCGGATTATGGTCATATGACGACGTCAGAGGCATACAGTTACTGGCTGTGGTTGGAAACCATGTATGGTCACTACACTGGAGACTGGTCCCAACTGGAAGCAGCTTGGGACAGTATGGAGAAATACATTATCCCGGTCAACGAAGGTGACGGCAAGGAAGAACAGCCTACGATGAGCTCGTACAATCCGAACAGCCCTGCTACGTATGCAGCGGAAAAACCTTTTCCTGATCAATATCCATCGCCACTTAATGGTCAATATGCAGCGGGTAAAGACCCGATTGATGCCGAACTTAAGGCGACCTATGGTGACAATCAGACTTATCTCATGCACTGGCTGGTCGATGTGGATGACTGGTATGGATATGGAAACCTGTTGAATCCATCACATACGGCTACCTATGTGAACACGTTCCAGCGTGGGGAGCAGGAGTCTGTGTGGGAAGCCATTCCGCATCCATCTCAGGATGATAAATCTTTTGGTAAGGCAAACGAAGGCTTCATGAGCTTGTTCACAAAGGAAACTCAGGTACCGTCAGCGCAATGGCGTTATACAAACGCAACGGATGCGGATGCACGTGCAGTACAGGTGCTGTATTGGGCGAAGGAGATGGGATACAACAATCCGGAATATCTGGATAAAGCGAAGAAGATGGGGGACTATCTGCGCTACGGCATGTATGATAAATACTTCCAGAAAATTGGGAGTGCAAAGAGCGGTACACCAACTCCGGGTACAGGCAAGGATTCCAACATGTATCTCATGGCTTGGTATACGTCTTGGGGAGGTGGCTTGGGTCAAGGTGGGGATTGGGCTTGGCGCATTGGAGCGAGCCATACCCATCAGGCTTATCAAAACCCGGTTGCAGCGTATGCCTTGTCTGACCCGGCTGGCGGCTTGATTCCGGAATCAGCTACAGCGAAGGCAGATTGGAATGCGACGTTGAAACGTCAGTTGGAATTCTACACTTGGCTACAATCCCATGAAGGAGCCATCGGCGGGGGAGCAACGAACAGTCTGGATGGTTCATACAAAGCTTATCCAGCAGGGGTAAGTACATTCTATGACATGGCATATCAGGAGGCGCCTGTATATCGTGATCCGGATTCCAACACCTGGTTTGGATTCCAGGCATGGCCGCTGGAGCGTGTAGCCGAGATGTACTATATTCTTGCGGAGAGCGGGGATTTGACCTCTGAGAACTTCCAGATGGCCAAGAAGGTAATCACGAAGTGGATCGACTGGAGTAAGGATTATGTATTTGTAGGTGAGCGTCCGGTGACGGATGCGCAAGGGTATTATCTGAATTCGGCTGGACAGCGCATTTTGGGAGGAACTAATGTTCAGGTAGCAACAACGCCGGCGCCGGGAGAGTTCTGGATTCCGGGTGGTCAGGAATGGCAGGGTCAACCGGACAAGTGGAATGGATTCAGTTCGTTTACGGAAAATCCGAACTTCCGTGTAACGACCAAAGATCCAGTGCAGGACACAGGAGTTCTGGGAAGTTACGTTAAAGCTCTGACCTTCTTCGCAGCCGGAACACAGGCAGAGAACGGTACACTTAGCGCGGAAGGCCAAGAAGCCAAGGATTTGGCTGAGGCTTTGCTGGATACAGCTTGGGATTACAATGATGGTGTGGGGATTGTTACGGAAGAAGAACGTAAAGACTACTTCCGCTTCTTTGCCAAAGAGATCTATATCCCAGCGAACTGGTCTGGAACCTTTGGTCAAGGCAATACGATTCCAGGTACAGCAGGTGTACCTTCCGATCCGGCGAAAGGTGGCAATGGCGTATACATTGGATACTCCGATCTGCGTCCAGCCATCAAGCAAGATCCGGCATGGGCTTACCTGGATAATCTGTACAAAACGTCATATAACACAACCACGAAACAGTGGGAAAACGGCGCACCTACCTTTACGTATCACCGGTTCTGGTCACAAGTGGATATGGCTACAGCGTACGGCGAGTATGATCGTCTCCTCGGAGATTCGGATAGTCCGGAAGTGGAAGTACCCGATGCTCCTGCTGGCGTAACAGCAACTGGAGGAAGTGAGCAAGTGATTCTGAATTGGAACGCAGCCGCTGGTGCAGCCTCGTATACTGTGAAACGTGCAGCGGTGAATGGTGGTCCTTATACGTCTGTAGCGACAGGGGTCACAGGATCGACATTCACGGATACAGGCTTGACCAACGGCACAACGTATTATTATGTCATCACTGCGGTGAATGCCGTAGGTGAGTCTGCACCGTCGACACAGGCATCTGCAACACCACTCGCAGGTACCGTTGTGCCAGGCGTATTCAACCTTACTGGAACAGCTGGCAATGCCCAGGCGGTACTGACATGGACCGCATCAACTGGAGCAGCGAGTTATAAGGTACAACGTTCGGTTGGTACCGGAGCATATGCTGATCTGGCAACAGGTTTGACCGCACTGACGTATACCGACGCTACAGCGGTGAATGGTACGGCTTATAATTATAGAGTCGTAGCCATTAATACGAGTGGTCAGACGAATTCAAATGTATTGGTGTTGACCCCATTGGCACCTCCAGTTACAACAGGAACGCTTGAAGTACAATACCGTAATGGTAGTTCAGGGGCTTCGGTCAATGCGATTACTCCACAATTTAATGTGAAGAATACAGGTACAACTGCTGTGGACTTGAGCAAAGTGAAGGTCCGGTATTATTTCACCAAGGATAGTGCCGCTGATCTGAGTTTCTGGTGTGATTATGCGCAGATTGGCAGTGGTAACGTGGAAGGGCATTTTGTTTCGATAGATCCGGCCAAGGGCACGGCAGATACGTATCTGGAGATTGAATTCAAAGCAGGTGCTGGCAGTTTGGCCGCGGGTGCCGAAACCGGAATCATCCAGGGACGTTTCTCGAAAAACAACTGGACGAATTTTGATCAAACGAATGATTATTCCTTTGATTCCACCCAATCGGCCTTCAGTGCCTGGACAAAAGTGACAGCTTATCAGGATGGCGCCAAGGTATGGGGAATTGAACCTTAAATGAGTTGATCGACCGATTGTAGAGTGATGTTACTCATCATACAGGTTAAGCCGGGGAGAAATCCCTGGCTTTTCTTTTTTTATGGAAAGCATAAATGAAATACGAAATAATCAAACGGACACTGCTGATAAATCGATCCGTATTGGGGCTGGAGGCAAAAATGTGAATTCGGTGAACGGTAATCGGCAAATGAATCATAGTAATGTTTACCAAATTTGCGATTTTAAACATTAAAATCTAGGTCATATGGCATATAGCCTGAATGAGAAACGACCTAACTCTTTTATCGCGGTAAAATGAAGCATATCAAATAGTTACAATAATTTAACCTTTCAAAAAGAAGGGATCAGCAGTGAATTTTTCCAGTAGATTATGGACGCACCCTGATACTTAGTGCTCAAGTTCGCCTATATCAATACAGGACTTTTGACTGATGAACGTTATGGAGAGCCCGTTTACAATGGGGCAAGCCCGGGAGAACCAAGCCAGGTTAAAATTCTGTAACATCAGGGGGAACTCGACATCATGAACTGGAAAAAAACGATTATTACGGCAAGTGTCACAGCAACGATGCTGATGGGAAGTCTGACGACAGGAGCACTAACGGCACAGGTATCGGCAGCTGCTGTTAACAATTCACAAGTAAAAGTAATTTGGGGCGTAAACTTACGCACAACACCTTCTTCTTCTGCGAAGATTGTTCGCTTGGTCGCTAAAGGGGAAACGGTAACGGTGCTTCAGCAATCCGGTTCGGATTGGTATAAGATTAAGGATTCTGCTAACCGGACAGGCTACATATCTTCTTCATCCAAATACACACAAGCGATTAGTGGCGGCACAAGCGGATCGGGTTCGAATAGTGGTACATCGGTGACCGGCAATGCATCTGTAGAAAAAGTGATTGCAGCGGGAATGAAATATTTGGGAACACCTTATGAGTTCGGAGCCAGTCGTAACAGCACAGCTACTTTTGACTGTTCCAGCTTTGTACGCCAGGCCTTCATTGATGCACTGGGCATCAAGCTTCCAGCGGATTCCCGCAAACAGGGAGACTATGTAAAAGCCAAGGGTACAGTTCAGACGAACTGGAAAAACCTGAAACGCGGCGATCTGATGTATTTCATGTCGTATAAAGGCAGCTCTGCATCATCGTATTCGGGCGTGAATAAATCTAGCGCAACCATTACGCACACAGGGATTTACCTGGGCAACGGCAAGGTATTACATACGTATTCCAACGCTGGCGGTGGTGTAACAACTAGTGATATCTCCGGCAAACACTGGGAGTATCGCTTCCTGTTTGGTGGCAGTGCGCTGTAAGTTAGAACAAGAACTTTCTTAAATAACCTACGCATGTTCATATGCATACAAAACACCTCCCATTCTGCCTTTGACAGGCGACTGGGAGGTGTTTTGGTGTTATTTATTATTTTGAAGAACTCAATCGTGATAGTACAGCCGGAACAGGATATCCTGATTGTAGTTGCCGAATCCCTCGCCATATAAGGTAAGCCCGCCCACATGCTGAGCATCTTCCTCCACCGAAAGACGAAGAGTCCATTGGTTGCGTTCGACCGGGATATCTGCGAGTGTAATGTCGGATAGATGTTGTCCATCAATAAACGTACCCTCATTGGTAATTCGCAGTACCTTGAGCATGCCGTACTGATTGACACTGTCACTCCACCATTCCGGGGTGAACATGCCACGTCCGTTGCCTGAATCTCCAGGGCTTGTCCATTCCCCTAATCGGATGCCATTCAGCATGAATGTAATATCCGAGGGCCAATTTGGATTCACCGAAGGGGCTTCTGATCCGATCTCGAGGGCCAGTTCAATGGCATTGATCTGCTGTCCGGATAAAATATAGTTTGGAATTTTGTACTCCACAAATCCACGGCCAAACCACAGAATATGCGCATGCATCCGCTCGGGGTCGAGAAAATAACGAGGGTCATCATACTGTCCGATAACATGATTGGATGTAGCCAGACCACATGTCGGATAGACGTCAAAGTGAGTATAGTGTCCCACAGGGACGGAAACCTCGTGAAGCTTGCGGGCTGTCCCGCTTTCCTGCGGCATGGAGATGCCAATCCAGTCTACAGCAAGGCTGTTCATTTTATGTGTGCCGCCGTCTTTGCGTATCATTTTGGACTGAATAATGCCCACATCCTGAAGTTTGCGGACATGCATGGTCACGATGGCACTACTCAGACCCAGTGAAGCAGCAAGGTCTTTCACATTCATCGGAGTCTCTGCAACAAGGCGGATGATCTGTAGACGGACTTCACTGGCAAGTGCTTCATATAGGGGTAGCCATTCGGCATCGGTATTTGCTCTGATCACAGTTGTTCCTCCATTTTATCTGTATAGAATTAAGTTAAACATAAATTCAGTAAAAAGAATAACATTTTGCAAAATTCAGGTTGAAATTAAGGCTATAATCGATTTTAATATAAATATGAACGTTGATCCATAGAATATCAATTAATTTTTATATTAATCTTAGGGAGTTGAAATTCATTATGGAAAAAGCAAAAATGACGGTTGATAAAGATTTTACTATTGGTGTAGTGGATAAGCGCTTGTACGGATCATTTATTGAGCATCTGGGACGTGCCGTCTATGGAGGGATTTATGAGCCAGGGCATCCATCAGCGAACGAACAGGGTTTCCGCACGGATGTGCTGGAGATGGTCAAGGAGTTGAATGTACCGATTGTACGTTATCCTGGAGGTAATTTTGTATCCGGTTACAATTGGGAAGATTCGGTTGGACCTGTGTCAGAACGCAAACGCAGACTGGAACTGGCCTGGAGAACGATTGAGACGAATGAATTTGGCTTCAACGAATTCGTGGACTGGGCAAAACAGGCTAATTCTGAAGTGATGATGGCGGTCAATCTGGGAACACGGGGTACGGATGCAGCTCGCAACATTGTGGAGTACAGCAACCATCCGGAAGGTTCGTACTATAGTGATCTTCGCATCAAGCATGGATACAAGCAGCCACATGCGATCAAAACATGGTGTCTGGGCAACGAGATGGATGGTCCTTGGCAGATTGGTCACAAAACGGCAGAAGAGTATGGACGGTTAGCCGTTGAAGCGGCAAAAGTCATGAAGTGGACGGACCCGACGATTGAGCTGGTAGCCTGCGGAAGTTCGAATCTGAATATGCCATCGTTCCCGGAATGGGAAGCAACGGTGCTGGATCATACGTATGATCACGTGGAGTATCTGTCCTTGCATCAATACTACGGCAATCAAGAGCAAGATACGCCAACGTTCCTGGCACGCTCACTTGAAATGGATCGTTTTATCGATACCGTGAAGGCGACTTGTGATTATATCAAAGCGAAGAAACGTAGCAAAAAGACGATGTATCTGTCCTTTGATGAGTGGAATGTATGGTATCACTCCAATGAAAATGATTCGAAGATGGACCCTTGGCAGATTGCTCCGCCACAGCTGGAGGATATCTATAACCACGAGGATGCACTGCTTGTTGGTTGTATGTTGATCAGTATGCTCAAACATGCGGATCGGGTTAAAATGGCTTGTCTGGCACAACTCGTTAACGTAATTGCGCCGATCATGACAGATACGGGCGGTGGTTCATGGAGACAGACGATCTTCTATCCATTCATGCATACGTCTCTCTTCGGACGTGGAACAGCATTGGTGCCATTGATCCATTCTCCAAAATACGATACAAAACAAATCACAGATGTTCCTTATCTGGAAGCTATTGCGGTTCATAACGAAGAGCAGGGTGAAGTGACTGTATTCGCAGTCAACCGTCATCTGGAAGAATCCCTTCCGCTCGAAGTGGACCTGCGCAGCTTCGGGAAGTGTACCGTGATCGAGCATATCGTGCTGGAAAGTGATGATCTCAAAGCATCTAATACGGCAGCACAACCAAACCGCGTTGCTCCTCATAATCGCGGGGGTGCAGTTGTATCTGATACTCTGATTACGGCGAGTTTGGCGAAAGCATCATGGAACGTAATCCGTTTGAAAGTCCAGTAATGGATTAGCATAAAGGGATGGGACACGTGGGAGCGCAATGGCAGGCTTGATGCCTGAGAGGGAAGCCAGTGAACAGCGGATTAGCGTGTTCCTTCAATTAAAAAAGCTGGGTGCGAGTTCATCGCATCCAGCTTTTTTTTCGTTGTATTTTATAGGGAAAAGGAATGCATGGGAGGCATGAGTAATGATGTGGCAGACAAGATAGCATATAAGTTAGGTAACGGCGTGTGTTGAAAATGAAGTGCATGGTCCTGTGCATACGCGCTAACGAATCTAGGACACCTTATTGTGCCGACTATCGTTATAGTAGAAATTTAACGAATCGGAGACACGTTATCCTGGCAAAATGATGGATGAATCTCGGTAAAAGCATTCCCAGAGCGGAAATAAGGTGTCTAGGATTCGTTAGAATATTAGAGTATCCAAAAACAGACTAATAACGTGTGCTGAGTTCGTTACACTCCACCCACCTGTGTGAAAAGTTTATTTCTCTTCCGCTTTGATTCAGCGTAGCTTCCGCTCCAATTCAAAACTCAAAACTTTCGCCGTCACGTGGGATGAGCACCTGACCATCCATCTGCTCGGATGCCAGATAAGTCGCAAAATCCGTACGAGACATCACACAATGGTTAATCGCATCCATGTGCACAGCGATGACATGAGCAGATGGCGCATGGAGCTTCACGGCGACAACGTCAGGCCCGTCCATCGTAATGGGATCACCCTCTACGAAGCGTGCACCTCCGGCATTCACGACAATGACTTCAGGCATATATTGGCGGATGGCCTCAGCAGGTTCTTCACACCAGATGGTATCCCCCGCAATATAGGTGACAGGTTCTCCATCTGCTTCAAGTACGAAGCCGGACACCTTGCCCATACGTTCACCGATTTCACCTGTGCCATGATGCCCGGATGTGCGGGCGAATCGGACAGAGTGATGCTCATGTTTTTTATCTACAGCTGTTACATTCGTGAATCCGGCACCCAGAAATACATTCTCGTCCCCAGGCTGGCAGATCAGGGGAATGTCTTTGCCAAGTTGTTTTGCCGCGGCTTCGTCCCAGTGGTCCACATGGGTGTGTGTCACAATCAACAGATCCGGATTCAGATAATCCGTTTCGGTTTCGGGCAAACTCACTCTTGGATTACGTAGCTCATTCGGTGTGTTTGGAAAAGCGGGCATGACTTCGGCGTCCATCAGCATCGGATCAACGAGAATGTTCAGCCCTCCGTATTCCAGCCACAGTGTAGCATTGCGAATCAATTGAATTTTCATTATATTTGCACTCCTTCGAGTTGTTTAATAGTATTACCCTATATGGTATACAACCTGTTTAACGGCGTACATAACATGATGAATGGAATTAGGCCACGCTAATTTCACCGTGAAAGGATTGCTGAAGCAAGATGAATGAAATGATAGATGACACGGATATACGTATTTTGCAGATTCTGATTCAGGATGCCAAACGTTCTCACAAAGAGATCGGTGAAGAGGTTCATCTCACGGGACAGGCCGTTGGTGCAAGAGTGCGCAAGCTGCAAGATCTGGGTGTGATTGAAGGGTATACGGTAAAATGGAACCCGGAACGCCTTGGCCTTGGTCTACAGGCCTTTGTCACAGTTTTCTTGAACTCCGGCGACAGACATGCCGCCTTTCGTACATTCATTGCTGAACGTGAGGACATCGTTGAAGTCCATCGCGTCAGTGGAGAAGGCTGTTATCTGATGAGAGTGCAGACTGGCACCACAGAGCAGCTTGGCCAACTGCTTGAAGCGTTGTTGCCTTACGGCAATTACAAAGTCAGCCTGTCCATAGGTGTAGAGAAATCACAGTGATGTGTGGGGAGCTTGTCCTCATCCATCCCGGTACTCAACGATCCTGTTGCTGTTCCAGCAAAGTCTCCTGAAGTAAGGACACCGCCTGGTTCAGCTCTTTTTTGCTCAGCAGATGATCTGTCTGAATATGAGACCGTGTGCCGTCTTTTAAGTACAGGACAAACATGGGAGAAGCGGACAGGAGCCACTTGCTGCGGGCAGGTGAGGCGAGTTCGACTTTGCGAATCTGGCTCCAAGCAATCTTACGTTTGCCCGTGCTTAACGCATCATCATCCCAGGATAACAACACGGCAGGGGTTCTGGTTAGTCGTGACACAAACATGAAGAACAGCGGTCCGATCAACCACATACCCAGCACGGCTGCAATGGAATAGTATATGGTCTCCAGTCTTTCGGCTTGTCCGTCCACGATGATCCATAATAAGCTCACGCACAAGAGAAGGAACAGGAAGCATAAACTTCCCTTCCATAGAGCTGTGCTGCGTTGGTAACGAATCTGCTGATGGTCACGCTTGGGTGTTTCGGGTTGTTGCATAGATGTTCCTCCTAATTAACAATGCTGATCGATATGCCAAACGTGCCGCCTGCATGAGCAGAGCGGCATGTTCAACGTTCTGTATTTACTATAACTCAGGTTCATTACCCTGATATAGCTGAATTTTTACCTGCATCACGCGCATGGGTGTACAAGTCTGCATATACACCGTTGGCTGCGATTAGTTCCTGGTGCGGTCCTTCCTCCACAATCTCACCATTTTCCATCACCAGAATTCGATCGGCATGCATCACTGTGGACAGGCGATGAGCAATGACAATGGTGGTGCGTCCCTGGGATACCGATTCCAACGCCTGCTGCACAAGCTGTTCCGTGTGTGAGTCCAGATTGGCGGTTGCCTCATCCAGGATGAGTACTCGGGGCTGGAACACCACGATTCGGGCAAATGAAATCAACTGCCGCTCCCCAGCGGATAGTCCGCTTCCGCGTTCGGATAGATGTGTATCATATCCGTGAGGCAAACGTGAAATCATCGCATGTGCTCCGACAAACCGGCAGGCCTCAATCGCCTGCTCTCGCGTAATATCCTCACGAAACATCCTCACATTATCAATAATGGAACCGGAGAACAGGAAAGGTTCCTGTTGAATCAGACCCACGATCCGATGAAGCTTAGCCTGCGGCAGATGCCGGATATCAGTACCATCAATCTCGATACTGCCCTTGTCTACATCATAGAAGCGATTGAGCAGGGAGATCAGTGTGCTTTTGCCAGCGCCTGTTGTGCCTACAATACCTACCATTTCACCCGGATAGAGGTGCAGGTTCATCTGTTGGATCAAGGGCCGGTCTGCCCGATAACCAAACGACACATCGTTAAAATCAATCTGGCCCATCACATTTTGTGGT
The DNA here is from genome assembly GCF_056395745.1 of Paenibacillus sp. 10L310. Classification (NCBI taxonomy): domain Bacteria; kingdom Bacillati; phylum Bacillota; class Bacilli; order Caryophanales; family Paenibacillaceae; genus Paenibacillus; species Paenibacillus sp. 10L310. The sequence goes on along the minus strand of NZ_JBFTKC010000021.1, from coordinate 57,893 downwards.
TCCAGCGAGGAGGCCATCACGGGTTTGGGATCGGCAACTTCAGGCCGTGTATTCAGAATGTTCCAGATGCGATCCATCGATACGGTCGTGGACTGGAATGTATTCCATTGCATCGTAATCTGGTTAATCGGTTGAAAGAACTGACGAATATAGCTGATAAACGCATACAATACCCCGACTTGCAGGGACTCACCCAGTACGGCGCGACCTCCAAGCCAGACCATCATAACCAGTGCCGCATTGCCAAGGATATCAAACGTCCGGTTGAAGATAACATTGGAGCGGGCTTGAGCAATGTTGGCTTTCAGGTGAAGTGCGTTCTGTTCCGAGAAACGTTTCTTCTGTTCTTCCTCTTGGTGAAAAGCCTGAATCAGAAACATACCGGACAGGTTCTCCGCCGTAAATGCGATCAGACGGGAAAGACGCGTACGGGCATTTTGATAAGCTTTTCGCAGTCGACTACGGAATAATACCGCAACCACCGCAATGACAGGCAGAACGATCAGTGAGTAACTCGCCAGCACAGGATCAAGTTGGAACATAAAGACGATAATGAGCACCAGCATCATACCATCCCGAATCAGACTGAGCAGTACTTGAGTGAAAAAGCTGCTGATGGTCTCCGTATCACTGGATACGTTTGTGACCAGACTGCCGATATGAAAACGGTCAAAGAAGGACATGGACATCTTGGAGATATGCTTGAACAGGTCCTTTCTGATCCGGGATACAATGTTCTGACCCACATGCTGCAACAGATTATTCTGGATATAGGTGAAAATAAAACTGATGACAGCCAGCCCAAGAAAGATGGCTGCGAGCTGAACGAGAAAGCCCACACTGGTCTGGCCCACGGCCAGATGATCATCGATGGCGATCTTCACCAGATAGGGTTGCAGCAGATCTGCCGATATGCCAAGCAGTGAGCAGAAAAAGATACCGGCAAAAGCCCATTTATGCGGTTTGGCGTATGCCATCATTGCCTTAAACGAAGTTCGTTTACTCTGATCGGCCTCTGCATCTGGGTGAAGTTCAGCGTTAGTGTTAGACATGGTGTAATCCCTCCTCCTGCAAACGGTAGGTGGCCGCATATAACCCCTTGGCAGCCATCAACTGCGCATGTGTTCCCTGTTCAGCGACTCGCCCTTCATCCAGAACGATAATATCGTCCGCATGACGGACCGCGCTGATGCGATGAGAGATAATTAATGTAGTCTTGCCCTTGCCGATCTCACGCAGGCTACGCAGAATACCACTCTCGGTGACAGCATCAACCGCGCTCATGCTGTCATCCAGAATAAGTAACTGTGCTTGTTTGATCAGTCCTCTTGCAAGACTGGTTCGCTGACGCTGTCCACCAGACAAGGTGAGTCCACGTTCGCCAAGCAGTGTATCAAAGCGATCAGGAAAACGGACAATATTATCATAGATCATGGCTTGCCGTGCACTATGTTCCACTGTATCCAGCGATACTTCTCGGTCGCTAAATGCGATGTTATCTCGGATGGTGGTACTAAACAGGAATCCATCCTGAGGGACATAGGCGATGCGCGATCTTAGACTTTCCAGCGACAACTGCCGAATATCGGTACCATTGATGCGAATCGTTCCTTCAGGTGGTTCATATGTACGCAGCAATAGCTTAATGAGGGTACTTTTACCTGAGCCGGTCTTGCCTACAATACCGACCGTTCGCCCGGCACGGATATTGAGTTGAATGTTTTGGAGAGCAGGAGATGAACTGCCAGGATAGGAGAAGGTTAGATTCTCCATGGTGATATCTTGTACGGTTTGGAGCGCTGTGGCTTCAGGAAGTTCACGTACATCTGCTACTTCGCTGAGCAGGTCATTCACCCGCTCCAGTGATGCGCCTGAGCGCTGAACGGTATTAATAACATTGCCGATCTGTTGAAGCGGTCCCATAATAATGCGCAGATATAAGGTTAAGGCGACAAAACTCCCGAGTGTAATAGAATTCTGCATGGTCATAATACCTCCGACAAGCAGAGAAACGACCAATGAGATGGCTCCCAGCAGCGGGAGCAATGCTTGAAACAACGAAGACAGACGAACGAGTCGAAGCTGTTTGCTCTTGATCTCATCGACGGTGGTTCCAAAGCGTGCACGAGCACTGTCTTCGATGGCAAACGTCTTGGTTACGCGAATGCCACCCAGCTGCTCTTCCGCCGATTCCGTCATGGTTGCAAGAGCTTCCTGCACGTCGCGAGAGCGCTTGCGAATCCGCGGACCAAAAAACACGACCAGAAATGGGATCGCCAGCAAAGGGACAACACTGATTAAAATGAGCGTCAACGGAATCCCGCTAAGTAGCATCATGACAATGCAGGACAACAGCAGGAAGGTGGCATTGGTCATGAGTGTCACACCATTGGATATCGCTTCACGTACGGAAGTAACGTCATTCATGACATAACTGAGGAGTTTTCCGTTCCCCTGTTTGGAGAAATAATGTTCGCTAAGTTCGGAAAACTTACTGAATATACGCTCACGCGTCATGAATTCGAAGCGTCGACCGAGCTTCATAATCATGAATTGCCCGGTACCGAACAGCAGATTATACCCGATGGCAATAGCTAGAAGGGACAGGCTGTACCTTACGACCGTCTGCATCTGAAGCGTGTTCTGCATCAACTGATCCGTGAAGCTGCCGAGTATGCGGGGCAAGGATGCTTGCCCGACATTGGAGGCAATAATCAGAAGAACAGCAACCAGATAAACAGGCCAGTTCGACACAACATAACCGCGAAGTAATCCTTTCTTGGACATAAGCGTTGTTCTCCTTTTGTTATAGGTGAAGTCAGTTCAGCAGGTGGAGTCAAGAAAAGGGCCGACACCTGTTATTAGCGCGTCGTGCCCTCTTACTGTATGCGATCCAGTTCGTTGTTTATCCGTCATCCGATAGATTTCTCTATTCTTATTTTTGCGCTAATCCGATGGGATGTCAACGAAGCCACTTAGCAAAAAGCAGGTGATTTAGATTATCGGCGTTGGAGAAGGGTTCTATGCCGTGTTCTCGTGTTGTATTCACCAGATGTCGAAATTACTGAAACATTTTCTAAGGATGCCCCGTCTGTAGGAATGAAGAGGTAAAAAATAGGCTTTACTAATCATATGGAGGTGCCAGGAAATGAAACATAAAAAAGGTTTGGCTGCAACACTTGCGCTCTGCGTTTCTTTGACAGCAGGAGGTGCATCGGTATTTGCTTTCACAGATGTGAAGGATGAAGGTCAGAAGTCGATTGTGGATTCATTGAAATCAAAAGGTATTGTTAGCGGAGTAACAGCGGATCTGTTCCGTCCAGATCTTGCATTGTCCGAGCCACAGGGTGTTCAACTGATTGTGAATGCATTTGGTCTGAAAAATGAATTTGCGGAAGCATCCGCTCAGAATAAAATCAGTCCGGATACGTGGTATGCCGATGCGGTGCAGGCCGCTACTCAGAATGGACTGTCCATTCCGGTTGAAGTGAACCCGCAGGGCAAGATGACACGTGAACTGTTTGTCATTTTGCTGAATGAAGGGATTAACACAACCGGGAATTATCCGGTCATCATGAAGTATAATCTTGTTAAGGACGAAAATAAAATCGGTAAGGACGCCATATCTGCAGTCCAGAACCTGCTGAACATGAACATCATTGAACTGGATAAGGACGGTAACTTCCGTCCAGATCAGTCGCTTACCCGTATGGAGGCTGCAAGCATGATCTTTAATGCACTTGAATTTGTGGATAAACACGGCAATGGCGGCTCAGCAGAGCCAACTCCAACCAATCCAGGTGAAGGCCAACAAGCGATTGTACCTGAAGTAACAACGACAAAGGTTGATGACAAAACAACCAAAGTTAAACTCAGTGCTGAAATGCCGCATCCTGGTTATGGATTGAAGATTGATGATGTGAAATTGGAGAAGGATGGACGCGCTATCGTGCTCTATTCCATTATTCAACCTGATCCAGACATGATGTATCCGATGGTTATCACCAATGTGACTGCAGAAACGGATATCCCAACAGGGTATACAGCAGAAGCTCAACCTTCTGGTAAGTAAATTCACTGCAAACCCTACAAACTGAACATGGTTAAAACGGATGTGTATCTTCAAAACCATTCTCCATACATGTATGGAGAGTGGTTTTTTATTTGAGTTGAAACTGTACACAGGTTTTCATATGATTATTTATATTACATTTAGTGTAATTAATCCTGTCGCTTTTTTATAAAGAAATGGATATCTACTTAGGATGTAAAGCCAGTTCGTGTTAGCGGAATGGCTTTTTTTAATGGTCTTTTCCGAAATATCTACTGTTTTCAGATTCCACACCTTGTGCAAAATTTACATATATGACTCCAAATTACTAGTGTTTATAAGCGTTTATGTATCCTGAAGGCAAAGATAAAAACAACATATATACGAAAGAGGGAGGAGAAATATAGAATAAAGGCAAGCCATTACAGGCTTGTAGTTTGTGAGAGATGTATGATAGATAATATTACATTTCATCACGTCGGTAAAACCTTGAAACCTGCAAACCTTAGAATTCAGTATGATGGCTGTAGACATCAATACCATGTCCCATGCGTATATGTGGGTTTTGACTTTAAGGTCTGTTTTCTAACCTAAGTTCGGATCTGACATCTTTCAAGTTCATGTGATGAAACTCTCAATGACAACTACAGGAGGGAAATAGGTCAAATTCTACATGTTTTATACCCGCGAAATGACAATGACAAGCTGGCAACAAAAGTGTAAACCCCTGTTGTAACAGTATATTCCGTGATTTTAGAAGTGAAGATGGAAATGGCATATTTACGGATTCGAAAATGATCCATAAACTCAGTATGTAAGCGTTACCAATTAAGAGGGGGAACAGAGCCGCTCGTTATGGAGACGCGGTTCGGAACTCCTTCTTATATTAAAACAGGAGTGCTTCGCTCTTCCTCACAAACGGCCGGATTTTCATTAGAAAAGGAGGAAACAACTGATGCAGCTAAATGGGGAGTCTCCCTCGACGCAAAACTTATCGGTATACACCAATCCGAGCAGTAAGAAAAATAAATTATGGAGAAGGACGATTCGGAACTGGGAGTTGTATCTGTTTATTGCGCCAGCCTTTTTATACTTTCTGATATTCCATTATGGTCCGATGTACGGCATACAAATTGCATTTAAAAACTTTATCCCAACGCTTGGTGTCACAGGAAGCCCATGGGTCGGATTCGATCATTTCATCCGTTTCTTCAATTCGTATTATTTCTGGGATTTACTATGGAATACCCTTAGCATCAGCTTGTATGAGCTGGCTATAGGTTTTCCACTGCCGATTATTCTGGCGTTAGCGTTCAATGAAGTGAAGGATTCCTTCTTCAAGCGTACTGTGCAGACCGTCACGTATGCACCGCATTTCATTTCGGTCGTGGTGATGTCGGGGATGATCATTACCTTTTTATCACCCTCGTCAGGCATGATTGTCAATTTGGTACAGGCTCTTGGATTCCAGGCACCTCAATTCCTGACGGACCCTGCGTGGTTCAAGACAGTGTATGTACTATCAGGAGTCTGGCAAAGTGCAGGCTGGGGCACCATTATATACCTTGCCGCTCTATCGGGTGTGGACCCGCAACTGCATGAAGCGGCTGTGGTGGATGGTGCGAGCCGTTTCAAACGGATTTTGCATATTAACATTCCAGCGATCATCCCTACGATCACCATCTTGTTAATTCTGAATATGGGCAGTATTCTGGGCGTCGGATTCGAGAAAATCCTGCTGCTGCAAAATCCGCTGAACATGGGCTCGTCCGATGTCATCTCAACATTTGTCTATCGGTCCGGTCTGGTTGATGCGCAGTACAGTTTCTCTACGGCGGTGGGATTGTTCAACTCCGTAGTGAATGCGATTCTGCTTATTACCGTGAATCAGATTGCACGCCGCACCAGTGAAAACAGCCTGTGGTAAAAGGAGGGAATACACATGTCATCCGCTGTGAAAGAAAGCAGAAGTGATAAATTGTTCTTATTGTGCAATTACATCTATCTGACGGTAGCGCTCGTCATTGTGCTGTATCCGCTGTTATACATCATCAGTGCTTCAATCAGTGATCCCAAATATGTAGCCTCTGGTGAGATGTGGCTACTGCCAAAAGGGATTACGTTTGAAGGTTACGCCCGGGTGTTTGAGAACACCAACATCTGGATGGGGTACAAAAATACGATTATCTATACCGTTGTAGGCACCATCGTTAACCTGATTGTTACACTACCGGCAGCCTATGCGCTCAGCCGCTCGGACTTTGTGGGACGTGGATTCTTCATGGCGATGTTTATGGTAACGATGTTCTTCGGCGGAGGGCTTGTCCCAAGTTACCTGCTGGTCAAGGATCTTGGTATGGTGAACAGCATGTGGGCACTTATTCTGCCCGGGGCTGCATCCATCTGGAATATTATCGTATGCCGGACGTTCTTCCAATCGACCATTCCCAAGGAGTTACAGGAAGCGGCGCATATTGATGGGTGTACCAACACCCGGTTGTTCATCAAGATTGTGCTCCCGCTTTCGATGCCAATCATTGCAGTGATGGCGCTCTTCTATGGAGTCGGACACTGGAACAGCTATTTTAGTGCCATGATCTATCTGAATGATTCTTCCAAGTACCCGCTGCAGCTCTTTCTGCGCCAGATTCTGGTGCTTCAAGAAATGGCGGCTCAAGGGGGAGGCGCTATCGATACGTCTTCAGCCACGGCGATGAATACCAAAGCGGAGATCGCTGCACTGGTTAAATATGCCGTCATTATTGTTGCCACCCTACCTGTCATTGCGGTGTATCCATTCCTCCAGCGTTACTTTGTACAGGGTGTTATGATCGGTTCCGTTAAGGGATGATCTTAATCCATATACCACATTAAACAAGGGGAGTTGTTGTTATGAAAAAGCTTCGCAAGGCTTCATCCATTACACTCTGTCTCACCTTATTCGCAACATTGCTTGCAGCTTGTGGTTCAACCAATGAAGATGGAGGCACGACCTCCAAAGTAGAGGGGGTCAAAAAGGAAGGTTTCCCCATTGTAGACAAAACGCTAACGTTGAAGGTCATGTCCCAGGATGCGGGCGTAGCCGATTGGAGCACCATGCCTGTGCTTCAAGAAATGGAGAAACTGTCGGGCATCAAGCTGGAGTACCAGCTCTCACCAATCGACAGCTTTGAAACGAAGAAAAATCTGGTTTTCGCGAGCGGAGACTTGCCGGATATGTTCTATGCTGCGGACCTCAAGCCAGCCGAGCAGGTGACTTATGGCAGCCAGGGCATCCTGATCCCGTTGGAAAAATACATTGACGAAGGTTACGCCCCAAATATCAAAAAGATTCTCGATGAGAACCCGGATGTCCGCAAATCATTTACAACACCTGATGGGCATATGTATGCACTCCCATTCATTGATAAAGCGGCCGTGTGGTATAGAGGCCCAATGTGGTATAACGGGGAATTCTTGAAGGCACTTAACGTAGAAGAGCCCAAGACTACGGAAGAATTGTATACGTATCTCAAGCGTGTAAAAGAAGAAGATCCCAATGGCAATGGCCAGCAAGATGAAATTCCGCTTACTTCTGTAAAACTTGATGATCTTCGCATGTTTTTCTTCGGCTTCTGGGGAATGTACAACGAAGGCATCTATTCCGATAAGGACGGTAAAGTTCACTATCCTTATCAAGAAGAAGGTTACAAAGGTTATCTTATATTCATGAACCGCTTGTGGAAGGAAGACTTGCTGGATCATGAGACCTTCTCTCAAACAGGTGATCAGAAAAAAGCTAAAGGTGAAAGCAACAAACTTGCACTGTTCAACGATTACCATCCATACTTCACACTCGGTGGTGAACCTAGCACGGATCATCCGCTAATGACACCCGTGAAGAGCGAGGTGGCAGACTCTCCAGTATATGGCAAGCATCCGGGCATGTCGGCTCGCGGTACCTTTGCTATTACAAGCAGCAACCCGTCACCCGAGGCGACGATGCGATGGATCGATTACTTATACAGTTATGACGGTGCGACACTGTTCAATCAAGGTCCGGAAGGTGTGCTGTGGAAATTCAAAGACAAGGAAAATCATGTTAAAGAGTGGCTCCCCGTTCCTGGCGGCGGGGATCGTGAGGAATACCGGGGTAAAATCACGCCGAACTTTGGTATCTTGACACCGGGTATTAATGATCCGGATGTAGCGAAGGGTCTTCGCACCGAATTTGATGAGTGGATTGACACGCAAAATCAAGAGAAGTTGGTACCTATCGGAAAAGCACCATTTCCTAACGTTTATTTGACAAATGAAGAGCAAAGCGAAGCAACCGCTCTATTGTCTGACTTGGATACGTACGTTAAACAGATGGAAGCGAAGTTTGTGACCAGCCAGGAACCACTTGAGAACTGGGATAAGTACATTGCACAGATGGAGAAAATGGGCAGTGACCGTATCATCGAACTGTATCAGGGGGCATATGACCGCTGGAATTCGGGGCAATAAAGCCTATCGAGGTACATCCCATGCAGAAAGAGAGCAGTTAGCTTCAATATTGTTAGCTGCATTAAATTTTTCGCATATAAGAATTCTCGCGGGAGGTGTGAACCGTTATGCAGAAATGGTTTGAAGAAGCCAAACTGGGGATATTCATCCACTATGGCATCTATGCGGTGGACGGGGTTGCGGAATCCTGGTCCTTCTATAATGGCAGGATATCCTATGAAGAATATATGAAACAGTTGGATGGTTTTACGGCATCGGAATTCAATGCGGAGAAGTGGGCGGAATTGATTGAGAAGTCTGGTGCCCGGTATGCCGTATTAACAACGAAGCATCATGACGGCGTTGCTCTATGGGATACGCAATATAGTGATCTCAATGTTGTCAAACAGACACCAGCGAATCGGGACATCGTGAAGGAATATGCGGAAGCGATTCGGGAAAAGGGCATTCATCTGGGGATGTATTACTCACTCATTGATTGGTCACACCCGGATTATCCTAGCGTGTATGAAGGTGGAAAAGTGCCTGAGGATCTCAGCAGTGTCAACCGGCACTCAAGTCCTGTGGACGGCGTTCAAGATCAGGAAAAGTGGCAGAAGTTCCTGCAATTCAATAACCATCAACTGGAAGAGGTTTTAACAAATTACGGAAAGGTGGATCTGCTGTGGTTTGATGGGGACTGGGAACGGAGTGCCGAGCAGTGGAATCTGCCGGAGTTCAAGCATTATCTGCAATCTTTTAACCCGGATATCATCATCAACTCCCGCCTTCAAGGTTATGGGGATTACAAAACGCCTGAGCAAGGCATTCCGATCACAAGACCGGAGGGACCCTGGGAATTCTGCACCACGATCAATAGATCTTGGGGTTATGTGCCAACAGATCATAAATACAAATCGTTAAATCAGATCATTCGAATGTTCTGTGACTGCATTTCGATGGGCGGTAATATGTTGCTGGATATCGGTCCGCGTGAAGATGGCACCATCGATCAGAGGCAGGAGGATATTCTGCTTGGACTGGGAGCTTGGATCCGAACCCATGAAGAGGCCGTCTTTGGTACGGGTGAAGGCATTATGCCTCGCTATTATCTGGGGGGAAGCACCGTATCCGAGGATCGAAAGACGCTGTACCTGTTTGTGTATGACGATCCAAAAGAGAATGTGTGCATCAAGGGTCTCTGCAATCCGATCAAGAAAATTACCGTGTTGCATTCGGGCAAAGAGCTGAATCATGAGATTCATGGGGGCGTGCCTTGGTTCAATATCCCGGGGACAACGTGGATCAAGATGACCCCGGAGGACACGCATGAACAGGTGACCGTTCTTAAGCTCGAATTCGATGAGGAGCTGGAAATGTACGGCGGCTCTGGAGCCGTTGTCACCCATAACTAACCATTACGGGGAGGGCGTGTGCTGGTAGATGCATGCCCTCCCTTACGAATTGGAGAGAGTGACATGAACAGAAGTGGAGTACCAGAACCCAGGATTGAGTATGCTCCCAAACATTATATATGCAAGCGTGCGCAGGAACCATTGGTGTTAGACGGTCGTGTGGATAAGGCATTTTGGAATGCGGCTCATTGGACGGAGGATTTCGTTGATATCGAAGGGGATCTTCGTCCGAAGCCAGAGAAACAGACACGGGTAAAAATGCTGTGGGATGACGACTATTTCTATTTTGCTGCCGAGCTGATTGAAGATCAGATCTGGGCTACCCTGACTGAACGTGATTCCGTTATTTTTTATGACAATGACTTCGAGATTTTTATTGATCCCGACGGGGATTCCCATCAATATTATGAGTTCGAGATCAATGCGCTCAATACGGTATGGGACCTGTTATTAGTGAAGCCTTATCGGGATGGTGGGCCTCCGGTTAACGGTTGGGACATCAGTGGTCTCAAGACGGCCGTATATATCGATGGGGAACTAAACAGACCTGGTGCAGAGAACCGGAAATGGAGCGTGGAAGTCGCGATTCCCTGGGCCAGTCTAAAGGAATGTGCCGAAGGAAACCGTCCACCTGAGCCGGGTGAGTTCTGGCGTGTCAACTTCTCGCGTGTGGAGTGGCAAACCGAGGTACAGGACGGTGAGTACCGCAAGGTGCTGAATCCAGATACGGGTAAACCTTATCCGGAGGACAACTGGGTTTGGTCACCTATGGGTATTATCAACATGCATTACCCGGAGTTATGGGGTTATGTTGTATTCTCGGATGACGGAACGGATCAGTCGTTTGAGTTGCCTGAAGACGAACGAATCAAATGGGAGCTTCGCAAGCTCTACTACCGTGAACGTAATTATTATGAAACCCATGGTGAATTTACACAGGATGTGAAGCTGCTTTTGGGTGAGGAATCGTTGAGCTGTGAGCCTGTTATTGAAACGACTCGCAGCCTGTTCCAGATTACTGCATCGTCTTCGGACGGAACGGCCTTGATCTGTATTCGGGAAGACGGAAAGCTGTGGAAGGAGTGATAACGCAATGACCAGCCAAACTTTGGTATTTTCCCTTGATGCACAGTTATTGGAGAGGATCGAGCAGAAGTTCCAGGAGAAGGTACGTTTTGCAGAGGCCCGCAAATCGGAGTTGTTTCATATTTTTCAGCAGGAGCTAACGCAAGAAGAGACATGGGCATTGAAGTATATATATGCCTATATGCCGGTAAACGACCTGGCTGATTATAACGGGGACCTGTTCTTGAGCCATGTACGCCGGGCTTTGGACACCCGTAAACGTGTGCCTTGGGGAGATCGCGTTCCGGATCATCTGTTCCTTCATTTTGTGCTACCTTATCGGATAAATACAGAAAATATTGAAGATTACCGCGGGTTGATGTATGACGAATTAGCCGAGCGGACAGCAAAGTTATCCATGGCGGATGCCATTTTGGAGACCAATTACTGGTGTCATGAGAAAGCGACCTATATTGGCAGCGATCTGCGCACGATATCACCGCTGACGATGATCCGGAATGCTCGTGGTCGATGCGGCGAAGAATCCACGCTGGCAGTGGCCGCTCTTCGCAGCATCGGCATACCAGCCCGCCAGGTCTACACGCCGCGCTGGGCTCACTGTGACAGCAATCATGCATGGGTAGAAGCCTGGGCAGATGGTCAATGGTATTACATCGGGGCATGCGAGCCTGAAGCCCGTCTGAACCAAGGGTGGTTCAGCCCGCCAGCCCGCAGGGCCATGCTGATTAATACGAGGATCTATGCCGACTATCCCGGACCAGAGGATATTACGCTCTCCGAAAAGGGATATACGGAAATTAATTTACTTGAGAACTATACGCCCACACGCAACATCTATGTGAAGGTGAAAAATGAGCAGGGAGCGCCCGTACCCGGAGCTAGCGTCCGCTTTGAGCTGTACAATACGGCTGAATTCTATCCTATTGCCGAGATTAGGACGGAAGCACAAGGGGAAGCGACCTTTAAGACTGGCTGTGGTGACCTTTTGATTCGTGCGGTCAGCGGCGGCAAGTGGAGTGAGATCCTATTCAAGGCTCAGGAAAACAAGGTTATAGAGCTTGTGCTGGACTCGTCAGAGCAGCCAACAGGGAGTGTAGATTTCGATATGGTTCCTCCTCCGGAAAGGGAGGGAGAGGTCGTGGTTGCATTACCGGAAGAGAAGATTGAGATTCATAATCGTCGTCTGGAGGAAGGTACGCAGACCCGGAGCGAGTATGAGGACACGTTCCTGAGTGAGGAGGAAGCTGTCTCGCTGGCTAAAAAGGTTGGACTGCCCTCGGTACGTGTATGGGATATTCTCCGCAAGGCACGGGGGAACAGCCGGGAGATTGCAGCTTTCCTGGAGGAACGTTCCAATCCATACGATGAGTGGCCGCTCCGGTTGCTGGAGTCGATGAATGAAAAAGATTTAATTGATACCTTTCGTCAGACGCTGGATGATCATCTGATTGGTGCGCTCTCGCAGCAAGGATCATGGGCGGAAGATACTTTTGTAAGATACATCCTGTGTCCGCGGATCTCCTATGAGATGCTGGTCCCTTATCGGGGTGTATTCCAGAATGCCTTTTCGGCAGATGAAGCGGCAACTTTCAGGGAGAATCCCTCGCAACTTGCCCGAATACTGGAACAGCAATATGAACACTATGAAGATCTTCCTAATCTAAAAGGCAAAGGGAATCCAATAGGGACGTTTAGTCTAATGAAGGGAGACTTTCAGTCCCTGGATATTTTGTTTGTGGCTGTATGTCGCAGTTTGGGTATTCCGGCCCGATTACATCCCAGCGCACAGAAACCACAGTATCTAAGTGATAGAGGCTGGGAGGATGCAGTGTTTAGTCTCACCTCACCTCTAACTCAGGAGAGCACAAGCTGGGGGATGCTCCAACTTCATAGGGATATAAAAGTTCCGCAGGATACACCTGAAGCATCTTATTTCGAAAATTTCTCGTTTGCCCGTCTGGAAGATGGCGTCTACAAGACGTTGATTTATCCTTATGGCAGTACGGATGTCTATAGTGAGCCATATGAGGTTGAGGCAGGAGCTTATCGCTTAACGACAGGCGTTAGGCTGAACGATGGAACGGCAAAAGTACGATTCGTTTACTTTACCGTGAACGCTGGAGATACCACTGAGGTTGTCTTGTCTTATCGCGAGACTGAGGTTGAGATTCCTGTACTGGGTAAACTGGCACCAGGAAGTATACTGACCCGTCTGGATGGTTCAGAGGTAGAACTGGAGGAACTTCTGGGATCGGAGGGTGCCATTGCTGCCTGGATTGAACCGGAGCGGGAACCGACCAAACATCTGATTCGTGAACTGTGCGAGCTGGCAGAGCCGCTGGATAAGCTGGGTATACCAATCGTACTCATGATTGGAGATATGGAATGGAACGCTTCTTTTGACCCTGTTGGTTATCCAAAACTGCCTGTACGCACGGTTTTTGTACGAGATTCCAGTTATGCTTCCTTGTCAGGCTTCAATTCGAAGCCTGCGGCTTATGAAGCAGGTTATCCACATCTGTTCGTGATGGATACTCAGCATCAAGTTCGTTATTCGGCTTCCGGGTACAAGATTGGTACCGGGAAGGAAGCCTTGCAGATTGCTGCTGCGATATCTCAATCATTGAGCAGATCGGAGTGAAGAGAGTGACGAAATATATCGCTGCGGGTTATGCTGTTGATTCAGTTCTTCCCGACATGACACATGAGGATCTCTTGAAGTTAACACATCTGAACGTAGCCTTTGGACATGTCAAGAATGATGCAATAACAACCGAGCATCTAAAAAACGGTCATGTTATCCAGAACATCAAGCGGGAGCATCCAAATCTTACAGTGCTTCTGTCTGTAGGCGGATGGAGCGCAGGCGGTTTTTCCGAAGCAGCCTCAACCCAGGCGGGGAGGGACAGCATGGCCGCATCGGCAATTCAAGTATTGGAGGAATATCCTTTTGACGGGATCGATCTGGACTGGGAATATCCTTGTTACGGTGAAGCTGGCATCGCATCCAGCCCAGATGATAAACGGAATTTCACCTTACTTCTCAAGACGATGCGGGAGGCACTGAGTACCAAGGGAGAAGCGGATGGCCGTCATTATCTGCTCACCATTGCGGCAGGGGCTGATCAATACTACGTTGATGGTACAGAGATGGCTGAGGTGCAGCAGTACCTAGACTACGTGCAGTTGATGACCTATGATATGCGTGGCGGTTTTCAAGTCCTGACCGGACATCATACGAATCTGTACACGCCAACAGGAGATCTGTTTCGAATCAGTACGGATGCTTCCGTGAACCTGTTTGTTCGCGCAGGCGTTCCGAAGGAGAAAATTGTGATCGGAGCTGCGTTCTATTCCCGGATCTGGAATGAGGTTCCTGACCGAAACCGCGGACTCCATCAAATGGCCGGGAGTACAGGCGGATATGGACCATCATTTGCCGAGCTGGAAGCGAAGTACATTAACAAGAATGGTTACACTCGTTATTGGGATGAAGAAGCCTGTGCACCGTTTCTGTTTAATGGGTCCAGCTTCATATCGTATGACGATGAAGAATCGATCCAATGCAAATGTGATTACGTAAAGGATCAAGGTCTGGCCGGAATCATGTTCTGGGAGTACGGCTGTGATCCAACTCACCGTTTGCTGAGTGCAGTGCATCAAGGGCTGAAGGAAATTTCGGCTGGGAAAATCGGATAAGGTCGCTGGCCGCGACGAATCAGATTATGTCTACGGAATAAAAACATACGAAGGGGCCGTCCTATACGTCATGCTCATGACGTATAGGACGGCCCCTTGTTTGCGTTATTTTGGTCTAATGAATCAGGCACATGTTAGACGATGTCTCCCTTTATCCAATACATTCCTCGTCATCATCATCAGGGGAATCGGCGGAGCCGTTGGGACGGTGCATTTTACGGTATTGCCCTGGGGTATAACCCGTCTCTTTTTTGAATTTACGGATGAAGTTTGGTGTATCCAGGTAACCGACACGCGTGATGATATCTTTTAACGGATCGGTAGTATGAAGCAGTAGTCGAATGACCTCATCCATCCGTTTCTGCCAGATATATTGGGTAAAGTTCATGCCGATCTTTTCTTTAAATGAACGACTGAAATAGGATGAAGAGATCGTGAATTTCGATGAAATCGTACCTAAACTGAGATCATAATCAGAGAAATTGGCATCGATATAAGCCACGATTTCATCCATAAGAGAGCTTTCTTCCGTCTCACTCTTCGCCTCGACATGGGCGCAGATTTCGGCGGCAAGGCCTGTCAGTTTTTTCTCCAAATCCTCTAACGAGTCGTAGGAAGTGATCCTTGGAAGTTGATCAACCACATGATGGATTCCAAGCTCCGAAGCGGTTTTGAGCATTGTATTCAGAATATCAAAGCAGATGCAACGCAGCAGCGGTACAGATGGCATTTCGGATTTCAGGGTATTCAACGCAGTTGACACCATCTGAACCGCCACATCATAGCTGCCTTGTTTTAAGCTCTGAACCAGCTTTAATAACACATCCTTAGGGACCCAGAAGGAAGAATCCTGTACATCGGAACCGGAAAGGTCGTTAAAGTATGTACTGCTGCCCTGTCCATGCAGCATCGATGCTTCCAGAGCGGTCGAGGCTTCAATGTAGGACTGATTCAGCTGTTTCGGATAAGTGTACCGATTGCCTATCCCGATTGCGGGCGCAACTCCGGTGTGTTCAATCACCATCCATTGCAGTTTTTCAACAATAGGCTCCATACGGGTATTCAGGCTACCTTCATGCCCAATTTCGGCATCGTATCCCACGATAAGGGCCAATTGGTCTGCCTGTGGCAGCTCCACGCCGTAAGCATATGCAGACAACTCCGGCAGGTCCACATCGTTCATCAGCTGCATGACAGTAAGTTGCTCGGGGTTATCACCGTTAGGAAAAGCATGCATTTCCCAACCCATGATCATGACAAAATAATGGGATCGGTTAAAACGTATGCCAAGCTTATCCGTAAACTCAGAGGGGAAATCTCCGGTGTGACCGTGCTTCAGCAACATGAGCAAAATATGATTGCGAGCATAGGGCTCCTGAAGATCTACGCGCTGACTATAATCATGCAGTGTTTTCTTGATCCATTCCAGCTCGTTGGTGGTTGAGGATGGATCAGGATCATTCTTCAACCGAATGAACTCCATTAAGTCTGAAATCGGATGGTACTGTCTTCGGGCCAACATAATGGCGAAGAATGTGCCCATCACCACCATGAAGGAGAAAACGAGAACAACAAAGGTGCGGATATGAACGATTCGGCTAAAAAATTGGTTGCTGGGCATAGCGGTTACATAAGTCCAACCCGCATCCGATTTAACGGATACAACCGAATGTGGTTCTTGATTTAAGGAGATGCTGTGCGTGCCGGATTCAAGAGCAAACAGAGCGTTAACTTCCTGTTCGGATATGATTTCTCCCTTGTAATTGGCTGCCAGGACTTGCCCGAAATTATCGAAAATATAAGTCATCCCGTGATAGTCGCTGAGGATGGAATCAATTAAGCCCGTCAGATTGGACTCATGTATCAAGTACATGACGGTTCCATGGGCGGGCGTATTGTTAGGTGCAATCGGTACAAGGTATGCCAGCATGGAATTGGGTATTCTGGTTCCTTGGACGACCTGCTCCGCTGGACGTATTGTGGGGGACTGTACGTTATTCAAATCCCGGATCATGTCTGTTTTGTTCCACGTAGTAAATTTGTAGCGGCCAGTGAATACATCCAGGTTCTCAGAACCTTGAGAAGAATAGATGTTATCATCTTCACGGAAGAACAGGAATAACTCATCGATAATGGAACTGGTGGCTTTGTATTTGACCAATGCGCCGATTGATTCCCGGCTATAGTACGGATGGTGGGTCCAATACCGCGTTAACTGCTCATCGTAGGCGATGCGAAAAGCGATGTCTTGGAGTTCTTTCATGCGATCATCAATGACAGTTTTGGCTTGAGTGAGCTGATTGACATTGGTCTGTTCAATCTCTGAACGGAGCGTGTCCACAGCGTTGTGATAAATAATGATGGTTAAAATAACAAGAGGGATAAGGAAAATGGAGATATAGGATAGGGTGTACTTAAACAGAAGCTTGGACTTGAAGTGATTCCATTTCATATCTGCAACCTCCCGTTTATCTTAGTGCTGCAGCGATAGCGCTCTCATATGGGCAGTGAAGTTATTGCCAAGATGGGAGCTGCTGGGGTGTTCCTTCTAAAAATACTAGGAGAACTTCTCTAATAAAGCAATGGTTCTTTTATAAATTCCAGTGCAATCCGTAAGAAAGATATAGCTATAGCAAAATCCCCTCAAAGTTCACTCATTTCCTTATGCTACCACACAAGGCTTTTCAAAGAGTAACTACTTTAAGGGGATAATTCTAGCTGATCATATATTATATTTTCTATTACTGAATATAGGAGTTACAACGATTATTCGTCCAGAGGTTCATAGTCAAACCAATCGAAACTTGCAGGCGTACACTCCCCCGATGGAGCATAAGCGTACATGGCGATCATCACACCTGTGAAACCACTTGCCACTTCGGTAGATAACAGATGTGTTTCTCCTGAACCCACTTCGATGGCATCGGATGAACCTTGCTGATAGAGGAACGTAAAGTGATTACGGTCAGCTTTGATTTGTAATACAACCGGCCCCGTGTCACAGTCAAGCACCTGTTCGGTTCGCAGAGAGCCGACGGTTCGCCGCAATACGATTTTCTTCTGACCGTCGATCTGTGTTACAGCCAAATCGTAATGATATTTATCATTCATAAATAAGGTTAATCCGGCTTCCTCACCGCTCGCATTTGGCTCATAACGTAGCTCGGTTGCCATATTGCATAAGAAATGGCTCAATCGACGCCCGACAAAGGCTGGATTTTGTCCGTCATCGAGTGAAACCGAATGACCACGGAGGATGAGCTGCCCGGGATTTTCAGTGAGCGTCCAACTACCTGGAGCCGGGTTACGTAAGAAGATCCAGTTCATGTCCAAAGTTGGTTCGTCAAAATGATCCCGTATAGCCCGAGGTGACCAAGGATGCTCAGGCAATGAAGGTCCGGTCATCTCTGGTTCAATATGTCCGTCCACACCGATCATCGGCCAACCAGTGTCCGTCCAAGTGACAGGGGCCAGGAACGTTTCGCGTCCCAGATGGTGTCGCATGGGGTAACCTGCTGGACGAAGGCCCAGACATAAGGCCCACCAGCTTCCATCCTGGATCTGGACAAGGTCTGCATGACCGGTTGCGTGAATGCTGGATTTCATGCTCCGATTGGACAGAATCGGATTATGAGGACACGGATCAAATGGTCCGTATGGCTCTGTGCTCCGAGCGATGGTCTCCATATGGCCATACTCGGTTCCACCTTCGGCGATCATCAGATAATAGAGTCCGTTTATTTTATACATGTGGGGAGCTTCGGGGGCTGCTCCTCCGGTTCCAGTCCAGATCAATCGACTATCGGTTAGTCTGGCTCCGGTCGTGATGTCTATCTCGCACTGATAGATGCCTTCGCCTTCATCGCCGTTACAGGCCGTTTGAAAATACACACGTCCATCATCATCAAAGAGAAAAGAGGGATCAATGCCGCCCTGATCAACAAAAATCGGAGCAGACCATGGTCCCTCGGGCTGGGCACTATGCACATAAAAATTTCCGCCGCCGCTGACATTGGTTGTTGTCATATAGAACCAGCCATCATGGTGCCGGAGTGTTGGGGCAAAAATACCGCCAGAGCTGCCTGCGTTCGCTAAAGGGAGTTGCTCAGTTGTTGTGAGGACATGGCTGATCTGTCGCCAGTTCACAAGGTCTTTGCTGTGGAAGATGGGCACACCTGGGAAATATTCAAAGGTACTGGTTACCAGATAATAGTCTTCATCTACACGGCAGATACTCGGATCTGGATAAAACCCCGGAATCACCGGATTGGTATATTTCATCATTTATGCTCCTATTCATTTCGAGAGTTTAGTATGAATCTGGACACATTGAAAATCCCTGCTACAAGGCGAATTATAACGCTTATAAGTATATGGAACCTTGATTTTTCGGTCTTGGAATAGCATGATATAGACATTCAACCCAACTATGTTCGCGGAGGGGAATGCTTTTGAGTAATGCATATTTGAGATGGTTTACCTCGGACCATCAACAATTTCCGTTTTTTATCCAGTACGGTGGACATGTTGAGGACATGGAGCTTCATAATCATGTGGACTTTACGGAACTTGTCATTGTTCTGAGTGGTCATGCAACCCATGTGGTGAACACCGAGGAATTTTTTATTAAAAAAGGGAACGCATTTGTGATTAATGGCGACACCCATCATGCGTATAAAGACCCTCATGATTTTAGGATCTGTAACATTATGTTCAGTCCCGAGATGCTTGCTTTGGCTGGGCCCGATCTGAGAAAATCTAACGGCTTCCAGGCGCTGTTTGTTTTGGAACCGTTTTATCGTAATATTCACTCCTTTCCGAGTAAATTGGCGTTATCCATTTCCAGTCTGGAGTATGTAGAATCGCTGATATCGTTCATGATTGAGGAGTATCAGAGTAAACAGCAAGGGTATCAGACGATGTTGATCTCACGTCTTACGGAGATGGTTGTTTATTTGTCGAGGCAATATGATACGCAGGAGAAAGGGATCGAAGGTAATAATCTGATGCATCTGGCAAATGCCATTTCATTTATCGAAGATCATTATCTGGAGCCACTGTCACTAGAGGATATTGCGGGGAAGTCGAATATCTCAATAAGGCATCTGAATCGGATTTTTCGATCCTATTATCAGATGACCCCGATCTCTTATCTGCAAAAGTTGCGTCTGGAGAAGGCATGTCATTTGTTGAAAAACGGGAATCTGTCCATCACGGAAATTTCGTATGAATGTGGATTTAACGACAGTAATTATTTCACCCGCCAGTTTAAGAAAGCCTTTGGCAAGTCTCCCAAAACATACAGGCAGACTCATTAATACATGACTGAATAAAAAACCAAAACAGGGCCTCCTCATATGGAGGTCCTGTCTGCTGTCTAGGGGAAAAGGGGGAATTTAATAGTCCAAAAGCCGTCTGTTGTCATGCCACTGACCGTACATTTTATTTTCCTTTGTGTGGGTTATGAACTTATCCAATCTGCTCTGGAATAATACTGGCTGATTCTTAACACTTTGGATCGTATCGATACGAACGTTTTGATACAGGACAGGGAAGGCCATGAAATTTGCATAAACCTGCTGGTCTTCTTTCAGCCTTTGTTCGATCACACCATCAATAATGAAAGCAGTCGGCTCCATAACAGGAAGAACCTTTCTACCCTCGTCATGCATGAAGCCCAACTTTTCAAGACGACGGACACGTTCCTTGTTCAATTCAGTCCATGAGCTACGTTTACTCCTAGGAGATAATCTTTGTGCTAATTGAGTCTCGGATATTTTCTTTTTGACTCCATCGATCCAGCCAAAGCACAGCGCCTCCTCAACCACGTCCAAATACAGCAGGTTATTTGGCACGGGTTTTATGCTTATCATTACCCAGCAAGATTTCTCGACTTTTCCATGCGTCTGCAACCAATTTCTCAATTCATCCCTCGACGTCACGGGGATACAATGTACATTTTCCATCCGATTGTCAACTATACTTGAGCCGGTTCCTGATACCAGAAGAGTGAATAGTCATTCATGATGGAGGCGTGCCCCAATTGACGCAGCATCGTAGAAACATTGCCTCGATGATAGGTTCCGTGGTTAACCACATGGATTACGATGTCCGATAAGCTGGTTTCGCGAACTCCTGCAAATGGATTATCGAGTAGAATGGTTTGCTCCAAATCAGCTTGGCCTCGTAACCACTCACTGTATTGTGCCGACAGGTCGGTAAAACATTGGATGTACTCATCCACAGAACCGTGAATTTCACTATTGAGTGGTATGCATGCTTGCAGTGCCTCGGGCATACCGGTGCCAGTTAACACCAGATACCACATCTTATCCACTGTATAGATATGGCTGAGTGCGTGAGCAATGGTTGGATATGAACTGTTCACTTCCTGACTCAGTACAGAAGAGGGCAATTCCTTGATTCTGCCCAGGATGGTTTGGTTGGCCCATGCGTGGTAGTTATACATTTGTTCCGGATGATTCATTGATGATCGTCTCCTTTAATTTGGCGATGGATTGGATGAACTTACTGAGATGATTATAAAAAAAGAAGTATGACAACAGCGTGTCATACTTCTTCATAGAGCTTAAGTGCGTTTCGAAGTTGTTCTTTCAGAATGCCTCGTAATTCAATCGGTTCGAGCACCTCGGCGCCACTGCCCAAACTAAGTAGAAACGACCATAACCACTTGGCTTGTAACGGTTGATAAACCGGGATACGCATCGTCATACTTCCATCCTCGTGAAATTGTTTATCTGCCTGTTGAAAATGATCCATGGCTTCCGCGAGCGCTTCCGGGTTCACCCGAAATACCACATCACTTACCTGATCTTGCCATGACAGATCTGACACAACCGTCTCTTGGGGAAGCTCAAGGTGGGGTTGGAAGTGTTCAGATGTCAGTTGCACGTTCATCATCCGGGACAGTCGGAACTCGCGATAATCCTGCCGTGTCTGGCAAAATCCATATACATACCAATTACGATATTTAAAATGTAATTTTACCGGTTCCAGATGGCGGGGTGTATGTTCATTCTTTGTATTGATGTAGTCAAAACGGACAACCTGATGATCCGTAATACCTTTACGCAGATGAGGAAGGGCATCAGGTTCTGTTCGGCGTGTCTCCAGATCCACCGATAGACTTGAGGTTTGATGCTCCGGTCCAATCGTTTGCAGACGTTCAATCGTGCCTTGTGCACGTGCATCTTCGAATACTGTGGATAGACTGCTCAGGATCGTGATCAGGGAATCCACATCATAAGAACCGAGCAAGCTTTTATCCATCTTGTATCCGTCCATCATGCCGTAGCCACCTTTGAGTCCCTGATGGGAGACGACCGGGAAGCCGGCGGCACAGATTACATCAATATCCCGATAGATCGTTCTTGGGGACACCTGAAACTCTTCAGCCAAGGTGGAAGCAGACAATACTTCGTGGTTCAGCAGTTTGTATATGATTGAGATTAATCGCTCCAATTTCAAAAGGTATCCCCGCCCGTTATTCCATTTTGTCATTACAGGCCATTATTATATCACGCCAGGGTAAACAACATGGAGGATTACACAGGGTCTATAGGAGGTCATATCATGCAGTAAGTTTTGTTCCAACATGATTGGACAAGTTATTCGGTGTGATGAAACAAAAAAAGAGTGCTGGATAGCACCCTCTCGAAGACACATGATTGTTGTTGTGTTGAACAGTTATGTTAGCAGATCGATCGAACTTCATATCGAGTGAATAGTCAGAGACGGCTCTACTCTTCTTGCACGTTATAGAGAACCCGAGCGAGCAGATTCTGTCCATAGTTTCCGAAGTTTTTACCAAAGATCGTTAAGCCCCGTTTGTTCAAAGGTTCGTCCGTAACGGCAATGCGGAAGTGAATATCGCTTTTGTAATCCAGCCCAATCTGGTCCAGCGTCACATCCGAGATGCGGCATCCGTCGATATAGCTGCCTTCTTGTGTAATCCGGATCAGCTTCAGCATGCCGTACTGATTCAAGTGCGGAGGCCACCATTCCGGATTAAAGGTACCGCGTGTATTGCCAAAATCCCCCGGACTTGTCCAGCAGCCAATCTCAATCCCATTGACATAGAAGTAAATATCCGAAGGGTAATTGTCACAAAAGCCAGGGGCCTCCGATCCCAGTTCCATCGACAACTGAATTTCGCTAAAGGACTGATTGGGTTTGAGATAGTTTGGAATCCGATATTCCAGATAACCTTCAGCCAGCCAGATCATCTCCGCATCAATTCGCAGTGGATCAGCAAAGTACCGCGGATCATCGAACTCTCCAACAATGCTGTCCCGGGTAGCGAGACCACATGTAGGTGCGGCCTGATAATCGCTGTAATGACCGACCTGAATTTCCACCTCATAACGATTGTTAATCTCTTGTGAACGCAGATCAACCATCAATTTTTCCTCATTGAGATAACATATCTTCTGAATTCCATGTTTGCCAACGGCGGTGTTGATCTCGATCAATCCGCTCTCTTCAAGCTTCTTGATATGCATCGTGATGGCGCCATTGCTCAGTCCCAGCTTGGTTGCAAGATCATTGAGATTAAGACTTTGGTTCTTGGCCAGCAGCTCGATGATCTGAATCCGGATTTCCGAACTAAGCGCTTTGAAGATATTCACACCCGACATCAGATCTTTAATATAAATCATAGGTGGATTTCCTTTCCCCGTTCTGAACAAAGTCTTCGACACAGACATTTGCACATTTATATGTTTTATTTCAGATAATTATAAATCATTCCCTCATGGAAGGGAAGGGTGGAGAAATAGAAGCCAAAACCCTTGTATATAGCGCAAATACGAGAATATAACCTATTTTTTGTCCACTATTCCGGTTAAAATAAGTGTTAATCAGTTCACATATATTTGAAATATACCATTGAAATGTAATGTAACCGCTTTTATAATCCTATTATACCTAAATTGATTCAATACTTCATGAACCTAATTAACCATTTGAACAGGAAAGGTGGAGTTTGGTTTGGAAAAGTTAAGCAATGTGAAGAGGTTTAAGTGGAAACGGTTAGCGTTACCGGCATTACTTGTGATGGTATTACTGCTGGCAGGTCAGTCAAAAGCTTTGGCGGCATTCTGGAATCTGACCGGAGATACCGCTGTTCATGATCCGTCGATTATCAAAGAGGGCAGTTCCTGGTACACCTTTTCAACCGGCCCGGGCATTCAAGTATTGAAATCCGATAATGGTTCGTCCTGGTATCGTGTTCCACAAATCTTCTTAAGTAAGCCATCCTGGTGGGCTTCTGCCGTTCCGGGACAAAGCGGATTGGATGTATGGGCACCGGATGTAGAGCAGTATAACGGAAAAGTATGGCTCTATTATTCAATCTCCACCTTTGGCTCCAATCGGTCTGCGATTGGTCTTGCTTCTGCGAACAGCATTGGGGCAGGGCAATGGAAGGATGAAGGATTGGTGCTTCAAACCACGACCGCCAATAATTATAATGCCATTGATCCAAATCTGGTCATTGATGCTTCAGGCAATCCATGGCTGGCCTTTGGTTCTTTCTGGAGTGGCCTGAAGATTGTCAAGCTGGACAAAAACACGATGAAACCGACGGGAAGTATAACTTCCATTGCTGCGCGCCCGAATAACGGAGGTGCTATTGAAGGACCAAGTATTGTATATCGTGGCGGCTACTATTACCTGTTTGCTTCCATCGATTCTTGCTGCCAAGGGGTGAACAGTACCTACAAAATGGTCTATGGACGTTCGACCAGTATAACAGGCCCTTATGTGGACAAAAACGGAGTTAATATGCTGAATGGTGGCGGAACGATATTGGATACAGGCAATGTGAAGTGGAAAGGTCCAGGTGGTCAGGACGTGTACAACGGCAATGTCATCGCAAGACATGCCTATGATGCAGAGGATAATGGCAATCCGAAATTGCTGATTAATGACTTGCTTTGGGACTCGAGTGGCTGGCCGAAATACTGATTTATTTTATATAAATATAAAATGTTTTATAAAAGTGTTGACTAAAGTGATCTGGATTTGATAAATTTAACAACAGAAATCTTATTTCATCCAATTGAATACGGTTACAAGTCCAGATCAGGAGGGGTTCAGATGGTAAAGAAAAAGAATTGGGTCACATTTATGCTTCTTATGCTGGTAAGTGCACTGGTACTTGCGGGGTGCGGAGGAGGCAGCGGTGCAAGTGGGGACAAGGAGTTAACATTTATGTTCCGCGGCGGTACTGATGAGCAGAAAGCATACCAAGCGGTGGTCAAGAAATTCGAAGAAGATCATCCGGGTGTGAAAGTCAAAATTATCGTAACGGCTGCGGATCAATATGCAACCAAGCTAAGAGCGGCAATTACAGGCAACAGCTTGCCTGACGTATTTTATATCAATCCGGGTGACGTGAAAGCGTATGTGAACAGCAATGTGCTGATGAACCTCACTTCGTATATTGAAAACAATCCGGATGTTGATCTCGATAATATCTGGAAATACGGCGTGGACCTGTATCGTTATGACGGCCAAATGGCAGGTCAAGGTGATATCTACGGTATGCCGAAGGATCTGGGGCCATTTGCACTGGGCTACAACAAAACGTTGTTTGAAAAAGAGGGCATCCCACTCCCTGACAAGGATAAACCATACACATGGGAAGAGTTCATCAAGGTGAACCAGCAAGCGACCAAGGATACCAATGGAGATGGTAAACCGGATGTATACGGTACTGGATTCAACGTACAGTGGGCACTGCAATCCTTTGTATGGAGCAACGGTGGGGATTGGTTGGATGAGACCAAAACAAAAGTAACGATTGATGATCCAAAATTCGCTGAAGCACTGCAATTCTTCGCGGATATGCAGAACGTATACAAAATTACACCTTCCATTGAGGAAGCGCAAACATTGGATACGTATCAACGCTGGATGAAAGGTGAAATGGCTTTCTTCCCTGTAGGACCATGGGATATGAGTACATTTGAGAAACTGCCTTTCGATTATGATTTGCTGCCTTTCCCTGCGGGGTCGACTGGCAAATCGGCAACGTGGATTGGATCTCTGGGAATCGGAGTGTCGGCGAAGACAAAACATCCGGAAGAAGCAGCAGCATTGGTGAATTACCTTACAGCTTCGAAGGAAGGTATGCAGCAACTGGTAGATGCCAAGGTACAGATTCCGAACTTGCTTGATATGGCAGACGAGTGGGCCAAAGATACATCCACGAAACCAGCCAACAAACAGGAATTCATTGATATCGTTGAAGATTACGGCCGGGCTCTGCCAGGTAACTACACGTACAATGCGGAATGGTATGACCTGTTCTTCACGGATATCCAGCCGGTATTGGATGGCAAGATTACAGCCGCAGACTATGTGAAGCAGCAACAACCGAAAATGCAAAAACTGCTCGACAAAGCGGTTGAACAAGAAAAGAAATCTCAGAAATAGTAGATAGGAAAGGGTGATGCCGGCAGCCTGCAATCATGCTGCTGGCATCATTCGTATTGGAACTTATTGGATTCCATACGGGCATGTGGCATTCGTTGATCGACAAGGTTCAATCGAAGAATGCCACATGCTGATACTAGAAACAGGGGTGAACGCCGTGATTACGAAATCGAGTTTGTATCGCAAAGAGATGCTGTACGGATATCTGTTTATTTTACCTCCGATTCTTGGATTGCTGATCTTTGTCATGTTCCCGTTCCTCTACTCCCTTTATGGTTCCTTTACGGATTGGGACGGACTGGGACAGATGAACTTTATCGGTTTGGCCAACTTCAAGGATTTGCTCACGGATGACCTTTTCTACAAAGCGATGTTTAATACATTCTTCCTGATGCTCGGTATCCCGATTGGTCTGCTGTTGGCGCTGTTGCTGGCAATGGGTCTAAATCGTAAAATTCCCGGCACCACAACATTCCGAGTAATCTATTACATCCCGGTCATTTCTTCTCTCGCTGCGGTGTCCATTATGTGGAACTGGGCGTACAACGGAGATTACGGTCTGGTGAACCAATTCCTTGACCTGTTTGGGATTAAAGGTCCTAACTGGCTCGCGAACAAAGACACGGTTAAACCGGCTTTGATTATTATGACGGTGTGGAAAGGCTTGGGATACACGATGTTGTTGTACCTGGCAGCACTGCAAAGTGTATCACGTACATACTACGAGGCGGCTGAGCTGGATGGAGCAAACGGGTTCCAAATCTTCCGCAATATCACCTGGCCTATGGTGAAGCCAGTTACCTTTTTCCTCATTGTTACAAATATCATTGGCGGTTCCCAGATCTTCACCGAGATGAACATTATGACACCTACGGGTGGTCCTGAATACTCTTCGGCATCAATCGTTTTCTACATCTGGCAGAAAGCCTTCAGTAACTTGCAGATGGGTTATGCCTCAGCGATGGCCATGATTCTTGGTATTTTCATTTTTGTCATTACCCTGGTGCAATTCAAAATGAACGAAAAATCAGCCTATGATGGGGATTGATTGTCAAGGAAAGGAGTGAACCGGAGATGTCTTACAGTCAAAAGAGGAAATTAACAAACTCGATCATCTTTATCGTACTCGCGATTGGGGCGATTGCGATGATTGCACCACTGATCTGGATGTTGTCCACGTCATTGAAGGAGAAGCAGGATGTGTTCGCGCTTCCGCCTGTATGGATACCTGAAGTATTCCAATTTGGTAAGTATAAAGAAATCTGGGAAGCCGGTCCCCTACTCAGCGGGATCAAAAACAGCCTCATCGTTGCGGTGAGTGTAACGGTGGTGGGTACGTTTACGTCCAGTATCGCAGCCTTTGCTTTTGCCAAGTTAAGATTCCCGCACAAAAACAAACTGTTTCTCGCGTTGCTGGCATCCATGATGATTCCTTATCCAACAGTCATGATCCCGCAATTCATCATGTTTGCAAAGCTGGGCTGGGTGGATACGCTGTTGCCACTGATCGTTCCAGGCCTGTTCGGTAACGTAATCATGATCTTTTTCCTGCGCCAATACCTGCTTAGTGTGCCTGATGCAATTATTGAGGCGGCAAAAATCGATGGAAGTTCTTACTTCCGGCTGTACTCCAGTATTACGTTTCCGCTTATCAAACCGGCGATTGCTGCACAGCTGATTCTCTGGTTCATGGGCATCTGGAACGATTATCTGGCACCGATTATTTATCTGAATTCACCGGAGAAGCAGACGTTACAGCTCGTTATAGCGAACTTTAATGCCACGTATGCGATTCAAACAGATTACCCGCTTATTATGGCGGCGTCGATTGTGGCTCTGTTACCTGTATTAATCATCTTCCTGATCTTCCAGAAACAGATTATTGAATCGGTTGCCATTTCGGGAGTGAAGGGATGAACCAGCGGAAGAAATTCCGACGGTGGTCGAATTCAGGAAAAGGAGTGGTTGCTTCCATGTTGTTATTGTTGGTTGTTGGAGCTACTGGTTGTTCTGGAGCAGTAGAAACGGTGTCCCGTCCCGTCTTTCCTGAAGCTCCTCAAGATACTCAGTTGTACGACACTTCCATTTTGGACGATGAATCACGCTGGACGGTTAACAATGCGCATGATCCGGCCATTATCAAAACAGACCAGGGATACTACGTCTATTCCACAGACGTTCGTGTAGCAGGAGAAGCGAAACCCGGCGTCATGGTACGCAAATCAGATGATCTGATCCACTGGACATGGGTAGGTCAGGCTCTGCCCGGGATTCCGCAAGAAGCGTTGGATTGGACAGGTGCGGTCAATCTGTGGGCACCGGATGTGATCCAGGCTGGTGATACCTATCGGATGTATTATTCGGCTTCTTCTTTTGGCAGTACACAGTCGGCTATTGGTCTTCAGACATCCTCATCTCCCGAAGGTCCATGGACAGATGAAGGACTCGTTGTGAAAACCTCTGCGAATGAACAAGACAAATTAAATGCCATTGATGCCAATCCCATTGTGGATGCCGAGGGTAATTCGTGGATGGTATACGGTTCATTCTTTGACGGAATCTACATTGCGCCACTTGATCCCGACGCTGGGAAATTCAAGGACGAGGGTTATGGTACTCGCATTGCCGCTCGGGATCGTGCAACTGAAGAGGGCGCAGTGGAAGGTCCATACATTGTGTATAACCCGGAGTTCAAAAAGTATTATCTGTTTGTCTCCTATGATTCTTTATTCGAGGACTATAACGTGCGGGTTGCGCGTGCTGATTCAATCACAGGACCGTACACGGACATAAACGGCAATAACATGCTGGATACGGAGCATCTGCCGCAATATGAGATCGGCACCAAAATTCTCGGCGGTTACCGCTTCACCGAAGGTGAGGGCTGGGTTGCGCCCGGACATAACTCCGTTCTGAAGGACGGAGACGATTATTACATCGTGCATCATGCACGGGGCGAGACGGATAAAAACTGGCCATATCTGCATGTACGCAAAATGTTATGGACGAAGGATGGCTGGCCTGTGGTTTCACCAGAACGGTACGCAGGTGAGAAAGCGCAGGACATTCCGAAATCCATGATTGCCGGGGAGTGGGAAGGCATGGCGCTTGATCCGTCGGTAGACGGGCAGATTCAAGCCGTGCCTTATACCCTAACAAGTAAAGGTAAGATTAAAAGTGAAAAAGGTTCAGGAACCTGGACATTTGATGGCAAACAAACACTGACGTTGAAGTGGAAAGAAAGCCCATGGGGCGGAGCTTCCACGGAAGAGCTGAAGCTACTCCCGTCCTGGGACTGGGAGCGAAGCCAGCCCGCGTTGATGGTAACAGGTCTTAATGACTGCGGTGTGGCGGTCTGGGGCAAGCAGATCAGCGCAGCGGAGGAGTAAGGGGGCGAGCAGCGAGCGCTGTAAGAGCGGGCTGCTGCGCCAAGGTGCGCAAGCAGTGAGGGGGAGGGAGGAGCCGCAGGAGCGAGTTTGGCATCCGATTTCAACCGCTAAGAGCGGTAGTAAAAGAAATCGGAGGACAAGAGAGCACCAAGGCCCTGCCACCCCCGAGCATCCGCTGTGCACCAAAAAGCTAGCCTGTAGCTCTGCGGCTAGCCCTACATTACATGGGGGAGAGTTGACCCTGCGAAGCGGTCGACCCCATAAGATCGAGCCAACAAAAAAGGCTCGAAGTGAGGTTGTAACCCAGCGAGCGCGGTAAGAGAGAGCTGTCGCTTCGATGGTGCACAAGCAGTGAGGGGGAGGAAGGAGCCGCAGGAGTGAGTTTGGCATCCGATTTCAACCGCCAAGAGCGGTGGGAAAAGAAATCGGAGGACAAGAGAGCACCAAGGCCCTGCCACCCCCGAACGTCCGCTGTGCACCACCCCAAAAGGGTTTTCGCTTTTTCGCAATTGGGTTACATCCCCAAACTTCGAGCCAAACAACATTTGAAAGGGGAGCATTCCCATGACTGATTCCATTACATTTACTAATCCTATCCTGGAGCAGCGTGCTGATCCGTGGGTGTACCGTCATACAGACGGTTACTATTATTTCTCCGCTTCCGTGCCAGCCTTTGACCGGATTGAAATCCGAAGAGCAGAGACGTTGGAAGAGTTAAGAGATGCTGAGCCGGTAACGGCTTGGACGAAGCGTGACACAGGGCCAATGAGTGCCAACATTTGGGCACCGGAGATTCATTTTATCGATGGCAAATGGTACATACACTACGCTGCCGCTCACACCAGTGAGACTAACGAAGGTCTGTTCGATCATCGGATGTATGTCCTGGAGAACGATTCCGCGAATCCACTCGAAGGAGAGTGGGTAGAGAAAGGGCAGATTCACACCCGGTGGGAATCATTTGCGCTGGATGCAACGACCTTTGAACATAAGGGAATCCGCTATCTGGTCTGGGCACAGAAAGATCCCGATATTGTGGGCAACTCCAACCTGTACATTGCCGAAATGGAGAACCCATGGACGCTACGCGGCGAACAGGTTATGATCTCTACGCCAGAGTATGATTGGGAGATCATCGGCTTTAAGGTCAATGAAGGAGCAGCCGTGATGCATCGGAATGGGCGTTTGTTCATTGGCTACTCGGCCAGCGCGACTGATTACAATTATTGTATGGGTCTGCTCACTGCAGATGAAAATGCCGACTTGCTTGATCCGGCCAGCTGGGTGAAATCACCCGAGCCGGTATTCCAGACTTGTGAAGCGAACGGCCAATACGGTCCGGGCCATAACAGCTTTACGGTGTCACCGGATGGCAAGACCGATATTCTGATTTATCATGCGCGTAATTACAAAGACATCGAGGGTGATCCCTTGTATGATCCGAACCGCCATGCCCGTGCTCAAGTGATTCATTGGCGTGAAGATGGCACACCTGATTTCGGTGTTCCGGTCCCAGATGGCAGCGCAGTAGCAGAAGCAAAATAAGAGGTAGTGAAACCTTATATGAGAGCCCTTAGTTAGCGAGTGATGCTGATTAAGGGCTCTTCTGTGTGTGAACGATAAGATAGAGTGGCCTGAACATAAGTGTCCTGGACACAAAACAAAGCAACCACAACGACGATCTCTGCGTATGAGAGAGAGACAGATTACGATGCAGAACCTATTAGGAGGATCATATATGGATTCACGCGAGACGTTGGACAAGGAACTTGAACAGATTTTGAAATGGGAGAAACAACAGAAAGACTTGTTTATTTGGGATAAAATAGGGCGTTTGCCCTTTGCGATGTTGGATAAAGTGATGCCTAAAGCGCTGAAACAGAAGATCGGAGATTCCCTGAACGACGTGGGTCAGTATGTGCAGAATGGGGGCAAGTTCCTCGTACAGAAGAAAAAAGTAGCCAAGCTGTTGCAAGAGGAAGCCGGGAGGTCAGGTTATTCCATGATGGATACGACCTATCGTCTGGAGCAGGAATCTGAAGCGGAGGGGACAGCAAAGATTCATAGTGTAGAGAATCTGCCACTTCAGGTGCTGGACCGGGTGGCCGATAACATCACAGAGAGTCGAACCAAGTTTGCCGCGGCTCAGGGAGCAGCTACAGGGTTTGGTGGCATTGTAACCATAGCAGCAGATATTCCGATGGTGATGGGGCTTTCTCTGAAGGTACTGCAAGAGATGGCTCTATGTTATGGTTATGATCCGGATGAACCGCTGGAGCGCATCTTCATTGTCAAATGTCTGCAATTCTCTTCCGCCGATATTGTAGGCAAGAAAGCGATCATTGAAGAACTGGCCGCCTACGACGATCCGGACAAGCCAATTGAAGTGGTATCGCAGATGCAGGGATGGCGGGAAGTGTTTAACTCCTACAGTGAATCCTTTGGTTGGAAGAAACTGTTCCAACTCGTGCCTATTGCCGGCATGGTGTTTGGTTCCGTGAGCAACAAAAATACAATTCGAGATGTAGCCGAAGCAGGCAAAATGTTGTACAAGAAACGGCTGATCCTTCAGCGTTTGAAGTAATATTACAGAAGAAGTAATATTAGAGAAGAATATTTATATTGAAAGAGATGAATTTGATATGTTAAACAAACAGGGTTTCTATGATCTTTTAGATCGCAATAATATCGTTTACGAAAGTATTGAACATCCCGCAGTATACACGATGGAGGAAATATTCTCTTATCAGATTCCACATACAGAACGTATCGTTAAAAATCTGTTTCTGCGTGATGACAAGAAGCGCAACTATTATCTGGTGACGATTGCTGGAACGAAGTCAGTTGATTTGAGAAGTTTAAGCGAAAAGATACCTAGCCGCAAATTAAGTTTTGCCAGTGAAAAGGATTTGTTGGAGTTCCTCGGATTGGAAAAAGGGCACGTCAACCCTATGGGGGTTCTCAATAATATTCAGAAAAACGTGACCGTAGTTTTTGACAAGGATTTAGTTGGTCAGAAAATTGGAATTCATCCCATGGAAAATACGGCAACGGTATTTCTTGAATTTGAAGATGTGAAGGAACTGATTACAGCTCAAGGTAGCAGCGTTGTCATGTGTGACGTGGAATAAACGGTTGAAGCTAAATACGAGAAAAACATATATAACAAAAGGGTTCCTACCGCTCTGTGATTACAGAGTTGGTGGGAACCCTTTTTGTTATGGCTAAACTTTTTATTTAGACTGCTAATGTAGGTGACTAAAGTGAAATCTAACGAACTCAGCAGACGCTATTGGGCGATATTTCACTAATCCCGATTTCTAAAGAACCTCAGACACGTTATTTCTGCATCTCACACGCACATTCCAAGGTTTTCGGCCTTTTTCTCAGGAATAGCGTTGCTCAGATTCTTTAGATTGCGAAACCGGCAGTATTCGTTCAAATAAGTGCTGTCAGGTTCGTTAGCGCAAGATAACGTCTTATAAGGCGATGCTGCCACGTAAGGAATGGATCTAATATAGAATAAAAAGTGGACACCTGTTGATGTATTCTTTATTCCTCACTACCATTTTCTTTCGCCCAGATATTGAGTAATTTATCGGATGGAAGCAGGAATGTGAAAATCCCGAGCAGGGGCAGGAAGCTGCACATCTGCATTACGGGTGATACGCCGAAGACGTCAATCCAGTTCCCCAGCACGAGTGCGCCCAGGCCTCCCATACCAAATGCCAGACCAGTAATTAGACCAGAAACCGTTCCGATTTTGCCTGGAATCAGCATTTGCGCGTATACAACCGTAACCGAGAAGCTGGATAACATGATAAAACCAATAATGGTTAGCAGTACGCCTGTCCAGAACAGATTCGCATAGGGCAACAACAGAGCCAGAGGAGCAGCTCCGGCCATGGACAGGAAGATCAGGTTACGTTTGCCGAATCGATCCGCCAAGGGGCCTCCGAAGAACGTACCCAGTGCTCCGGCAGCCAGGAACAAGAAGATATAGATCTGCGCGTCCTCTGTGGACAATCCAAAAGTATCTTTCAGATTAAATGCATAGAAGCTGCCAATGGAAGCGATATACCAGGAACGAACAAAGACGAGCAAGATCAATAGCGTAATGGCGGCAGTAATCTTTTTGCGCAAAGCAGGATTGGGTGCACGACGGGCAGCAGCCTGTCTACGCAGATATCCTCCCGATTGCAGCATACGTCCATACCAACGGGCTATGTAGATCTGAACTGCAATCCCCATGGCAGCAATGCCTGTAAATCCAATGGCACCGAACAGTCCAAACGGGATAAAGATCCAGCGTGTAAGCAATGGGGCAAGGGACTGCCCGGCGTTACCACCAACCTGGAAGATGGACTGTGCCAGTCCACGGCGTTGACCAGCAGCCATATGGGATACCCGTGAACCTTCCGGATGGAAAGCGGCGGAACCTAGACCGACAAAGATAACGGAGATCAGGACAGCCATATAACTGTCGGCGAAGGCCAACAGCAACATGCCGGTAAATGTAAAACCCATGCCAATGGGCAGGATAGATGGTGTCGGTTTTTTATCAGCAAACCAGCCTACGACAGGCTGCATAATGGATGCGGTAAAGTTAATAGCAAATGAGATCCATCCGATCTGAGTATACGTGAGATGCATGGAATCTTTTAGAATCGGAAAAATGGCTGGAATAACCGACTGGATCGAATCATTGAAGAGATGAACCAAACTGATCGCAATGAGTATCCGGTAAACGGTGCTTTGGGCATCCGATCCGGGTGGGGCTTTCGAACGCGCTGTGGCGTCCTTGGTTAAAGTGGATTGAGTAGACATGTACAATTCTCCTTTGGTCGCGGTCACGAGGGATCAGCGCCTGATGTTGTAATATATGCGTGTAAGCATATTGTTACATAATAGGATAGATTGATTGGACCGACAAGGGGAACAAGGGAAAACGTTGATGAATTGAACTCTATTTCCGAGGTGTTTATTAATAGCATTACATTTACAAAATAAACGTATTACTTTAGCATCTACTGTAAGAAGACCTATATTTATGTGTAATAAGGATGGAGGAGGGATGGATATGAAATCCTTATCACCTTATGAGTCCGCCAAACGTGAGTTGGTGATGACTATTTTGTATATGGTTGTAATAACGTTTCAGGCTGTCTATGTTGCACCAAAATCTCTATCTGCTGCCATCGTCATATTTATCATTTTTCAATCGATTGGTGTGCTGATGTTGAGACATTACGTCAAAAAAGTCAGAGAACTAAAGGAAGATCAGTCTACTTGAATGCGCTGCGATCCAATTGCGTTGAGACACTTAGTCTCATACAGGTGTATACTAACCAAAGAAAAAGCCGGATCTCTTCAGGTTTTGAAGAGTTCGGCTTTTTTGTGTCCTATAATTTGATTTTATTTATAGCAGAGTTTATTTACCCGCCAGTTT
This sequence comes from Paenibacillus sp. 10L310, assembly GCF_056395745.1. Classification (NCBI taxonomy): domain Bacteria; kingdom Bacillati; phylum Bacillota; class Bacilli; order Caryophanales; family Paenibacillaceae; genus Paenibacillus; species Paenibacillus sp. 10L310. The sequence goes on along the minus strand of NZ_JBFTKC010000021.1, from coordinate 22,877 downwards.
AACGATTATCAATCGTTTCCGGATACATATCATGATTCATCATACGATGGTCGGCCATCTGCTCGTACTTTGTTCCCGGCTTACCATAGTTCGTATACGGGTCAATGGAGATACCGCCGCGCGGTGTGAATTTGCCCCATACTTCGATGTAGCGGGGGTCCATCAGCTTGATCAGGTCGTTCATGATGATATTCACACAATCCTCGTGGAAATCACCATGGTTACGGAAGCTGAACAGGTATAGCTTGAGAGATTTACTCTCGACCATTTTCACATCCGGAATGTAACTGATATAGATCGTTGCAAAGTCCGGCTGACCCGTAATGGGGCACAGGCTGGTGAACTCCGGGCAGTTGAATTTCACAAAATAATCGCGGTACGGATGTTTGTTATCAAAGTTCTCCAGGATGCCCGGATCATATTCAAACGTATATTTTACATTCTGGTTGCCCAGCAACGTCACATCTTGCATCTCATCAGGTTGTCTCATCGGTTATTAAACGCTCCTTGTTTCCGTCAAAGCCGAAGCCTCGCGGTATATATGAATAGGCATTTTTTTGCCTGTTGAATTCTCTTATTTTCTAAGGACCTTTCGCCCTCATCCTTACATCATGCCGCCCATTCCACCCATACTGCCCATCACACGCCGCGTTTGTTGCCCCATACCAACGTATGAAGCTGTGGAAGCACACGAACATCATTCAGGTCATCGGAGGCACTGACTTGGTCAATCAGCCACTCATAACGAGCAAGCAGCGAGGACGCCAGATCTGGCGTATCGGCGGAAGTCACATCCGGATTCCCGGTTTGTAAAAATAAATCCGTGCCCGGATACCGCGCATGCACACGGCGGGCATAGTCCAGGTCTGTCTCATCGAAGATCACGATCTTCAGACTATGACTTCGTTCCACCGGACCAGCGGCCAACCGTTCGATCAGATCATCCAGCACGGCCCAATCGGTGTCCATGCCGGAGCTCGGTGGCTTAGGCGAGACAGTGACTTCGTCAATGTCCGCCAGCCAAGGCTGCCAGCGGGAGCCCTGCGTTTCCACCGCGGTGCGGATGCTGTTCTCCCGCAGCAAAGCAACCAACCCGCCCAGCGAAGCGAGCAGGGCGGGATTACCGCCAGAGATAGTCACATGGGAGAAACGCGTGCCGCCAACGCGGCGCAATTCTTCCCATACATCCTCTGGCGTAATCATCCGAATCTGGTCCTTGCCACTGCCGTCCCAGGTAAAGGCCGAGTCGCACCAGGAGCAGCGATAATCGCAGCCGGCGGTACGAACAAACATCGTTTTTTGTCCGATGACCATGCCTTCGCCTTGAACCGTCGGACCAAAAATCTCCATCACGGGAATACGAGCCTCTTTGCGAGAGCCCGTCTCATTCACCTGGTGTGTCACACTACTCATCGATCATCCACTCCCGTCTCGCTTCTGCGTAACTGGTGGGTGTCTCGAAGAGTCGGACAAACTCCGTCCGCCCACCATCGGTCAGCCCGGCATAGGGTTCCGTCTGGAGCGCATGTTCCATCTGTTCGAACAGCCAAACGACCATATTTTCAGCCGTTGTATTCATTAAAGGAAGTGTCTCGTTGAGGTACTGATGATCCAGATATCCTTCAATTTGAGTTTTCCATATATCTTTGATATGTCCAAAATCAACCGTCAGCCCGGTTTCACCCGGATAACCGCTGATACCAAAAATAACTTTATACGTATGACCGTGCAGGTTCTTGCACTTGCCTTCATAACAATGCAGGTGATGTGCTGCGTCAAAGGTGAATTCTTTGCTTACAAGCACACGTTTGCGGTGGTAGCGTAGCTGGGTGGGCAGAATATCTTCTCCGATGCGTTGCAGATGCTCTACAATACGGAATGTTCCAGGCTCTCTCATCGTACATCCACTCCCGCCGATTCAACAGCAGTACGTTGCTGTACATAACGATCCAGTCCGGCTTTGCGTAGTTTGCAAGCGGGGCAATCTCCGCATCCATCGCCGATCACGCCGTTATAACAGGTCAGAGTACGCTCACGGACATAATCAAAAGCACCAAGGTCATCGGCCATCTTCCACGTTTGGGCTTTGTCCAGCCACATGAGCGGGGTATGAATGACAAATGGATAGTCCATCGACAGGTTAAGTGTCACATTCATCGATTTCACAAATGAATCCCGGCAATCCGGGTATCCGCTGAAATCCGTCTCACATACACCTGTAACCAGGTGACGTGCTCCTTTTTGCTTGGCCATAATGGCCGCAAAACTGAGGAACAGCAAATTTCGTCCATCTACAAATGTACTCGGCAGTTCGCCTTCTTCATGTGTAATCTCCACATCCGTGCGAGTGAGCGCATTGGGGGCAAGCTGATTTAACAGGCTCATATCGAGTACCGTTTGCTGTACGCCCAGATCACGAGCGATCTCGGCTGCACATTCAATCTCCAGCTTGTGGCGCTGACCATAATCAAACGTAACAACCTCGACTTCGGCAAACTGTTGTTTGGCCCAGAACAGACACGTGGTACTATCCTGACCGCCGCTGAATACAACGACTGCTTTTTCTTCGTTCAACATAAAAAAACCTCTCTATCTTCTTGAGATCAAACCATGCACATAGGCATAGAGTGTCGGAAGAACAGAGAAGTTCATGAACTGGCATCCATCAAAAAACACACCTTCCCGATAACCGCTTCAAAAAAGCAGGCAAGAGTAAGTGTCCTTAGTTTTTTACGTACATGATTGCATGGTGACCGCAATGTGTACGCAAGACTTATACTGACCATCACATGGTCAAGTCTTATAGAGGGAGTTCGCGAACCTCTCCCATGCCACAGGCATGGATTTTCTTCTTCAATTGTCTGAACCATTATAACATGAAACGGTGTGGTGACCACCCCACTGGAGCATAGTGGAAGCTAATTGGTCGGCTCCATCAACTAACAGCTTATTTGATCAATACATTGCCGAAAGGGATCACTTCTTTCAGAATTCGTTTTAACAGTCCCTCATCGTTAAGATCCTGTTCCAAGCGGTGATTCTCACGTCCCGCCTGAAAGAGTACAGATCCATGTCCTGTCATCTTCCAATGATAATTCATATGCTGACTGGCAAGGTTGTTACCATATACGGTGAGTTCCAGATGTGCATTTTCGGGATAGGCAATAATGCTACCAGCATCCACATAGAGCGGCGCTGTTGGGTGAAGTTCCTGTTGGCAGACCTGACCTTGAGTGAGCAATCCGATTTTGCCTTTGCCGGAAAATTTCATTTTCACTGCATCACGGGTGATCAGCATGTTTTTGATTTTCTGAATTTTGGTATGCATGGTTACACCATCAGAGTAGAAGAACAGGTGGCGGAAGTCATAGAGCAGATCACTGTCCTCCGTGAGCTCCACTTCCTTCATCGTGAATCCGGGAGGCAGGGCAGCCACAAATTGGCAAGGTCCGGTGATTTCGGATTTAATCAGCTTTTTTTTGCGATATATGCCCGTGATATTCATGAATTTATCATTGCGACTCCCACTTGGACCGCGGAAGGCCACAATCTGCTGCGGATGCAAAATATGAAGGCGGTCATCTTTAATCAGTGAAAATGTGACGACTTGTCCTGCTCCGCTTGCTTCAGCATTGTTCAGGTGTATGTTCATGCAGTTGCTCCTGTTCTTTTATACTCGGCCCGAACGGCGACGCATTCCCCAGCGCATCACACGAATCAGAACAAAGTAACCCAATATGAGAGAAACGACAGTGATGATCGTCGTCTGAATTCGTTTGGTGGTAGCTGCTTTGGCATTCTGGTCGTCCTGTAATTTACTTACCATTTCAGTTAGTTTCTGGTTCTGAGCCAGTAGTTGTTCGTTCTGGGTCTTAAATGCTTCGACATTGGCCTGGGCTTGTCCCAACTGAGCAGACGTTTGATTTAATTGCTCCATCGTTTGCTTATAACTTTCCTGCAGAGCGTTCACTTCTCCGGGCAGTTCGGAGACTCGCTCCCATCCGCTGTATATATCCGTAAAAATATTGGCACTGGCTGCACTTACTGTCGAAGCGATCGAAACGGTAAATAGAATGCATGTGGTGAATAACACCCGAATGAAATAACCCTGAATGGATTTTGGCATCGTTAACACCTCTTTCTTCGGTTAGATAGATCAATCGCCGAATTCGTCGTCTATTGTTGAAATACGGCTCTTACATTATACGTCAAAACCGGGACGATGGGTTCAAGATGATATCGTTTTATTACCCGAAATATATAAAATTATTTAGGAACAGGGCTGTTTAGCTTACAAATCTGCGGGGTAATAGAACGATAGGCAAGCATACCGGACCGTTTTACAGATCTTTTACTTCAGTTCCGGGTGCATGCTATTCACAAATGCGCAATTTAATGAACGATACCAATATATCCGATTGAATATAAGATCGTGAACATGAAGGAGTAGAAACATATGTATACAGCAGATCAGAACACATCAACCAAAACAATTATGATCACTGTTAATGGAGAGCCAGTAGGGCGTAAGCTGGTCATTGACAGTGTCACCTATGCACCGGTAAACGAAGCAGATAGTGTACAATATTTACACAAAATGGGAATCGATCATCCTACTGTTTAATTTGGGACTTGTCATAGATAAGTGATTGATAAGCTTGGCATAATGCCAGGCTTTTTCGTCGTTTATTGTCGTATTGAGACGGATTTAGGGATATAAAACTAATATATTGGAAAAATTTAATGAGAACATGTGTTCCGTGACAATATAGTGTCCATTCACCCTGATAACTTAGAAGATAATACACATAAATCGGGGGAGAGACTACCAGTGAACTCAGTCTTTGAAGTATCTTATTCGTGGAATAAAGAGGCCATACCGACAGGGGGAGCCGACCCCGTATATATGATGGTAGAGTGGCGTAACGGTGCCCCTGCCAAAAGACTTAGGAAAATAGCACCCAAAATTGTATCAAGAGATTTGGAACTTTTGCTCAAACCGGAATATGGAGTACAGCTAAAAGGCATTTATGGATGTCGTTCCAAAGAAACGGATATTGGCTGGTTATTGAGGCTTGGGGATATGTACAAGGGAGAAAGTAAACAAATTTTGCTTGAATTCGTCATGGGACCCCGTGTATCAGGAAAAGCTGCCGTATGTTCAGCCTACTGGAGCACAAGGAAGTTGAAGCAAAGTCAACGTGTATTGTTACGAAGAGAACAGTTGTATATTCAGTACACCAGTCATCTGGGCATGCTGCGACAGCCAGAAGATCCCAAGGTGGAAAAGACGATCAAATTAAGTGAAACGGTACCCTTGATCAAACAAGCCCTGCGCGCCTACGAAAGAGGCCGGGTTCAAGAGGGAAGTAATATGTTACGTCGTCATGCTGATGCCTTGTTAATTGAAGCTGCGCGGAAGCAAGATCTGGACTATTACGCGGAAGCCGAGATCGTTGAAAAGTTGCGTTATCACTATGAGATCACGTTTACAACAGGATATCATGATCGTGAAAAAAAGATATTAGGGGAATAGGGTTGATTTCAGATGTTAACGGTATAGAGAGAGTCTACATATTTGAAGGTGAAGTTTAGGAGAAGGTCGAATGTATGTATCAATATCATATTAAATAATGGATGGAGTTGTATCAAATTTATTGAAACAACATCGTGGAGGGTCCGGCAAAATGACAGACCGACTAATCCGATTAATGCGCATTATAACGCTGGTGCAGGCGAAGCCAGGCATACTGGCACGTGAGCTCGCCCAGCGATGCGAGACGACGGAAAGGACGATATACCGCGACATGGAGGCCCTCAGTGCAATGCATATCCCGATCGCCAATATGGGACACGGGCAAGGGTACATGTTTATCAGCCAATTTGCCATGTATCCGCTAAATTGGTCTGATGAAGAAGCCCAAGCCTTCATGCATCTTGCTGAAGTTATGGAGAATATTCGTCCTTTGCTGAAACCTGCTTTTGAGAGCGCTTATGAGAAAGTGGTTGCTGCGAGTCAGAAAAACAAAACAGAACGAGTGGAATGGTCGGAGCAAATTAGTGGATTGTTCAAAGCGGGATTGCCCGCATGGCAAAATGAAAACAACGATTCGCAGAATCAATCCATGATTACCCTGCTTCAGGCTGGCATTTCACAGAACACCATTGAAGGGGAGTATCTGTCTCAAGGTAAAAAAGGGATCGTACGTATAGATCCTTACTGTCTTATCCCTCGTGAATACAGATTTGAGCTGTTAGGGTATTGTCACCTGTCGGAGAAACTTCGAATATTTCAGGTGAGCCGGCTGCAAAAGATACGAATATTGCCACGCACGTTTCGCAAAGAGGATTATCTGATGCAATCGCACTTCCGCATTCCTTGGGCATACGAGGGAAGTACGGAGTGGACTGCGTTCAAAATTCGATTTGCACCCCATGCTGTGGAGCGTGTGATGCAGGAGCAATTTTTTTTACGACCCATCCTAACCATTGAACCGGAAGGTAGCCTGTTATTTGAAGCCATATTAAGTGATGTTGACGAATTTCTTGTATGGATATCTAAATATGGACCTGATGCGGAAATTCTCGAACCGGAGATCTGCCGCATCAAGATGAAAGAACGTCTAAACTATTGGCAACAAATGTACAATAAAAGTTGAGATTAGAATGCCACCTATCCTAAGCCAAAACACGATTAAGTACTGTGCTGTGGACGGTTACTCTTTGGTTTTGAAAAGGCTTGCCAGATTGCCAAATGGAGATTCTTTCTCTTCATCTTCTGTGGAGCTGGAATAAACAACCTTGGATGTAATGCCCTCATCATCGGCTGCACAGTTGTTTTCCAGAGTGAAACGGTCAAATTGATGCATAAACACCTTGGCTGTATTGATGGCATCATCCAAGGCACGATGCTGGGTACCATCAAATTCAATTCCGCAGATTTCAAGAGCCTGAGCGAGTCCGAGTTGACGGAACTTACCTTCTTTACGAACGGTGCGGGACCATTGTTGCTGGAGATCGTTATGATTGGTGATCCAGGCCACATCAAGTTGATGGGTGCGACAATGAGAGATCAGTTTGCTGCGGTCATCGGGTCCCCAGGAACACATGTAATAGGGGTCACTTCCCATCCAGGCGATGAATTGATTCAGTGCTGCCGGAAAAAGAGGGGCTGCATCAATATCTTTCTGTGTGATACCTGTAAACTGAATCGTGTCAGTGGAAAGAACAGACTTATTGGAAGGACGAACATACGTATGGAACGTATCCGTTACGACCAATCCATCCGCACTTTCCGTAACTTTGACGGCACCGATATCAATAATTTCAGAAGAATAGCGAGTATTGCGGCTTACCGTGAATTCAAGATCATATATGATATATGGCATAGGACAAGCTCCTTTATCGATTAATACCTGTGATAGATTTCTATTTCTCTATATTACAGGGAACGTGCTGCCATGTCAGCCATCGCCAGAGAATTCATTGTAGTCAGGATGAACGGACAGTCTGAGTGTTTAATGATCTTTCTAATGCATTTCCGGTTTTGGTAAGTCTTTACTTCGCCAAAAGTGGTCGTTATAATGAGGAAAGTTAGGGACTTTCCTATGTTTTGTTTGTATTTATGGCAACATAAAAGTAGAATTTTACGTCTTATTATCAGAACTTCCTAACACGGTTTGAAGTGTTGGGGAGTTTTTTATTATTTATAGCATACTCATGTAGGAAAGGAGAAAAAGTTAGTCGGTTGTTGGTATAACATAGGAAAACTACTTCACGAGTTAGTATTATTGAATTTAAAGTACATATGGAGGTTTGTTTCTTTGATTAGTAGAAAATTGAAAATAACAGCAATTATAGCCAGTGTGTTTATTGTTTTAATGAGCGCTGCATATGGTGCATTCTATATTTGGAACAAGAATTATAAATTTAATAATAATTATGTATGGCAGCCTTTGGAGGACGTGCAATCTACACTAAACCTGAAAGATTCCTATAACGTTATTGTAGCCGGAACGGATCCGGAAGGTATTACTGCTGCCTTATCAGCTGCTCGTAATGGGATGCGTGTATTGCTGGTGGAAGCAAGAGATCGCAACATGTTGGGAGGATTGTTGACCGAGGGAGGTCTTAATACGCTGGATCTAAATTATTCCCCTGAACAACCGCAGTTATTGAGTAGTTTGCGGCAGCCTGACTTTTTGAACAAAGGTATCTTCCAGGAATGGTTCGACCAGATCGAGGGTAGTTCATTTGATACCAATACAGCGGCTAACATTTTCTATCGGATGGTTCGTTCTGAACCTAATATTGACCTGTTGATGAATGTTAAGGAATTAGTCCCCCTTACTGAACAATCTACGGGAGATCACACGACAATAACGGGTATGAGCATAACTAAAGAAGATGGAACAACTGTTCAGATTTCAACCCGCTCCATCATTGATGCAACGCAAGATGCGGATATTGCAGCCGCTGCAGGAGTTCCATACTCCATAGGTAGACAAGATATTGGAGATGGTAAATCCAAAATGGTCTCTACGCTTGTATTCAAGTTAAGCGGTGTTACTGATGAGGTATGGCAAAAGTTTAGGGAAAGAGAGGGAACCGGGGTTGATAAGATGAGTGCTTGGGGGTACGGTGATGCTAGAAAATATGAATCCTCCAATCCACAACATATTAAGATTCGAAGTCTGAATATCGGAAGACAAAATGATGATACAATCTTGATTAATACGATGCAAATCTTTGGGGTAGATCCGTTAGATCCGATATCTGTGAAAAAAGGTCTGGAAATCGGGCGTAAAGAAGCCCCACTAATTGTTGATTTTCTGAAGAAAAATTATGATGAATTTGCAGGGCTAAAATATGCTGGAACAGCAGACGAGCTTTACGTGAGAGAATCACGTCATATCTATGGCGAGTACCGATTAACATTAGCTGATGTCATGGAAAATCGTGATCATTGGGATGCCATTGGATACGGCTCATACGATATTGATATTCAGAGCACGAGTGTTGGAAATCCCGGCACGATTATGTTGAGTCCGATTCAATATGGTGTACCTTTTCGCTCGCTTGTACCGCTAAAGGTTGATGGTTTGCTCGTCGTTGGACGTGCAGCAAGTTTTGATACAATCCCACACGGTAGTGCAAGAGTTGTCCCACTGGGAATGGCAGAGGGAGAAGCAGCAGGAGCGGCGGTTAAGCTGGCATATATCCATAAGGAGTCCTTCCGCGAACTCTCAACTTCCGAAGAGCGAGCATCTGAATTACGTAAGATGCTGGAGAATCAGGGGATGGATCTGAAAGTACATCGTTTCGAACAGCCTGATTATATGGAGCATAAGGATTACAAGGGATTGCTGGCTGCAGCGAGTATGTATATGACTTCAGGCAATTATAATAACGATGGTTGGGAACTGGATAAAGGAATGAATCCAGAACGATTTTTAAGTAAATTGAAAAGAATGCAAGCGATGTTTCCAGAAGCCTACACAGGTAGTGCTGACCAAGCTCTAGCAAATATGGAGAATGCCGTAACCCTACCTTTAACGTTGGATCAGGCTGCGTATATGTTATGTCTGGCAATGGGATCTTCAGAAACGGAAACTTCACTTGAACAGGCACTTGCTCATTTGCAAACACAAAACTTTATAAGTGCCGACACGCTTGCTGGCATTGCTGACAAGAACAATCTTACAAATGGGGATGCGTTTATGCTCATTCGTGATGTAGTGGAGTATTATTCTGGAGTTGTATTCGACTAATTGGTTGACAATTACTTGTAAATGAACTAATGTGGTCAAAAATGATAACAGCGTTATAACGAGGACATGATTGTGCAAGCCAGCTTCAACAGAGAGGGAACAGTGTGGTGCAAGGTTCCTGTAGCTGCTTCATAAATTCCTACCTCGCGAGCTGCGGAAGAGAATGCCCATACAGGGTTGCAACCTCCGCCGGCAGGGCCCGTTATGCCCCGTAGGACTGCACGTTACAGATCGCATAGGTTGCGAACGGATTAATTTGCAGTTAAATAAGGGTGGTACCACGACACATTCGTCCCTTGACGGATGTGTCTTTTTGCTGTTTATGCGCCGTATTTGATGACAAAAAAAAGAAGATTAGGAGTGTGTTATGATGCGTCAAAGTGAAATGCTTGTCCCAACATTACGTGAAGCGCCAGCGGAGGCAGATGCAGCGGGACATCGCTGGTTACTGCGTTCCGGCATGATTCGCCAACTGGCAGCAGGGATATACAGTTACCTGCCCCTTGGACGGCGTATATTGTTAAATGTTGAACAGATCGTTCGTGAAGAGATGGATCGTGCTGGATGTCAGGAAGTGTTACTGCCGATTATGCAGCCTGCGGAGTTGTGGGAAGAATCCGGAAGATACACACAGTATGGTCCCGAATTGATGCGTCTGAAGGATCGTCATGCACGGGAATTTGCTCTTGGACCAACACATGAGGAAGTCGTAACCGCTTTAGCGCGGGACGAGGTGAGCTCGTATCGTAAGTTGCCATTCACCCTGTACCAGATCGGAACCAAGTTCCGGGATGAGCGCCGTCCTCGATTTGGATTGCTGCGTGGTCGTGAGTTCATCATGAAGGATGCGTACTCTTTTGCTTCGGACTGGGAAGAGCTTGATCGGACTTATCAGGCTATGAACACGGCGTATAGTCGCATTCTGGAGCGTTGTGGTCTGGACTATATCCGTGTTGAGGCGGACGCAGGAACGATTGGCGGTCAAGGAGAAACACATGAGTTCATGGCTCTTGCTGATGTGGGTGAGGACACAATTGTAACCTGCAAACATTGTGGATATGCTGCAAATCTGGAGAAAGCGGATTATCAGACTTCTGGAGATATGGAGAAAAAAGAAGGAAGCTTGGAAGTTCCAGCTGATTCTGCGAATGCAGACTCCGCGCTTCAAACGGATCAACATTCAGGAGTGGAAACCGTAGTACGTATCTCGACACCTGGCGTTCGTACGATCGCAGAGTTAACCACTTTTGTGGGCGAAGGGGCTGAAAATATGATCAAAACGCTGGTTTATGTGGCGGATGGTCAGCTCGTCGCTGCGCTTGTGCGTGGAGATCATGAATTGAATGACATCGCATTGAAGCAGGTGTTGGGGGCAGAGGAACTGATCCTTGCAGACGATGCAGCCATTGCGGCACATCCAAATCTGAAGGTAGGATTCCTGGGTCCGATTGGACTAAATCTGCCGATGGTGGTGGACGCTGACGTGGCAGTGATGAAGAGTGCAATTACAGGAGCCAATGAAGTGGATGTGCATGTTTCCGGTGTACGCCCAGGGGTTGATTTTGCATTGGAGCGAGTAGAACGAATCCGCTTTGCTGCGGAAGGGGATGCTTGTCCAACATGTGGATCGCCACTTGTGTTTACCAAAGGTATTGAGGTTGGACACATATTCAAATTGGGAACGAAATATAGTGATGCCATGGGTGCTTCATTCCTGGATCGTAATGGTCGCCAGTGTGCGCCAGTCATGGGATGTTACGGCATTGGCGTATCCCGCCTGATGGCTGCGATAGCTGAACAGTATGCAGGAGATGAAGGCATAAGATGGCCTGCCGCTGTTGCGCCTTATGATGTGCATCTGATTACAGTAAGTTGGAAGGATGAGCAGCAGCGTCAGCTCACCCTCGAACTGGAACAACAATTGATCGATGGCGGTTACACGGTATTGGTTGATGACCGGGATGAACGTCCAGGTGTGAAATTCAAGGATGCGGAGCTGATTGGATTGCCTGTGCAGATCGTTATTGGCCGAGGAGCAGCCGAAGGACAGGTCGAACTGGGGTCACACGCACTTGCAGCAACAGGTGAATCGAAACGAATCGGGTTGACTGCACAGGAAGCTGTGCTTTATGTGAAGGAACAGCTCACTTCCTAAATTCAGGGGAATCGCTAATTATATGAGTTCATATAATAGTACCGAATATGATGCGGTAGCTGATTTTGATTGCTAAAATTTCAATGTGAGCATGAAAAAGAGGGCTATAGGCATAAAATTTGGTAGGATTTTATGAGTGATATCATACGAAATAACTATATTTGGATAGTTGTATTTAGTATACAAATGATTTTATGATTAAGGATTTGAAGATGATCATACCCAGGCGGATTTATGTGCAAGTATGCAATGTTGAGAAGATAGAGATGTCGAAATAAAAGTACAATAACCGCATGAACACGGTCATTCCGGAGAGTTTTTATATAGTTCGGTGTGGAAGGCACATGATGAAGTTGGTCCGTAAAGGCCAGGCTGGGATTTATTTTTGCCTCAGATGATTGTCAGGATCAGCAGGATATGTCCACAGGAAATGTTCAAGTATCTGATATGGATTGATGTTTAAGAACGGAGATACAAAAGGGTGTCCCCTTAACCAGTAATCTGGCTTTGGGGACACCCTTTTAGTTATGACAAGATAGATCGGTATGCTGATGCACTATAAGCGGTCATGCCTATATGCACTTTGCTTTGCTGAGCTTAAGAAGCTGCAGGCAATTTCAATTGTTGACCTGGATAAATCCAGTGTGGATTTTTGATATTGTTCAGCTTTTGCAATGCCTGCCAAGTTGTGCCGTATTGTTTGGAGATAGAGTACAGGGAATCTCCGGATTTCACAACATGCAGTTTGGCTGGAGCTGGTTTGCTCGGCGTTGGTTTAGACGGTTTTTCCGGTTTTGGTGTTTCTGGTTTTGGCTTGGTTGGAGCTGGTGTTTCTGTTGCCGGAGTTTCCGGCTCTACTGCAGGTTTTACCGCTTCACTGATCCGACCATCTGTTTTGATGTCTACAGCGCCAAGCTTCTGCATGTAATTGATCAATGCTTCGTCCAGCGCGCCATACATACCCGTAGTTGGATATTTGGCAAACATGGTATATTCGTCACCACCAACAGCTGTGAAATCATTCGTTGCCAGTGTATACGTTGCTTCCGGATCAAGGGCTTTATCGCCCACGGTTACGGAATGTACACGGCTACCTTCTGCAGCGGAAGTGTCGATTTTGAACTTGATACCAGATACTTGCGGGAATCCACCGCTTGGTTCAGGGTAGGAAGCTACACCGACTTCAAGGGCTGCCAGAATATCGGACCCTTTCACTTCAAGGGTTACTACTTGATTACCAAAAGGAAGCACTGTGATGATATCACCTTTGGTTACGATCCCTTTTTCGATGGAAGCACGGATACCACCACCGTTAGTCAGTGCAATATCGGCTTTGCTGACATCACGAATGGCATCTGCAAGCAGGTCACCCAGGTTAGTTTCACCTGCACGTACCTGTTCACGTTTACCATCCAGCAGAATAGCTGTATTGGCTACTTCTTCTTTCAAAATAGGTTCTTGTTCTTTTTGAATGGAGTTCACGAGAGTCGCGACTTTCTCATTTGGTTTGATGTCTTTTGCTTCCGTTTCATCAATTAATGTTGCTTGTTTCTTTGTTACTTTACCACCGTCTACCCATAGATCGATGACACCTACATAGTTGGTGTATTCTCCTGCACTTGCTATCAATGTTCCGTTATCGGATACAAGGCCATCTTGCAGTACAGTGTGACTGTGACCATCGATGAATACGTCGATGCCAGGGACTTCTTTAACAACTTTAAAGCTAGTATCGGTGCTGGACGCGTCTTGTCCAAGGTGTCCCAGTACAACAACAACATCTACTTTGCTGCGGATTTCGTTTACCAGAACTTTAGCTTCCGCAGATGGATCTGTAATATCAAGACCTTCTACGTTTTTTGGATTCGTTTTGTATAACGTTTCCGGTGTAGTCAAAGCGATGATACCGATCTTCACGCCATCTACTTCTTTAATGAGATAAGGATCGAAGAGACGTGTTCCGTCTTTTTTCTTCACATTGGCACTCAGCATGGGAAAGTTCATCATGTCTGCCAGTTCGATCAGACGATCTGAACCATAGTTGAATTCGTGGTTACCCGGTACGATGGCTTGGTACCCCATTTCATTCATGACTTTCACGATGCTCTCACCATTCACAAGAGTGGCAAATGTTGTACCATGCACAGCATCTCCAGCATCGAGCAAGAGTGTGTTCGGGTTTTCGCTACGATATTTGTCAGCGATTCCAGCTACTTTGGCAAAACCCATAGCAGGTGAAGATTCAACTGCACGGGCATGCGTATCATTCGTATGTAGAATGGTAATGTGTTTACCTGTGCCCGGAGTGGTATCCGTTGCAGCTGCGGCAATACCTACACTGCCAAACAGCAAACAGACCGTTAGCAGAAGTGAAACGTAATTCTTCCAGATTTTCATATGATTCCGAAACCTCCCAAAATAATAATCTACTTGAGCATTTACACAGCTCAAATAGTATTTTAACAGACTATTATTAGGAAATCTCGCGAATTACGTAAAAATAAGTAACCTGAAAGTGACATGTAAATCTGCTGTTGGAAAATATAATCTTCGGAAAGAACATATGTTCTTAAAGAGTGTAAAAAAAATGCTGCGCTTCACGTGGCAGTCCGGTACGCAAACAAAATTTCTCCAAAGATTCATCCGGTTCAGGCATCACTCCGGAGGTCAGCAATTGAATGGCAAAACGGTTAGCCTGTCTTTCCAGCTTGCCTGGAGCAAAATAGGAATGTTCCTCCAGAAAGAATCGATTAATACCTTTATGAAGTCGGTCGTGTCCAAGCTCATGGGCGCACACGAACCGTTGCCACTCCGGCGGCAAATCATTGTGTATGACGATAAACCTGCGCCGGAGCTTGCGAAAGTACAGTCCCTTGGTGGACTTCCCCAAATTGGTGAAACGAATCTGTATTCCAACCGCGCGGGCAATGCTGAACGGGCAGTTGGTCCGGTGTTTTCGAATCAGCTTTGTTACGATGTCATCCATATGATCTCACCTGCTGCCTCATTAAATTCAGTGGGTCATGCCTCATGGGCGATTGTCCGATTCGTCTGTCTTTTTGCGTTTGTTCATCTGTTTCGCTTCCCAGAACAGACCTGTCAGCACATCCTTGATTCGTTTCTTGTCCTCTTCATCGAGTGGAATACCGTCAAACATCAGATCATCATCGTCCTCCAGCATCTTTTTGAAATCACGACGGTCTTTGTATGTAGCCCATTCCGGTACGTCCTGAAGTTCAGCAGCACTCCCTGGTTCAATATAACCGGCCTGCTTCATCATCTCTGTATAGGGCACCGAGAGTGCATCTGAAATCTTGCGGATGGTCGCTGGTTTCGGCACACCCCGGACCCCATTCTCAATACGTGAAATCTGTGAGTTGCTTATTCCGGCTGCTTCGGCGAGCTGATTGATGCTGTATCCCTGTTGCTCGCGCAGTTGTTTCATATAAGGACCAAAAGCGTGCTCCACAATTATGCCAACTCCTTCGATTCGTACAAGTGCTTGAGTTATAAAGAAGGCAGTTGGATGGGGGAGGTAGGTGTGCGTTCAATGCCCGTTTCGGATTCGGATCGTTCTTTTGATCGCTGTTATCCCCAGATTTCCTATTTTCCTCTCTAAAGGGAGAAATCCGGGGATAGCGTATGCTTCCGATGTAGCTTTCTTGCAGAAAGCTTTTAGGCGAACGCTTCGCTTCTTCAGAATCGATTCCGTCTCCTTCACTGCGTATGCGCGTGATACACACCTAAGTCCCTTCCCTAAAAATCTCAGTGGCTTCTTTATAAAAATCAAATGACTTGTACGGAAGTTCATTAATTAAACAGTACTATATCGTATATATACCATTAGGTAAAGAGATATGAAACAATTATGCCAAAAGGCATAGGAAATGAGAGCGAAGGTTTTATTTTATCGTTAAAACGAACCAAAATGAAGGTTTACTCCGATCTCCAGAAAGTGGTATCCTCAAATAGAAATACGAACAATATACGAACAAAATGTAACAACGACACAGGTTGGATTTTAGAAATGACTCTTTGAAGAAGGTAATTCCCCGGATTATACCGATTTGGAGTGATTCCAAAAGGCAACAGCGGGAAATTGAAGACATGTCGTTATTTATTTAGGAAAATGGACAACTCTATGAATAAGAGCGTTTTTCCATCGTGCAAAGAATGATGACAAAACAATATGACGTGAACGATAGAGTGAGAGATATGAATGGAGTAAAAAATATTAGAGGAGGAAGATAAATATGGAATTGATGCTGCCCGAATTGGACCGACGCAAAACGCAAACAGCTGTTGAAGCTGCGCTGGAAAAATACCGAATCTATAAAACCATTGCATTTGAAGAACGAGAGGTTATGGTGACGGCAAGTTACGCCGAGCGTTTCCACGGTGCAACCAATGTGACGGGGGATTCTACGGCGAGAACGGCAATCTACAATGTGGACGTGCAGCGTGCGCGTCAGGCATATTGCGATACGATTGATTTTGTTGTATCCCGGCTGAGTGAAAAGGAACGTGTACTCGTCTGTGAACGATATCTGAAAGACGATGATGTGTTTGACTATAAAGTGTATAACCATGTGTTTGATCCGCCTGTCAGCAAGGATACGTATACGAAGATTCGTACACGTGCTTTCTATAAAATGGCACTGGCTCTGTCAGATCGAGGTCTGATTAATATGGAGCCTTTGTCTGTGTCCCGCAAAGAGCGACAGAAGCTTGGCTGAGTGAGCGATTGAAGAAGTTGATCCTTTAATATCCAAGGTGGATTGGTTACAATAGTTGAACAAACCACAGTTGGTACAGCCAAAGGAGAGAAGTCTGCGATGTCGGAAGAAGTCGGAATGCAGGAAATGATCACGTTGAAGACAATCGCGGAAACGCTCAATACGTCCAATAATCTGAACTTAATGCTGGATACCGTGGTCGGCAAATTACTGGAGTTGACCGGATTAACGGCAGGCTGGATGTTTCTGATTAATGAACGTGGAGACTATACCTGTGTTTCGGATTACAATCTGCCCCCGGCATTACTGCGTGAAGATAAAGAGCCCATGCGAACGGGTACCTGCTGGTGTGTGAACCGCTTTAAGGACGGTCAACTCAATCATGCGGTCAACATCATTAACTGTAAACGGCTGGAGGATGCGGTGGAATTCCAATGGGGAGATACCCATGATATTACCCACCATGCAACCGTCCCGTTAAGGTCAGGTGAGAAGATGCTCGGCCTGCTCAACGTGGCTGCACCAGCCAAGAAACATTTCAGCGACAGTGAACTGGCGCTGTTACAGGGCGTGGCGTACCAGATTGGTAGTGCGGTAGAGCGGATGAGATTGTATCGCACGGAGCAGCGACGAGCTGATCTGTATGCCAAGCTGGGGGAGTTCAGCACGGCCTTGGGTCTTGCAGTGAACGAATGCACCAATTCTGAGGCTTTTTGTTTAAAAGTTGTACAGCTGCTTGGGCAGCATTATGATTGGCCTTTTGCTACAATCATTCAGCAGAAAAACGGAATGTTCGTTTTGCAGGCAGCCTATGCAGATGATAAGGTTCGAACGTTATCAAGTACTCCGTTATCTTCCGAAGTGACGAGCCAGATTAACCATGTAATCAATAGTCATCGTGTAACATCTCTGTCTGGGACAGAGATCGCTGAAATATTTACCCTGTTCAAGCCTGACCAGACTACGAATTCCATTGCCTCGGGAATTGCTGCTCCCCTTCCGTACCATGCGCCAGGGGAAAAGGGAATTCTGGTGATCGGAATAGGAACATCAGGTCCTGCGCAGGCGGACCGTGAAGTGCTGGAGGCATTGGCCGAACATATTGCGGCCTCATGGGAGAGTCTGAAGCTGGCGGAGAATCGCCGCGAACTTGCACGAATGGAAGAGAGAAACCGGTTGGCTCGCGATCTGCATGATTCGGTTAATCAGATTTTATTTTCACTATCGTTAACGGCTAAAGGTGCGGAAAGTATGTTATCCGGCTCCGAGCAGTTGCACCCGGCAACGGAAGCGTTGAAGGATATTCGGGCTTTGTCTCAGGAGGCTCTCAAGGAAATGCGCGCATTGATTATGCAGCTCCGTCCCGCGGGACTGGAAGCAGGTCTGCTCCATGCACTACAGGAATACGGCACAAGCCAGGGGCTTCAAGTGGTGACGAATCGGACGGGAATGCGGTCTTTACCACGTAATATAGAAGAAGCATTGTGGCGAATCGGACAGGAAGCGCTGAATAATGTACGGAAACACGCGGATGTTCCTTCTGCTGAGGTCACCCTCAAGTTAAGTAATCATGAAGTGGTGCTCACTGTCACAGATCAGGGAAAAGGTGGTGCGAACAGGCCAAAAGCGTCGTCTGGAAGCTCCCTTGGCCTGTCCATTATGAAGGAACGGGCTCAATCGCTCGGAGGCAACTTAGAAATAGTGAGTTCTTCCCGCAAGGGAACGATAGTAACGGCAGTCATTCCACTTCCGTTCGAATCTGTATAAAGTCAGGGGGAAGAAGAGATGCCGATTACGATTTTGCTCGCAGATGATCATGCGATGGTGAGACGGGGGCTGCACGTTTTTTTGACGACACAGCAAGACATGAAGGTTGTGGGCGAAGCATCGAACGGACAGGAAGCACTGGCTCAGGCGGAAGCGTTAAAACCTGACGTGGTATTAATGGATCTGCATATGCCGGTCATGGACGGAATCGAAACAGCCAGAAGGCTGCGCACGTTATTGCCAGCAACGCGAATCATTGTGCTCACCTCGTTTTCGGATCAGGATCATGTCGTTCCTGCTGTTCGCGCAGGAGTTAAAGGATATCTACTCAAGGATATTGAACCGGAGGATCTGGCTGTAGCCATTCGCAATGTGCATGCAGGTCAGGTGGAATTGCATCCTGCCGCAGCAGGTCAATTGATGCATGTGATGGCTTCATCCGATTGGTCCATAAATGAACAGCAACCACAGCATATACTGACAGATCGGTCAGCAGACAATCAACATCAGGAGCCAAAGCAGAAGGGGAAATCAACTGAAGCGTCTCTTGGCGGACTGGATATGCTCACTCGCCGTGAACAAGAAGTCTTGGGGCTGATTGCTCAAGGATTGAGCAACAAGGAAATTGCAGTTCAATTGGTCATCACCGAAAAAACGGTCAAAACCCATGTCAGTCATCTGCTCGACAAACTGGGACTGGCAGATCGGACGCAAGCGGCTCTTCATGCCGTAAGAAATGGCTGGGTCGTGTGACCAATTCCGACATATGTTCATACTTAAGTCGTATAAACTCAACCTAAAGGTTGAGTTTTTTGGTATTTCAAGTTAAGTCTATCTGCTGACGATTTGGATGCAAAAGAAAGGTAAGATAAGAGTAGAAATAACAGATCGGTTGAAACATGAGAGTTTGAATTATTAAAAAACCAAGGAGAGTGACATGAATGAATATTGTTATTTTGGCAGGAAGCAATCGGAACAATGCAACCAGTACACGTCTGGGAGAGTATGCTGTGGAGATTATTCGCGGTCAGGGACATCAGGCCAGCCTGTTTGATCTGTATCAGACACCACTTCCATTCTACGCACCAGATGAAAAACAAGCGGATCATGAACATCTGGCAGACCTGAATACACGTATGCTCGCGGCCGATGCGATCATCCTGTCTACACCAGAGTATCACGGCAGTATTAGCGGTGTGCTCAAAAATGCACTGGATCACCTGAGCCAGGCTCATTTCAGTGGCAAGACCGTCCTGTCCATCAGCTCCTCTGGCGGAGCGGTGGGGGTAAGTTCGCTTTTACAACTGCAAGCGATTGTTCGCAATCTGCATGGCATCAATGCCCAGGAGTGGATATCCATTGGTGGTGCGCAGCGCAGACGATTCGAAGCGACATTTGACGGATATGAAGAGTACGAAGGCAGTCAGGATATAGAGGACCGGGTGCAGCGGGTTATTGGATCGTTTTTAAATCTGGCACAGACGTTAACGAATGCGCGGAATTCAACCATGAGTTGAGAACCAAGGAAGATGAAAAATCGGAAAAGGAAAAGAGGTTGAGCATTATGATTACTGGCATATTTGAAACACATCTAAACGTGACGGATCTGGAGAGATCCCATCATTTCTATGAAACGGTCCTTGGTTTACCTCATGCCTACGGGCAGAAAGAACGTGGGAACTCCTTCTACTGGATTGGTGGAAAAGGCAAAGCCATGCTGGGATTGTGGCAAAAGGAATCTTCCGAGGTGAAACGTCAGCACTTTGCTTTTCATGTATCTCTGGAGGATATGAAACACGCGGTGGCTCACTTGGAGAACAAAGGGATCAAGACACAGAACTTCCTGAATGATGATATCGGTGAACTGTACGTCTTCGGCTGGATGCCTGCGGTATCTGTATATTTTAAGGATCCAGATGGTCATTTGCTTGAATTCATCGCCATGCTCCCGGATGAAGCGAAGCCTGAACTCGGCATGGTGCCGTGGAGTCAGTGGGAGGAGATGCAGGAGAAGACCGTATGATGATTGAAGAATTACAGTTATATACAACACGGATGGAGGACCTCAAGCATTTTTATCGTGATACGTTGGGAATGGAGGTGTCCAATGCGACGGATCAGGCCTTCAACCTGCAGGTTGGAAGGACAAAGATGATTTTCAAACCGTGTGAAACAGATCGTGAGCCCTTTTATCATGTGGCCTGGTCGATTCCTACGAATCGGTTCAAGGAAGCGAAGCAGTGGGCTGCATCACGTGTTGTTTTAAGCAGAGAAGGAGATCGGGATGAGACGTACTCTACTAACTGGAACTCTCATTCTCTCTATTTCGAAGATCCAGCAGGCAATATTATTGAGCTGATTGCTCATCATCGTAT
This sequence comes from Paenibacillus sp. 10L310, assembly GCF_056395745.1. NCBI lineage: Bacteria > Bacillati > Bacillota > Bacilli > Caryophanales > Paenibacillaceae > Paenibacillus > Paenibacillus sp. 10L310. The sequence goes on along the minus strand of NZ_JBFTKC010000021.1, from coordinate 2,074 downwards.
TCAGAACGAGAGTGACCATGACTTCTCGACTCAAGATATATTACAGGTGTGTGAGATTGGCCTAGTGACGGATGATGTTCTGTCTGTGGTGAATGAGCTTCAGCAGATTGGACTCACGCGATGGGGTGAGGTTAGTGATACCTTTGCTCCTGTAGGAGATGTACATGGTTTATTTATTGTGGTGAAGAAGGATCGAACATGGTTTTTCTCCAAGCAAAAAGCAAAGATCTATCCCCTGGAAGTATCCATCCGTGGCGTGGGCAAGCTTCGAATTGGCTAAACTTTGTATTCCGGGGCAAAACGGGCATATGTGGAGCATTTCCATCATGTTATAGAAGTAAACGCTTTATTTATTAATTAGGATATATAAGTTGAACTAAATTTACACGATAACGGAGAGGACAGAAAAAACCTGAAAAAGCGAAGCTGAAAGCTTTCTGAAAGAAAGCTACTTCGTAAGCATAATCTCACATTTATCACCGGATTTTCCCTTAGGAAAGGGGATCGAAAAAAAATCTGGGGATAACAGTGATTGGAAGGTTGTTCTGTCAGGCTTACAGATGATGAAGGGTGGTGGCAAGCTTGGATCGACGTTTGTTGGAAGATGGACTAGCGATTATCGTTTCCAGTCGGGAACGTACAGGAGATCTGTGGCACGCCCATTATGGGGCGGGTGCGATTGCGGCATATTTTTGGTTGCGGGAAAATCGTCTCACTGCCCTTGCCGCCGGCAGTGTTACCGCCGAAGCAAAAGCCATGCTTCGCCAGCATGGAATCAGCCCTGGTCAGACCTCTCCGATTGGTGAGATGATGCCCAGGGAAGATGCCGAGGCGTGTATTACGGACGCATTGGATCGAACGATTGGAGAACTGCACTGGGTTGGACACCAGGCCATCTACGGGGCAATCAGTCTGAAAGCTATTCGCGAACTGGATGGATGGGGTACTGCGGAGGATATTGGTCGGCTGGTTGAACTGATCGATTCATTCGATCGAACAATCCCGGGAAGATCCTGGATGAACACAACGATGAAAGAAATTCGCAGTCTGAAGCCGGAAAACAGCGATGGTTTCCCCGAGATCGAAGATCCAACGCAGTTGTCACGCCTGATTCTGGATGAGCTTGGTGCGTTCCAGACTATCTATCACGCGGAAGCGCATCATGATCTGATCGGTCATATGCTGACCTATGGACATGCGCTTAACATATTATATGAATTGGGTTATCCGGCATTATTCCACAAAGGCATTCCGCCTTTCCTTACCATGGTGAAGGCACTACGCTTAAGCCGAGATGTGGATATTGAACAGGAGATGCCGACATTGCAATCACCCGTAGACCTGCTGCCACTAGAACGGGCGGAACGATCAGTGGCGCTCCCTCATGAACTGGAATATTGGCTCACCGACAGACGTTCCCGTGACTGGAACGGAGGTCATGTATTCAAATTCCCGTTCAGTTTCTATCATCATGCCAAGAACGGGGAACCTATACCGGAAACATGGGAGAATTTTCGTTATATCATCGCGTGAGATAAAGCCAACAATATGGAACAAACGATATAAAACGAAGGATATGGAACCAACGATATAGAATCAAAATGAAGAGCACTTGCCAAAGCTGGCAGGTGCTTTTTGGTGTTCTAGCGTTAATATTCCAAGCTACTGAAAGCCGAAGCGGATCCGAATGTGTCCGGAGTTGGCAAGCTCACTGTATTCTGAATCTGCGAGACTAAGCTTTTCATGTCCGAGAATGCACCCTTCATTTACGAGCCCATGTCCTTTATGTGCGATAAACGCTCGTAATATCGTAAAAGGCGGATTGTCTCCCTTCTCATGCAGAGCTCTGCTCCAGACGGATTCGAGGTCTTCCCTCCGGTTTGCGGTTGGAGCAAAGCTTAGAGGAGTGAGAGCTAACGAATCGGATGGAGCTAGAATAAAAAGTGGACACCCGTTAACGGACGGAAGGATAATAAGACTAACGGAGGTGTCCACATGGGAGAACAGCGGCAACGATATAACGAAGAATTCAAGAAACAAACGGTCAAATTCATTCAAGAGCAGACGAAGACAC
>NZ_JBFTKC010000020.1:0-95439 GCF_056395745.1 Paenibacillus sp. 10L310 | reverse complement strand
GCAGAAAGGCCAGCCCTACCAAGTGTAATCCATATTTAACCAAAACCTCCATACCCGTGGAGGTTATTCGTGTTGGTCGGAAAAAGTATACCACGAAAAGAGAACTCATCCAACCAGAAATGCTTGACAAACATTAGCTGGTTTTTGTTTTACAGAACTATTGGAACAATTCATTCCACTAAAACTCCAGTTATAATTGCAAAATACAATTGACGAAAGCTGATTTATATTTTATATTAACTTATGAAAAGTAACTTATTTATGAATATACAGTCACCCTGTAATTCTACTTCAACAGTATGCAATTAAATAATCCGTTTTCAACGCATATACACAATTAAACGAGCACCCATATTATCTATTATCAGGAGGAAACAATCATGAATACAACATATCAAATGCCTGCCACAACCCATCTGGGTGAAGTGAGTCTGCGAATTATGAACCTAGACCGTTCAATTAAGTTCTATACCGAAGTGGTTGGATTAAAATTACTGGAGCGTAGTGGCAAAGTGGCCACGTTGACAGCCGACGGAAAACAGTCCCTGCTGCGATTGGAAGAGCTCACGGATGGAATTACCCTGCCGGAACGCTCACACGCTGGCTTGTATCATTTCGCCATCCTTCTGCCTGACCGCAAGTCCCTGGGTCTTGCTCTTCGTAATCTGGCTGCATCCGGTATCGATATCGGCCAAGGCGATCACTTGGTCAGCGAAGCCTTCTATATCTCCGATCCCGATCAGAACGGGATTGAGATCTATGCCGACCGTGCACGTGATACCTGGAAACGGGATAGCGACAATAACTACGTGATGGCAAGTGATCCTGTTGATGTGGAAAGCCTGTTTGCCATCTCGGAGAATGAACCTTGGCAGGGCCTGCCTGCTGGCACCGTTATTGGTCATGTACATTTCCACGTCCGCAGCCTGGAAGAAGCACGCAACTATTACACCGGCATACTCGGTTTTGATATCGTGGGTAACTTCGCCAACATGTCAGCACTCTTTGTATCCGCAGGTGGCTATCATCATCATCTGGGACTTAATATCTGGGCGGGAGTGAACGCACCTGTTAATCCAGATAACGCTACAGGAATTGACTACTTCACCATTGTGTACGCCACACAGGAACAATTGGATCAGGCACTTGAACAATTGCGTCAATCCGGTGCAGTCGTTACCCAAGTGGAGGGTACCTGGTTTACGGTAGACCCACAAAATATTCGTATACGTCTGACAACTGCGAACTGATTTTGTTTAGGCGTTACAATATGTTTGCTTAACCTCATTTTATTAAGCCCGGGTAACTGATTTCTCTACATCACAGAGAGATCAGTTACCCGGGCTTTTTGAGTTGGCTTTTATAAAACTGGCACAATTGGTGCATTCTAACCAATACATAGACAAGATATGTTAAGGAGATACCTCATGATCGAAAAGGGACGTTTGACTGTTAGACAGCTCGCTTCACTCATGTTCCTGTGCACAATTGGGGAGCAGATTCTGGTCTTCCCTTCCATGATCACATCCTACGCTCATCAGGATGCCTGGTTATCAGCCTTATTGGGAGTCGCAGGGGGCTTGGGATTACTCTTCATTATGCTAGTTGCCTACAAACTGCATCCCCGGTTAAATCTGATTCAAAATGCCCTTCGAACTCTGGGACCCTGGATCGGAACCTTGTTTGGCTCTTTTTATCTCTTTTATTTCCTGATCAGTACCTCAACGTTCATTAGGGAGATTGGCGATTTTATGTCTACTCAGATCTTGCCGGAATCTCCATTACTGATTCTGCATTTGGTTTTTATGTGTGCGCTTGTCTGGGGGCTTCTGTCGGGTCTGGAGAGCATTGGTAAAACTGCTGAGGTCTTTCTTCCTCTGATCGTGTTGTTTCTGCTTATTCTGACGGTGTGTCTAATCCCCCATGTACGTTTGGCCAACATCCAACCTGTGCTGGCACAAGGATTTCTTGATCCATTCAAAGGTTTTGTTGCTGTACTCACATATCCCTACTGTGAGCTATGCATCTTCATGATGCTTTTTCCCTACACTAAAAATGAGCCCCATCTGGAGAAGGACATTCTGTTAGCAGGGATGATTGGCGGATTGTTACTCACACTGACGCTAAGTATGTGTCTGCTCGTCATGGGACCATGGATGACCCAGCATCACTGGTTCGCTTCATTCAACCTTTCACAGAAGATCAATATCGGAAACTTTATGCAACGCATCGAAGCTTTCATAGCATCGGTCTGGATTATTGCTGTTTTCTTCAAAGCCGCTCTGTTCTTCTACGGTTTTGTCCTGGGCGTCGCTCATCTGTTTCGCTTGTCCAGTCACCGTTCTCTGATCCTGCCGGGTGCCATGCTTATTCTCGCCATGTCTATTCTAATCTCTCCGAACGAGAACTTTTATCTCAAGGTCGTTATTCCCTATTGGATTGATTGGGATCTGACCTGTGGCATAGCACTTCCGTTACTGCTCATTCTGGTGCATCATATGAAATCCCGTTTTCAAAAAATATAACTAAATTCCGAATTAACCTGCGCTAATTGGTTGATACGAGAGAGGAGTTCCCCATGTTCAAACCGCTGATTCCGTTCGAACCCATATCCAGAGATACTTTGCCCACAGGGCCGCAATGGATTGCCCAGGTCAAGTGGGATGGAGTCCGCATGCTTGCCTATGAGGATGGGCATGAGCTGCGCCTGGTGAATCGCAGATTACATGATCGAACCGCACAGTATCCCGAACTGGTAACACCACGCAATCTGTGTTCAGGCTCCTCCTATATCTTGGATGGAGAAGTTATTGCGCTGGACCCGGATACCGGAAAACCTTCGTTTTATCACGTTCTTCGGCGGGATCGGATGAGCAGACCCGAAGGTATCGCCCAAGCCATACATCAGATTCCGGTCACATATATGGTATTTGATATCCTGTTCTATGAGGGGAAATGGGTGACGGATCAGCCTTTGGCAGATCGACAGCGCCTGTTGCACGAGGTCCTTAACAACGCTCCCCATGTTCAGGAGGTCACCAATACACTTGATGCCGCTTCCCTGCTTACGGTCATGAGACAACATCAGATGGAAGGCATTGTCTGCAAGGATCTCACCAGCAGTTATGGCATACAGGGCAAGGACCAGCGCTGGCAGAAAGTCAAAATCATGCATGACGTATATGCCATGATCGGGGGAGTCACGTACCGGAGCGGTATTGTGAACGCCGTCGCGGTCGGTGTATATGATGGGCCTGATTTTGTCTATATTGGTCATGTTGGGACTGGCAAATTGAACTCCAATACGTGGCGGGAACTCACACATCAAGTCGAGCCTCTGATCAGGCAGGACAGGCCGTTCCATAATGTACCCGAGCGCAGTGCAGAGACCACCTGGGTCGAACCGCGAATAGGAGTCAAAGTGCAATATATGGAGCTGACTCATCATAATACTCTACGCCATCCCAGTATTCAGACCTTCGCGGATGTAACCCGTGAGGATTGTCTGGCGAACCAGCTTCTTCAATGAATCAGTCCAAGATTGATTACACGTATAGGAGGTATTCCATATGGCCCCCAAGATCCAGGGAACCATCATAATAGAAGGCATAGAACTGACGGTCACGAACCCAGACAAGCTGTTATGGCCGGATGCAGGTGTCACCAAAGCCATCTATTTGCAAAAGCTGGCCGCTCTGGCTCCTTATCTGCTCACGTATACGAGCAATCGACTTCTCACCACAATAAGGTATCCTCACGGTGCTGGAGGGACATTTTTCTATCAAAAGAATGCCCCTGAGCCTGTACCAGATTATGTGCGCACTGAAGTTCACGACGGCATCCGCTATGTAGTCATGAATGGACTTCCCGAATTGTTATGGCTTGGCAATCTGGCCGCACTTGAATTTCATCCTTCTCTGCATGCTGTGGGGAGCCATCTTCCCAGTGAATGGATGATTGATCTGGACCCCTCTCAGGAACATGAACCCCGGATCATGCAAGCTGCACTCATCGTTGGCGAAACCCTGACTTCCCTTGGTCTGAGGTCGATTCCCAAAACTTCGGGCGCAACAGGCGTTCAGATCATCGTTCCGATTATTCAAGGTGTAACCTTTGATGAATTACGAGATATCGGTTATTTTGTGGGCAAATATGTCACTCAAAAGCACCCGGATCTGTTCACACTGGAACGACTTAAAAAGGACCGTGGAGACCGCATTTATTTTGACTACCTCCAGCATTACGGTGGCAAGACCCTTGCCGCTCCCTATACACCACGTGCCAAATCCGGCGCCACTGTCTCCACACCCCTTACCTGGGAAGAGGTTAGAAGTAACGTCTCCATCCAGGATTACCATCTGATGAACATTATTGAACGTTTGAACCAAACCGGTGATTTAATCGCAGCTGTTGAACCCCAACCGGTAGAGCTCATTCTCAAACATTTGAAGAAAAAATAGCCGACTCCCTCATCACAAGGGTGTCGGCTATTATCATTCATGCGTATATCAATCGCTAATGGATACCTTTTTTCTTGAAACGTCCGCCCTTCACGTCATGAATGTTACCGATCGCCACAAAAGCTTGCGGGTCCCAATCTTCAACGATGGTCTTCAGCTTCGCTTCTTCCAAACGGGTAATCACGACAAAAATGATCTTTTTCTCGTCCCCGCTGAATCCGCCCTCTCCATCCAGGAAAGTTACACCACGACCAAGACGGTCTGTCAGGGCTGAACCGATATCACGATATTTCTCACTAATGATCCATACCGATTTGGACTGGTCAAGTCCTTCATTCACAATATCAATCATCTTCATCGCAATATAATATGCAATCATGGAATACAGGGCATTCGGCCAGCCGAATACAAATCCTGCACCTGCGAAAATAAACACGTTAATGAACAATACGATCTGTCCTACAGACAAAGGTGACTTCTCACTAAGCAAGATCGCCACAATCTCCGTACCATCCAGTGAACCGCCAGACCGAATGACAAGTCCAACACCCACACCCAGGATCAATCCGCCAAATACAGCTCCGAGCAAAGGCTCCCCTGGTGTTAATGCAGGCACACGGTGCAATAATGATGTCCCGATGGACATGACCACGATCCCCAGCAGTGTGGATAACGCAAATGTTTTACCTATCTGCTTGTAACCCAGAATCAGGAAAGGCAAGTTAAGCAAGGTCAGGAATACTCCGAGTGGCAGATGTGTAAGTTCTGACACCATAATTGAAATCCCCGTAATCCCACCATCAATAACACCATTCGGTACGAGAAACACTTCAAGCGATACAGCCATTAGTGCAGCACCGATCAGAATCATCACAATACGTTGCAGCAGCTTTAATGTAAACACCGAGCTTTTGACCCCGCGGTCAGCTTGCTTGGCTGTTAGTTCTTTCACCGTTACATTGGACATGGTATCCCCCCCGTTAAATCAATGTGTGAATCCATTTTATAAATCATTTAAATACTCAGGGTGAATCTACATATGGAGAACAGCAAACTGCGTTCTATATGTACCCTGGCTATACAGCGCAAGCATCTAAAGGCGATATAAAATGGATTCAAAATGTTATTCATCCCGGTTTGCACTTTCAAAAGAGAGCAAAAGGGAGCCTGTTTTCCCGCAGACTCCCCTCCTTCGCCAAGACATGATTTATATATCTATTATATCATAAAAGATCAAATTTGCGCAAAATACTTAGCAAAAAGAAGATAAATTCACAAAAAGTGAACTTATCTTCAGAAATCTGCCCTAAATCGGCTAAAGAAGCGGTGAAAGCATCCGAGAAAGCATTTCTGCGCCTTTTTGCCGTCGTGAACGCTTCTGAAATACCTCCCCATCGATCTGACTGCATTCCCCGAGATCACGTTCAAAATCAGTGATCAAACGACGAATCGGAGAGGACTCGAACAGGACAGCCGTTAACTCAAAATTGCAAAAAAAACTGCGCATATCCATATTGGCCGTGCCTACCGTTGCAAGCAACTCATCCACAATCATCACTTTGGCATGTACAAAACCTTTGCGATATTGGAAAAACTCAACACCTGCTCGCAGAAGTTCCTCTACATATGAAAGGGATGCCAAATGAACAAGCTTTGAATCGGATTGATATGGAATGATAATTTTCACATCAACGCCACTGACAGCAGCTGTTTTGAGTGCCTCATACAGGGCAGGATCAGGGATAAAATAAGGTGTGGTAATGTATATCCGTTCACAAGCTACCGAAATGGCCCCAAAACACATTTCCTGAATGGCATCCCAGTCCTGATCCGGCCCACTGGCCAGAATCTGAATTCGTTCTTCCCCGCTACAGATATGTGGTGGAAATAATTCCGCAAGCTGGGGTTCGGTAATTCGCTCACCGGAAGCTAATTTCCAGTCGTTCAGGAACGTACTTTGTAGGAAGTACACGGCATCTCCCTCAATCTGCACATGTGTATCCCGCCAGAAACCAATCTCCGGATATTGTCCAAGATAATCATCGCCTACATTGATGCCACCTACGAAACCAACCTGTCCATCCACAACAACAATTTTACGGTGATTCCGGTAGTTGACTCTTCGGTCAATCGTGGCAATCAGTGGCGGTAGAAAATAATGGAATTCCACACCTGCATCTTGCAGTTTGCGGATAAAGCTCCAGCTCATCTTGTGACTTCCGAGACCGTCACAAATAAACCGAACCTTCACGCCCTCCTGTGCCTTGCGAATCATGACATCCTGAAACTTGGTGCTGATGACATCATCACGAAAAATGTAAAATTCCACATGCAGATGGTGCTTTGCTTTTTCCATTTCCCTCAGCATTGCCGCAAATGCCTCTTCACCATTTGTGAGCACCGTACTGTGGTTACAACCTGTAATCGGGCTCTCCGACAGATGGGATAACAGGTTAAACAATCGATGCTGGTGGCTGAAACGATCGCCAGGCATCTGTTCGACATCTCCAATGATGTGGGCTTGTTCCCAGATCGTTTCCTTCATTTCACGGAAGATGCGCGATCCACCCTTACGGAGTTTTTTTCGTTTGTTATAATCCTGCGCCACGAAATAGTACACTACAAAACCGATCAAAGGCACGCAGAACAAAATAAACAGCCAAGCCACAGCTTTAGCCGGATTACGAAATTCCAGCAAAAGAATTGTGGCTGCCTGGAAAATAAATACGAGTAATATAATGACCAGCCAGAACATTCGGCTTCCTCCTCAAGTGGCAAGCTTCGTGGCCTTGCCTTTCTCTCACCTACACATCTTTGACGATTATGTATACAGCTAATCATAGATACCCAATGTACCCCCTATTCGTAACGTTTGCTTAGATAAAACTTTACATAAGCAGACGGATTACTTGATTCTGGAAATTCAAATTTCAACTTCGTTCATTGTATATTCTGACTGTGTTACCTTCTACATATCAGTTTAATGATGGAACAGATTCGCATTGTGACGCCAATCTGCTCATTCTACCTTCCAGACTCTTCCTCATTTCTTTGTCTGGAGGTGGTCTTCTTACGTAAAATTAGATATAATAATCGTTAAAAACTTATTACTTAAAGGAGAACAGTAGTGAATGGACAGTGAGAGGTATGCGTTAAATTTAGTATTGGTTGCGATTTTGATAGGACTTTCGGCGTTTTTTGTAGCAGTGGAATTCGCTCTGGTACGGGTTCGTCCGAGCCGGATCGATCAAATGATTGCAGAAGGAAACAAGCGTGCGCTGGCTGTTAAACAAGCCGTTGCCAATCTGGACGGATATTTGTCTGCCTGCCAGCTTGGAATCACGATCACATCTCTGGGACTGGGCTGGCTGGGTGAACCAACGGTAGAGAAGATTCTCCACCCTGTGTTTGAAAGCTTGCAAATTCCTGAGGCGGTTTCTTCATTCTTATCATTTGTAATTGCGTTTGCTTCCATCACGTATCTGCATGTTGTGGTTGGTGAACTCGCTCCAAAAACGATTGCAATCCGGAAAGCCGAGACTGTTGCACTGCTGACGTCTACACCTATCATCTGGTTTAACCGAATTATGTATCCTTTTATCTGGCTGTTAAACGGCTCAGCGAACCAACTGGTGAAACTGTTCGGAATCAAACCTGCTTCTGAACATGAAGATGCACACTCCGAAGAAGAGTTGCAGATCATCATTAATGAAAGCTTTGAAAGTGGTAAAATCAACCAAGCCGAATTCGGTTACGTAAGCCGGATCTTTGCTTTTGATGAGATGTTAGCCAAAGAAATCATGGTACCCCGGACCGATATGGTCTGCCTTTATGTGAATAGAACAAATGAGGAAAACCTGGAGATCATTCGTGAAGAACAATATACACGTTTTCCAGTAGTGAATGAGAGTAAAGACGATATCATCGGTATCATTAATACGAAACAATTCTTCCTGGAACTTTACGGAAACGATGAACCTGTTGATCTATCCTCCCTAATTCAGCCTGTATCGGCTGTTCACGAAACAACTCCTGTGAAGGACTTGCTCAAGAAAATGCAGAAGGATGGCGTACATATCGCCGTACTTGTCGACGAATATGGAGGAACTTCCGGAATTGTAACCATCGAGGATGTGCTTGAGCAGATTGTTGGTGAGATTCGCGACGAGTTCGACGCAGACGAAGTGGAAGATATTCAAGTCATCAATGAGAACTATGTCATTATGGATGGCAAGGTTTCCTTATCAAAGGTGAACGACATGTTTATGTCCAGCCTGGATGCAGATGAGTGGGACACCATTGGTGGATGGCTCTACAGCCATCGTCCCGAGATGAACGAACAGGAAGAATATGAGTTCGAGAATCTAATCTTTGTTTTGCTGGAAAAAGACAAAAATCGGTTCTACAAAGTGGCCGTTGTTCCCAAGGAACCACTGACCATGTCTGATTATACTGATGAAGACGAGAAAGAGTCCAATTGGTCTAAATAAAGCAAATTTATAAATAAAAAGAGGAGCACTTGCCTATTTGGGTAAGTACTCCTCTTCTTATTATATCTCGCCCTATCCGTCACTTCTCCAAGTTATCATTCAACCCAAGAATGGAACTCCCATTTTTAGTTTGATTTTAATACCCACTTCGCAATATCATTGATAATGGCTTTGGAGACATTAGATGGCTCAACGTACTCTTGACCGATCGAAAGTCCATCATAGCTGGATAAAAGATGATTTACCTTTGGATAGCTATTGTACGTTACATTGGAATGACCTTGAAGAGACGATTTCCAGGTTTGGAATTGATTCATAGACACTTGCACATCGTTTTCGCCTTGTATAACAAGCATAGGTGTATTTTGTGTTTTAGCCAGTTCCGCAGGCACATAATCTCTCTGCTCAAACCACCAATAAGCAGGTTGAAGTGGAAACGCCTCAGGAAGATGATCTACAGAATATTTTGGATCTTTAACCATCGCAGCCACATTTTTATAAAAATCAGCTTGCCCTTGAATGACATCCGTGTCTAAACCAAGCTGCTTCATCCGCTCTACTAATTCGTCCTGCTGCTCGGTAAGCACATCCGCAAAGCTACTACTTGGTGCAGCAAGTAGAATACTTCCTGCAATATCATGTTGTTTATCCTCAGCAATGATTAATGGCATTGCAAACCCGCCTTGACTATGTCCAGCTACAAAAATCGCTGTAGAATCAATATGTGCATTCTTTTTAAGCAATTCCAATGCATCGTTTACCTGATCTACGCTCTCTTGTTTTAATGTGAATTTAGGCTGTGAAGCCACCTTATAGGTATGCTCATACGTGACTTTATCGTATCTTAATACAGCAACTCCTTGTGAAGCTAAACCTACCGCAAGATCGCGAAACGGCTTTGCACCACCAATGGCAGCATCTTGATTGCTAGGCCCAGATCCGTGTACCAGAATGACAACCGGGAAAGGTCCCTCTCCCTTGGGCAAAGTTAATGTCCCTGGCAAAGCTAAATCACCCTGACCAACCGTAATGTCTTGTTCTGTATAGGTAGATGGGTCGTCGTAGCTTGGTTTTTGATACACATCTGGCGTAGCGGCGGCAATATGCAAATCATCCACAAGTCCGTTATGATTCATTCTGACCGTAATATTTAAACGAGTTAGCTCTGTTTTGAACGTATAGGTAACATTGCGATGCACTGTATTATTTTCTACATGCTTAGCTATGGCTTCACTTGTAATTTTGCCATTTTGTCCTTCTAAAGCTCCCCACAGCTGACTCAACAACGTGGGTGACAACACTCCACTCACAGAGGTATGAACATACTTGGCAGCCTCCTTGCCATCGCCCTCACTAATAAGGGAAATGAATATATCCTCAGGTGCTGCCTTCAGCGTCTCAGAAAGAAATGCCCCATCCATAAAGGTAACTCCTTTCGTTAACTGAACAGGATTGTCTAAGGATATGGCTTGCCCATTCACCATCGCCTGTTTCTCTCCTACCTTGACTACAATCGTAAGCTCACTTTTTCGTATTGTGATTTCTCCTGTCTTTTGTTGCCAAGATACCTCTGCCCCATTCTTTTCTGCAATCTCACGAATAGGAACAAGATTTTCACTACCAGCGGATTTTTCAGCAGCTTCTGAGATGGATGTTACCGGAAGGATGAGAGCTACGAAAGTAAGAGAAAGTAATAGCTTTTTCCAATTGTTCATTGTAATAACTCCTCCTAATAATTAATTTCATCTATTATATGCATAGCATTATGAGCATTTATTTGCTCAGGACTATGCTTATAACAACAATAGCAAAATGATGAATAACAACAGGACCCAAGATAGTGGACGAGCGAAGTTAATTGTCCAGCCTATTCCATAACGCTTTTCTATGGTTAAAGAAGGATCATTGGAATTGAAGTAAATAAACCCAAGCTTCCAATAATCATCGTCATTCACAGGCTGCTCCTTAGATCGTTCATGATCCTCTTGTTGATTACGAATTTTCCCACCGCCTTGTCTGCCTGTGAGAGACAGCCATACAACACCTAACACGATCACCACAGGAGTGATGAAGCTAATAGCTGTTAACAAGACCAGATTAGGGACGAACATATTGATCTGAATGAAGGCAAATAAGATGGTAAGAAGTAAGCCTGTTACAAGCGTAAATAGCGACCATTTACGGCGGAATTGAATATTTTCAGTAGCAAATTGGCCCGGATTAGACGTAGTAAGCTGTTGTTTGCTTGATTTAATACTCCAGTTAACCAACATCATAAGTGCAATGATTCCTAGCTGTACAAGATTAATAGCCAGTACCGAGAAGTAGGTTTTAGGCACACTGGAAGTGACATGGCCCTGAAGATCATATTTTATTGGGATGACGTTAGGTAGTGCCTTATAATTCAGGATCGAAATAATCGCAATGGCTACAATAATAGCCATGTGAATGAGAAACCAATAGTTGGAATAAGTGAGTTTATTTTGGCGGAAGGTGGTATCGATTTTAACTCTTTGAGGTGCTTCTACAGTTGTAAGTGTTCCTTTTATCTTTTTCATCTTGAAATGAAATAAGATGTGTAGCGCTGCCCAGTACACAATAAATATCATTGTGCTAACACCGGTAATCATTGCGGTAGCATCTTCATTAGCAGATCGGAGAAAATACAGACAGACAAGTATAATCATCCCGTTTCCGATCAGACTTACTGTAGCAAACGTACTTCTTAGCTTACGTAAGATGGGTGTGTAGTAATTATATTGACTTACCGTAACCCCAAAGCTAATGGTTTCCCTTGTCAGATATGGTGTAAAGGATAGAAGTAAGGCTAATGGAGCAAAGATTAAAATGATAGGTAATATACTAAATAGCTGCATACATAACACACTCCCTTGATTCTTTACTCTTTGTTGTGACCCATCTTCACATCATCATACATTTGGTCTAACACCGCAGATAATTCTTCTTTAGTCATTCCACGACAGATCGCTTCCGCAATAATCGGTCTTAATTCTCTTTGCTGCTTTTTCAAAAAATCATCCGTTAAACCAGGCATTCCATCAGGGTTCACTACAACTCCCTTTTGTCTATGAACCAGAATGTATCCATCTTGCTTGAGTAGTGTATAAGCCTTGTTGACGGTGTGAAGGTTAACACCGATATCTGCGGCCAAATTCCGAACCGAAGGTAACGCCTCACCTAGCTGTAACTCACCACTAGCAATACCTTCAATAATTTGATAAACAAGTTGCGAATAGATGGGAAGTTCGGATTGCATATCCAGTTGAATAATCAAGGGTTCACCTTCTTTTGTTGTCTGTTATATATCAAGTATAACAGGTATAACATGAGTGAGCAATATGTATGAAAAAAAGCCGCCTACCAATGGCGAGGGCAAACTTACCCGACCCTTCACCATTGATATGCGGCTTATCCTGTTGAGCTTATCGATGTGATTCAAGAACAAACATTAGTAGTGGCACATGACAGCGTTGTATTTCAAATTCCATTTAAGTTTCAGTCTTATCTTCGACAATCCGATAATGGATTTTGCGAACTATAATTTTCAGAATCATATATAGGGGAATCACGATGATCATACCCAAGATATTTCCCAGGTCAGCACCCACGAGCAAAAGGATAACGGTAGTCAGTGGATGAATATCGAGCTGTTTGCCATAGACATACGGTGAGATCAGGTTATCCTGAATTTGCTGTGCGATTACAATGATGACCAGTGACCAGATCGCCATCGAAGGTGATTCGATAAACGCAACAATGACAACCGGAATAGCTGCCAGCAAAGCACCCACATAAGGGATGAAGTTCAGAATAATGGATACAACCGTCAAGAGAAGTGCATATGGCAACCCAAGAAAGAGAAAACCGATGTACATCAGAATCCCCAAGGCTACATTAACAATAACCCGGCCAACAATATAGTTACTTAGTGCTTCATCAATCTCATGGACGGTTTCTTCCCCATCCTTCCGATAATGTCTTGGCAACAATAAGGTCAGATTCGTTCCAAACTTGCTGCCTTCCTTGAGCATGTAATACAACATGATCGGGAACGTTGCCAGAATAATAACCAGATTGGATACCACGGAGAATAACCCGGAGACATAATTGGTTACCTGAGTGATCCCTTGACTCAGAACATCGGATAATCGTGAGAATAGATTGGAATCATCAGGCAGGTATCTGGATACAACATTGCTCTTTTCAAGTGCATTCAACTGATCGCTGAGTGAAGTAACCAACGCTGGAGCATTCTCTACGAAATTCATCAATTGTTCACGCAGGGAAGGCCATACAAGCACACTAAAACCTGCAAGTATTAGTGCAATTACGACATAAATAATCAGAACTGATAATGCACGTTTGATCTTATGCCTTTCCATATAATCGACGAGCGGGCGCAGCAGATAATAGAAGAAACCAGCAATCAGCAGCGGAATGATGATGATGTGAATCAGTGAGGTCAGCGGGCTGAAAATAAAGTTCACTTTTTCCCCCAGATACACGATGAGCAGCAGCAGAATAATCGCTGTGCATATGCGGTAGAACTTGTTATTTATCAAGAAACGTGATCCCTCCATGCGCTGCTCTGCCAAAGTGACTGCGGCGTTCATATGTATATCTAGTCATTTACTTATGATACTAAGTACCCTTAAATGACAGTCATGCCACAGGCGATGCTGAATATACACTTATTTTCTTTCCAAAACAAACATTGGAGCAAAAAAAAGAAGCAGGCGTTAGCCTGCCACATCTCTTTTGCTGAATACAACCCAGGAAATCACCATGAAAATAACGTAATACACCGCCAGAACTGCAATGGAGAAACCCAGTGTCATTCCTGCACTCGGACCACCCATTAGCGCAAAATCTGCCCCGGAGGTCATGTATTTGCTAAGATCCATGTTGTTGAATAGAACATACTTGGCCCACTCATAACGGACCGGATTGAATATGAGTGAGAAGATACTCTGTGAGAACATAATGAACAGAGATAATCCAATCGCAAGTGCACCTGAACGAAATACGGAGGACACCATAAAGGCAATCGCAAGCGTAATGAACAGATCAACGTACAGATATCCCCATAACGTCAGAGCATTCGTAGCCGGACTACCGCTTCCTCCCGGAGCATCATGCGAGAAAAGGATATAAGACGTTAGCATGGCCATCGCGATGATCAGCAATGTACTGACAATACTGAAGCCAACGACGGTCAGATATTTGGAAGCAAGAACTTTGCTTCGTGACCATGGACGGATCAGCAACAGCTTAATGGTTCCCCAGGTAAATTCGCCCGCAACCGATTCCGCTGCAATCACGACACAGAAGATCGTGTTCAGGAAAAACGTAATCTGGATGGTCGTTACAGCCGCTTCCCAGTACAAAACTTCATTGGACCCCATCCCTTCTCGCAGTAACACTGGCATTAATAGCGAGATCAGCGCCAGAATTGATAACATGATCCAGGTACGGGGACGACGGAAAATTTTCATATTCTCGTTCAATATCAGATTACCAAAACTACCCAATGCCTCCACCCCCAGTGACTTGCAAGAATTGTTCTTCCAGGGTGTGAGTCACGTTACGAATACCGTATACCTGAAACCCTTCGCTAACTAGCTTGGCATTGATATCCGGAATCTGCTCACGAGACACTCGCACCACCAGGACATTGCCCTGTACGATAGCACCCTGAATCAGATCCGCAGCGCGGTCAGCATCATTCAGCTCAAAAGCAACTTCGATTAATGCATCCGAACCGGCTTCAGCCCGAAGGTTTCTTACATCAATCAACTTGCCGTTCTGGATGATGGCTACGGTATCACACATCAGCTCCATCTCCGACAATAAATGACTGGATACAAAGACCGTAATGCCTTCCTCTTGGGTGAGCTGACGCAAATAATCTCTCAGTTCCCGTATACCCTGTGGGTCCAAACCATTGGTCGGCTCATCAAGTACAAGCAGCTTCGGTTTATGTAATATCGCTTGCGCGACCCCCAGACGCTGGCGCATGCCAAGTGAATAGGTTTTGACCTTATCGTGAATACGGGCTGTGAGCCCCAC
This sequence comes from Paenibacillus sp. 10L310, assembly GCF_056395745.1. Classification (NCBI taxonomy): domain Bacteria; kingdom Bacillati; phylum Bacillota; class Bacilli; order Caryophanales; family Paenibacillaceae; genus Paenibacillus; species Paenibacillus sp. 10L310. The sequence goes on along the minus strand of NZ_JBFTKC010000020.1, from coordinate 80,399 downwards.
ACGCTCAATTGTTTCCGCAATACGTTCCTTCGTAACTCCCGGCGACATGCGGGCAAAGTGAACGAGATTTTGGTACCCGGTCAGAAACTTGTACATTTCCGGATTTTCCACAATAGCTCCTACCTGGGCTACCGCCTGCTCAAATTCATTTTTCACACTGTGTCCCGAGATGAAAATATCACCTTTACTGATGGACATCAGTCCAACCATCATTCGAATCGTCGTTGTTTTTCCCGCGCCATTAGGTCCTAAAAAACCAAAAACCTGCCCCGGAGAAATATCCAGAGTCAGGTCGCTGACCAATGATCGGGAGGATATGATCTTGCTGACGCCCTGAATCCGGACGACCGGCTCCTGCTGCATTCAATCCCCTCCTTCATGGACGAGCACATCATTCATGCCCGTTTCTCATATGCACATAGTGTATCATAATCTTTAGTATATTGTCCCGCAAACTGGGATTTCCCCTGACGTTTCGCTTCAACTACACACGCTTCACAGCATCCAAGCGGCATTTCACTCCGGTAGAATCCGGTGCGAAATACGTGATTGCCTCCATTGCCCTCTTCCTTCATTTCGACAGAGCTTCTAGTGACCGACACAATCATCCCACAACTGACACAGTAAAAGCGGCCCGTTTCGATCAATGATATTCCTTCCCCTCACAAGGAGCTTAGAAGTCCTTGTTATTTGTCGTTAGACGCTGAAAATTGATACATTTTGTATCTATCTCGTAATTTACTTGACACCGGGACTAATGTCAAGGCTTTAAAGCTATAAAAACAAGCAAAACACAAAAAAAGCTCCAAAAATGCGACAAAAGTCTCGCATTTATGGAGCCTCATGTTAGGTAAATGATACAATTCGGTTCAATGTATGGGTTAATACTATTTCCTGATCAGTCACTATTGTCGACCTGCGAGGTATCCTCGTTTTTCTGATTTGGATAATACCAAAGTAAGGTCCACTCATCGCCATCCTCTACCAGATAACAGGTCTGCACAATATCGAATTGGCCAAAGGTACCTGAGTACTTCTGGGTGACCCGGATTCTGTAGGCTTCAGAAAATGGCTTAACGCCATCGATCACGGTTACATCGAACTCGCGCTCCGGCTTTTCCATCTCCAGCTCAAACGTTTCCACGCCAAAGTGCTGCATAAATATATGTGCTCTGTTCTGTACGTAAGCACTCTTGGGAAACCGCTCTTTCATCAGGGGATGAAAGAGTTCCCATGAACTGCCGAAGTCACCCGTCTGCTCATATTTGTAAAACTCTTCGGCAACAGCAGCAGCTTCATCCGATGTATCTGCCTGAAACAAATACGGAATGGTTCTGGCAATCAACCACAGCAATAATACAATGATCGCGATGAAGCCGATCTTTTTGAGCAAAGCATTCCGGTTCCTTCTTCGCAGCATGTCCAGTCCTCCTTGTCCTACTCCATACTTATGATGGATAGCAGACAAGTAGAAGTTGAACGATACATCTAATTTCCTGGGAAATCACGTTCTTTAGCGATGAGAGTGTCTAAATGACCTTAATTTCCGATAGATCGCTACGCCCGCTATCCATAACATAACACCACAGAGACCACCAATCAGATCAACTCCCACATCTCGAATGGAAGCTGTCCGATTGGGGCTGAATTGCTGGATATATTCATCAATTGATGCGATCACAATCACAGTAGCCAGTGCAATTCCTATACAGGTTTTCATACCACTTCTTCGATAACGCATGCCACAATAGACAAGTACGGCTAGCACAGCATAAACAAATACATGCGCACTTTTACGAAATATGAACTCGGCAAAGTCATAGGGTCGTTCATTCAGTGAATAATGATGCTCACCATAAGTGAACTGGATATCAGGCAAGCTTAATACCCATTGGATCTGCTCAGACCATTGATGAAGCCAAGGCTGAATTGTTTGTTGCTGATAGGATTGTGCGGACATGGACCAGATGAACAAAATCCACGATATAATCAGAAGCACGGAGATCAGGTATCCATATCTTCTTCGCTTATGATTACGTCGCCTACGCCGGGAGCCCTCCCCTATTAGGATTGTAATCACCACTTTCATATCTCTTTCTATACTTCTTATAGAGCCAAGTAATGTTTATTGAACAAAATAGCCTGTAAATAATCCACGACCATTCGTACCTACATAGACCTTTCCATACGTCTGGCGGTCAGCTTCCATCACTTGGGGCTCATTACCGATACCGATCCCTGTTGCTGGTGTGATATTTTCCCAGGTGAGTCCCATATTGTCGGAACGGAAAAATCCTTTGACCTGATTGACCGTGCCATAGATAAAGACAGCAGGAGTAACTCCGCCCGATTTCCCTTTTCCAAAAGCAAATAATTCGGACGATTGTACATTTTGTATTTTGGTGAAAGCAGCACCGGAAGTATGTGAAGCATACAAGCCTGCTCCCCCAAGACTCACCCAAACTACATTTTCCATTCCTGGCGCAGCTTCCACCTTGATTTTCTCACTTTGCGGCAATGCAACTATGTTCGCCTTAACCCAGTTAGCTCCACCGTTAGTTGTTCGATACAAATGTCCAGCGTAATACGTATAAAACTTATTCCCATTTGTTCGATCAGCTGCCAGCGTCTGATTATACGTGAATATGGAATCGCCACCTGTATTGTTTGACGGGAGTCCATTCATACTTTGCCAGGTTACACCCTTATTTGTGCTCCTCACTGCGTTGCCTTTCTGCGGCAAATAAATAATCAAATTCGAATTCGAAGCCGAGTAAGCTACACGCCCCAATTGAGAGCCAGCAGGAACATCCACAGGGGTAGTCGTCAGTCCATTATCGGTTGACACAAATAGCTTGGTGATGGTTCCATACCAATCGTTGCTCCCCAAATAAATGATCTGATTGGGATCTGCCTCGTGATAATCGATGCTTACCACTTCCTGCATGCCTGCAAGTGGAAGCTTTTGGATAGGTGTATTGAATATATCCGAATGCCTGAATCCTACCTGATCAGCCACACCACTAAAAAAAGCGGCTCCTTGAGGTGGTGTCGCAGCTGAAAGGGCAACGACTTCCTCATGTCCATCTGTAATCGCGTCCCATTGGGTCATCGGTTGTGTGATGTCATCTGTTTTAAATACACCTGACCAGTCGGAGGCATATACTCTACCAGGATGATGTGGATCAAATACTATACTTGATGTCGCCGAAAAAAACATATTAGATGACCACCATGGAGGTCTGTCGTTCAACGTTTTGTTCACGCTGGTCCAGGTTTGACCACTATTGGCGGAGCGATATAAGGGTAAGTTACTGCCACCCGTTCGAACAGCCGCCAGAATGTGATTATCATTGGAGGGATCAATACTAATACCATAGTAGGATGAATATTCCGAACTCGGGGTAATATTAGTCCATTGTTTACCATTATATTTCAGGATTCCACGGTTATCTGTTGTCACATACAAAATTCCGCTTTTGGAAACCGTCATCCGAGCTGTACTCTCCGGGCTATTTCTAATCAATTCCCAAGTCATCTGGCCATTGCTACGTTTCATTTTGGCAAAGATTCCAATGCCTCTTACACCGGCATACACAACTTGCTCATGCTTAGCTGCCGGGTTAACTCCATATACAACACTCCGAATCCCCTGCCCTGAGAGACCATAGGGAACTTCACGTACTTGGCTCCATGTATCTCCGCCATTACTGGATGTATATAATCCATCGTATCTTGTACCTACATGCAGATAGTTTGAGTTTGATGGGTTGACAGCGATACTCTCCCCCATGGCCCTATGAATATTTCCATTGGAAACATTACGAAGATTTAATCCCATTCGGGTCCACGTTGCGCCCCGATCTGTCGACTTCAAAATGTCACTGGGACTCCCATTCGCATACTTTCCGGCAGCAAGATAGATGATATCCGGATTCTGATGATCCAGTGCAATCCCATCAATGCCGTATAGATTACTTTCGCCCGACTCAATATGATCCAATAAAGGAATCCACCTGTTATTTATGGGATCGAGCCGATAGACACCACCAATATCCGTACGAGCATAGACCAAATCAGGTTCCGTTGGGTGAACAACAACCGCTGTAACGTAACCTCCACCGCCAATGGGTATCTGATCCCATTGATAACTTTCAGCAGACTGAACAACATTTTGGGTTGTCGGAATCATAAGTGTATACATTAAAATGACGATCAATACCAATTTAGGCAGCCTGAACATACGCATGTGGTTCACCCCTTATCCATTTAACCGGAGTGTTCTTTGATCAACTGATGTATCCGATTCTTCTCAGACTGTTCCACCATGTAGTAATATACTCCGTCGATTTTCTTACCTGTACCTTTAATTTCAACCGATTCTACATGTTCCAGCACGTTGCGATAATTACTGAGCATCTGCTTCATCTCATCAAATGAAATGTCTGTTTTGACATGTTCGCTTACTTCTCCAAGCAATGACTCCAACTGAAATACAGTAGATATCTGAACGGTGTTTTTCAATACCTGTTTGATAATTTCACGCTGCCGGTCATTTCGCCCAAGATCACCCTTGGGATCATCATAACGCATGCGTGAAAATCCCAGTGCACTTGCACCATCCAAGTGGAGGGTGCCCTTCTCAAATCGATGACCCTCATATTCAAAGGCAAAAGGATTGTGGACATCTACCCCACCAACCAAATCGATAACTTTAGCAAATCCTTCCATATCCACTTTCAAATAATAGCCCATGGGGACTCCGAGGAATTGTTCAACCGTTTGTACAGACATGTTCACACCGCCAAAGGCATAGGCATGGTTGATTTTGTCCTCTGTTCCATGCCCTACGATGCTCGTGCGCGTATCGCGAGGGATATTAAACATGAGCACAGAATTTTGAGCTGGATTCACACTGAGCACGATCATGGTGTCGGAGCGTCCATGATCATTGGCTCGCTCATCCACACCCAAAATCAGGGCGTTGAACGGTTCCTGATTCTCCATGTCTATGGGGAACCTGCCTCCTCCCCTGTTATCCACAATAGATACCTGTTTGATCGGTTCCCGGGGCTCATAGATGTTGTCTGCAGCTGATTTTACATGGAGGTACAGATAGATTGCGTACCCAACTACAATGGCTATCATAAAGATAAGAACTGCTAACGTAATTTTGATCCCCAGTTTGAGTTTCATGTTCATGCCCCCGGTTACAGAACTGCGGTTTTTCTTCCATCAATATTCGTTAATCCTGGACGACCTACAGAGTAATATTGAAAAGCAGTATCCTTGATCTGGTCTTCTTCATAAATATTTCTTCCATCGATTAAAATCGGTTGCTTCATATGCACTGCCAGTTCCGTCAGATCTACCTCCATAAACTCCTTCCATTCAGTTAGGACACAGAGCGCATCGGCATCCTCGGCGGCTTCCATTGCACTAGAGGTCCATGTAATCGCCGGTGAATCAACCTCCTTTCGGAAATTCTCCGTAGCAATAGGATCGTAAGCTTTAACCGCTGCTCCCTGATCAAGCAGTCGTTGAATAATTTCAACCGCCGGTGCATCTCGTACATCATCCGTATCCGGTTTGAAGGCAAGACCCCAGACCGCAATTTGTTTGCCATCCAGTACGTCTAATGCCTCTTCGAGCTTACGAATCACGTTGAAACGTTGATCCTTGTTCACTTCCACCACGGATTTCAGCAGTTTGAAGTCATAATCGACATTACCTGCAATTTGAATCAGGGCCTGTGTATCCTTAGGAAAACAGGAACCTCCATATCCAATGCCTGCCTTGAGAAAAGATGCACCGATTCGTCTGTCATACCCCATGCCTTCAGCAACGCGACCAACATCCGCCCCTACCTTTTCACAGATATTAGAAATTTCGTTGATAAAGGAAATCTTGGTTGCCAGGAAAGCGTTGGAGGCATACTTAATCATCTCCGCCGAACGAATATCCGTTACAATAATCTGATCGGTTAGTGGCTGATGCAACTCTTTCAGTGTGGCGACTGCTCGCTCGCTATGTGTCCCAATGACTATCCGGTCAGGATACAGTGTATCCTTCACAGCTGTGCCTTCCCGAAGGAACTCAGGTACCGATGCCATGTCGAACGGATGACTCGTCAAACTGCTGATCCATTCTTGAATACGATCATTGGTTCCGACAGGAACAGTGCTTTTAGTCATTATTATTTTATAATTATCCATATAAGAACCAATTTCTCGTGCAACAAGCTCAATATAACTCAGATTCGCTTCACCATTCGGCAGGGATGGCGTTCCGACCGCGATAATAATGATATCTGAACAGTGGATGGCATCCTGAATGTTGGTCGTGAAGGTCAGCCTGCCCGCTTCCATATTGGAAGTCATGACTTCCTTGAGTCCCGGTTCATAGATTGGAACATGACCATCCGTCAGCATAGTCACTTTTTCCACATTATTGTCGACGCATATCACGTTATTTCCCAGTTCCGAAAAACATACACCTGATACCAAACCTACATAACCTGTTCCAATCACCGTAATATTCATTCCAACATCTCCCCCATATCATAAAGTCTTGGTTACACGTGCTTCATATAAGTCTGAACAATGTCCTTCCATTCAGTGGATACTCTAACGATATCTTCCTCAATCAATTGACTGCCGATCTGCACTTCAATGATCTCCAGTTCAGTAACGGCTCTGACGGAATGAAGCATGCTTCGATCAATAATCACCGTATCTCCCTGGCTGATCGTTCGATGCTTGCCATCCAGAATCAATTCCCCTGTTCCAGATACCACCGTCCATACCTCATTGCGGAGCAGATGATATTGATAGCTCAAGTTCTTCCCGGCACTGATGCAGATTCGTTTGGTGAGAACCTCGCCACCGGTTTCATTTCTCGTATAATCCAGCACCCGGTAGCACCCCCATCGGCGCTCCTCATACATGGGGCGTTGATCCTCGTTTTTCACGATCTCTTTGATCCGTGGACTCGCTTCTTTATCACTGACCAGAATGCCATCCGGACTCACAGCCACCACCACACCTGACAGCCCCAAGACGGCAACCGGAATGTTCAATTCATTGATTAGGTGAGTATCGTGAGAATCATCCGTAACCCAGCCTTTACCTACCACCGAAGTTCCCATCTCTTCCGTGAGTGTGTTCCACGTGCCTAGATCTTTCCAGAAGCCGTTGTAAGGAATGGCAATAGCCTTATTTGCCTTCTCGACAACCTGGTAATCAAAACTGATTTTCTGCAATCGTCCATATTGTTTCAGCATCTCGTCGTACTGTATCGGTAGCTCCATCTCAATGAGCAAATTGATCAAATACTCCAGCTTAAAAGCAAAAACCCCGCAATTCCATAATGCAGCCTTCTCAATCATAAGGACTGCATCGGATTCGCAGGGTTTCTCCTGGAACTTCGCTACATGAACGTATTCGTTGCTACTTTTACTGGAAGATAAGGATTGCGGAATGATATATCCGTACTTCTCTGACGGATAGGTCGGTACTACTCCCATTAAAGCCAGATCCGCACCTGACTTATCGAGCATTTCAGGCAAGGTCGCCAGAACCTCGAAGAATTCCTTTTCAACAAAAGGATCTACTGGCAGTACAGCAACCGTCTCACTCAGACTCACACTCTCCACCGAATACAGATAGGAAGCGGCGAGTGCAATCGCAGGGAACGTATCTCTGCGCTCAGGCTCCACGACCAGTCTCACATCGTCTCCAAGCTGTGAAGTCAGAATCTCCACCTGAGGCAGACTGGTTGCAATCAACGCCTGTGATGCAAGTCCTGCACAATTCATTTGCCGCCATACCCGTTGCACCATTGATTCCGGTTCACCCTCGGGTCCATGGAGCACTTTAAGAAATTGCTTGGACCTTGAATCGTTGGATAATGGCCAGAGACGCTTACCCGATCCACCGGATAACAAGATACTTCTCATAGCGCTGCTCCATCCGAGAGCACAACCGCCCCAGATCCTTTACCTGCCTTGGTTGATTGGTTATATGTGCTGGTCTGACCAGCTTCCAGTCTGCCTACCGGATTGTTCCGCGTCCAAGCTGTATAATAATTCGAGTTCTTGCCATACGAATTGTCCAGAAGAATGTTTGGTTGATCCAGAAGACAAGCCAGAATATGTCCATGCAGACGAGATGTCGTGACGGTTTTGTATTTATTGAATTCCTTTACGGCTGTATGTACCATCCGATCAGAGTATTTGTACCACAACCAGCGGGCGAGAGCGTTGCCTTTACCAGATTTCAACCGGGATGAAATCATGCGAATAATTTTCCGGTCTACCCGGTTGTACAATGTCTCCCAGTCTTTGAACGTGGCCTTAGGCCCACTGATGGATTCGTATTGTACTTGATTCTGAGTTTTCTCAATATCCTTCCGAAAGAAATAGAGCATCTCGGCAACAGGTTGGCTCTTGGACTTGAGGGGCCATAATTGATGCGCCATATCCGGAGAGAGATACACGTTCGTTTGCTGAAACTCTTTACTCGCAATCTCATAAGATAATGTATCCCGGACAAAAAAGTGTACATCCTTATGACGATTGAATACCTGTGCTGTCTTTTTTAATTCAATATCACTTTTGTAAAACATCGTCTGAGGCAGAATGACAATCCGGTGATTCGGATGCTGGGCAATCATTCGTTCTCTCAATTTCTGATGAGCCGGGTACAGATCGCCAAAGTTGCCTCCACCGTGCAGCACAATCGTGATACCTTCCGGTACCTTGAGTGACAAAGGGCAATCCAGAATGCTATATCTGGCAAGTACATTCATATGGTTGTCTCGGAAGAAAGCTTCCGTACCTTTCATAATCAACAAGTCTCCGCCATTGCTGTGAACCGGGTAATCCAGATAATAGATATCGGTACGTGGCGGAATGACCTTCAGAATCTGAAGTAAATGTCCCTTCAACTCTTCCATGGGATGAATATTGTTAGTGCCCAGCATCTCCATCTCCTCCTTGGGTGACTCTTCTTTTTTTATTCAACCGTTCAGCTAGGAAAGAAATATCCTTTTTGTCAAAAAACATGCCACTGAACTTAACTTTAAATGCAATCTTCATCGCTGCAACGGTGACCAGCATACGCACGATCGAGCCGATGAGCAGGGCAATGGCGATACCGTTTAATCCCCATAGGGGAGTAAGCACAAAAAACAGACCAATCGTGACTGACAACGCAATGAGTTGTCTGATCATAACCAGCCCCGGTCTTCCCAAAGCATTGAATGCAGAAGCGAGAATCCAAGAACCGCCGCCAATAATACATTCAAATGCCAAAATATAAAATGCCTGACTCGCCTCCAAAAACTCTGCACCAAACAAAACACCCATCAGCCAATTCCCTACAAACATGGTTGGCACGACGATGATTGTCATGATAATTAAAGAGAGTCGGAATGCTCTCCCAACGGTACGAATGACCTGATCCTGTGGTAATCCGGTGACCTTTGGGAATACAACACTGCTTATTGCATTTTGCACCGCATTATAGATGCGAGATAACGCAAAGACGACGGAATAGAGTCCGAAATCTCTAGGCGTGAGCAGAGCCAATATAATAATCTTGTCGAACTGGGTGTAGAGGGTGCCGAGGAGTTCCACCCCAAAAACCCGACTGCCGTAACCAAACAGATTTTTGGCTGCCTTTCGATCGATCGCCTTGGTAAACCACTTAAACTGCAGGCTATCTCTGAGCGTATATGCTGCCCATGCGACAACAATCACTGAACTCGCTATGGATACAAAAGAAGCCATTCCAATGCTCATCGCACCAAGCAACCATAACGAGATCATGACAATCACTTTCAGCACCGGATTATATAACCGTATCCCGTTATAGACCTGGAACCTGTCACGACTCTGCGACAGAGCAGATAACAGATTAATCAGGATCAGCACAGGAATACTGGTGACGGTAAACCAGCGGGAAATCGTAATGACCTCTGGCGGATAATCCGCCATCCAGGAAGGCATATAGATCCAGGCAATCGCTCCGAGGATAAAGCTAATCGGAATTTGGACCATGAAGCTAAGTCGCAGATATTCAGCGCTTTTCTCCGCAGCTTCCCGTTTCAGGTTATAGATAATCGAGGTTGGAAGTCCCCAACTTACCAGTCCAATGAGAAATGTCGGCCAGAACAAGATCGCCGAAAAAGCTCCCTTACCTTCAACACCAAACATCCGAGAAGTAATAATCGAAGTAATCGTGGTAAAAACCATAATAATGACGTTTGTTCCACTGGTATGCACAATGGTCTGTAACAGACTGTTGCCTTTTAAGAGTTTTGGGAGCGCGAGTTGTGACATCAACTATTCCTCATTCCTTACTGTTATATCTGAGTATCCCGATGATCAGACCGTTCCGGTAGCAGATTTGAGCCAGTTGCCGGGTGAAACGCTTCGGACTGTAAATGCATAATAAGGCTCGAATAACTCCTTGCGCCAAACGGATAGCGTGTTTTACTGTTCGAATCGTACCCTTGTCTTTTTTGCGAACAGCATCACTGACGCCTTGCCAAAAGACACGTCGCAAAAACCAGTTCTTGGTCGTTCGTTCTTTGGATACCTTGTGTTGAACGGAGCCGAAGGGCGTATAAAACACTTTATGCTGGACCCTGATCCGCGCGATTAGCTCACTCTCTTCATTGGATAACAGGTTCTTCCCCACTCTACCCAGGTCCTCACGAAAAGGCGCGATGTCCTGAAAGAGCTGTGTACGAAACGCTACATTCGCACCGAACGGTATCGATGGATTAAGCATCTCAACCACATGGTCTGCATAATCCAGAATGGTATACAGCGACAGGTTCTCGCTAGGAATCCAGTCTGGCTTCTGGCTCTCCCAGAGAGGTTCAATCTTGCCCCCCACACATCCGATGGAAGTATCACTTTCGAACACGTCAACGATATGTTGGATCCATAGCGGAGATGCGATAGCATCATCGTCTAGAAAAAGGATGTACTCGCCGCGTGCTTCACGGATGGCTCGATTCCTTGCCGCCGATAAACCTGGCTTTTTCTCCAGAACATACTTGACGTTATCTACACCTTCGATGTCCTGAATCTCCTGAACTAGTTGCGCTGTGTGATCGGTTGAATTGTTATCAATCACGATTATTTCAACGTCATATTCAACATGTTGCCGAGCGGCACTAAGAACAGATTCACTCAGATCATAGGCTCTGTTATACGTGCATATGGCTACAGTGGCTTTCATTCAATCGTCCCCGCATCCTCATTGATTTAGATCGTATAGAGCGAAATTGTTCGCTTCGCGATCCCTGACCATTCCAACTTATCAAGCATAGATTGGAATCCATTGCCTTCCCTGAACTCTTCATCCTTCGCACGGATTTTTTTCATAGCTTCTTCCAACCCCTCCTGATCCAAAGGGTCATATAATACTGCACAGCTCTCGGGCAAGTACTCTTCCATGAGCCCTATTCTTGGGGCAACGACAGGTTTACCAAAAGACAGTGCCAGAATTGCACTGCCTGATGTCGCAATATTTTTATACGGAAGAATCATCGAATCTATAGCTTCAAAATAATCCGAGTACTCCCCATCCTGAATAAAATTGAAATACGTGTGAATGCGATCCGAATGGCGTATTGAATCTTCCAGATCATAGTCAGCTGACTTCTTGCCAGCGATGAGCAGATGAGCATCCTTCCAATCCAGATGGTTAAACGCCTTGATTAGATCATCCACCCCTTTATACGGCGAAACCTGACCAAAAAAAGCAAAGACATAGTCATTTGCCGGGATGTTAAAAAGGTCTCTGATGTTCTGCCCTGTTCGTCCATATACCCCCTGATAATGCCCGTGAGGGATGACTTCAATCTTATTCTCAGGCACATGAAAAGTCTCACTTACGCTGCGAATGAGCGGTTTGCCCATTACAATCAATTTGGTACAATTCCGCACCAGAAACGTCCTCATCCAGTAATCATGCCACGTTTTGCCGCTGTTATGCGGCCATATGTTATGAACCGTCCAGAACAACTTCGCACCCTTTAGTCTCACATACATAATCATAAGAATGAAAAATATGGACTTGATGAATGTCGAGAACGCGTTGTTTCCTTTGTAATAAAAACTCGGCCAGTGAAAATGAAGTACATCATTCTTACGGACATGTTTTAAGTCTTTTTTAGAAAAATGCTTCACATCCCATCCCTGATCTTCGATGGACTGCGATAATAATTCATTGAATTTGTTCGTTTTGATCATTTTGGGCAACATGTAAACTACAGGTTCTCGCATGACTACACCTCTGCTTTAGGCTGTTCCTTTATACTCTTCTTTGCTCAACGCTTCGCTTCGGAACTGTTTTCTCAAGCGATAACCGACCAAAATGGTTCTGATATTGCGCTTAAACAACGTAAAATTTTTCCACCATGGATACAGAGCCAACGTATTTTTCAGAAAAACAACATTTCGCTTCGGATTCTTGGACCATTCCATCATGCGATAATGATGAAGTTGACGCCTCTTTTGTTCCTCACTCATATCCTTGTAATACTTGATCAGTACTTTGCGTTGTCCCTGAAACTTTTTCTTGGATGAGGTCGAGATTCGTGGGCCCTGATGGATATAGATATGCACAAGGGGTTCCTTGATATTGATGGCATGATGTCCTCTTTGCAGAATTCGAAGATAGAAATCATAGTCCTGTGCCGAGGTTAATTGTTCATCAAACATGACAGAGCGCGCCAGCTGGGTCTGCACCATAATTTTGGAGGTTTCACCGATCCAGTTGTAGGTTAGCAAATCCGCGTAGAATACGAGATCACGGGATTCAACCGACACCTTCCTGCGAGTCACCTTGTGATCCTGATCCACATAAACAAGGACTTTACTGCAAAAACAGAAGAGTCCTTTATTTTCTTCCAGGGCTCGGGTCTGGGATTGAATTTTATCAGGCAGCCACTGATCATCATCGTCCAGGAACGCAATATATTTTCCATTGGCACGTTGTATCCCTAAATTCCGGGCATGATTGGCACCTTGAGCATAAGGAACCTGAATATATTGTATTCTGTGATCTTCTTTAGTCCATGCTCTGCATACCTCTTCGGTATGATCCTGTGAGCCATCATCCACAATAATAATTTCCAGAAAGGGATAGGTCTGTTCCAGCACACTTGCCATGGCTTTTTTCAACAATTCAGCGCGATTATGCGTTGTTATAATACAACTTACCAATGCTTCCATAGAACCACCTTTCTCTTGAAACTAGGACACTTTCATGTGCACCTTGTCATAGATGGACGATAAATTTTCAATGAGACTGTTCATGTTGAACTTGGATGTGACCAGTTCCTTATTGTTCAATCCCATTTGCATTCTCAGTTCCTTATCCAGAATAAGTCTTTCCAGCACATGGGCCAGAGTTGTGACATCCCCAGGTTCAACGAGAAAACCATTCAGCTCATCTGTAATCACTTCAGGTATGCCACCCACCCGAGTAGAAACAATCGGCAAACCTTCATTCATAGCCTCCAGAATTGCCATCGGAAGCCCTTCGTGATAGGAAGGTAGAACTAGTAGATCCGCATGGTGAAGCAAACGTTCCTTCTCCTCGCCTCTAATCCATCCCGGCACTTCCACGTATTTTGTGATGCCGTAATGCTCAACCAGCGCGCGAACTTCATTAACTTCCCCATCGCCAGCCAACGTAAAGACCGCTTCGACCCCTTTTTGCTTCAATTGTTGAATAGCTAACAGGAGATCATACACACCTTTTCTCTTGCCAAGACGGCCCATGAACAAACATCGTGGAACCTGACGCTCTTCTCTGGTAGGAGGTTCTTTAATGAATACGCCATTATAAAGCACTTCGATTTTGGATTCAGGCACAATCTTGGAAAAAAAGCTTTTCCATGTATACGACAGTACAATTAATTTATCCACTTGATTCAAGACATACTTGCATAGCTTCTGTTGCAAAGGATGCCGATTATAGAACACATCGAAGCTTGAAGCATGAATATGGACAATGACTGGCACCCTGAATATTTTGCGGCCAACGAGAATGAACAACGCTTTACGATAGAAGCTCCCATTGTAAGACATATGAATATGAATCATGTCCGGTTTGAATGTAACAAGCTTCACGAGAAATTGAAGAAAACCTTTAATAAAGATGATTAGTCGTGCAAGCACGCTACCCGTAATATAGGTTTCAATTCGCTGTAGATTGTACTGCTCGGCGATCAATGAATTTTCAATATTTACAATGACACTTACAATTCCGCCCATGTCCTTCGTAGAAGAACCTATGACCAGCACCTTAGGTTTCATCATTCCACTCCTTTTGAATCGTAACGAACCCATCTCATCAAAGAGAATTAATATAACCCTTAATAGAGGAGAGCAACTGCGAGTTACTTTTCACATAGGGTTGAAAGTCAAGTTTATCAATATTAGCTATTAATGCGTGGAGTTCATCTTCGTTCTGAGCTACCGAAATATATCCTTTATCTTGAAACACTTTTGCGATCTCCAGTTGATGATTATCCACATGCTCCCCATGATCCTTCCGCCTTGGCATCACGATTACCTTTTTGTTCATCTGCAGTGCACTGGTAATGACCCCTACTCCCGCGTGGGACAGGACAAATTCACTTTTCGCAATATGATCATTCATCTCTTCCTGATTAAAAAAAGGCTTTTGTTGATAATGCAGCGGCTTATATTCACTGTAACCGGATTGCACAAGAACATCCGAAGGCATCTGCCCCTCCTGGATGAGATTGTCGACGGCCTTCAGTAGTCGATTAAACTGGAATCGCTGTGTTCCAAGCACGACAAAGATCAAAATAAAGCCCCCCTATACTTCGCGTTCGGATAAGCCTCTTGAAGCGTCTCCCATTGAATATAAAATTCATCCGCAAATTTGTATATCATCCTCCCTGTCAGGGTTGGCGAATATATTTTGGCGTAACTTTCCACAAAAACAAGCTTAGCTCCCATCAATTTTCCAAGTAAACACAAGGGATATACCGCTCCCGCTCCAGTGGTGATCAGAACTTTCGGGCGTTCTTTCAGCAGAATGAACAACGAAGCTATGATATTGCGCAGCACAATAAACAGGAACAGGATATTCTTTCTCTCCTGCTGAGACAGGAAGTAGGTTCGATTAGAAAGATTCAATTTACTGCTTGCTTCGCTTTTTTCCGTTACCAAAAAGTAATCATGATCTTCCACCGCAGGAATCAGGTTTAACAATTGATTCAGATGGCCTCCTGTGGAACTTACTAGACAGACTTTCATTGCATGGTCTCCTTTCGATGGACAAACTCCTGGGGATTATCAGGGACAACGCGTTTCTCATCACTGATCTGATATAACGCATTAAGATACACACAAAAAGGAGCAATTAAATGAATGGTGGATAACGTATTATCGACAAAAGAGTAGATCGAGAAACCAACAATCATCCCGACAAAATAAGGTTTCACGAGACGATTTAACTTGTTATATACCTTTTTGTATACAAATAATAAGGCTCCAAAAATCAGCAAAGCCCCCACCAGACCCCCATCATAATAAAAGCGGATGTATTCATTATGGGGAACGGTGAATCCTGAAAAGATACTGCCATCATTGGCAACCAAGGCGGAGCCCAGTCCCTGACCAAAAATGGGGTACTCGTTCGCTTTTTTGATAAAGAAGGCCCACGCGGAGTCTCTACCTGATAATCCTTTGCTCTCCTGCCTCAATTCATAATTATCCCACTGTAAAACAACCATCACGGAGACGGCTGCCAGAAATAAAACAACAGGAAGAAGAGCACTCGTTCTGCCCTTCACAAATTTCCTTACATGATCGATTAAATACATACCGACGATGGGGATCAGTGCAAGCAAAGGTCCGCGAGTACCCGTTTGTATCAAAATAATAAAATGGGTTAGTGTAAGAGCATAATTCAGGATCACCTGATTTTTGTATCGAATCTCCATCAGACAAACACAGATCGAAATAAAACAAAGCATTCCCAAATGCGCCGCAATATTAGCTCCCTGTAAACGACTTACGCCTGAGCCCTCTAGATTTGCGATGGATAACATACCCAATTGCTGCAGGATGAGACCACCAATCAAACTAAACACGGGAAGCCAGGCCAGAACTCTGATGATCCTTTTACTAACTTCCTTCGGAAAATTCACCATCAGTAACAGGAAGGGAACAACTAATCCCAAAAAAGCTTTAAAGGGATCAAGTGGGCTCATCTTGCTTGGCATGACAGATAAAAAATAACTCTGAACAAAGAGATACCCTACAACCAAAGCCGGATAAATGAATTGTTTTTTCAATCCATACCTCATAAAAATAGGAAGTATGAAAAACAGGATCAGCAATTTGTAAAAGGAAGATGCGTCAAAACCCATCATTTGCATTCTGAAGATTTTATCCATGGATAGCGAAAATGTACCGATCACAATCATATAGACCCAACTTGGATGTTTCAGATATATCCCAAACAGAATCAGCAATGCCAATGCCATGATTGAGATGATCGGTAAGTATACTGCCATGCCGATAATGATTAACGAGGAAAGAATGATATATAACGTATTCCCTCTAGAAGAAGCGAAATAGTCTGTTTTTTGCATATCTGCTATGCCACCTCAAAGCCAGAATCGTGTTTCAAAACGCATCCTTCGAACCTACCAGCACCTTGAACGTTCTGAAGATAATTTTGATATCCACCATCATGCTGCGCTCACGGGCATACGTCAGATCCAGCTCCACCATTTCCTCAAAACCAACACTATTTCGACCGCTGACTTGCCATAATCCCGTACATCCCGGGATCATCTGAAGACGTTGTCTGTCATAGGAAGTGTAGTTCTGCACTTCTCTGGGCAGAGCCGGTCTGGGTCCAACGAGACTCATCTCTCCTCTGAACACGTTCCACAACTGTGGCAGCTCATCCAGACTGGTTTTCCGAATGAACTTGCCAATCCGGGTAATGCGGGGATCATTTTTCATTTTGAACATATTCCCGTTCACTTCATTCTGATCAATCAGCTGTTCCAGCAGATCTTCTGCATTCGCAACCATCGACCTGAATTTGTACATATGAAACTCTTTTCCATTCTGTCCTACTCGTACCTGACGAAAAAAAACAGACCCCTGCGGGGCCTCGATTTTGATCAGTAATCCGATGACCGCAAACAAGGGGCACAAAATGATCAAACCTATGAAAGAACCCAGCAAATCGAGCATTCTTTTCATAAATAGATACACTTTATCCGCATTTTGTCCTGACATCGTTGATGCATTGTACCCCAGACTTGGGTCCATAACAATCTCCGCTTCCTTCGTTTGGGGAGATGGACTCATTCAAACTCCCCCCCGGCTACATGTTCTACCGACTCTTTTTCCAGAATCTGTTGCAGAGCTTGCAGCATTGGAATTCTAAGTTCCTGTTTTTGCAGAGCGAAGTCGATAGTTGTCAAAATGAATCCCAATTTCTCGCCCACGTCATAACGTACTCCCTCGAAATCGTAAGCATACACTCCTTGTGTCTCATTTAAGCGCTGAATCGCATCTGTTAATTGAATTTCTCCCCCTTGACCAATCTCTTGTTGCTCCAAATGTTCGAAAATCTCTGGACTCAGTACGTATCTCCCCATAATCGCCAGGTTGGAAGGCGCTGTGCCTTGGGCAGGTTTCTCTACGAACCTGAGAACCTCTGTCAAACGGCCATCCGATTGAAGCGGGTCTACAATGCCGTATCTGTCTGTTTGTTCAGCAAGTACGGTTTGTACGCCAACAATGGAATGTTGAACCTGATCATATTGATCAATCAATTGTTTGGTGCATGGAACTTCCGATACGACGATGTCATCTCCGAGCAACACGGCAAAAGGTTCGTCACCGATAAAGTTACGTGCACACCAGACAGCATGACCAAGTCCTTTGGCCTCTTTTTGTCTTATGTAATGGATATCCACGTTAGAGGATTTGCGAACCTCTTCAAGCAGGCCCAGCTTCCCTTTTTCCAGCAAGTTATGTTCCAATTCAAAAGCGTTGTCGAAATGATCTTCAATTGCCCGCTTCCCTTTACCCGTTACGATGATGATGTCTTCGATTCCAGAGGCAATGGCTTCCTCAACGATATACTGTATAGTTGGTTTGTCCACAATAGGGAGCATTTCTTTGGGCATCGCTTTTGTGGCTGGCAAAAATCGTGTACCTAGTCCAGCTGCAGGAATGATTGCTTTTCTCACTTTTTTCATAAATACCACCCTATCCTCTTTTTTTTTAGTTTGATAAAAGTTGAACCAGGGCATCTAACCCGTCCTCACGTCATACCTTCGACGATTAACGTCTAAGGTTCATTGAACCCACAGCATGACCGAGTGCCTACAGTGATAAAGGTGCAGTAGACATTACCTGTTTACTTGGCAGCATTGGATGGAAGGTTTACTTCTCTCCGTAGCCCACCGGAACTGCAGCGTTTTTGATATTGTTCAGGATTGCGCCCAGAATTCGTGCATTCACATGCTCCAGAGCAGCCTTGGTCTTCTTCACCAGTTCCTTCTTGACCTTGCCCGAGTTCACGACCAGTAGCACACCATCACACAGCGAACTCACAATGAGTGCATCCGTTACCGCAAGCACCGGCGGTGTATCAAACATGATGACATCATATTGATCCTCTAACTTCTCAATCAGCCTTTTCATCCGGTTGGAACCGATCATCTCGGAAGGGTTCGGCGGAATTGGGCCAGAAGTGAACAATTGGAGATTGTCGATATAACTCTCTCTAAGCACGTCTTCCACACTGTACTGATTAGATAGCACACTACTAAGACCGATATGATTCGGTACGGAAAACACCTGGTGCAAGGAAGGATTACGCAGATCCGCATCGATCAGCAGAACTTTTTTGCCTTCCTGGGCATAGGTTACCGCCAGGTTGCTAATGGTTGTGGTCTTGCCTTCGCCGGATTCAGCGGAAGCCACCATGATTTTTTTGATATGACTGTCGATTGAGGAGAACTGGATGTTCGTCCGTAATTTACGGTATCCCTCCGAGATCTGAGATTTGGAGTTAAAATAGGTCACCAGACTGTTATTTTCATTGGTTAGCCGCGACATATTTGCCATCCCCCACTTTCTGTTGAGATACGTAATTTTTCGTATTTTTCAGATCGTCTTTTTTCATTTTGGATATCACTGTAAGCACAGGCAGACCCAGCTCTTTTTCAAGTTCGGCTTCGGATTTGAATGTGTCATCCAGATAATCCATCAGGAATACAAGTGCAATCGCGAGCACAAGACCTGCGAACAGACTGACAATGATGCTTAATGTGGTTTTCATATTGATTGGAGATGCGTTACTATCCACTTTTGCTTCACTGAGGATAGCCACATTATCGATTTTCATGATTAGGGGGATTTGAGATTGGAACACGTTGGAGATGGCATTGACCGTTTTTGCGGCTTTTTCGTAGGTAGTCCCTTGTACAGTTATGCTCATCACTTGGGATTCGCTGGCTGTAGAGACGGAAGTGCTATTCATGAGCTGAGCTGAGGTTAAGCCTAGGTCCGGATACGTGGTAGCGACTTTATCCATAATGGCGGAAGATTTAATAATTTCTCTGTATGAGTTAATGAGTTTGATATTGGTTTGAATCATGCTGAAGTCCATCATCGCCTGGCCTTGAACGTTAGAGGTCTGGTTCACGATCAGTTTGGAACTTGCCTCATAGATGGGCTGGGTGAAGAAAATGCTTTTAACCCCTGCACCCACACCGGCTATCAAAGCAATTGCAACAATCAACCACAGTTTCTTTTGTAAGAGTCGAAAATATCCTTTCAGTTCCACTTTCATTCCTCCTATACGTTGTGATCTATCCTATGTAACTACCAGATGGACAGTAGCCATTTGCGAGGTTTCCAGCGTTCTGTGACCAGACACGAATTTGATAGAATGTGCGACGCATTCTCTGCCAGCCGCTTAACGGCTTCAGCTCCAAATCGACGCTCGATGGCCCGCTCTCCTTCACTTATGGCAAATGTCCTTTTGCACGTATCATGTGCATCTGATGAAATGAAATGAAACCCGTTTTCTTTGCAAAAATGAAAACACCACTGCCGAACTTTCCGTCCGAAAAGCCCAGTGAAAGATTGAGCTGTGAGCTGACATAGTCCGCCTTGACTCAAGTAATCAGCCAACAACTTTGGCTTCTTCAAAATGACACGATTACGTTCCGGATGAGCAATAATAGGGGTAATTCCCGCTATTCGTAATTCATGCAGTATCCTGGGGAACTGTGAGGGAATATGACCAAAGGGCAGTTCCAGCAACATGTAACGACTTCCGGCGAGTGTGCAGCACTTTCCTGCATATAAGTCTCCAATCAGGTTGTCATGCACCCTGATCTCCTGTCCGGGACGGATCTCCAGGCGAATGTTACGTTTGCGAAGTTCTGCATGGAGCAGGTTCACGGCCTGATTGACCACCATCGGTTCATTGTTGTATTGCCCGTTCAGGTGATGCGGAGTAGCAATAATGGAGGTAATTCCTGAGGCTGCCGCCTTCTCAGCCATCGCAACGGACTGCTCCATTCGAACAGGACCATCATCTAGGCCGGATAATATGTGGCAGTGCATTTCAACCATATCCAAACTTCCTGAAATAGTATGAGCCCCCTCGCCCCTTTATTCATTGCGCAAATGCTTTTGGTGTTAAAGAACTAATGCATAACGCTATGAAATATAGTAAAATGGCGTTAAGTACATGTTTTGTTCAGAAATTGTTAAGAATCGACTTGGAATTATATGGTGAAATCAATGTAATGATAGGGTTCCTGCAGAGCCTTTTGTTCTGTTGCCTTTTCATACTGAAAACGGGAAACCGCGGGAAACTGAACTTCAGTAAGCATTGTGTTTAACTGTCCAGTTATATATAGTTTCTGTTCGTGCTGAATATGCAAGTTTGAATGATACATTGTGAGCTCTCCGAAGGGCTGTTTCCATTGCAACCTTGCGTGA
Organism: Paenibacillus sp. 10L310; assembly: GCF_056395745.1. NCBI lineage: Bacteria > Bacillati > Bacillota > Bacilli > Caryophanales > Paenibacillaceae > Paenibacillus > Paenibacillus sp. 10L310. The sequence continues at coordinate 59,347 of NZ_JBFTKC010000020.1, read as the reverse complement.
AGTCGTACACATACATGTTGATCTTCAACATCCAAACCAATGAGCATTTCTGATGATACCGGCAAGTTCAGGTCGCTCAGGAAGGTGATTGCTTGAGTGTCCATTCCAAGTAACAGAACAGGGCGTCTTTTGCGGTCTACCATTTTCCCATGAAACTCCTGAATGTACATATGGACATTTAATTTCATATCAGCCCATTCCTGAATTATTGAATACATGGTTTCATTCCTTTAGAATGGATTAGCCTACATGGACTGCCTCCACTTCCTTCTCACAGGTATATGGTCCAGGCAACAAGGAGATACTTAAAATATTCCAAATGATACATTTTGTAACTCCATACGTCCAATTTACGATACAATACGTATCATGTCAAGCGGTATTTGGACATGGTTCTTTTGATTTACGACAATTTGAGATGTCCTTAGACAGACCTATTTACAAATGGAAATGGGTTAAAGGAAACACATGAGGAGTTACTCTTTTGCAGGAAAGCTGCCCTGATCAAACACTTGGCTCAGGATTGTTTCAATATATATTTGATGTCGTTCAGGGGGAAATAGCTTATGAGCTACGGAAATCGCATTGCAGAATTACGGGAACAGCGGGGACTTACTCAAGAAGAACTTGCGAGCTCCATTCATATTACAAGAGCTGCTCTCTCCCACTACGAGAAGAATCGACGTAAACCGGATTTCGAAGTGTTAACGAGACTTGCTGACATCTTTGAGGTGTCTATCGATTATCTTATAGGACGTACAAAGCAAAGTGATGTCGTGATGGATGAAGACGTACGTGATTTCGTGGATACCTTGGAGTTATCGGACAAAGAAGTGTTAGAACGCTTCGATCTGATGATTGATGGGAAGTCTTTAACAGAAGAAGAGGCACGTCGTTTTATTGCATTTGTCCGAATGGAACGCAGCATGGACTAAACCCGAAAAGAGGACCCAGTTCCCGAGAGATAACCTCTCTGGCTTCTGGGCTTTTTTTGTGTCTTAATTCCCTTTCATTCCATGCTTGTCTATTGTGTCAAGGACGCTTGTTGTTGACGGAGGATACGAAATGGTTCCAACGCTCCGGGTCGATTCCGCATTGCAGTAACACCTTCATGATGTCCATCTGGGTTGCTTCGACTTGTTTACCTGTCGGCCTACGATCGTCCCTGTTTGGATGCTTCATATTCATTCCGCTAACCTCTCTTATCTTTATACTTTCCCTGCCCTCCAAAACTAGCCTTATTATACTTGAGAAAGTTCCTCGATGTTGTCGTCTCATGGCGATAACGTTTTTTGATGGGGTTCTAATTTTGTCGAAAGCAAAATAGGAGCAATATGGTGCCGGAATGGCAACCATATTGCTCCTATTATTCTTAATACAACCTGTTCATGCACTTATAACTTTGAACAAGGAAGTTATTAACCTCCAGCACGTGCAAGTTCACGCATATTCGCTTCAAACGCTGCAAGCAGCGCTGCTTCTCCAGTCAAACCTGTTGCCTGAATCCGTTCGATCTGTTCTGTCATACGTTTGAAGTCCTTCGGAATAACCCGAACGAACTGATTCAGCGCATCTTGCCAGTTATCCAGAACGCGCTGACCGACAGCACTTCCTGTGTTGGCAACATGACGTTGAATCATGCCTCGCAGATCTGCACTTTCTGCCACATCTTCGATACGCTCCAAAAGAACCATTTCCAGATTACAACGTTTCAGGAATGTGCCTTCCGGATCATACACATAGGCAATACCTCCGGACATCCCTGCTGCAAAGTTACGACCTGTATCGCCCAGTACAACGACACGTCCACCTGTCATATACTCACAACCATGGTCGCCTACACCTTCAACAACTACTTTGGCGCCCGAGTTACGTACAGCAAATCGCTCACCCGCAATACCACGGATATACGCTTCACCGCTTGTTGCTCCGTAGAGAGCCGTATTACCAATAATGATGTTATCTTCCGCCTCAAACGTTGCTTTCGGAGAAGGCATCACGATCAGTTTACCTCCGGACAGTCCTTTACCTACGTAGTCATTGGAATCCCCTTCAACGGTCAAGGTCATACCTTTAGGTACAAAGGCCCCAAAGCTTTGTCCGGCAGAGCCGACAAACTTAAATTTAACCGTATCTTCAGGCAATCCTGCGAGTCCATATTTGCGTGTGATCTCACTACCCAAAATGGTACCTACTGCACGGTTAACGTTTGTAATTGGAAGCACCGCTTCAACCGGTTGACTGGATTCAATAGCAGCCTGTGCCAGTGGCAACAATTGTTGCATATCCAGCGTTTCTTCCAATTGGTGATTCTGATGCTGTGTACGGTAACGTGCAGAACCTTCCGGCATTTCAGGCACGTGCAGCAATACAGACAGATCCACACCTTTTTTCTTCCAGTGATCTACGGCTTCTACCGTTTCGAGGCAATCTGTACGTCCGACCATCTCCTGAATAGTACGGAAACCAAGATCAGCCATGATCTCACGCACATCTTCAGCAACAAATCGCATGAAGTTAACCACATGAGCTGGATCACCCATATAATTTTTACGCAATTCCGGATTCTGTGTCGCTACACCAACCGGACAGGTATCCATCTGACAGACACGCATCATGATACAGCCAAGTGCAACGAGCGGTGCCGTAGAGAATCCATACTCTTCTGCTCCTAGCAAGGCAGCAATCGCCAGGTCACGGCCGTTAAGCATTTTGCCATCTGTTTCGAGGACAACACGGTCACGCAGATTGTTCAACATCAACGTTTGATGTGTCTCTGCAAGACCTAGTTCCCAAGGCATACCTGCGTGGCGAATCGAACCTTGCGGCGATGCACCTGTACCACCGTCATAACCGCTGACAAGGATAATATCGGCACGGCCTTTGGCTACACCAGCTGCGATGGTACCCACACCCACTTCCGATACCAGCTTCACGTTAATCTCAGCACGCGGATTGGCATTTTTCAAGTCATAGATCAACTCTGCCAGATCTTCGATTGAGTAGATATCGTGATGCGGTGGTGGCGAGATCAGACCTACACCCGGTGTAGATCCACGAACTTCAGCAACCCAAGGATACACTTTACGTCCTGGCAGCTGTCCGCCTTCACCTGGTTTAGCTCCCTGAGCCATTTTAATCTGAATCTCGTCGGCATTAACCAAGTAGTTGGATGTAACACCAAAACGTCCGGATGCTACCTGTTTAATCGCACTACGACGGGAATCCCCGTTGCTATCTTTAATGAAGCGAGCCGGGTCTTCTCCACCCTCACCGGTATTGGATTTACCTCCAACACGGTTCATAGCGATGGCAAGATCTTCATGCGCCTCTTTACTGATCGAACCGAAGGACATTGCACCTGTTTTGAATCGACGCATGATATCTTCTACGGATTCAACTTCTTCGAGTGGAATGGAAGCTCCTACCGGTTTCAGCTTCAGCATGGAGCGAATGGTCAACAATTGATCATTCTCACCTTGCACAAGTTTGGAATATTTTTTATACAGCTTGTAATCCCCAGTGCGTACCGCATGTTGCAGGGTATGAATGGTTTGCGGATTGAACAGATGCTCTTCTCCGTCGTTACGCCATTGATAATCCCCACCGGAATCCAATACTTTATCGTTACCGTCTTTTTCCGTAAAGGCACGGTTATGATGTGTCAACGCTTCGGCTGCCACTTCTTCCAACCCAATTCCACCGATACGGGAAGGTGTCCAGGTAAAGTAACGGTCAACGAAGTCTGATTTCAGACCTACCGCTTCGAAGATTTGAGCTCCACGATACGATTGAATCGTAGAAATCCCCATTTTGGACAACACTTTAGTAACGCCTTTGGTAGCTGCTTTAATGTAGTTTTTCACTGCTTTCTCATGCGAGATACCACGCAGCAATCCTTGCTGAATCATGTCATCCAGCGTTTCAAAGGCCAGATAAGGGTTCACCGCACTTACACCATAACCCAGCAGCAACGCGTAGTGGTGAATATCACGCGGTTCTGCCGATTCAAGCATAATGCTGACTTTGGTTCTGGTTCCCTGGCGAATCAGATGGTGATGCAGACCTGCTACAGCAAGCAATGCAGGAATGGCAGCATTCTCTGCGTCCACACCGCGGTCAGACAGGATCAGAATGTTATGACCTTTGCCGATGACACGATCTGCAGCTTCGAAGAGCAAATCCATCGCTTTGCGAAGTCCTTCTGCCCCTTCCGCAGCGGTGAAGAAGATTGGAATCGTCATGGAGCGGAAGCCTGGGCGACGCACATGGCGAATCTTCGCAAAGTCTTCATTAGACAATACCGGTGTATCCAGACGGATCTGGCGACAACTCTCCGGTTCAGGGTTCAGCAAGTTGCGCTCAGGACCAATGGTTGTTGCCGTAGACGTTACAATCTCTTCACGGATTGCATCGATTGGCGGGTTGGTTACCTGGGCGAACATCTGTTTAAAGTAGTTGTACAGACGCTGTGGACGATCGGACAGCACAGCCAGCGGTGCATCATAACCCATCGAACCCGTAGCTTCCATACCTGTTGTTGCCATCGGCTCCAGGATTTTACGTAGTTCTTCAAATGTATAACCATAAGCGAGCTGAAGCTGGGTCACGTTATCATGTTTTGGATCAGGAAGTTCCGGTGCGTCCGGCAACTCGCTCAGATCCATCAAATGCTCATCAAGCCAATCCTGATACGGATTCTCGGCTGCAATGATTGCTTTTACTTCCTCATCCGCGATGATGCGGCCTTCTTGTGTATCCACAAGCAACATCCGACCTGGACGCAGACGATCTTTGTACAGGATCTCTTCCGGCGCAATATCAAGTACCCCAACTTCGGAGGACAGGATAATACGGTCATCCTTGGTTACATAATAACGAGCTGGACGCAATCCATTACGGTCAAGTGTTGCACCAATTTGCAAACCATCTGTAAAGGCCATTGCTGCTGGTCCATCCCAAGGCTCCATCATCGTGCTGTGATATTCATAAAATGCTTTTTTGGCAGGGTCCATGTCCTCATCTGTGCTCCAAGGTTCAGGAACCATCATCATCGCCACGTGTGGCAGGGAACGACCACTCAGATACAGGAACTCCAGCGTGTTATCAAACATGGCTGTATCCGAACCGTCCGGATTGATAACCGGTTTTACTTTCGCGATGTCGTTACCAAACAACTCGCTCTCGAACAAGGATTGCCGTGCATGCATCCAGTTCACGTTACCACGCATCGTATTGATCTCACCGTTGTGGATCATGAAACGATACGGGTGGGCACGTTCCCAGCTGGGGAAGGTGTTGGTACTGAAACGGGAATGCACAAGTCCAATGGCCGATTCCACGAGTTCTTCCTGCAGATCCAGATAGAACCCGCCAACTTGTTCAGTTGTCAGCATGCCTTTATATACAATTTTGCGACAAGACATGCTCGGAAGGTAGAACGAACCACCTTCTGCTTCATCTGCCGAATAACGAATAGCCAGCTCAGCGCATCTGCGAATAACATACAGCTTACGCTCGAATCCAAGCTCATCCTTCACATCTGCGGATCTTCCAATAAACACCTGACGTACATAAGGTTTTGCTGCAAGCGCAGAACGGCCAAGCATTTCATCAAAAGTAGGAACATCCCGGAAACCCAGGAACGTCTGACCTTCTTCTTCAATAATCTTCTTAAGGCTCTCTTCATGCGCACTGCGAATGGCAGGGTCCTGGGAAAGGAACAACATTCCTACGCCATAGAATCCCTGTTCAGGCAATGCAAAACCAAGACGTTCCGCTTCCTGTGCAAAGAAGCGATGTGGAATCTGAATCAGGATACCTGCTCCGTCACCGGAATTCGGCTCACTTCCCTGTCCTCCACGGTGTTCCATGTTACTAAGCATGGTCAGTGCCTGACTAACGATATCGTGTGAAGGTACTCCTTTGATGTTGGCAACAAAACCCATTCCGCATGCGTCTTTTTCGAACTGCGGGTCATACAGACCCTGTTTTGGAGGTAATCCGATGTGTCTCATGGAACGCAACCTTTCTATAATGAAGTATTTCGGAAAGATCAAGAACATAGGCAACAGGCAACAATGAAACGGGAGGAGCTGGCCTTTCGCTTGCGATAGAGCCTGCTAGATAGAAGAGGTGACAGCATGAGACTGTCAAAAATAATGCCTGCTATTGGGCAGAAGCCATTAAATGAGATGAGCTGATCCGGACGATCCGGCAAACAGCCTGTATAAATCAACACGCAGCCGCTGGCACGGCTACTGAAATGGAGCGACGTTTTTTTGATATAGTTCTATTATTTTAACACCGACCTAACATCAGCGCAATTTAAACTTTTTAATACCTCTGATAAGAAATGTTTTGCAGTACAGCTTTACAGTAGTGACGTTTAAATTCATCTCTTTTTCGAATAATTATACACTTTTTAAGCCAGAGTACAACTGAATTAAATTGCTGACAGAAGAAAATCGTTCCATGTGCCGCCTACGTTTATCCATAATTCCACCAAATTTTCACTGCTTAAGCCAGCGAAACTTTACTTCTCTATGCATTTGTATACAAAATAGCCTGCAACCCCTTTTTAGGGTCACAGGCTATTTGCACTATTTGACTACTATATTGCATAATTTCACTACAAGAAAATAAAGTTTTTTTTCAAAAATATGACCCTGCTGAAGATCAGGTTCGACTTATGCCGTCACAACTTGACCAGAATCAGCCTGTTCGACTTCTTTTTTCGGACGTCTGCCATTCCAGAGGAAGTAAGCAAGCGTCAGCAGAATGGATACACCTGCATAGATGCTAAGAATACCTGCCTGATGCCACATCACATCCAGATTACCACTCGATACTACGGCTTTGAAGCCCATAATGCTGTGTGTCATTGGCAACCAAGGGCTAAATGCCTGAAGCCATGATGGAATCAGTTCTACCGGGAAGGTTCCTGCACTAGCCGCAAGCTGGAAGACCAGAAGCAGAATGACAACATAACGTCCAGGCAGATCCAGCCAGGTTACAAGTGCCTGAACGATCAACATGAAGGTCAGCCCCGTAATAATGGTAAACAGATAGAACAGCCCTACGCTGTGCGTCTCCAGTCCAAGACCATATAACATGAAACTTGCCACGATAACTGATTGGAAAATACTTACGGACCCAAATACCAGTGTCCGGCTGACAAAACGATTCCAGCCTGTTGCACCAGGTACGGACGTTTCCCGCATTTTCAATACAATCGTGGAAATCAACGATCCCACAAACAGACCGATTGACAGGAAGAACGGTGTCAATCCTGTACCATAATTGCTCACGTTCTCTGCTGTATTCTCCGAGGAGTTTACCGGTTCAGCGAACATGTTCACTACATCATCCGTTTTCTTAACTTCGGATGTTTTCTGTGCGGCATCATTCAGCTTGGTTTCCAATTCACTCGAGCCATCTTTTAGCTCAGTAAGGCCGTCAGCCAGTTTGCCCGCGCCATCACCCAATTGCTTGGAACCATCGGTTAGTGAACTAACGCCACCACTGAGTTTACCTACACCCGTTTGCAAAGCTGTTGTTCCTGAGCCCAGTTGCTTGGCACCATCTGCAAGCAATGTACCGCCACTTGCAGCATCACCCAATTTGCCGCTGAACTGCTTCAGACCATCGGAGAGTTTCGCTCCTCCTTGACTAAGCTGCCCTGCACCAGCCAGCAATTGTTTCTGACCATCCACCAGCTGGTTCGCACCAGCAAGAAGTTGCTCCTGACCTCCATGAAGCTCAGTTGCACCCGCAGCCAGTTGCTGGTTGCCCTGATGTAGCTGATCTGCACCTTGTGCCAGCTTCTGCTCACTCTCATGCAGTTGTGCACTGCCGTCAGCAACAGCCTCACTTGCCGCAAGCAGTTTCTGTACATCCGCATTTTCGGCCAGTTCGGGGTTCGATGCAGCAAGCTGTTTCAATCCGGCGGCTACGCCCTGTGCACCATCAGCAACCTTGGAACTGCCATCTACAGCCGATTGCAGGCCTGTTGCCAGTGTACCACTGCCCTGAACAGCACTTTGCAGACCATCCGACAGCTTCGCACTGCCCTGTTCTGATGATTTCAGACCAGCCTGCAACTTACTTGTGCCATCCAGTGAAGACTGGAGTCCAGTTTCCAACTTGGCGCTGCCATCCTTCAACTGATCTGCTCCGCTCTGAAGCTGGCTCGAAGCAGCTGCCTGAAGCTGTTGCAGACCGGATACAAGATTTGATGTTCCACTTTCAAGCTTGGTTGCCCCTGTGTGCAACGCGTTAACACCATCACTTAATGGAGAAAGTCCTTCCTGAAGTTCAAGCGTTCCGGATGCAAGCTTCGCCAGGTTATCCTTGAGCTTAACAGCACCATCATCCAGTTTGCCTGCACCGGTATTCAGTTCACCCGCCCCATCGCCTGCCTCAGCCAAGCCATCCGATACTTCGGAGAACTTGTCGAGCAATGTCTCTGCATAGGATTCCGTTACTTTGGCTGAGACTTTTGCTTTCAGGTCCTTAATAGCGGTCTTACCGATCTGTGCACCAACAAAACTGTAATTGCCATTCGGTTCATAGATCAGATCAGCCGGCTCCGGCTTGTCATCCAGCAATGTTGTTGCCTGAGATGAGAAGTTCTCCGGAATCGTAATTTGCATATAATATTTGTCATTACTCATGCCTTCTTTGGCTTGACTGGCACTGACAAAGTCCCATTTAAAATCGCCATTTTTCTTCAGCTCATCCACCAGATCACTACCTACATGGAGGGATTTGCCCTCCAGCTCAGCACCTTTATCCAGATTGACAACGGCAACCGGCATCTCATCCACATGACCATACGGGTCCCAATAGGCTGCCAGATAGATGCCACTATACAGGATCGGTATAAACATAATTGCAATAACAGGGATCAACACCTTCGGGTTTCTCACGGCCGATCCCACATCCTTGAAAAACACGGATAAAGATTTCATGTCATTTTCTCCCCTTAATCTCTCTGCTCCATGAGCAGGAATAACCATAATGAAATACAATGTCGCATTCCAGAAAACATACTGAAACACGGAGTGACCACTTTCCTCAAACGGTCACTTTAGGACAAAAAAACAACCTGTCTTCCGACAAGCCTCCCTGCTTGATACGCGTGAAAATCCTTATATTATAGTAGATTAAATTTGGATTACGTTACAGCAGCAATTCCTTCCATTAAGAAAAGGCGAAAGTAAGTCTTAATTTCCTCTTTGCTCAGCGGTTGATGTTGTTTGCTCCAGTCTGAGGTGAGTGCAATATACAGGCGAATCATCATAAATGCGACGACTTGCGGATCACAATCTCGAATCTCTCCATTGTCTTTTGCTTTCTCAAGCTCCTTAGCCAGAAAGTCGGAGATTACTTTCTCCACCTTGTCCAAGCCTTCCTTGGCCTGCAGTGTTCCAAAGTCCTTCAGCTCCTGAGATAACTTAACAAGCAGATCGTGATCACGACGAAACTCTAACAAGGCATCCAGTACCCGAAACAGATTATCGAAAAATGCACTTTCCTGATGTACTTCACGATGCGCGATGTTCTTCATTTCCTGTATCACTTCTACCAGGATCTGATCAAACAATTGTTCCTTATTGGTGAAAAACGTATAGATCGTTCCTTTGCCAACGTTCGCAATCTTGGCGACCTGATCCATCGTCGTTGCTTTGTATCCAAACATGGCAAACGACTGGGCTGCTGCATGAATAACCTGCTGTCTCCTGTCAATCGGAGCCATCTAATCCCTCCTTTAATCACATTCATTGTTCAATCGCTCTACATAAATGACCAGAAATACAATTCGGTCATTCGGTCAAAAACTACAATACCACCTTCGAAAACAGATTGCAACCCTAACATTTTAAAAATTGTGTTAATATTTTTTAACCTAAATGCAGTGGAAACTCCTTCTGTCGTCGTCTATAGTGTAAGATGACTCAGATAATACGTGTATATAATGAAGTTTAGGTTGTCTCATTGTAAGATATATGGTGTAAATATTCATAGAAGAAACATGATTTTGTGCTTCAATGTATATTCATGTAGTAACGCATTCCATAGCTAGAATAAACAATGAATATCTTCATTTTGAATTAAAACTTATGAATAAAGGTGAACTAATGCGAAAACCAAGAGTGCTCTTATTATCGGAAGGTTTCGGTACCGGTCACACTCAGGCCGCTCATGCGCTGGCACATGGCATCAAAAAAGTCAGTCCACATGTTCACAGTCGTGTCATTGAACTAGGCAAATTTTTGAACCCAACGGTAGCTCCACTAATTTTCTCTGCATATCGAAAGACACTATCGGTCCAACCCAAACTGGTCAGCCTGTTGTACCGCACACAGTACAATAAATCATTAAATGGTTTTACCAAGCTGGCGTTGCACCGAATTTTCTATACACAGACGGCACAGGTCGTATCCCAACTGAAACCGGATGCGGTGATCTGTACCCATCCTTTTCCGAATGCTGTGATCTCCCGGCTCAAACGCCAAGGTCTGAATATCCCGCTCTATACGGTTGTGACGGATTATGACGTGCACGGAACATGGATTAATCCGGAAGTGAACAAATATCTGGTCTCTACCCCTCAGGTCAAAGCATTGCTTGAGATCCGGGGTGTCGATCCCTCCCATATTCAGATCACGGGAATCCCTGTGCATCCAGACTTCTGGGAAGCTGGAGATAAGGTGAAGCTACGTGAAGAGATGGGGCTTCAGAACATGCCTACAGCGCTACTTATGGGTGGTGGATGGGGACTTTCGTTTGATGAGGATCATATGAAAGCTCTCACGTCTTGGGCAGATCGTGTTCAATTGGTCTTCTGTCTAGGAAGCAATGAAAAAATGATCGCAAAAATGAAGGAAATGCCTTGCTTCCAGCATCCGAATATTCGTATTCTTGGATATACACGGGAAGTAAGCAAACTGATGGATGTATCCGATGTGCTCATTACGAAACCAGGTGGAATGACATGCACTGAAGCGCTGGCCAAGGGTCTACCGATGTTGTTTATTCCTCCGATTGCAGGTCAAGAGGAAGAGAACTGTGAATACTTTGTACAAGCCGGATACGGCCACGTCATTCACTCTGCCGACGTGATCACCAATCGTTTCAGACAACTAGTGGAGCAGGCATCTACTCAAACTGAAAGCCCGCTGAACGTAGCGCATCATTCAGGTAACCATTCGGTCTATGATCCGAAGTGCTGTGCTCAAGCTGTTCATGACTTATTGTTTCCGACGACAGCCGAAGTCACAACAACCTCCTTGGAGCGCTTCACAGCCGGAATTACTGCCACGTCCTTGTCAGGTACCAGAATACCATTCTAACGCCTCTACGGACCTATAGAACAGCTCTCACGAGGTGTTATAGGGGACAAGACAATTGCTCACGATATACAAAGAAGGTTCCCTTCCGAATTTTTGGAAGGGAACCTTCTTTTATTTTCACTAATTCCACCGTATGATTTGGCAGAAAAAAGGGTAATTTAGAGTATAACGATATTTTTTAATAACGAAATAAAACTACGATTCAGGCTTTTTCAAGGGCCGTGTGATGCACACACAGTTAACTACCCTGCCTGTTTGCAGAATTTACGGGTCGATTACTTGTAAAAAGTATGATGACCGATCGTTTTTACTTTTTTCTGCGAGCGGGCAACTGTCAGATCGTCGGCAAGCGTCAATGATAAGAAATAATACGTATCATCGGCAACTTCCTTCTTCCCGTTCAACGCAGCATTCACTGCTTTGATGCTGTCCTCGTTGGGAACCACACGTTTCATACGTCCGTTCGCTACAGGACTAAACTGGGATTTCTGATAGATGACCTTGTAAATGGTATCGGGAAAATTGGCTGACCGCAGCCGGTTTAAGACAACATTGGCAACTGCCACTTTGCCTTCGTACGGTTCACCTTCCGCTTCTGCCATGACGATTTTTTGCAGCAGATGCAGTTCTTTATCGGACACACTGTATGACCAGGTTGCAAGTTTCGAGTCTTCCTGGTTCAGAAGTTTGGTCCGTGTAAAGTATAGTTTTTGGGGGGGAGTTGTTACAGCAGCGACTTCTTTGGCACGTTTCACTTTGGCCAATTTCAGTGCAGCTTCTTTTTTGGCTTTGGCCGCAGCTACCGCTCTAGCTTTGTTCTTGGCCTTGGCTTCTTGCAGTTCCTGCTCTTCTTGAGCAGTCGTAAGCCAGTTCTTCGCTGGCAAAGATTCAGTCCACGCTACGGTTTGGGCAGACAGATTAGAGGACAGACTTGTCCCATCTTCCATCATGCGCCTCTCTTCTTGCGTAGATGTTTGGTTATTTTGCACAGAAGCCGTAAGTTCGGTCATCTGTTTACTATCACTAGCTTCATTCCACTTCCCCGTCGCCTGAACGACATTTACCCCCACTATACATACAAGCAGCACTGATAACATCGGTGCTACCCAACGATTTTTGCTTATAATGTTCATTCGAAGATTCCTCCTGTCGAAACAATTCCCTTAACTAAGTAACCCAAAAAAAAGAATTTGAATAACGATGGCTAATATTACATAGGGATAAACGTTATGTCAATGTGATTTTATGGCATAAAAATGATTATCAGGAAAAAGTGAACGTATCCACGACCTCATACATTGGCAATTGTCCCAGCCTTGTCACATAAAGTACAATGTCCTCCACCATCCATGAATTAACACCTGTGGAATGTTCCGGAAGCACTCCAGATATCCCTTTATTTTCATTACCTGGAAGCTGTCCCAGATATTTTCTGGCAATGGTAATGTGGGGAGCATAAGGTCTTAATTCAGCTTCATACCCCAGGGGCGAAGTCGCCTGCACGATTTGTTTTTGCAATGAAAACAAGTGCTCTATCTCTCCGCTAACACCTTTCCAAAGCACCTTAGGTGCTTCTTCAAGTCCAAATGTACCCCAGTCGGAAAGCTGAAGTTCAAACGGCTGAAATCCGCTTGCTGCTGAGCGCAATGCTTTTCGCAGGTGCCCGATGTCACTAACTAATGTATCCCCCAGAAATTGCAAGGTTATATGATAATCTCTATGATCTGTCCATTTACGAAAATCTAGCTTGTTCTGTACAAGCCTCGCATCCATCTGAAGAGACTGCTGAACAGCAACAGGAAGACGAATGGCTACAAACAATCTTTCCCGTCGGGATGAATGATCCTGATGTGATTGGTTATTCATTGCATACACCTCTCTAAAGTTCGCTCTATTATTTCATAACTATACATATCGTTTCAAGTTGGGTAAGTATAGAGTGACACAAATATAACCATTTGCAAATAAGGCTAGATTCCTGCATTTCCCACCTTAATGCACATCCAACACCAAATCTGATACACTTTGATCATCACACTCATCAAACTATTTATCTCAGGAGGACCACACATTATGGGTAAAATTGTATGTTTTCCATCTCTATCTGAAGAACAGCAACAACGCATTCAGAATGCTGCACCAGAATACACCCTGAAATTCGGAAAAGCCAAGGAATTGGACCCCGCTGAGTTGAAAGAAGCTGAGATTATTCTCGGCTGGTCCCCACTCGTCACAGAACATGCATTGAAACAGGACAGCCTGTTGAAGTGGGTTCAGGTCTGGTCTGCTGGTGTGGACAATCTCCCCTTCGCAGATTTGCAACAAAAGAACGTCCAGGTCACCAGTGCAAATGGAGTTCACGCGATTCCAATCACCGAAATTATTCTGGGCATGATGTTATCCCACAGTCGCTGGCTGAGACAAGCTATGCTGCATCAACAGCAGTCCGAATGGAAAGCTCCTGCCAAACCACTGCCGGAACTGCATGGCAAAACAGCGGTCATCGTTGGTGTAGGTGAGATCGGTACGGAAACAGCCCGTATTCTCAAAGCACTCGGCATGCACACAATCGGAGTTCGTCGCTCAGGTAAGGATGTCCCCAATGTGGACCAAATGTACGACATGACCGGTTTACATGAAGCCTTGAGCCAAGGCGATTATGTAATTAACATTTTACCGCTAACTGATGAAACCAAACATATATATGATCAAACTGCATTTGAGCAGTTCCGATCCGGTGCCTGCTTCGTCAATGTGGGCCGTGGCCCCAGTGTGAAAACGGAAGCGTTGCTGAATGCACTCCAAAACGGCCAAGTTGCCTTCGCCGCACTGGACGTGTTCGAAGAAGAACCTCTTCCTGCAGACCACCCGCTATGGAGCATGGATAACGTGTTAATTACGCCCCATATCGCAGGAAGTACAGAGCAATACGCGGATCGAGCAGTTGATATTTTCGTCAAAAATCTGGAAGCTTACGTCGCTGGCGATACCCTGCCGGTGAACCTTGTGGATTATAGTCATAAATATTAACACAAACACCCGTTCCCATGCAATATTGTGCAAATCAGATCAACGATATCAATGGATATGTACGCAATAAAAAACGCTACCTCTGGGAAATCTAAATTCCCTTAGAGGTAGCGTTTTTGTTTTTTTACGCTTACATACACAGCCAAATGTGACGTATAAACGTGCCTTTGTGTACTGTTCTGTACTCTTTTACAGTCCATCCCGCTTCCAACAAGTGCTCTTCTACCCACTCTGTGGAAACAATCACTGCCCGTTTTGCCAAACTGCGCAAACTCTCCAGCATGGCTCGTTGCTCAGCATCCGGAAGTACAGAGCAGAGATTATAGGGCATGTCCAGAATTGCCGCATCATACAAATCTTGCAGTTCATTCATATCCCCCAGTGTGATTCGATCTGAATCATATCCATAATGCGGCAGATTGATTCGCGCACCTCGGACAGCCAGAGGATTGAGATCGTTACCTTTTGCATCAATTCCCATGGATAAAGCCTCAATCACAACCGTTCCCATACCACAGCATGGATCAAGAAATCGATGATTTTCTACTCTCGGAACAGCAATATTAACCAGCGCTCTCGCAAGCGTGATGCCAAATCCAGTTGAGTAATTTTGCGGCTTCTGCCGATGAATCTGCCATGATCGATCCGCTTCTGTCCACTGGCCCAAGATCCATTTTTCTCCTGTTCGGATTAGGCCGAAAGTCACCTTAGGTTGTTTCATCTGTGCCTTGCCTTTAATGCACATGCCAACTTCTTTTTCCAGTTGACGAGACTGTGCATAATCAGGGGCTTGATCCCCTTCTTTTAGACAAACTACCTTGAATGTCTCATCTGGCAACAGGTGAATATTTTTGGCAAGAGGAAGCAGATCCATCACAGTCTCCCCTTCGCCGATCACGTCTAGTCTGCCGTGGATAAAAGGACTGCGTCCAGGTGGAATACATCGTTCAGACCACACATACGACCCCATATCCATACGGATCTCCGAACTCGGTTCAAGCAGCGTAGTCAGCTCCAGCATGCATAATCCTTGCTCGTTCTCGTGGCAAGCAAAGGTGTAGAGGTGTTTCCCAGAAGTAGCGTACATACCAAGTGTCTCATCAGGCAAAATTCCCCTCTCCTTCCTTCATTAATCATGTTTCTTCTATATAAATAGTAAGCTCATTGAAGACATATCAAATACGACTCATACGTTTGCTTTCAGGTAGTCATTGTATACAATGTTAGGCTCCTAGACAACTATCCATTTCCTTGCACGTATCTATTTGGACAAAAAAAAGTAAGGTGTTCCCATTGTTTAGGAACGCCTTACTTTTTTTTGAGATTATAACATTGGAAATCTAATCGTTCTTGCCAGTAAACGTTGTAGGCCAATAGCTCATATATCATACTGATTTCTCACCATTAGCCGCCTGCGTGATTCCAGCTTCTTCTATTATAAGAAGATTATATTTTTAATTTTTCAATGGATGTAAGCAAATCTTCGGATAATTCTTTCAGGCTTTGAATGTTGCCGCTAATCGTTTCCATGGAACTTACTTGCTCTTCCGCCGATGCAGAAACTTCTTCCACACTCGCTGCCGATTGTTCCGAAACAGCGGAAATCTGCTGACTGAAATCATTCATTCGTCCGCTCGCTTCCTGCATGCCTGCGAGACCATCTGTCATAGTGCCGATGACACCAACCATGCCTTCCACCGATTCATTAATTGTACGGAAGAGTTGACCTGAAGTAAGCACATGTTCCTGACCCAGTTCGGTCTCCTGAACGTTCGTACGTAATTCCGCAACCACCCCTTGTGACTCCTGCTGAATATCCTCGGTGATCGCCGTGATCTCTTCAACCGAAGTCTGCACAGCCTCAGATAACTTCCTCACTTCTGATGCCACTACGGCGAATCCGCGTCCACTCTCTCCCGCACGCGCTGCCTCAATGGAGGCATTTAATGCCAGCAGATTGGTTTGGCGTGCAATGTCATGAATGACTTGAACCAGCTTGGAAATATCTTCATTTTTACGATTCAACCGTTCCATTTTGTCCATGGAAGCCGAGACCGAGCCGGAAATCTGTTGCATCTGCTGCACCGACTGTTCCATCACCTTGCGACCATTCAGCCCTTGTTCCAGTACACGATCCGACATGACGCGCAACTGGCTGCCTTGTTCCGTATGACTCTGAATGTGATCATTCAACACTTCAACCGTACGAGCTGATTCCACGGCTGTCTCTGCCTGGCTCTCTGCGGCCTTGGCTGACTCTTCCATGGTCACAGCAATCTGGCGACTACCAATCTTAACCTCTTCTGAGGATATTGCCAGTTCCCCACTTTGTAGATTAACAGCTTCCGCAATTCGTCTGACGCTCAGAACCATGGAAGTCAGGTTACCTTTCATGTCATTCACCGCTTTGGCCAGAACACCAACTTCATCCTCATGTTTGGTATGTATGTCCTGAACATTCAATTGGCCTTCTGCAATCAGTTTCACCGCACTAATGACACGTAGCAGTGGTTTCACGACCTGTGAACGAATAATCGGAATGCTGATCGCTGTAATGGCAATCATGACAAGAACACCGATAATGATGATTAATCTACCATCCTGTACCGATCTGATCGTTTGGGCCGCCGCAAGATTGGACTGTTCCTGATTGTATTCCACAAGATAATCAAGATCGACTTGCATGGTGTCAAAGGAATCAGCACCTTTATCAGCTACTTCCTTCGCCAGCTGTGTCTGACCCTCATCACTCAGCTTGATCGATTGCGTATTAATCTTGAGATACGCTTCCCATTTGTTCTTGAACGCATTCCAGTGTTCGAGCTCTTCCGCAGACTTCTCCTGCTGATCATAGATTTTAATCGCCTGCGTCGTTTCACGAATATACTTGGTACGCTCTTCTGACAAAAATGCCTTGTCTGTTTCATCCGCGTCAAAGTGACGATAACTCAGTGACAGGACATGCTCTGTGGTATAATTTAACCGGTTAATTTGCTGGATTGATGGCATCCAATTGTTCGTAATTTCATTAGTGTTGGTTTCAATTGAATTCATCCGGGTGACAATCGTGACACTCAAAATAATTAAACAGAGGATTAACAAGTAGAACGCGATGCTGATACGCAGACCGATACTCTTGATCTTGAATCTGCTGAACATATGATTTCCCCCTTGACCTCTTCGGTCATCCCGAATTCAGGTGCTTATGTCATTGTTTTCCCTTCTTTTGACCTCTTGTCAAAAGAACTTCTCTATATTATATCGATAGGAAAATAGACGTAAAGTATTATAACATTATTTTGTCATTAAGATGCTTGGTTTTGTAAAAGATTGTTGAATCTTGACAAAGTCCAAACCGAAGAGCTGCAGCATTCGGTAAAGTCCCGATCTGCAGCTCTTCGGTTTGTTCGGATTTCAACGGCTAACATCATAAAATGATCAGCCTAGTTCAGTATTGCCGTCTTATGCTCAGCCAGCAATCGATATGAATCCAACCTGCGCTCATAATCTGGTCCTGCCGTAACCAGAAGCAACCTCTCCGTATCCAGCCTGCGACTCACCTGTTGCAATCGCGCCCATACCTGCTCAGTTGTACCTGCATAGTGCCGTACCGATTCATTTTGATCACTAACGGCCTCATCATTCGTGTCAGAGCCCGCGATACCGCTTGAATTCAGCTCGGTTGAATGTTCTTTCCCATCCAGCTTGCGCCTCTCCGCCATGTCACGACTCCAGGCCATAGCATCCGTCTCTGACTCAGCACACAATACGCTGACTGCCACCATAACCTCAGGCTCCTTCATCGTTGCACTAGGCATAAATCCTTCTCGGTATCGCCTTACAGCCTCTGTACCATCGGCATCACTCATGAATTGGCCAAAGACATATCCCATGCCAAACCGTGCCGCAAATTCTGCACTCTTCACGTTAGTTCCCAGCATCCAGAGTGATAACGGAAGCTTGGGAATCGGACGAGCTGTCACGGGATGATCCTCATACATGTAGCGGTCTTCGAGCAGTTCTGTGAGTGCTGCGAGCGATTCAGGCAGCTTGGACACATGCTGCAAATAATTGCCACTGAGTGCCATCGTGGCATGAGTTCCACCGCCAGGAGCACGTCCGAGCCCAAGCTCAATGCGCCCCGGATAGAGCGCAGCCAGCAGGCGGAACGACTCCGCAACCTTGAGCGGGCTATAATGCGGCAACAAGACCGCACCAGAGCCAAGTTGGATCGTTGTTGTCCTTGCTCCGATGTGCGATAACAGAACTTCAGGAGAGGCCGATGCCAGTTCAGCCATATCATGATGCTCTGACGTCCAGTATCGGGCGTATCCCCAAGCCTCGGCATGTTGCGCAAGTGTCACCGATTGTTGAAGCGCCTGTTCCGCTGTGGCATCGTCTAACCTTGGAACAAGGTCAAGTACGCCCAGACTGAACGTCTCACTCATTCGCTTAGCCACGCGTCTCATCTCCCTTTATATCGGTTAATTTTAATCCAGATCGTAGATCGAACCCACCTTCAGACCGTAGAGTTCATTATATATTTTCTCGGCAAATGCATCCGTCATTCCTGCGATATAATCGATCACCATGTGTTCCCAAGTCCAGATCGGCTGGGCTTTGGCTTGATCCTTCTCATACCGCTGCAGCCAGTCGGATGGAATAATGGATTTGGACGTCTCCGGATCGAGGAAAGCATCCCATAATCGCTTAATCATCCACTCACTGCGCTTTTGTAGCCGCTGTACACGTAGATCACGAATCATGGTCACCCAGGCAAAACTCTTGAGCACACTCACCGTACGCAGCATATCAAGGTCTTCAGCACCTTCACGGACAAAAGTTACCTTCTTCCAGTCACCGTCGTCAATAACGCCCAGGCTGCCTACAAAAAAGCTCACCCAATAGGCCTTCACCTCACGACGGGTACGCGAGTAATCGTGCTCGCAGAACGGCATCTTTTCATTCCAGATGCGCAGGAACGAAGCGAGAACCTCTTCTACCTTTTGCCCAATCGCTTCTCGGGTCCATCCGTTCCAGAACAGATCCTCAAGCGTTGTAATTTTATCCACAATCAGTCGATTCACATGCGGATCTTGCAGGAAATGCTCATGTACTTCAATTTTGCCTGCTTTGATGCCATCCTCCAGGTCATGTGAGGAGTACGCAATATCGTCGCAAAGGTCCATCAACTGTGCTTCCAGCGTCTTCTTGCCTGCCGGCACGTTCCAGCGATCACGGATCTCCCGAATATATTGCCACTCATGATGATACATGCCTTTTTTGCTCTCTGTCCCAGGGTACGGATATTTGTTGATTCCTAGTAACACCGCATCAGACAGATTCAGTCCGTCGATATCTTCACGTTTCTCCAAGTGCATAATGAGACGGAAGTTGTGCGCATTGCCTTCAAAATGTTCGTATTTCCGTTTTAACTCAGCACGTACTTCAGACTCGACCTTGGGAACTTTGGCGCTGCGGCTTTTTTTCATGATTTTCTTAGCCTCGGTGTTGATGAGGTCATCCAGAATACCATCCAATACTTCTTCACCTTTATGTCCAAAAGGCGGGTGACCGAAGTCATGTGCGATTGCAGCGCACTCCACCACTTCTGAATCAATAATAAGGCCGGGGTTGTCCGCGCGGTCCCAGTCTACCTCGGGAAAACGGCGAATCAAACTTCGGGCAGCCTCTCGTGCAATCTGTGCCACCTCCAGTGAATGGGTCAAGCGAGTACGATAATAATCACCCGTTCCTGCGCCAAACACCTGCGATTTGCCCTGTAACCGACGGAAGGTCGGTGAATGAATGAGTCTCGAATAGTCCCGTTCATACGCTGCACGAGATCCATCCAATTTGGTTAATTCAGGATATTGTCTATGTTCTCTCAGATCGTTCCATTGCATGGGGATCACTCCTAGCCGACTGTCTCTATTTTGAGTGATTATACACAACATCTGTGGTTTCGAAAAGTAAAACCTGTCTGCGATTGTCATCTCTTCTTACATCAACTTGTAATGAACAGTCATCTTCTCTTATTATACCCTGCCAGACTATCATCCGTGCATCTAAATGACAATGATTCATATTGAACTCACACTATCGTGACTTATGACAAAAAAAGTGACTTATACAGTTTGCGTGGCCGTTCCGGTGACGGATCGTTCTTATGATCGCTGTTGTCTCCAGGTTTTCTGAATTCCCTTTATTAAGGGAAAAACCCGGAGACAAAGGCGAGCGCTTCGCTTCTTCAGAATCGATTCCGTCCCCTTCACTACTTTTGCTGTTTGATTCACTCCCAAAGTCATTACATTCCCTATTCTCTATAAAGGGAGAATTCTTCAAAACTTTGAAAGGCTAAAGAATTTCATTACGATGTTCATCGATCGCTGCAATGATGGTCTGCCTCCCCCGCTCCTACCCGTTGTGGGTAAAAAACAAAAAAACCGACAGGACTGAAACGCCCTGTCGGGGTGGAGATGGTGGGTGTAACGGTATTACACCATCACCTTACAGATATCGTTGGTGAACTCTACTGGATCTTGAATTGGCAGTCCCTCAATTAGCAATGCCTGATGGTACAGCAGGCTAGTGTAGAGGTTCAGTTTTTCCTGATCCTGCGCGAAAGCGTCTTTCAACGATTTGAAGACATCGTGATTCACGTTGATTTCCAACACTTTATCAGCCTGTACGTTTTCGCTGTTCGGCATAGCTTTCAGGATTTTCTCCATTTCAATCGTCAATTCACCTTCGGTGGACAAACATACCGGGTGACTTCTCAGACGTTTGGAAGCTTTAACGGCTTTGACTTTACCCGCTAATTGAGCTTGCATCGCTTCAAACAACTCTTTGTTGTCGTTGTCTTGAGCGTCCGTTTCTTCTTTGTCTGCGCTATCTTCGATACCCAGGTCACCACTGGAGATGGATTTGAATTCTTTCTCCTTGTAGTTCGTGATCATCTTGATTGCAAACTCGTCGATGTCATCAGTAAAGTACAATACTTCGTACCCTTTCTCAAGAACACCCTCGATCTGTGGCAGCTTCTCAATACGGCTAATGGACTCACCAGATGCATAGTAGATGTACTTCTGATCTTCCGGCATTCTGGAGACGTATTCGTCCAGGCTCACGAGTTTGCTCTCTTTGGAAGACGTGAACAACAGCAGATCCTGCAATGTATCCTTGTTCACACCATAGTCGCTGTATACACCATATTTCAATTGACGACCAAACGCTTGGTAGAACTTCTCGTAGTTCTCTCGCTCGTCCTTCAGCAGGCTTTGCAGTTGGCTCTTGATTTTGTTCTTAATGTTCTTCGCGATCAGGCTAAGCTGACGGTCATGTTGCAACATCTCACGGGAAATGTTCAGGGACAGGTCTTCCGAATCCACCATACCTTTAACAAATCCAAAGTAATCTGGCAACAGATCCCCGCATTTATCCATGATCAATACACCGTTGGAGTAAAGCTCGAGGCCTTTTTCATACTCTTTTGTATAGTAGTCAAACGGTGTGTTCTCCGGAATAAACAGGATTGCATTGTACACCACAGCGCCATCTGCGCTGATGTGCAGGTGTTTAAGCGGTTTGTCAAAACCGTAGCGTTTTTCCATATAGAAGTTATTGTAGTCTTCTTCGGTCAGTTCGCTTTTATTTTTACGCCAGATCGGCACCATGCTGTTCACGGTTTGTTCTTCTTGGTATTCCTCGAACTCGTTCTCCGTGCCCTCTTTTGGACGTTGACCCGTCACATCCATCTTGATCGGGTAGCGAATGAAATCGGAGTATTTCTTGATGATGGATCTCAGGCGGTACTCTTCCAAAAATTCGTCATACGAATCTTCTTCGGTATTCTCTTTGATCGTCAGGACGATCTCTGTACCTACGGAATCTTTCTCAGCTGGTGTGATTGTGTAACCATCCGCGCCTTCGGATTCCCATTTCCAAGCCTCGTCGCTGCCCAGCGTTTTACTTGTTACGGTGAGCTTGTCCGCCACCATAAATGCCGAGTAGAAACCAACCCCGAATTGTCCGATGATGTTGTGGCCATCTTTAGCTTCATTTTCCTTCTTGAACGCCAAGGAACCACTCTTCGCGATAACCCCCAGGTTGTTCTCCAGCTCTTCCTGCGTCATCCCGATTCCGGTATCCGTCAGTGTGAGCGTGCGGTTTTCTTTGTCAATCGTGAGCTTGATGAAGTAGTCCTCTTTGTTGAAAACGAGCGCATCGTCCGTAAGTGCTCTGTAATAAATTTTATCAATGGCGTCACTGGAGTTGGAGATCAATTCTCTCAAAAAGATTTCTCTTTGGGTGTAAATGGAGTTGATCATCATATCCAGCAAACGTTTGGATTCTGCCTGGAATTCTTTTTTAGCCATGAGTGGTTGGACTCCTTTCAAATTGGGATATCGAATGATTTGATTGAAAATAGAAAGTAACTGAGATAATCCTGCGGCCATTAGTAGACTCAAAAACCTTTGATCGCTCTAGTCCACAGATATTGTGCTTCACTTCTAACTGGCTCACTGTAAAAATAAGTGCACGACGTTCTGCAATGTAGCCGTTCCGGTTACGAATCGTTTTTCGGATCGCTGTTATCCCCGTATTTCTTTGATTCCCTTTTTAAAAGGGAGAAATCCGGTGATAGCATATGCTTCCGTAGCAGCTTTCTTTCAGAAAGCTTTTAGGCGAACGCTCTGCTTCCTCCAAATCGATTTCGTCCCCTGAACTACTTTTGCATTTGATCAGCGACTGATTTTTTAGGATAGAGAATATCAATGAAGTGATATTTCTTAGACGTGGAATGCAGCTTCAAGTCTGTTGCATACCTTGGCTTCGCATGTTCTACTCAGGTTCAATATCTATTTTCAAAAACAGAATCATTCCATATGTAAGCTTATAGTAAAAACATCATCTGTTAGCACTCTGATGATCGGAGTGCTAAACCCTTCCTTTTATATAACATATGGGAAAATTGGGTGTCAATACGTAGGCGGTTATTTTAACTAAAAGATCGAATAACCCTTCAACTTTTGCACATCACCAATCATTTTACAGTAATCCCGCAGGTAAAACAAAAGCCGCCTCGAACCAAAGTTCGAACCGGCATGGGGAAAGATTATAATGTGCCTGTTGATATAGTAGATAGCGTTAAAACATATTTCATCTAATGTACCTTGGAGTATCTTCGACCTTACTGTGTTGAGACTGATGTATGTTGTATGGGTACTTTGGTAGGTATGTTGGTATCTTGGTATTGTGGTTGCTTGGATGTCTTGAGCAGTATGACAGTCACGCGCTAACGAATCTCAGAGGCGTTAATTGGCCTTTTTGGGAGGCTTTTGTAAGCTAACGAATCGTAGACACGCTACTTCTCCACTTTAGCCAACCTTTCGAGACTTTCGGCAGGTTTTTCACAAAATAGCGCGTTTGAGGTTCGTAAGAATGGGAAATCGGCTGGAACTCGTAAAATAAGGTCTCCCGGGTTCGTTAGAGTTGGAGCAGAGGTTGGCGTTACAGCTTCAGATAGGATTGTGATAAAAGTTAGTGCTTACGGTTAGTGTTAACGTTGCCTTTGGCACGCATGCTGCGTTACAGAAAAAGTTAGGCTTGCAGAGTTAGGGTTTCAATCAAAGTTGCAGTTTGAGTTCGAGCTTGGGTTACAAGTTACAAGTTACGGTTACGGTTACGGTTACGGTTACGGTTACGGTTACGGTTACGGTTACGGTTACGGTTACGGTTTGAGTTTGAGTTTGAGTTTGAGTTTGAGTTTGATAATTCTATTTTTTAGCCATTTTCGGATCAAGGGTATCACGCAGGCCATCGCCCATTAGGTTGAAGCCGAGAACGGTCAACATAATGGAAACGCCGGGGAAGATCAGTGTCCACGGTGCTTTTTGTATAAACTGACGGGAGTCTGACAGCATTTTACCCCATTCCGGGTCGGGTGGTTGTGCACCCATGCCTAGAAATCCGAGTGCAGCAGCTTCGATGATCGCCGTCCCAATTCCGAGTGTACCTTGCACGATCAGAGGAGTAAGGCTATTGGGCAAGATGTGACGAAACAAGATTCGCCCGTTGCCCGCTCCAAGTGTCCGCGCCGACGTAATGAATTCCTCCTGTCTCAAGCTGAGTACCCGTGAACGCACCAATCTTCCGTAGGTCGGGATGTTCACGATGGCAATGGCGAGCAGTGCATTTTGCAAAGACGGGCCCAATATCGCCACAATGGCGATGGCCAGCAAAATCCCCGGAAAGGCGAGCAAGATATCAAAAAGACGCGAGATAAGCATATCCGCCCATTTTCCATAAAATCCGGCAATCAGCCCCAGCAGCGTACCCGCGATAATGGAACCAATGACGGAGAAGAACCCCACCCACAAGGAAATACGCGCCCCGTGCAGCACTCTGGAAAACACGTCACGCCCCAGATCATCGGTACCAAACCAATGCTCTGCCGAAGGGGCCTGAAGCCGATCCACCAGCACCTGTTCCTTGTAATCGTAAGGTGTAATATATGGCGCGAGGAAGGCCAAGAGTATAAAAAATACGATAATGATCAAACCCGCAAGCGCAAGCCGATTTCTCCGAAACGTTCTCCACGCTTCCCGCCATGGACCGGATGTGCTCGCCGACGCAGCGTCAATGGATGGTCCGGTATTGGTCGATAATTTGGCCATGCGGTGTCTCCTTTCTTGAACATGAATATAACAAAAGATCAACGCGTTCTATTACACTCAAGCCCTACGATTACAGTATCATCTTCTGATCGCTGTTATCCCCAGATTATATTGATCCACCTATTTAAAGGTGAAAATATGGTGATTCATGCGTAGCCTATGCTTCCGATGTAGCTTTCTTTTAGAAAGTTTTTAGCTTCGATTCTGCAGATTGGTTCTTGATGGAGTTCCTATTTATAACTAATCCGCGGATCGAACACGGCGTAGAGCAAGTCCACAATCAGGTTGATCACCACGAAAAAGAACGCCACGATCAGAATGCCACTCTGGATCACCGGATAGTCCCGTGAACTAATTGCTTCATATATATAACGTCCCACGCCAGGCCAAGCAAAGATCGTCTCGGTCAACACCGCACCCCCGAGCAACGATCCGGTCTGGATGCCGATAACCGTAAGCACGGGTATAAACGCATTTTTGAGCGCATGTCCATATACGACAAAAAACGGACCCAGTCCCTTCGCCTTTGCTGTACGAATGTAATCGGAACTCATCACTTCCAGCATGCTGGAACGGGTCATCCGGGCAATAACAGCCATTGGAATCGTTCCCAGTGCAACACTTGGCAGAATCAAATGTTTCGTTACGGTCCACAACTGATTCCATTGTCCAGCAATCATCGTATCCAGCACATACAAGCCCGTAATGGCTTCCACCGGATCACGCGCATTCATGCGTCCAATGGATGGCAGCCACTGCAACTTGTTCGCGAACAACCATTGTTCCATCAGACCTAACCAGAAGATAGGCATCGATACACCCACCAAAGCAATGACCATACAGCAATAATCAAACCAGGAGTTGTGCTTCCATGCACTGACAATCCCGGCATTCACCCCAATAATGACAGCAAACAACATACTGGCCATCGTTAATTCAAGGGTTGCTGTCAGATAAGGCACAATTTCCTGGGCAATAGGCACCTTGGTGCGGATGGATGTTCCCAGATCACCTTTGAGCAAATCGTCCAAGTAGGCGAAATACTGCTGGAACCAGGGTTTATCCAGACCCAGTTGGTCACGAAGGGCCTGCTTGGATTGTTCGGTTGCCTTTTGCCCAAGTATGGTCTCGGCCGGGTCACCCGGGATGGCGTGGATGATGGAAAAGACAATCAGGGTCATGCCCAGCAGTACGGGCAGCAACACAAGCACACGTTTGACAATATAGCTGTTCAATCCTGTTCACCTGCCTTCGACATATCGTGCAAAATAAAAAGCGCCGGCAAAAACGCATGCTTTGGATAGTTACGTCCGGATGTGGGTTCTGCCAAGCATTGCGTCTCACCAGCGCTTTGAAAGAAAGAATTAAAACGTAATCACTCCGAACTGTAGTGCCATCTTCAGATCGCATTTATCCTGAAATGGATAAGTTCAGCTTACAGCTTACTCGAAATACGCACCGGCATAGGATTCGGTGCCCAGTGGAGAAGGGACGAAACCTTTCAGGTTTGCTTTACCCGCCAGAATTGGCGTCGTGTGTACCAGAGGAATCCATGGTGCGTCTTCCTTGATCATCGCCTGCGCTTGTTTGTACAGTTCAGCACGCTTGTCCTGATCGGTTTCTTTCTGTGCACCCATCAGCAATGTGTGTAACTCTTCGTTTACATAATAACTGCGGTTGTTGCTTGGAATGGCATCTTTATCCAGCAGTGTATACAGGAAATTATCCGGGTCACCATTGTCACCTGTCCAGCCGAGCATGTAAATGTCGTCCTTCTCCCCGGCCTTTGTATCTTCGAGATACGTTGCCCACTCCGGTGATTCGATGGTGACGGTCACTCCGATTTTCTCAAAATCGGCCTGGATTGCTTCCGCTACCTTCTTGCCATCAGGCATATACGGGCGGGATACCGGCATCGCATAGAAGGTTACCGGATCAGGCAATCCGTCAGGGAAGCCAGCTTCGGCCAGTAAAGCTTTTGCTTTTTCCAAATCATATGGGTAATCTTCAATGGTATCGTTGTACCCCCAAAGCGTTGGCGGCATTGGGTTCACGGCAGGCTCAGCTTGTCCAGCAAAGAATGCATCAATAAGGGCCTGCTTGTTCACCGCATGATTGAGAGCTTGTCTGACTTTGACATTATCAAATGGTTTCTTCTTGAAGTTAAAACCGATATAGGCCACGTTGAACGGTGGACGCTCGATCTTCTGCAACTCGCTGTTGCCTTCAAGGATGGACAGATCGTCCGGGTTCAGGTCTTCCATGACATCAATCTCGCCGTTTTGCAGGGCATTGAAGCGAGCGGTATTATCCGGAATGGAACGCACGATCACTTTGTTCAGCTTTGGCAGTCCTTCTTTCCAGTAATCCGCGTTTTTCTCCAGGGTGATGGAGTCGTTACGCTTCCACTCTTTGAATACAAATGGGCCGGTGCCCACAGGCTCGCTCTTGAAGTTTTCTTTTTTCTCCTGAATCGCGGTTGGGCTGGCAATGCCAAATGGCGTCATCGCAATATTTTGCAGGAAAGGGGCTTGTGGCTGGTTCAATGTGAACTCCACCGTAGTCTCGTCCGTCGCCTTCACTTCCTTGATCACACGTCCGTCCTCTGGACCAAACATGGAGTCGTAATAATCGAAGGAATCTCCCTCGAATTTATATTCACTCGCCGGATCACCCCAGCGGTTGAAGTTGAACACAACAGCCTCGGCATTAAAATCAGTTCCATCATGGAATTTCACACCGGACTTCAGCTTAAACACATACTTGAGCCCATCCGCCGAAATCTCCCAGCTCTCTGCTAGTCCAGGAATGACCTCTGTTCCGCCTTCCTTGTAGTCCAGCAATGAATCAAACACCTGATGCCCAATCTTCAGCGACTCCCCATCGGTCACAATCGCCGGGTCGAGTGCTACGGAATCCCCACCACGTCCCATAATCATCGTATCCTGTGCTACCGTTTCGGTTGGAGGGTCGGTTCCTTCCGCCGGAGCAGGTGTAGCCTCTCCACTCTCGTTACTGGAGCAACCAGACAACACCAATACGGTACTTAAGGCCATCGTTAGAACACCGGACATCCATTTTTTTCTCATTCGCATACGTACAACACCCTTCCCTGTCTCATAATGTGTGTGATGCTGGCATGAAAGATCTCCAATGTTGGCAATCGGTTTGGTGCTATGTATCATATAAAAGGCTTTAGATGCCTGCGATACCTGAATTAAAGTTTTGGGAAAAGTAAGACATGTGTATAAAATGTAAAAACAGCATGGGATACGTATGGAATACAGGTAAATATCAGACCGTGCACATGGATTGAGGACGTCGTTTGATTACTTTTATAGAAAAAAAAGGTTCAACAACGGATCTTGTGAGATGAATCTATGATATTGAATAAGATTGTTGCGTTTTATTTGAACTAAGGTCAATTAGCAACAGCACATGGTTACGGACCCGTAAGAGCAAGTTCAAGTCAGTAGATTAGAAATACAGATGGGCATGTGGATACTACGCTGCTGGCTACGCAATAAAGTCTGTTCCTTGAGCGTGTCGTTTTGAGCATGGAGTGTGGAGACCGGATTAGGTATCGTTATCGTTCGTTAGCAATACGGATGAAAGAAACTCAACATAGGCTAGGTTGTTTGGATGTGTAAGTTGTTAAATCGGTGGCTTTCTCTTGCAGATTGGATGTGTAAAATGTATGAGCGAGTCATCTTGAGATGTTGGATTGTACAACAGGGAGACATTACAATAACTTCATGTGTTATGGTTTTGTCATGATGAGGAGGATTGTGTAAATAAACTGTGGTGAAAAACAATTTCGTGTAACTTACTTTACATCACATTAATCAATTAGACAAGAGATTTACAGACATAAGTCTTTAACTTTATTATATGCGTTAATATTACTTACATAAAACACAAAAAAGGAACACAGTTCGACAAAAAGCGTCTCGTGTTCCTTCTCCACTCAATCCACATTCAGATAAAATCCACATTTAAATTTGCTAAGAATCAGCTCACTTTTTAAACAAACCTCTGCGATGCATCACGGTAATAAAACGGTAAAAATCATAACTCGCCCCATTATCGATGCTGAACAATGGATTTTTGGTGTCATATGCCAGTGCTGCATCCACAGCTGCCTTTGCCCATACTGGAACTTCCATTTGCTGACGCGCCTGTAGTTTGTCGACCTGGGATTTGAGCGCATCAAACGCTGCTTTCTCTTCGGCTGTCATCGGTTCGCCCCCTTTCGGTGGTTCAGTTGGTGGATTCGGATGACTTGGATTCGTTGGATTGGATGGCTCCGGTGGTTTCGGAGTGGCTGCTGCGTATCTTGCTCTAAGCTGTGCCGCTGTTCCCTCGAATTCATTCATATCCACATTGCCACTAATGCCATTCACCTTGCCTGAATCCGTATACTGCCAGAACGTCCAACGCTTCCATGCCGGCTGGTCATCCGGTACACGGGTGTTGCTGTAACGTGCGATCCACAGATCGTATGAGCTGAGTGATGTGTCAAAATTCCCGGCAAATGAATTGCCCGTGTATATGATCGGTTTCACACCTGTCAGACGTTGTAATTCGGTTAAAAAAGCTTTGGCAACTGTATTCATCTGCACTTTGCTCAGGTTGCCGGGATTGTTCTCGTAGTCCATGACGGGTGGAAGTTGTAACGCTTTGGCCCCTCCAACTTTGTTAAGTGTATTGGCATAATGCGCCGCTTCTGCCTTGGCACCATCGGTAGAGGTCGCGCGGAAGAAGTGATACGTTCCGACCAGCATACCCGCCGCCAGTGCGCCTGTTACATTTTTCTGATAATTGGGATCGGTATATGTCTGTCCCTCAGTTGCCTTGATGAATACAAATGTTATGCCACTCGCCTTCACCTTCGCCCAGTCAATATTGCCCTGGTAACGAGAGACGTCAATGCCCTGTGTGTTGCCTGAACTCCTCGTTTGCATGTTTCTCACACCCTTTATGCGGCAAATTGCCGTTTGTATCAGCATTTTACATCATTCGATTCAAGCGTTCCCGGGTACAAGTATAGACAGATTAGAGCATTCTGATCTATACATTGCTGACTGGATGTCACTCTCTGGATTGATGCAAAATGCTCCTATAGTTAATGCGGTTGGATTAGGGGTTGCTTGTGTGCGTGTCCCTGATGTGTTGGAAATGAACTGAGCCTTATTCACACGGACACTCCGATGACAGAATAACCTTCCAATCGCTGTTATCCCCGGATTTTTTTGATTCTCTTTATAAAGGGGAAAATCCGGAGGATAAAGGCGAGATTATGCTTACGAAGTAGCTTTCTTTCAGAAAGCTTTTAGCTTCGCTTTTTCAGGTTTTTTCTGTCCTCTCCGTTATTGTGTGAAAATGTTAAGTTCAATCTGTATAGATGTATAGTTCAAAAAAACTACACTTGCGATGTTCAGCAACGGTATAGTAAAGAAGACACTAAAAATATTTCAAACTATTTAACGTTATCTTGAGTTTCAGAAGGTTCAACATCCTCTGTTTCTAGATTGGAAAAAGAATCTTTGCCCTTCGGGGAGAAGTTACCGGGAAGTTCCACGGTTCCCGCTTTGCCCTTGAGCACTTCAATAGATTGCCGAATCACTGGCGGAATTGGAGCGCCCAACTTACCCCCATTTTCGATAATGGACAACAACTCATTTGCGATATAAAAAAAGGCGACCGCATCCCTGAACAAATGTCCGTCTCCCAGAACACCGTCCACCAGATGAGCCACCGATACCATTGCAAATATAAATACCTTTCGTGCGATGCCGAACATGCCGATGTTGCTTTCTAGCTTGCCACTCATACCCGCCGCCGCGATACCCGTTAGGTAATCGAGGATGACAAACACGAGTAGTACACCGAGCACGCCTGACCAGCCGCCGAAGAAGTAGGTTGCTGAACTGGTTATTAGGGCAAGGAGCCATTTCCATAGGTTGTCCCATCGTTCCATGGTTTCACCTCCTCTTATTTTATAATAGAATTCTTGAATTGTAGGATGTTTAATTTCACCTTGAAAGTAAACAAAAGCCATGACTAAAAGGTTTACACTATTGCTATAACAGTCTCATAATTTGTTTTATTTCATTTTGTTTACCATCTTCAACTGCATACCCTATACCCATTTCGTCACCTTTCATATCAGAGACGCTTCTCAATAACGATACCTTACTATTGGTATTAATGCGATCAAATTGTTCAATAGTTCGTCTATTACCATCTAATAAATATATATATTTACCATCAGGGCTAAATTTCACATCATGAATGTAACGTGCATGAATATCTGGTATGTTAATGTATGAAACGATAGAAGCACCATCATCAAAAATACTCATTAGGTACGAGTTGTTAAACGTTACCCCCCAGTCAGTGAAGGCAATTATTTTTCCATCCGGTGACATGTGAGCACTGTAGTATATGTCGGAAGGTACTGACAGCCCCTTCGCGTATTTAACCTTGCCAGTTGGAGTGAAAGTATCATCCCCATTAATTTTCCAAACAAGCGGACCACTCTTAAGGGAAAGACTTGAAAATACAATATACCTTGAGTCGGGGGTGATACACATTTCGCGCTGCTGTATTGATAACGGTTCAAATGTTGCTGATAGTTTAGTGAATATTTCTCCGCTAATTTTAAATACAGAGACTCCTGCTGTCGTCACCGTTGGCATAAATACATACTTGCCGTCGGGGGTAAACGCAACATGCACATCTGTAGATTCTCTGGGTATTCCTGTAAAATTGTTAAGTTTAGTGAATGTATCTCCGCTACGTCTATACACCAACCATGACGTTGCCTGCTGAGTGACAACTAGGAATTTTCCGTCTGGAGAAAACGTCACACCATGTACGATAGTTGATGGTTTTATTTGCGGATCTGGTAATCTATTAAATGATATTCCATCCCATTTAAAAATACGAAGAAAAGAACCACTAGCACTTGTACCTATCGCAATGAAATCACCATATATCGACACGGAAAGTATACTCTCACTACCTGAAGCTACGGAGATTAGTTGTTTAAAAGCTGGAGTTCCATTGGAATTGATCAAATAAATTGTTGCTCTATTACCACCATACCCCACCAAGAATCTACCATCTTGACTGATTTCAATATGCGAACCAACTGCGATTTCAGTTACCTCGACAAACCGCATGTAATCAACAATTGAGACCATTTCACCTTTAGATATGTTCTCTGTAAATAATGCTGTAGACTTAATTGATCCTTTTATCACCTCCCGTTCCCCACTAACTGCTAAAAAATCTGATCCTACACGTCTAAAACTGTAAGGCTTCCCAGCCAAAAGATCACCTGCAGAGTATGCTGTACCATCTTGTTTTTTTAGCGGTATAGCACCTAATCCATTCACATTTAGCGTAGGAGCAACTCCATTTGTTACATGTGGTACAATGGTGATGCCAAACCCATCAGCAAAATTTGTAGGAATAGGGATTAGCTTTGCCGCATAAGCTGAGCTCGTACCAGTTGTCCTAGCGTAACCTGGTTGGCGTACATAATTTGATATTATCTCCATACTAACATCCCTTACCGCCTTCTCCGTCGCAGCCACTGTTTCGGACAATCCGTCCGTCTTACTAGACAATTGTACCTTTCCCTTCTGCGTCAAAGACGCATCGGGAACATCTATCTCACCCACCGCTTCAAGAAGTTCCTCTAAATCTTGCTTAGTCGCTACACCCTCATCAACCTTCTCCCAGTTCTGATCCAAATACTTATCCAGATCAAAATAGGTTGTCGATGGTGAGGAACGATCAATCTTATTCAACCCCAAATTTTGTGTTTTTGGTTCATTCATTTAAGCTCCACCTCCTGCAAATTTATCCTGCCGAGTCTGTTCAATCTCATCCCGCGTCATGCTTTCAACCTCCGCAATCGTCAAATACCGTAGACGGTAGTCCACGGTCATATGTGCCGGTTTTATATCCTCAATCGCGGCCTTCAGATCGTCCAGATTGGGCGGTAAGCCCCATGTGTCGATAAAGCGAATTCGGATCAAGTATTCCTCAGGTGACACGGATACATCAATCCCGCCACTTTCGTACGCCTGCGCCACGTTCTTGAGCATCGAACCGGAAACCTTACCACTTCCGCGCATTTTGGAAATGATTACGGATCTCCGCTGGTCATCCGGCTTGGCTTGATTGGTAGGAATCTGCAAATCCCGCTCATAACGTTCCAATGCCCAGGTCGCAGACTCCGGGTAGAATTGGTCCAGTACACTTTCCAAACCTAACGTAAGCTTGTCCAGCTCAACACCTTCGGACTCTGTAAGAAGCTGCATCTCAAGCACATTTTCATACAATGGGGGCAAAAGAGTCATTAACACCTCTGCTTTACTCATGTCACCTTCACCGTCCCAAGAACAGCTACTGCGCCGGGGGCGATCTCCAGATTGGACATACCACCATTCACTAGCAGATCGCTATAATCGATCACGGGTGGGATATCCAGAATGACATTGGCAATACGTGTCCAACGCACCAACGGATCGGCAAAAGCCAGTTCTTTCAGATACGCCGTAACTCCCGTTTCAATCAGTGTCTTCACTCCCTCGTACGTTGAACCGGAAGCAAGTGTGACCTGTACCTCCACATCAATGGGTACTTCTTCTGCCCCCACCACTGTGACCACGGGTCCGATTGGAGCAGCACCTTCGCCCATTCCATCCTGGGATGGATCGATATATTCCTGCACCGCCTCGATAACCGCCTTAGCAGGTGTTTGCATTTCATTATTCAACAACGCCACTTTGACTGTACCTGGCCCGTCCCACAGTGGAAAAGCCTTTGCTTTGCCCACACCGGAGTTTTCCCGTGCCCATAGCTCATATTGATATTTGTTCGCACTCGTGACCGGACGGGAAACTTTGTCCTGATAACGATCATATAAGGCCTGATCCGTTTCCTCGTCTTCGCCAGGAACCAGCAACCGTGTCAATTCAGCTGTCGTCAAGCCAGCAATATAATCGATGGGCAGCAGTGCCCCCGTATATTCATTACCTTCCGCTCCCGCGACTTCACACTCCAACACATATTGTCCTGCCGCGATGCGCTCCACAATAACGTATACCCGATCCCCCGTGGAGAAACGACTTTCCAAAGGAACCTCAACCGGCTTACCTTCGTTATCCCGAAAACTACCAACCCAACGTGCCTTCGTGGCCGCTTTCCGACTAATGCCAGACCAAGCCACCGCGCGATCCAGATACTCCCCAGAAGCTGTATCTGCAAACTTCAAATTGGCGTTCACATCCAACTCGATATACATCTGAGCCATTTCCACAGCCGCTGGCGCAAGCGCATCATAGATAATGCTGCCTTCACGTTTATCCACACCATCCGGTACCCTATCCAGCATTCGGTTTAAAATAACTTCAAACGTCTGCTCTTCATACATTCATGTTCACCTCCGTCTCTTCCCTGAAGCTGCCAAAATCTGTTTCGACGGTAAACGAAACCCTTACTCCATCGTCCTCGTGGACAAAATCGAACTCGGTTACATCCGAAATGCGATCATCTGGAAGCAACGCTTCACGAATCCAGCGTTCCAGTTCAGATTCAACCATGGATCTCCCGGCCATTCCTTCCCAGGACCATTCCATGCCGTAATCCGAGGAATAAATTAGATGCTCGTAGCGGCGTGTAGACAACGCTTTATACACCGCCTGTTTTACCGCATCTTTTCCATCCAATTGCAGCCTTCCAATTCGTTGTCCCGAAGCTTGAAATACATACGTAAGACTTGGAAGCACAGCAGATTCTTCCTGATCTTCTGCGCTAATCTGCGCACCCTGTGGAATCATGGATTCACCAGCCGATCCAGCACAACAAAGCTGTCTCCACCTTGAACACGTAACAACAAGACATGGTCACCCACGGTCCAAGCTTTGTTCACTACGGATTCCGGCAGTACCAGAAAAGGTTCAGCCAATGCCAGCCGTTGTTCAACGGTGATCTCCAGAGGCTGGGTGTTTGTCACACTTCCGTACATTACCTGAACGGGAGACTTGGCATCTACAGCGGCCACCGCCGCCTTTTTAATCACGTCCAGCATCATTTATCGTTACACCCCCTTCAAATCCAGTGACATCATATGCACGCCCCCCTGTACCTTATGCGTACATTCGTCTACCAGAAAATATTGATTAATCTTGAGTTCATTGATCTGGATGTTGACAAAACTGCCTGCCCTTACCTTGAAATCGCCAAGCGCGTCCACTTTCATCGTCTGCGTCTCGCGGTTACGGAGGGTCATCAGGGTCTTCAGCATGGCATCAATCTGACCTTCGTTCAGGCCGTCATCCGCTTTTTGGTACAAAAAAAGCAGCCCCCATTGACGGATGCTGCCTGAATCCTGATGAACAAACGTTTCTCTTTTTCCCGTATCCTTGTTATCCCGGTACAGCTTGATCTTGTTATACGTCTGGTCGTCAATTGACCGCGTATAACTGTAATCCGTGAGCAGACTATTATCCCCAATGACAAAGCCGTAAGGCATCTCTTCCACATCCCGAAGCACAAGCTTGCCGAAATCATCGTAGAAGATGTAGTTTTTGCCGCCATAGATCAACGTTCGGTCCAACGCCTCACAGATCATGTCAATCAGCTTTTTATTATCAAATAACATACGCGGAATAACATATTTCGGCTGGATCAGCTCGCCCACCTTCAACTGAAAGTCAGTAGCAATTCGTTTGATCACATCCGAAGCGGTTGCGTTAACGAACTTGTACGTCTGATTCGCGGTTAGATAACGAGTCTGGTCGTAGGCTTTGATTTGGACACTTTCGTCCTTGCCGCTATCCACCGAGAAGATATATCCGTAAAATATACCTACCTCGTTGCTGATATATTTCACGACATATCCATTCTCATATGTGAATTTCTTATTCTGGTACAGACTGCCCTTGGTCAACGTGAATTCCAGAGAGGAAGGCTTGCCGATACGGGAGGTTTTGTACGTAATATCACCGGCAATTTCGCTAATGTCCCAGATGTTGCCCTGCTTGTCATCCAGTAATAACCGTTCCTTCATGTTGGCCAGCTTATCATCCAGCCTGATCTGCTCTTGCATATTCCCTCTCCTTTCACGGAAGCTTGATCACAAGTCCAATCGGCAGCTTCTTCAGTTGTGCATCTTTGATGCCATTCAGCTTCTGCAATTCTTTCCAGCGAGATCCATCTCCCAGATGGGCTTTAGCTACAGACCACAAGGAGTCTCCGGCTTTGAGAGTGACAGTTTTGGGCTGGATTTTTTCATTGGGCCGGGAGGCTTTGGTTTTTGTTTTCGAAGCAGCCGTAGCCTTGCTGTCCTTGAGTGGCACTACTTTTTTGGCCGCATAGAAAATGAACTGTTTCAGCTTGATATCATACTGGATATCCCCCACCGTACCCGCTGTCTCCTTCCAGTCGAAGCTCTCAATGGAAACCGCCATATTAATAGTGTACCTTGCACTAGAAAAGAACAGTCTGACGGGTCTGCCCGTCTGCATCCAACGGATGATCTTTTTCACATATTCATAGGGATCACGGTAAAACTGCTTCTGAATTGCCGGATGTCTTGCATCGTAGTTCAGATGATACGGGCTGTAGTCTGCCGGAAAAATCCCGCTGAAACTGACTTCGCGCAACTTCGGCGACTTAATCACGTTAATTTCACCCAAAGCGCTCACGTTAAACGTACTGCCGTCTCCCGAATCCGAAAATTCAATGCTCTCTGGTGTCACCGGGAAAAACATGTATTCAGAGCGGTTATTGAAGCTTAGTTGAATATAATATTCCACTTATCCATACACCCCCTGGGCACTGGAGACGATCTGACTGTTCAGTCCATCGGTGATTTTGCTGATGATGCTGTCCACATCATGTCCGCTGTTGATATCACCCGTGGTGACCTGAACGGTTGGCGTAAGGCTGACGAATCGCTGAATCGCCTGCATCTCTGCAAGCTCACGCATCAGTTTCAAGTCCTCGTTGGTTACATCCACTGTGCCATCCACGTCACCGATCTTGTCCACCTGCCCAATATTATTGATTTTGTTGATGTTACTCATATTGTTGTTGGGAACAACGGTGGGAGCAGGTGCAATTGGCATCGATGGCATAGGAGGTGTTTTTGGAGTTGAGCCGCCGAAGTTTCCGGGTAATTTTGTTTCTTTGGAATTTGGATCAGGCAGAGA
This sequence comes from Paenibacillus sp. 10L310, assembly GCF_056395745.1. Taxonomy (NCBI): domain Bacteria; kingdom Bacillati; phylum Bacillota; class Bacilli; order Caryophanales; family Paenibacillaceae; genus Paenibacillus; species Paenibacillus sp. 10L310. Next base: position 22,048 of record NZ_JBFTKC010000020.1, on the reverse strand, counting down.
AGGTATTTTTGATAATAGTTGTTTAGCTACATCTTGTCCCTTGTCAGCAACCGTTGGATCGAATTCTCCGTCCATTCGATTCATGTGGAAAACATCTTTGTCACTCTGTGGCTCAAATGATTTCAATGTATCCATCCAACCCTGGACGTTTTTACTAGCAATGTTAATATCGGATTCGGATACGACAGCAAAATTTGTACCAAAGATATCATTAATAAAGGAAGCTACCTTTCCAATTGCCCCCATCGCTTTGCCCAGAAAGTCCTCAATTCCTACAATAAGATTGTAAAACATCTGCATCCCGAACATTCCCAAATCGTAAAGCAATTTTTGAAATGCATAGAATGGGTCTTTGAAGACATTGGCTATGAACTCTGCGAAGATGGCAAAATAATTCCACATTGTAGCGATTACAACTCGTACCATCTCCCCAAGCAGCATAAATGTACCGATAATCACTCCCAAAATCTCAGTTCCCGATATTCCCATCATACTTAAAATACCGATAACAGCTACGATGGCAGCAATGACGAGCAGAATAGGCCAATTCAGTAATAACCAGGCTGCAACCAGACTGTAAACTTGGATAATGACCAAAGCCAGAGCCACAAGCGCAAGCGCCATAAGGATCGGCTGAATAATATCCCAGTTTTGTTGGATCACACTCGTGATATACAAAATCCCGTCTACCAACATCGTCAGCGCGTTAGCTGCAACCGTAAATGCATTACTAATCCATTCAATGATGCCAGTGAATTCACCATTAGCAAAAGCCTCATTTAATCGATCTAATAAAGGCGTCAAGGCAACAAGAGCTACCTGTCCAATCTGACTGAGAACCCCATTAAACTGATTCACAAGCATGTTCCACTTCTGTAGTGGTGAATCCAGCATGGTGTCAAAAGCCTGTTGGGTATAGCCTTGTTTTTGCAAAATGACATCAAGCTTTGTGATAAACTCATCCAGATTGGATGAATCGATAGTTTGCTGCAGACCTGCTCCATTCAAAATCTCTTCTGGAATATTAAAAGAGCTTGCCAGTTCACCGTTATCACCATTCATTGCGGCCACCAAAGCACCTGATGCAGCCGAGATACTTTTCCCGTCTGGAGAAAGCATGCTTAACCGTTTAGTCATGTCTCTCAGCTGATCAACCTGGTCCTTATTCTGTGCATACGGGATGAGAGATAGTGCACCTTTCAAAGCATCCGTAACATTCTGTCCGCTCTTGAAAGCTTCTGCACGGTAGCGATTGAAGATCGTCTCCCCCTGAGCATCATCACCCGTAGCAGCCATATAGCGATGCTTCAAATCCTCTTCTTGTGCTGCTGGAACAAGAACCGCTTGTCCTGCTGATTTCATCATGCTGATCCAGGCTCTTACACGCCCAGCTCCTTCTGCAAAAGCCGCGTTTACTTTTGCTTGTTCCTCGGATACGCCCTGTAGCAATTTGGATGCCATTGCAATACTGTTCAGTCGAGCAGAATTAAACATGGTACTTATAGCAGCAGGTAATTGTTGAAATTGCGTTACTATACGTGTTGAAGTAAGGTATAGTCTTGCAAACATGGCATACATTCATTTCTCCCTCCTTTCCTTTTTATTTCTTCCGGGCGCGGCTCTTGGACCGCTCTTTCTTCTCTTCCTCCACCCGGATGGAGATCATTGCATAGATCGCTGCTCGTTCTCGCATGGAGAAGGCCATTAGCTGATGCGGCAAAATGCTTAATTCATGGAGAGCGTAATAAGCCAGATTGGCTTCGGAATCGCCCTCTTTAATTAGTTTTTTACGTCATCCACCAGTTCGTTCATGTCCTGATTGAAACCGTTCAGCTTCTGGACCTGCTCACCGAGCGAAGCAAATTCCCCAGGCAACAGCATTTTCCGCAAAAGCGATTCCGCCCCCATCACGCCATACGAACGTTGGAGTTCAGCATTTTTCAAATCGGGATACACGACACTTGCGCTCATCAGGCGAGCCATGTAATCATTCGCATCGATGTCGGGTGTGTAAACACCGTTCTTACCCTTGATTTTGCGGGTAGCTGCCTTGCGGCATTCCTGGTTTTCGTCCTCGGTCATACTGCGCAGTTTCCAGGCAACTGGCTCGCCTTTCTCATCTTTGAAACGGGGGGATACGATAAACTCCTCCGTTGTATCTGTTGCTGCATTTTGGGCAAAAAACATACTCAATCCACTCATGTATTGTTCCTCCTCTAAAGTTAGGTCCCCCGCCGCACGAAGCGGCGAAGAACAGTATTTTGACACGCCAAATAGCCCGTAACACAGGCAAGTTGAACAGGTTTCTTTTACAAACCCGCTGTAAATTTATACTCTTTATAAATCTCAAATAATTTTCAGGCTACATTACTTCGGCAGATTAAACGATACAGGCATATCGACATCTTCAAAGGTAAAGCTCACTTCTTCCTCCAACGCCTCAGCCTCGGTATCCAGAGATGCCATGATCACACTGTCGAGATTGACACCTTTAAGGGTTACAGTCTGTTTACCAATCGTGGACGAAGGATCTTCGTTGGTCACTTCAATGTCGAAGTACGTGTCCACACCATTCTGCATGTACTGGAGCATCAGCTCGCGGAAACGGGAAGTTGTATAAAAGATTGTCATGGAACCCGAGCCAGACCAACCGGTTGCTTTGTGCTGTACACCGCGACGGCCCAACGTTTTGACCTCTGCTTTTTGTTTCTCCACTGTTGCTTCCAGCGTCTTCACATAGAACATTTCTTCCGTCTGTCCGTTAATCGTTGCGTATGCGCGGCCTTCCTGGCCGGAGATTGTGTCGCTTGCTTTCAAAAATGCCATCTTAAACCACCTTCACTTTCATATATACTTTTTCAACGGAATCCACAGGTTGGAGCTGAATCTCGATCAGAATGCTGTCGGTTTCATTGCCCGGAGCAACAGTGATATCTGTTTTGGAATCGAAATTTTGAATCGCCCCAATATCCTGAAGTTGCTTCAGATAAGTGACACATTGGGAACGGAACAGGCTGCGCCCATCTTCGTTGTTGTTCACTTTGCCGATATAATAGGACTCGAAAATCCGTTTCATATCGTTAGCGATACCATCAAGTACACGGACAACACGGTTTTTGGCAAAATGACGTGCCTTATCCGGTGTAATAGAACGGAACGTATTTACATCCTGCTCCACCACCGCGCGGTTGCTGCTCGCTGTGAATACAAACTCGCCATTACGCAATGCCGCTTCTGTCTCGGTATGTGTCAATCGTCCGTTCACATCCACGGCATCGTCATACGCACGGAACGTCAGGGATTCATTCAGGTTGGCTCCAGCTGTTGCGCCAGCTGTCCATGCTACGGTTTGTTTTGGTGACAGGACCGTACCATCTGCGAGCACAACACCATTTTTGACACTGATAATGCCTTCATGATCTGCAGCAGGATAATCGGACAGAACGAGTTGCACTTTCTTGCCCTCGGTATCACGCAAACGCTTGATGTAAGCTGTGTAGACTGACTTGACTGTGGCATCATCTGAGACCAGACCGACCGTGTTAAAATCCAGTACTTCCAGCTTGGTCAGGAAATCAGCATGCTCTTGGTTCGTTGCTGTACCATCTAATCCACCCGTTAGTGGAAGTGACGCTGTAGCTGTGAGTGCACCTTCACCAGTGAATGTGACGTATTCGTTGGATTCCAGAGCTTCGATGGTAGACGCGGTTTGTTTGTCCACTTCTTTACCCGCAAGCAAAGTGGAGACATCCAATTGGTCCGGATCATTAATATTCGCGGAGACTACAACAGCCAGATCATTACCACGTACGCCGCCGTGTTGGGCTGTCACAGTTAGCTTGTCCAAGGTTGCCTTGGCTTTGGTACCTGCATTGAGTCGATACAGAAGCAATGTTTGCGCACGTTTCAAAGCTTCACGAATCAGCAGTAATTGAGGTGCTGTCCAGTCATAGCCCAATTTGGCTTGTACATCTTCACCTGCTTGTACCGTCAGGATTGAGCCTGTTTGCCCCCATGACAATGGAAGTGCCAATGCCACCGTTCCCCGCTCCCCTACCGTACCCGGCAATGAGTCCTCTGATGCAAAATTCATATATACGCCGGGGCGTACCTTGTTTTGTGTCGTCCATGTTCCTCCAGCCATTATTGTGCCTCCCCATTCATGAATTGTTGGATGTGTTCTTGCGCTTCTTGCAAGGTGTATGTTTCTTGTTCCAGCAGCACCGCTACCAAAATGTCTTTCTCGATCCGGCTAAGTTGCCGGGATTCAGCGAACTGTGCTTTGCTGTATTTCTGGTTGTTTTTCTGTTGAGCTTCCGGTTTTTTAAGGTCTGGTTCTTTTTTCGTAAACATCGCCAATGCGCCTCCTATTCCTTTCATACTGATCCCCTCATTTGTTTAGTTATTCTCTCGTAGCTTTAAGTGCGGTAGGTCGCTGTTCCAGTTGTTGCATGGTAGCGGCGGACTCCGACACTTTGGTGGTTCGCATGGTATAGTACACTAGCATTCGCGGAGTATCGTTCTCCGTCTCCCAACGCAGTTCCGTTGCGCGATAGGGTGTGCCCTCCACGTCGATGGTCTCCAGCGCTTCGAACAACTCGTCCGGTAGAGTTGCCGGGATGTTGTCTTTTTCAAGCCAGCGGATTTCAAACGCGTGAGATTGCACGAAGCGATCGCTACGTTCCCGGGTAAGTTGGGCGGACAGCAGGCGGTAGGAGATGCCCGGGGTGGAACTAGTGCCCGTTTGCGGGAGGATCGGGATGTTCGGGAAGTGCTGAGTTAGTGTTGTAGAGATAGAGTCGATTAGGTGGTTTATGCTCATGGTTCACCTCCTTTGGGGTTGAATATTTTTACAAAAGGTATCGTTTCTATATGACACCGGACTGGCATCCGATTTTTCGTGTCCTATAATATGAAGCCGCTGAGCTACCTGCTGCCAAAATACATTTACCTACTTGTCTCCAAATCAACTCCCCCTGAATTCAATATGAAAGCCCCTGACGGCTCTAGAGCATAAAAATAGCGCACCACTTAGGTACGCTCATTAAATCCCTTCAGTTTGTTCTAAAATGTAATCCTCGACTGCTTGCCGATAATCAGCATTGGTGATGTCATCCAACAAGTACACCTGACCCGTTTTTGGATAAAGTCCTTTGTCCAAGATTTTTTCCGTTGCATTCCTTACAACCACTTGGTTAACCATTACAAAATCGCTACTGTATTTTCATTAGCCATGAGCAAAATTTGGTCTTCCAATTCTTTTATGTTCTCTTCCACCGTCAGTTCGGTATGAATCCTTTCCAGCACCGGCAGTTTTGTTTAAGGATCAATTTTCACAATTCTATAAATGTTAAGGCGTCTCATCATATTCCAGATCAATGTGTTCCAATTTCGTAATCTCGTTTCGTGTCGAGCCGTCACCTTGCCAAATAGAAGCTACAATTTCACCGTATTGATCGTATATATAATTCTCATTCCTGTTTGTATTGTATTTTCACTTCCTTTCCTGAATATATTTATTCGGGTTTTAACAGACAACAGTATAAGCTTTCCCGGCTCACAACGTCACACCCTTTCCCCCTGCTATCTCTCTATATCAGTTGAAACTTAATTATCACCTAATTAAGCGCCCAACTTACTAATTCTTGACAACGTATAATAGGATTGTAGAGCGATGCGTAATTCGTTCCATTTATTGTGCCTGTAAGCCACAACATCAACTCAATTTTATCTCCGGCATTCACTGTAATATCTTCAGCAAATGTAACTTGTGTCACAGAAGTAGAGCGATGAGTTCCAACCGGATTTCCATTCACATATATTAGTCCGTTAGCTGTAGCAGTGCTGTTGGGAGACGTTAAGCTGAAAACAACTGTGTACGTTCCTGCATAATTCACTGTGAAGGTTACGCATTTTTTTGTAGCAGCTTGGTATTGTAAGAATTGAGTTCCTTGAAGGTTGATAAGCATGAAAAGACCTGGAGTAAATTTAAACGAAGAACCACCCAACCCGTAATTTCTCAGTGAATAATTATCAAGTGTCGGCATTAGGTCACCGCCTTTGTGACAATGTGGCAATAAACAAGTCCCGTGGATTCAGCAATCCATGCTGTTACCGTGTCGCTACCTAGCAACAAAGTGTCCACAAAAGGAATGTGTATCGTGTCAGTAGCCGCTAGTTTATAAGATTTGATTAGGGTGTAATTATCCGCAGTAGAAGGACCGATCCTCATGTTGATGGTGACATCTTGACTGCTAGAGTTGCAAAATACAACTGATTTAATTACTTGCAAACTTCCGGTTGGGGTGATGATATCCCTAGGACTACCGCTAGTGCCAACAGATGTCCCAAAGCGTAACAAACCGTTTTGCGCCATCGTTCCAACTAGTGCATTACCAGTGATTCGAACGGAGCAAGTACCAGTATTACACCAAGCTCTGAGTTGTGCGCTAGGTCTTAAAACTAAGTCGGCAATAGGGATAACCAAAGTTTCGTAAGCTCCCAACGTTCTACTCCCTACAAACGGTGTACCCTCAATTTGCATGTTGAATTTGAGTGGCGTGTCTTGAAAATTGCAAATTAAAATGGATTTCAAAACAATAACTTTATCACTCGGAGCGGTATATATAACCGTGTTTGATGTTGTCGACAAAGTATCGCGGTATAACAAAATCGGAGTTCCATCCACTCACAACGCCCCCCATGGACTAGTTTTTTTGCTTAATTCATACAGTGCCAAATCATCACCCTCGGCGCTGTAAGGCACATCGGCTGAACCTTCCGAAAGTTTGATTCTAGTGATCGCTTTAGTTGTGGTTGGTACAGGACCGGAAACAACAAGACGTAACTTAATACCGGAAACACCTGCTGGAATTGTTACAACCTTCGTTTTTCGATGCCAACCCGTATTCCCGTTTGCTACCAATGACGCTATAGTCGCATTAGAAGCGGAGTTTAATACTTCTATATATAGATTCCCCTCATTCATTCCCCATGTATAGAATACAGCCTGTAACATGTAATCGCCTGGACTTACAGTTATAGAATCAGAATCCAACATAGAGTATAAACCACTAGTTAGCGGGTAAGACATGCTGAAGTATTTTGATACCCTGCTGTCCACGCTTGTGGTAACTGCCCAAAGAGAAGACCCTTCTGGGTAATTCCAATTTGACATCCCTAAATTAGCGGAAGAGTTCTTCACAAGGTTGGGCGAATAACTTTCAATTATAGGTTTAACAGCGACGTTAACAGCCGCCTGAGCATTCTCGTCAGCCTGGGGCAGCATCTCTTCAAGTTCGTCTCTTGTAGGTACTTTCTTCCATGGACCCCAACCAAAATAGTAGTTTCTTTGAAAAACCTCTAAGTTGCTAGGCTGGAAGGTGGTCAGGGTTTGCAACACTCCCGCATGAGGCTCTACAGTCAAGTGAAACGCATCTCCAGTTGGGGAATTAAGCAAGGTTTCTACAGTGGCGTTCGTTGGGCAATAATATTCCCCTTCTGTGATATAGCTATTAAGATCCGATTCCGCAGGTATAAGGATGGATTCACGTGTCGCAACACCTGCATCAATCTTTTCAAAAATCCCGTTAATACTCTCCCGGGTCACGTTCTCGTTCCCCAAGGGGAGAGGCAATTTTAGTCGATCTGTTTCTTTTGGCATTACGCCCACACCTCCAGTTCATTCCACGTCAAGGACGCGGCATCGAGTTCGTCCCATGTCATCTGTTTGTCGTCCAGATCATCCCAGACCAGATAGCGATATTCATATTCCACGGCCATATGGGCCGGTTTCAGTTCTTCAATCGCACGTTTGAGATCATCGATATTGGGCGGGATGCCCATCGTATCCACAAAGCTCACCGTAAAACTCCATGCTTCTGGCTGAAAAGTTACATCCACCTTGCCCCCGGCATATGCCTCGGCCACATTCGCAACCTGCCTGCCCGAGAACTTTCCTGCCCCGCGCAGCTTCGACTCCACCACCGCACGCCGTTGCTCCACAGGTTTGAGACGGTCCGTCTCAATACCTAGCTCCTGCTCCCAAAAGTCCAGCCCCCACGTCGCTGTACGGACAAAAAACTGCTCCAGCGTCTCATCCAGCGCCTGGTACAGCAGATCCATTTCGCTGCCTTTGGTCTGCATATCGGCCTGCATTACACGAGAAGTCTCATAATACCTGGGCAAATACGAGAACAACTCCCGTCCTTTCTCACTCGTCAGTCCAACATCTACAATAGAAGGAGCACTCATGCCCTGTCCCCTCCCTTCCTTGCACATCAACATGGAGCGTCTCGCTCACCAGCTTCAACTCAGATCGGCGTACCTCTCCCAATCTTTCTTGGTCTCCACACTCCAAAACTACTTCCTCGTCCACCATCTGCCCAACACTACTCATACACATCCACCGTCCCCAGCACCGCCACCTGACTCGCGGTCATCTCGATATTCTGGTCGCTCACACCGTTCACGGTAAGCTCCGAATAGTCGATAATGGGCGGAATATCCAACAGAATCGCGGCAATGCGAGTGTAACGAACGAGTGGATCGGCAAAAGCCAACTGTTTCAAATACGCGGTCACCCCGCGTTCGATCAATGCTCGTACATCGGCGAGTGTCGCATCACTTGCCAGCGTCAGTTTCACCTGAATGTTCATCGGCACTTCCTCGGCTGGCATCACGGACACCACTGGCCCCGCCGGTGCAACGCCTTCACCCTGTCCATCCTGCGTGGGGTCAACATACTTCTGTACCGCCGTCACCAGATCGGTGCCCGCAGCGCGCTTTTCCGTGTCTAACAGATACAATCCCACCGTGCCTGGCCCTTGCCATAAAGAAATAACACGCGTTGCACCAACACCTGGCACTTCACTGGCCCATTGCACATATTGTGCTTTGTTGCCGCTTGTCCCTTGGTTGCGGACTTTGGCATAAAAGCGTTCCAACAATGCCGTATCGGCCTCAATATCCGCACCGCCTTTTATCACCTCAACGTTCGTGACAGAAGTCACGCCACTTACAGGTGTAGACAGCACAGTTACCGTGCCCGCAGGCACATTGCTTTCTTTTCCGGCAACAAGCGCTCGCACGCCTACCACCCCGGAGCCCTCTGCATCCAGTTCCACACGTCCCACCGTCTCATATTCGAGCGAAGCTTCAGCAGATACTTCATCCGCGAGCGTAGCCACAACCGTACCCGCAGGAATCACCTTGCCCGGCGTACCCACGAATCTAACCGAACCTTGTGCAACTACCGCAGCCCGCCGAGTAATGCCGTGCTCTCCTGCCCGCAGATCCAGCTCTTCCGAACGAAAATTCGGATCACTACTCGCAACCGTACTCGCAAACCCGCGCCGCAGTAATTCCTGCGCCCACAACGCCGCCTCAGACAGCATAAACGCAACCGGAGCCTCCGCATCCCACAGGAACGATCCTTCAGACTTATCCAGATCCGCGGGCAGACGATCCAGCATACGCTGCATAATCTGTTCCTCCGTCTGGTCCTCCAAATAACGCGGAATCTCAGCCATCCCGTCAGATCACCTCACTTTCCAGAATAAACATCTCTTCCTGCACACTCGCCACCCGACACGAGAACATGCACTGCTCCCGATTCCAATCAAACGTAAACTGGTCTACTGAATCCGTGCGTGGATCAGCCAGCAACGTCTCCGTCACCATCCGGCTAATCTCACTTTCCATCACTCCCCGGCTGTCACCCTGCCCCACCAGATCCTCCAGCTCCGAACCATAGTTTCTAGAATAGATCACATGTCTGTAACGTGGCGTTTTCACGGCCTTAATGCACCACTGCACCCAGGCTTCGTGTGCACCCGCCGCGGCTACTTTACCACTTGGGGTCAATACAAAATCCCCTACATCGTAATCAAATCGCCAGCTCCGCCCAAAGCGTACCTCTTCCGAATCCGCCCCCGACAGATCCTCCTCATCTCCCCAGACCACGCCCGTTTCCGGGAACAAACTAGGCATGCGCACTCACCACCTTACACAGCACCACAATATCGTTACCGCCATTGACCCGCATCGCCAGTACCCGATCTCCGGCTTTCAATCCCTTACTAAGAGACAACACCGTTTCTTCCACTTCCTCTTCTTGCAAAAGAAACCGTCCCGTGCCCGTCGTTCCGCCGTTTGCCACGTCAGGTATACCGGAGATCGCGCCAGTAGCCTCGCGCTCCGGCAGTCCAAGCGTGCCCGGCAACTCGGCCACGAGATAATCCTGCACTTCGTGCTTGAAATCATCCAGCTTCACGCCGGATGAGGTCATCGTACCCAGTACCGCGCCCAGCCCGCTCACGGCCTGACGAGAATGTGTACTCATCGCACCCCGCATGACGTCGGCAAAATGCCCATACGGATCATCTTTATTCAAGGTAATACCTCCTTTTCACCAGCTCGGCTGTCCCCAGTTCCAACGTCATCATTCCATGTCCGGCAGACAGATCACGGCTAACCGACATGACGATTAGCTTCAGTCCTTTTAACAACACTGCGTCCCCAGCGCGGATCGTATTCACATCCGGTGCGGATATCGTAAAGGTCTCCTGAATACCCGTCAGATGACTTTTCGCCAGTTTTTTCGCGGCGGTTGTCGATTTCACCTGATCGTCCTCTACCAGCTTTTGCAATGTGCCCAATTCTTCCACACGATCCTGCTCAATCGCAAGCACTTTGGAAGGAACTTCTTTGCCACTCGGTGACTCCGACGCCGCCATGACTTTAACTTTGGTAACCGCCCCTTCGAGCGTACGCATCTGGGTCAGATCAATTAGTCGATCAAGTTCATACACCTTTGCATTACTTCCAACCTGGAAGAGCTGCAACCCACCGGGCGTCATCCGTGGATGGTACATTTCCCCGCCGGACTTCGCCGTTTCTTTCAGATCGGCAAACATCATCGAGAAGATCGTCTGTGACCGATACACGGCTTTTCCCAGCTTTGTCTTGGTTTCTGGCAATGTAGCGTATGGAATCTTCCACTCTTTGGCGTAGGTTTTGAGTCGTTGCGTAGCGGTCTGATCCTTAGGCAACAGGAACTCATCCTCTGATTTTTCCAGATATATCATTCGGTCGTACACCGTGAGAGATAGCCGCTTAGTGCCGCTGTTCGAGCTTTCCACCTCCCAGATGACCGCAGGATGCAGCAGATGAACCATGGATTTTTCGCCAAAAGGAACCCCGCTAATCCGCACCGCCATGCCCGGTGAGATCGAAGGCAAACCGGAAGATGCTGACACCGCCAGCCGGATGTTAGCCTGATAGGCAATCTGGTCGAGCGAGTCCTTCAGCGTAATTGTCTCCACCAGCTTGGTGATGTCATATTTGTCGTCGACAATAACCTTGTAGGTCATGGCATCACCAGCTTTTGCCCGGGCTTGATCCGGTTTGGATCACTCCCGATGATCTTTGCGTTGAGCTTGTAGATCTCGTTCCATTTGGAACTGCTACCCAGCTCAAGCTTTGCTATTTTGGACAGGGAGTCGCCAGATTTGACGGTGTAGGTCTTGCTACTCTTTTTCAAATCGGTACGAGAACCTGACTTGCCCCCGGATGCCGCAGAACCGACCTTCTCCACCTTGGAATCACGCCATGTGCGCAGGGTCAGGTCGAAGTAAATATCTCCTGTCTCCCCCCCACGAAAGCTCGAATTAAGCGAAACAATAAAAACAGGCACGTTCACGCCCGTCTCTGAAATGATGAGGCGCAGCGGCTTTTTGGAGATCAGAAATGTGTTCAGGACATTCATCGCTACACGCGGATCAGGCAAATCTTCGTACATGCAATAGAAGGCATCATACTCTTTGGGAAAAAAAGAAGAGAAGGTGATCTCCTTCACCTTCTCCCCCTGCGCAAAATCAAACTCGCCATGCTCCAGCATATTAATCGTTTCATACCCTTTGGACCTGGAAATACTCACCTCTTCCGGGTTCACCGGGAATTGAAATGATGTGCCGCCATCCTTCAGCGTAAATGCCATTTTGTTAGGACCTACTTCATCTTTAAGTACAGACATACACGGCCTCCTTTCTGCTTAGGCCATAATCGTTTTTCGGTTTTCCATCGCGCGGCGGAACTCGCCCGTAATCCGTTGTCCGACCTGCTTGGTGACAGCATCGTAATCAATCGCATTTTCGCGCACAGTCACCTGCACCGCACCTGGTGGAATATTTATTGCAATCTGATTGGTAGTTTCGGTTTTGAAATCCTTCAAGTATCCGGACAGACTGCTCATCTGGTCTTCGGATATCTGTACCGTCATCGTGGACGATTTTCCATTCGTCTGCGCACCGTTACCAAGCGCCATTGCTTGGTTTTGCATCATGCTTGTTCCCATGAATCCAGCAGAGGTAGGCTGACCGACCTTGCTGTTCATATATGCGGCTGGGCCTGTCATGGTCAGTGCCGGTGGCATATAGGCAGGTGCCATCTGGGGGCCTGTTGCAACTGGAGACGGTGCAGCCACCGTGGCTGCCGAGACCGTCTTCTCTTCTTTTTTGGAACCAAATCCAAAGAAGTTGGATATGCCATCGGTGATTTTTTTTGTTTTCTCAGAGACGTAATCGGCTGCACCCGACAATGCATCACCTACACCTTCGGTAGCACTAGACATAAAGTTTCCAATATCCTTCGCTTTGTCTCCAATCCAACCGCCTGCTGTACTTCCGGCCCAACCACCTACTGCACCACCAACCCATGTCCCGATGCCAGGCAAAAGAACGCTACCGATGGCGCTACCAATCGCAGTACCTGCTGTGCCGCCAATCATCGAACCCACCGCTCGGCCACGCTCTTCCGGGGGTGCTGTCGCTACATTTGCCACATCAGCAAGCATGCTGATGGGTCCGAGCAACCTTTTTGCTCCTTTGGCAAAGCCACTACTTAAATTATCCATCAATCCATTACCAGCCAGCATGTCGGTTAAAGATCCCAATCCACCATCCGCAAATCCTAAACGACCGCTTCCTCGTATTCTTCTTCCTCCTCCCCTATTACGGTTGCGATCGGGCGGAGGAGTTGGAGTATCAGGTACAGGATTGGGTACTGGAGATGGGCCTCGATTCGAACGGTTACTTGACCTTCTACCACTTCGATAATTTCGTCTGCCACGATCTGAGCCACCGCCATCTGCATTCGGTGAACGCACTCTGCGGTTTTTGCCCATCTTTCCACCTGTGCAACAGCAGCATTTGGATGCTGGACTTCTGGTTGGATCTGGTGCAGGACTTTCTTCTTTTTTCTTTTTGAATTTATCAAATATTCCCTTAACGTTATTAAATACATCAAACAAACTATTAATCTTGTCGGCAGGGTCAAAAATCCATTTATCCCACCAACTCTTAGGATCTTCTTCCTTCGTAGCATTAGTGATATTTTTGTTATTTTGAATCACGACAGCCATAGTTGGACCCGAAGCCCCTCCTTTACCCATCGCCACTTCGATCTTCTGCCGAACCTCAAGCGATACTGTGCCCGAAGCCGTAACCATCTGGTCCCTGAATCTATTCAGTTTAACCCATGCGCGATCCAGTGCCGGACTCAGCTTATCAATCAACCCAATCGTCGGTGTGATTCGCAGCCTGCTGATTCGCACAGCCATACTATAAATATGCTCCAACCTGCGTCCGGTCGTTCTCAGTTCATTGTTCACCTTAATCAGACTCTGATAACGAACTCTGCCCAGACGTTCCGTCGAGCGTTGGATCTGATCCAGGTATCGAAGGGTTGTCCGCATTTCCGCATTCGATTTGGATAAACCTACAATCATTTCTGCCATTTTTTCACCTCCTGCCCTATTTCGTTATCGATTCATTTGCGAAGTTATCGCTGACATTTCCTCTTCCGAGAACGCAATTAACAGCGAGCGCTCCCCACGTGGCAAAGACCAGAACTCTCCGGGCCGGAGATGATGACGCACCCACATGTGATACAGGAACGTGGTCATCCCGCCGGAGTGAATCAGTTTTTTAGGTCTTCAATCTCCACACCGAAGCCGGACAGCTCCAGCACTTTATCACCTACGGCATCCAATTCACCAGCGAGCAACATACGACGTACCGCCTGTTCGCCACCGGACAACTTCATGCGGCCTGTAATGCGGGTGTCTCCCCAGCCGGACAACTCCAGGCTGCGGACTTTTAATTTCACCGTTGCTTCAGAAATGAGCAGCGCGTTAAACGTTTCGGTGTCCACCTTTTCCTCGGTGCGGCCTTTGGTCGTTTTTCGAATGGTACAGCGTTCGCGAATGTGATCCACTTTGGAGGAAGTCAGCCCACGCAAGGTCAACAGCAGATCCAGACGCTGAATGCGCACATTCTCCTCTGGCAAACGTTCTGCTGCTTCAAACAACTGATCCAAAATCTGTTCTTCGGACATATTTTCATTCATACTCATCGGGCGTTATCTCCTTCTTATTTCAAAAATGGGTTTATCTATGCCAGCTTCCAAGCCTGTAGAGACAACAAAGAGACCGAGATCATCTCGGCCCGCATTGGTGTCCATATTAATATGAAGTAACTATGCAACCACGCTGGAGCAAACTAGCCCAATCACACGTGCCTATTCCAATCTTTAGTTCGCCACAATCGGATTCAGCAATTCAAATCCTTCAAACGTAAAGCCTGTTTCTTCCGGTACTTCTTCGCCAGCTGTCCAGTTGGCAAGCTGAATTTTATCCACCATACAACCTTTAAGCAAAACGCTCTCATGTCCATACGATTCAGGGTCGTTCAGCTTGGAAATAATCTCGAATTTGGTGAAGCCGCGCTGGATCATATCCGAAGTGACTTTGTAGCCGGTCATCGTGCCTGTTCCTTTTTTTGCGCCGTTTTTGTGCACTTTCCAGTCGTTACCGACCAGATTCAGCTCACGCTTTTCAATCTCCACACTCGCTTCCAACTTGTTAATGTTCGTCTGCCACACACCATCGATATGCAACTGACCATGGGTACCGAGAATTACTCTTGACGCATCCAACATATATTTTCCTCCTTGGGTTGGTTGAACTAATAAATATTACACGGTATAACTCCGCAGTCAGAACAATCTTCCAATCGCTGTTATCCCCAGATTTTTTTGATTCCTTTTCAAAAAGGGAAAATCCGGTGATAAAGGCGAGCGCTTCGCTTCTTCAGATTTTTTCTGCCCTCTCCGTTATCGTGTAAACCATCAGTTCAACATATAGTAATTATTCTAGAAACCTTATTGCACGTAAAATGTACCAAACAACTGCTCCATCACATCCGTCAGCTTCACATTCCATTGCAGGAATACCTGATCTGCTTCCGGTTTGAGAACTGGTGCAGCACCATAATATGCCGGGTCAAGAATGACATCATAACCGTCAGCTTCAATCACATTACTCTGTGCAAGCAGCGCCAAATAGGCCTTCATGGCACTAATCAGTGCTTGACGACCCTCTTCGGTATTGTTCACTTTACCGATATACGTATCTTCCGCGGAGCGTTGCAAATCCGTGTTGATCGCATCCAAAACACGAATGGAACGGATTTTTTTCCACGCATTATTCTGTCCAGCGGCCGGAGTTACCAGGGTGTTTACACCGCGAAGTGCTTTCACCTGACGTCCATCATGGAAGAAAATAAATACGCCATTCTGTACCGCCTGCTCCTGTTCTGCACGCGTCCAGCGACGTGTCACATCATCGAACGGAGTAGCTGCATAGGTAGTGGATTGGTTCAGACGTTGTCCGGCGATCAGACCTGCAACATAGGCGGACGTTTCCGCCGAGCTGTAAAATGTATCTCCAAGGCGAACGCCTGTACCAACATTAATCACACCTTCATGGTTGAGCGCAAGCGAACGTGCTGCTGCTTTTTGTGCTGCTGTAGCAGAAGTGTCATCCACTGCGGAACCGCCAAATACAGCCACCACCGGTTTACCTTCACTACGTACACGTTTCACCCATGCCGCAAAACTCGCAAGCAGGGGTGCATCAGCCGCCTGATCCAAAGCCAAGACGTCGAATTGCTCCCCTTCCAGCGCACCCTGTACAGCAATGTATTCTGCATTGGTCAGGTCATCGTTGCCACTTACGCCACCTTTGAATGCCGCACCCGCAATTGTTGCAACTACACCTGCACCATCGCCAATCGCCTGCGCCGTTACCCAGACATTTTGTTCATCCGCGTTAATCTCTTTTGCCAGAGAAGCTGCTGTAATATCCGCTGTCAGGAGCGCATACAACATCCGGTTACCTTCGAAGAGACGCACTTCATGTTTCGTATTATCAATCACACCTGGCTGGATGGTGACGTAGAATCCATTTGCACGATCCCCCGGATACTTCGCGTCCAGTTGCAGCACATTGGCATCACTGCTGTCCTTCAAGGTAAGCGTGGCTACTTTGGCCGCAGCACTTGCTACCCGATAAGCGAGCAACTTCTTCGGCCCACCCAACAGGGCGAGCTTCAAGGAAGTATAAGCCGTACCGTTATCCAGCACATTCGCCGCATAAATACGTTCAATCGCCGCTTCGCTCCCTACTTCAACAAAAGTCCCCACCGGACCCCAGTTGGCCTTGATCGGCACAACGACGGTTCCCCGCGTACCCGCTTGAATGGCCGAAGATGCTGCCGCCTGAAAATTCATATATAAGCCCGGAAGGACCGGACGATTTGTTTGCTCCCAAGTTCCACCTGCCATTATCCCTTCACCTTCGCTTTCATAAATTGGTTAATTCGTTCCTGCGTTTCTTCAATGGAAAACGTTTCTTGCACCGCTTCGTACAGCGCACCGTACAGCACCTCTGCCTTAACGGCAAAGAGGGCTTCTGCATGATTCATCAGTTCTGCCCGTGTATACCGCGGGGCTGTCTGTTTGCTTTTTTTCACCGAGCTTGCCATTGCCATCTCACCTCATTTGTTGGACTACTAATTTCGTGAAACGATGATCTTTAAGCTTGATCTATGAATTTTTGATCCTATGAATATGAAGCTATAATGTTAAAGCTACATCTATCATTTCAAAGCTATAATCTGGAACCACTCTTAAAAGTGCATGTTCAAAAAGATCGGTTTTCAGTACCGAGAAGATGGGATGAAGTTAGAAATGGAGTAGCAGAGCGTAGGGAAAACTACGTGAGCAACTACAATGTTTCCAAAGGAAACATACTTCGTAAGCTTATGCTTATTCGGCTGAATTCCATATTCGATGCTGATGATGCCGTTAGGCATCCTTTGTAATCAAAAGCGGGCTTTTTGAACAACCTCTAATAGAAGGTTCCTCTCGACTAACGTTTACTCCATCCCTTTGCTATGGTGAATCTCACGAATGAAAGGTACATTCGTACCCGGACGACGAATCCGCTGTTGCAACGTCAGGCGAATCTGACCATTCAAATACGCATCCGTCTGTAAATCTGCCGTGACTTCATCCACTGTGATATATCGCGTGTTACCTTCGTGCTCTTCGCCATCCGTTTCAGTGACGGCAAGACGAGATTGCACTGCAAGTTGCCGGGCCAACCGAGTAACGGTCTGACGTGTTAGTACTGGATGATCGGTTAGCACATGCCCAATCCACTGTTGTCGAACCTCCAATGCCGAAGTGCCGGCCACAGAAGTGCTGCATCCAGCCAATCGCCATAACACAGACGGCATATCGTATCCACCGGGCCAGACATCCCCATATACCGACCAGTTCGAGCCAAGCTCTTGCTGTGTCCAGTCTTGAAGCGCAGCTAGCCACACGTCTCCTGTTAAAGCGAGAGCAGCTCCCGAGCCTTCGGGAACATACACTCCGAACCGCAGACTGCGCGTAAGCATGCCAGACCCTGCATCCACCCGATCACTATCTGAAGAACCCAGATAGATACATGTGAATGCCCCACCTGCTTCATCCACCAGCCTTACCTGGTGCAACCCTTCGATTAGATCAGCTGACCAAGCTTCTACCTTTTCAGCGCCACCATCTTCTGGACGAGCGTATGGTGAGATTTTAATAATCCTTCGATATCCCGCCCAAGTAGACTTCGGCACCTCTTCGGCAAACGCAACCACGGCACAAGGCCAAACCAACACTTCTCCTGACGCAGGTACATCTAGCACACGACCGTCCCAATCTGGAACAAGTACTGCGAGCTTCTGTTTCAGCGTTTTTTTAATGAACTTACTCATTTTACCGGTGCTCATTACAGTGCTAATTTCATTTCTCATAGACACATTCATTTCGCCCCCTTTGGCTACAAGTTTGAGACCTGCCCACACCGTGCAGCGGCAATGCAGCAGCAGTAGACTCCCCCTTTTAACTCAGAGTCGTATTCCGACCGAACCAGTAACGGGACTACATTCACCGCATCAAAAAGACCGGCCACCTGGCCGGTCTGTACATTAGCGTATGTGCTTTCGGTGCGTCCCTTGTTATTGATCCGATAATATAATCTTACACCCTTTCATCCCTAGCGCGGATGGTGTTCCGTACGACTTCGGTGCGATTAAGGGAGCCGTTCGGGTGGAAAAAAGACGATTCTAGATTGTGATTTTTTTCTCATTTATCTAGACAAATTAAATGTAAAAATATACTATTTAATAAAGTGATAGCGTTATATCATGATTGGAGGCGAAGTAATGAAAAAATCGGATTTAATTTATATATGGGTGTTGATCTCTAGCTACTGTGCAGGAATAGTTACCTACACTTTAAGCATGTTTCTTCTGTATAATGAAGAAGTTAGTGATTGGGGACAACTAATTAATTGGACTGCACCGACTTTTTTCACAGTAAACTTGTTATTATTTATTTTGTCCATTTTCTTTTTGAAATTGATTAATAAGTATTTTTTTTGGACACAAACCATTTTATTTGCAATTGTAGCAATTATTCCGGTTTATATTATTCCATTCCTTTCTGGTTTTTTTAATTTCGCTAATATCAGTTTCCCTTTTACTCAAGAAGGATTTTTATTTTATTTATTCTTTTTAATTGCAGCTCTTGTTTCATCATATGGAATATGGGTGGCGCAAAAGCGCTTAAATCCTAAATCATTTCTATTAGTATCCTTTGTTATATTAATTTTTTTAATAATTACCATCATTTTAAATTAAACGATAGAAAGCGAGCTACCATTGACCTGGCAGCTCGCTTTCTTTTATTTGGAACAGAAAGGTTACTCCCCCGAACAGCTTATCGAAGTACAAGGTACCTACTCTTCAAAAAGCTCTGAAGCACCTTACGGTGCCTCAGTAACATTCGCGGATGAACTCGAAGCGAAGTATCAATATATCATTTTTAACAATGGCGAAATTAAGCAGTACAGTCATACCAGTGATGATCCCAAACATGAGGAGCCCATGGTGAGATAACAGTTTAGTTCAGCGTTACCTGGGGGTTCAACGTAATCTCAAATGCACGGCCCCAGATGAAATCAGGATTCGTATATTCCAGCAGCGCATTGCTATACGTCGCATAGGACAATTCGTCATTACAGATCTGCTTAATCGCCACATTGCCTGTCTGGAAGGCTGTTTTATTCGCAAGCGCCGTGGTATAAGTCTGCATCAAATCACGGAGCAATGTTTGCAAATGGGCATAGTCTTCCTCTGAGTTGAACAGCAACATATTTTGATCCGAAAGGGTAGCCACGTTGGTATACAGTGCATGTGCTCGGGAATATGTGCGGATGTCCGCAATCGCCACCGCTTTGTAGTAATAATCCTTCAGGAAACGCTTAAACAGCAGTGAGCCATGCGCATTCATAGCATCTCGCAACTTATGCTCATGCTTCTCTGTTGTGATCAACGCGTACCTCGACTGCCCCATACCTACAGCAATACCGATCTTGTTACCTGGTGTATTCCATGCACTATAACCCAGAACCCGTCCGGTATATGGACTGTTGAGCAATGCTTCGGCAACATCAACATTGGCTGGTCCTTTACCCACAAAATCAATCAACACCGAAGGCAGACCTTGCTCACTATTCAGCGTCAATTGCTCCAACGCAGCCTGCACCTGATCCAGAGCCGTAATGGCGATAATCTCAATGTCGATGCCCGTGTTCTCCCCGGGATTACCTGGGTGACCCTTCGTCATACGATCCAGTTCGGAGGTCATGTCAAACGGGACAACTTGATCGGCTGCTACAGCCACTAGCTGTTCATTTTCCAAGCCAGCACCCACATCCGTCACCACCTCCGGTTCAGGATATGCCGAATCCGCTACAAGCACACCACCTACAATATCCACATGACGAACCACATTCTCGTGTACATCCATGTATTCATACGTGTTAATGATGGTATTGCCGTGAGGACCAAAATATTTCACTGCGTAACGTGTCCTCGCCCCGCCTCGGAACAACTGGTTAGCCATGCGAGCAACCAAAGCGTGCCCCAGACCATCCGCATCCGGCAAGACGATAGCTCGATCCGGATTTTGCCCATTGGTTCCACCCAGCCATTCATTGATCCGCGCTTCTACATATTTGATTTCATTGATCTGAACACCCTGCGTGTTAGCATCGTCGACTCCAACTGCAAGGAAATCGATATAACCTGTGCGAGCCAGTTGATCCAAAATGTACAGATTTGTTTTGAATTTATGCTGTCTTGTATTGTAATACTGTTCTTTATCAAAATAGGTTGTTGTCCCATATTCCACTCCATCCGGGGACAGGTTATAACCTTCGATAATATCCTCAAACTCAGTGGATGTCTGACGTGGTTGCTGCATCAATGCCCGGGACTCATTATATGCATCAAGCGCCAAGCCATCTGCAAACGAGGTTGTAGCCAAACGCATGATGGTGTCCATTACAAATACGGGTTTGCGTGGGTATTTCTGCTTGATCACACGAATCACATCCAGCAAATGCGTCGTTTCATCATCGTATTCTGGATATGCGCCTCCTCCATCTTCACGGAGCTGACGACCGCCAATCAGACCGCCATAAGCGAGCATATCGGATGAAATAATGAATCCGTCGACCTTGGCAGCATGTTTCAGAATAAAGTCGTGAATCTTGGACGGTTTGCCATAAACCGGCGTGGAGGTGCCGAGCAGCGTTGTGCCATCTACGGTTTTCTCCGAGTCCAGACGATTCTTAATATCACTCAGGTTCGGTGTAACGATATGGATACCGGCTGCTTTCCCTTGCACAATCACATCATCCAGATTCGCTGGACGATCATCGAGTGGAACATACAATACTGTTTTCATATCACGTAGCCTCCTGTTATCTGTTTAGTCTTTAATACCCGATCAGGGCAAGGATGCAATCACCGAATTAAAAAACCGGCCCCCTGGCCGGCTGTACGTTAGCGTATGAGCTGTCGGTGTGTCTTCCTTGCTGCTGATCCGATAATACCATTTTACCGCCTTTCCCCACTCGCGCTGATGGTAAACGGGATGAATTACGCCTGAATGTAGTCGTGTCCGGGGCGGACAATTGTCGGTTTTAATCTGGATAAAACTAATGTGTGCATTTCAATTCAAACAAGCTATACGATGATGGATTTTAGAATGATGGGTGCCCGTGTCCAAAAAGCTTGAAGTTCCAGCCCGCTAATTCCGGCGAATGGATAGATGATTTTCTAAAGAACACAGGACGTCTTATTTGGCATTCAGGTCCTCTTTTTAAATGATAAGGAACATCAGACACGTTATTTCCTAAATGCCCTGACAAAACCGCCGAAAACAGCTGTTTATTCTAATATAGCGTGTCTCAGGTTCCTCAGATTTCTGTAGACGCTTCAAATCCTTGAATAAGACGCCTCCTGGACCTATGTCAAAAAAGTAGACACTACGCTGCGGATTTGTCCGTAAATTTCATCGCAAAACGAGCAGGGGAAAGATACCCTAGCGCGCCATGCATTCGCTTGCGGTTGTAATAGAACTCAATGTACTGGTAGATGGCAGTATACGCCTCTTCCGGCGTCTTAAAACGAGGGTTGCAGTAAATGAGTTCCTTCTTTAAAATACTGTGCCATGACTCAATACAGGCGTTATCATAACAGTTTCCTCGGCGGCTCATGCTTGATTCCATTCCGTATGATTTTAGTTGCTCCACGTA
>NZ_JBFTKC010000019.1:0-100908 GCF_056395745.1 Paenibacillus sp. 10L310 | reverse complement strand
AGTGTCTTCGTCTGCTCTTGAATGAATTTGACCGTTTGTTTCTTGAATTCTTCGTTATATCGTTGCCGCTGTTCTCCCATGTGGACACCTCCGTTAGTCTTATTATCCTTCCGTCCGTTAACGGGTGTCCACTTTTTATTCTAGCTCCACTCAAGTTCCTTAGATTTCTGCACGCGCTTCAAATCGTTGAATAAGACGCCTCAGATTCGTCAGTGCCTGCTCTCACTTGAAGGGTACGTTCTCATACATTCAGGATTCAGTGCGCTTGCCTACGCTGAACACGTTCAGGTTCGGTTTCGGGTCTCACTAGAATTGAAAACTCGCGCTAATTCAGCTCAGTCTGTCCACTTGCGAGTCGATCTGCGATCTCTTCGGCTTGTAGAATGGAGGTATAGGGATCAGCAGTGAAATATTTATGAATATCCAGTTTGTAGATATGGTCGTTCTGCACGGCAGGCAGATTGTCCCAGACGTTAGGCAACAGGGAGTGATCTTTCGTGCCTTCTGTAACCATCATCAGCAGGTAATCACCTACATACTCTCCAAAGACCTCCGCGCTAGCTTCCAGGTTTTCTTTGCCTTGGTCCAGAAGATCTGATTTTACCTTGGGTGCCGGAGTTAGTCCAAGCAATTCATAGGCTGCTCTTCCACCACGATTGGCGCTGTTGCCGATAATGGCTGGGTTCTTCAAAAAGTTAAAATCGCAACGGTGAAGGTGGCACCGTCCGGAATGACACCTTTAATTTTGGCCTGAGCTGCTACGATCCGTTGTTTAAATGATTCGTTCCAAGTTATAGCTTCTGCTTCGCGGTTCAGAATCTCGCCCATGGCTGTCACTTCTGCTTCCATGGAATCATACTGATCGGGTACGAATACGACAGTCGGAGCGATTTTGGAATAGGTCTGAAATTTCTCCTGGTCCCATGTGATAATCAGATCCGGTTCCAGCTCTACCATTTTCTCAAGTGAAACCTCACTATGGTTACCCAAATCGGCGCTATCGACAAGTTTGTCACGCAGGAACATTCCATAATCCAGCAGGCTGCTTGGCACACCAACGGGTGTTACGCCGACAGCCAGAACATGTCCTATATTCCAATCAACAACTACTCGCTCCGGGTTGAGGGGGACTGTAACGTCTCCCATCATCGTAGAGAGTGTTCTTGTCTGTGGTGTGGTGTTACCTGTTTCTGTCGCGACGGGTTCCACCGTCTCTTGCCGGGTGCAACCACTAATGAATATGGCCATGATCAGCAAAACAGGCAGGGCGATACGATACCAAGCTTTCTTAAACAACATGACAAACCCTCTTTCTAATTGATAATGATTTTCATTTAATATAACTCTAGAGGCAATCTTGCGATTGCACAATAACCGATTCGGAAGCGGAAGCATAACCATTTCAGAACTCAATCGACAGGTTGAACTGAGAATGATTATCATATATGATGAGGCGAAGCTTTGGATGTGGTAACGAGGAAACACAAAGAAAGGTCCATGACGATGAACATAGAAGAATACGGGGCATTATGGGAGCATATAACAATCCGATTACTGGATATTCGGATCATGACCGTTAACATCAGTGAAGATCCTAATACGTGGACGCTTCCCTCGAATGCTTTTTTACTAATTACGAATGGCAAGGGGAAGATCTGGCTTGATCAGGCGATGCATCACATTAAAGGGACATATATTCTGCACGCCTCCAAAGGAACGAGCCTGGATTGTCTGGCTAAGAAGCCGATGGAAATACATATGTTGTCTTATTCGTCACCAGAGTCAGAGAAGCCAAATACTGAAAGATCCCAAACATATACTGGGGTGGAGTCTCTGCAATTCAGTTTTGGTTTTGAACCAGCGTGTCCATTGCCATTAATTGAAATCATGCAGTTGATATACAGACAATGGAATGAACTACAGTCAGCAGGCCGAATTCAAAGCAAGGCGTTGTTCTACCAATGGCTCGCCGAGATGCTGAAACAAATGCAGGAGCAAAGGTTTAACGATGCTAAGCTGGATCGGGTAGATCAAGCGGTGCATTATATGAAACGTCACTACGGGGAACCACTCAAGATAGAACAGGTAGCTGAAATGCTGAATTGTAGTCCAAGGTATCTGAATCAATTGTTTCAGCTTCAATTAAATACGAGTCCCAGCCGTGTGCTGTCACAGATTCGGATGGAACAGGCATTAAAACTACTGGTGAGCACGAATGGGACCTTACAGGAAATCGCGGAGAGAGTAGGCTATGAGAACGGCTACACGCTAAGTCGTTATTTCAAGAAACATTATGGTGTATCTCCTGAGTTTTACAGAAAGCGTCGAGAGTGCAGTGCTCCAGATGTAGCCCTGCAAACATTCCAACCACTTGCCGTTCTGGAAAGTCATTATTCGGGATGGAGCGAACGAACGGTACCCATACTTGAAGCCGACCAGACCTGGCCAGAACAGGAGATTGTAGATTTGAAAGGAGTCCAAGTGAGGAAACCCCCAGCGCCCGCGGTACCAAGAGCCAGAACTCGGATGCTTGCCACAAGCATGGGCGAGATTACGATACCGACCAAGCCTAGCCGTGTTGTCGTGGACTGGAATTTGGGAGAAGTGCTGGCATTGGGAGTGACGCCTCTCGGAGCGCCGCATTCACTCATTGAAAGTAACCAAATGCTGGAGCCTTATATCTATGATCAAGTACAGGATATCGGCAATCATAATTTTATCTCGCTCGAAAAAGTGCTTGAACTGGAGCCCGATTTGATTATCACCTGGAATCCTGCTGCCTACGCTTCCTATGCCAGAATTGCACCTACGGTGGTCTATGGAGGGACTGGTTACGGCTCTGTCGCGGAGGAGATTCGAGAGATGGGACGTATTCTGAATCGCCAGATTGAAGCCGAAACATGGATTAAGGAATACGGGCGGAGAGTACATACTTTGCAGCAAACGATCCCGGGCAAGGTCTCCGCAGAGAAGACATTTACCGTCATTGATCCGAACTGGGGAGAACATATTACCCTTGTGGGAAATACGGGAACTCGTGGAGGTAAGGCAGCCTACGGGTTACTGAACTTGAGGCCAGCAGGCAAGGTTCGCCAGGAACTATTGGAGCCAGGCCTGGAATATCTGGATATTGCGCGGAGTGCGGTAGGTGGGTACCTGGAGGACTACCTATTGGTGTTGGATAATGGTCCAAGACACGGACTTGATCAAGCTTCAGGCAAACCATGGCAGAAGTCCATCGAGACAGATCACTGCCAGATTATTAGCCTTGACTGGAATAGATATTTCCTCTCCGACCCGTTGTCTGCGGTACTTCAAGCCGAGGAAATGGCAGACCGGATTATGGCATATTAATTGTCGCTCACGCAATGAACTGTAAGACTTATCGACCAGATATCATATATGCATATCCCCAAATGAGCCAACCATATATGTGAATATCTGGTGAATTTCTCGATGTTTAAGTCCATGATGGTTTGTTCTCCAGTATACTTGATGAAAACGGACGAGGAGATGGACTCCAAATGAAGAAACAAATGTGGATCATTGCAAGTGTTGCAGTTGTAATTGTAATCGGAACCTATCTGTTTGCAAACAATACGGGCAAGGAAGAGGCGGGTACAGCCAATGCGCCCAACATCCGAAAATTGGTGGAAGATATCAGCACAGGAAAAGAGACACCGGAATCTGCCTCCATTAATGCCAAACAGTTAATCGTCACCGATCAAGATGAAAAAACCATTACATATGATTTGCCTGAGAACGAATTTTTCCTTTCCATTGCACCCTATGTGGACCAGACCCATCCCTGTGCAATTCATAGCTTGACCGGTTGTCAGGGGGAAATGAGCAATAAGGAATTTAGCGTTACCATTCACGATTCTCAAGGCAACACTTTTATGAAAGATGCAGTGATTAAGTCTGGTGCAAACGGATTTATGGATTTTTGGGTGCCTAGAGACAGAACCTATCTGATTCGTATTGTTGGAGATGGAAAGGTTGCAGAAACGCAATTGTCTACATACGAAAATGATAATACATGCATCACTACGATGCAGTTGAGTTAATGCAAACAGTAGAAGGGAAGGATGGCCATTGAGCTATCCCTTTCCTTTTTTATTTGATAAAAGAATGGGAATAAGGTACTTTCCATTGACAAAAATCCATTCCTACGGCATAATCCAATAGTGATAATGATAATTGTTATCATATAAATACATATTAACAGGGGAGAAAAGAGATATGAAAAAAGGGTTAAATGGACTGTTGATTATGCTGGCCTTTGTGCTGGTTTTGGCGGGTTGTGGTAAAACCACAACTACAACAGATACAAGTCAAGGTAGTGACTCGGGTAGTGCTCCGGCTGAAGAGACAGCAGGTCCTGTTACCGTGAAGCATAAACGTGGAGAGCTTAAGCTGGACAAGCCAGCAGAACGTGTCGTTACGCTTGAATGGACATATACGGAGGATGTTGTTGCCTTGGGTGTTCAACCAGTAGGTAACGCAGATAACGCTAACTATAAAGTGTGGGTAACATCCGAAGCAGCACTGGATGACAGTGTAACGGATATCGGAACACGCAGTGAACCAAATCTGGAAGCTATTGCTGCATTGAAGCCAGATCTCATCATTGCTAATGCAGATAATAACACGGCGGTTTACGATCAGCTTAACGCTATTGCTCCAACGATTGAATATGATCCGTATGATGGTGACGGCTATGATTATGACAAAATGACAGAGATCTTTAATAACATTGCAACAGCTCTCGGTAAAGAAGACAAAGCAAAAGAAGTTCTGAGTGATCTCGATCAGCACTATGTAGAAGCCAAAGAAAAACTGGCTGCTGCGGGGAAAGAAAACTTCAACTTTGCACTGACACAAGCATTCACATATCAAAATGCAGTCAGCCTGCGTATGTTTACCGATAACTCGGTTGTGATTGGTACATTGGACAAAATCGGACTGGTTAACGATTGGCAGCCGGACAAAGTTGAAAACTATGGCTTCTCTACAGTAGGCATTGAATCCTTAACCGATGTGAAGGACAGTAACTTCATTTATATTACACAACCAGACGATGACGTCTTTGGCACAGCTATGAAAGATAACTCGGTATGGAACGGACTGAACTTTGTGAAGGAAAAACGCACATATCAACTCGATAGCACAACATGGACATTTGGTGGACCGATCTCCTCCAAAGTATTGGTTGATGGGGTAGTCGAGGCGATTACCAAATGAGTTCGGTTCAAGGATCTAAGCCAGCTATGAATTGGCGCACAATTAGCATATATGGGGGCGGTCTAACCGCTCTCATCGTGCTTTTTTTTGTAAGTCTGTGTTATGGAGAAGCTTCCATTCCTTTGCATGTCGTTTGGGACGCTCTTACAGGCAGACAGGATTCATTAGAGCACAATATGGTCTGGGACTTGCGCATGCCGCGTACAGTGATTGGTATCCTTGCGGGTGGCGCACTGGCTGTTGCGGGCGCTTTGCTGCAAACGATTACTCGTAATCCATTGGCTGCTTCAGATACGCTGGGCATTAATGCAGGAGCATACTTTGTGGTGGTGCTGGGAGCTATCGCTTTTCCAGGTCTATTAAGTCAGTCGCCTTTTCTTTTCGCAGCATTAGGTGGTTTGCTGGCAGCATTTGCGGCTTATTTCATGGGCGGCGGACGAACATCAAGCCCGGTTCGACTTGCGTTGTCCGGTATGATTGTATCGATGGTGCTTGGTTCATTTACAAGTGCATTACATATTTTTTTCTCCATGGAGACACAAGGGTTGTTCCTTTGGGGCTCCGGAACACTTGTCCAGAATGACTGGAGTGGTGTGTTTTATGCTTTGCCTTGGGTGGTTGGTATTACCCTTCTCGCGTTAATCCTGTCCAGACAGTGGGATATGCTGGAGTTGGATGAATCAACGGCTTCTTCCTTGGGACAAAAGGTTACATTGGCTCGTGCAGTAGGGTTAATTCTTGCTGTATTGCTGGCTGCTGTGATTGTAAGTGTAATCGGACCGATTGGCTTCGTGGGACTGGTCGCACCACATCTGGTTCGATTGAGTGGTGTACGTTCTAACCGATTACTTTTACCCGGTGTGTTCATATGGGGCGCAGCGCTCCTGGTTGGAGCAGATGTCCTCGCCAAGATGGTGCATAACTCCAGCATGGAACTGCCAACGGGTGCTGTTATGGCGATCATTGGTGCGCCGTGGCTCATCTGGCTTGTTCTTACACGCATGAAGGCTGCGAACGGATCAGGCATGTCTACTTCAATGAGCACAGGAGGAGCTGCGCGTCGCTTTGCATTTGGCCCGATGGCTGTATTATTCTCAGTCATAACGGTCGTGCTTATCTTGCTCAGTACGATGTTTGGCGGTATGCGAATTCCGCTGGCCGATTGGTTACCAAGTCTGTTCCAATCCGATGGACTGTTCTCCGCGCTGATTCAGCTTCGGATTCCGCGTACACTTGTTGCCGCAGGTGCAGGAGCTGCACTGGCAATCAGTGGTGTGCTCATTCAGATGGCGGTACGTAACCCGCTGGCAGATGCTTCAATTGTTGGTGTGTCCTCAGGTGCAGGGCTTGGAGCGATGATGGTCATCATCTTATGGCCGGGTCTTCCGATATACTTGCTGCCAATTGCGGCAATCATCGGTGCAGCCATTGCTGCAGTGGTGGTGTTCTCCCTCGCCTGGAAGAAAGGACTGAACCCTTCGGCGGTTGTGTTGCTGGGGATCGCGATGTCTGCCATTGCTGGAGCAGGTATTCAGATTCTGATTGTCCGTGGTGCGGTATACGGTAGCAGCGGATATATCTGGCTGACAGGAAGCACCTATGCTCGTACCTGGGAACAGGTGAGGGTTATCGGATTATTTTTAGTTATTCTGGTACCGGTGGCTTGGTGGCTGGCACGCAGATTCGAACTGCTGGTATTTGACGACAACAGTGCATCCGGGCTTGGTCTAGGAGTACGTCGTACACGATTATTGGCCATGACAGTGGGTGTATTACTTGCAGCAGGTGCGGTTGCTTGTGTAGGAACCGTTGGTTTTATCGGCCTGATTGCACCACATATGGTTCGGTTACTGACGGGGAATAAGTTAAGACGTTCGATGTTCCTATCCGCATTAGCGGGTGCAGTCATGCTGGTGCTCGCCGATACAATCGGCAGAACCGTCATGGCACCGACAGAGATTCCATCAGGCATACTCATTGCGATCATCGGAACACCGTACTTCCTGTATCTGATGTATCGTTCCAACTGGCGCAAGTCTGTATAAAAAGTTCAAACCTGAAGCCTGCTCCCCGAGCAGGCTTTTTGCTGTAACTTGGCACCATTCAGCCGCAATCTTAAATCATCCAATGAATGTCTACTCCCGCACCAAATGACAAAATCCCCTCACGTCTACAAGAAGTAGAGACCACGTTTATCAAACGTGAAACTCTTACTCCCTGTGGACCTTGAGGGGATTTTGGCTTGAGCACATTCGAATTGTGCTCCCGTTAGCTGGATTTCAGAATCCCGCTGTCATCAACTGATTGTACCGCTTGTTGCAATATTTCATTATCCTGAACAAGCGCGAAGCGAACGTAACCTTCGCCTAAAGGACCAAAGGCACTGCCTGGCGTTGCGATGACTCCTGCATGTGTAACCAGATCCATGGCAAATTGCTCCGAGCTGTCGTAGTGAGCCGGAATCCGACTCCATACGAACATCGTTGCTTCAGGTTTGGCAATTGGCCAACCCAGACTGCTGAAGCCTTCACATAGGATGTCTCTGCGCTGTTCATAAATAGCTCTGACCCGTTCAACCTCGGATTGATCTCCGGTAATGGCGGCAATTGCTGCTTTTTGGATCGGTAGGAACATCCCGTAATCCATATTGGATTTTAGCTTTTTCAGCATGGAGACCATGGTTGTATTGCCCACACAGAAGCCGATTCGCGCTCCTGCCAGTCCGTACGTTTTTGACAGGGAATTGAATTCCACACCGACGTCCATGGCGCCAGGGAATGCGAGGAAGCTTCCACATGACTTTCCGTCAAATACGAGCTCGCTGTACGCATTATCGTGAAGCACGATAATATCATACTTCTTGGCAAAGGCAATCAGGTCGAGATAGAACTGATCTGGTGCCATCGCGGTTGTTGGATTGTTGGGATAGGAGACCAGCATGAATTTTGCTCGATGAGCGATATCTTCCGGTATATCCTGAAGCTGAATAACATACCCGTTTTCTTCTTTTTGCGGCATATAATACAGTTCTGCACCTGCCAGTAACGGTCCATCCGCAAAGACTGGATAGCAGGGGTCAGGGACTAACACCAGATCACCTTCATCGACAATGGAGAGGGATATATGTGCCAGCCCTTCCTGTGAACCGAGCAAGGAACAGATCTGTGTTGCCGGGTCTAACTCGACCTGATAGCGTTGCTTGTACCAATCGCTTGTAGCTTGCAGCAGCTCACTCTGATCATTCACAGCATATATATAATTAGCCGGATCAGCAGCGGCCTCGCATAGTGCAGTTATAATATGCTGCGCAGGTGGGATATTCGGCGTACCCACACTGAGATCAATAACGGGCTGACCGTTCTCCAGTCTGCGGCGTTTGATCTCCAGCAACCGGGTGAAAATTCCTTCGTTGAAATGATCCATTCGTTTGGCAAAGTTCATGATGATGATTCAGCCTCCAATCCTCTTCGTACGCATATTCATTAATAATAAATGGACAGCGACTAAAAGAGAAGAGCAGGGGAAAGCTTGCGGATCATGACTTTACTTTAAACTGACTTAGTTCGTCTTGCAGTTTGCCAGATAGCTGGTTCAACTGTTTCGACAGATCCGCTACCTGTTCGATACTATCCAGCTGATCCTGCGTGCTGGCGCTTACTTCTTCCGTCGATGCCGAGTTCTCCTCTGTGGTGGATGAGATAATCTCCAGTGCCTGGAATATCTCATCTTTGTGTTTGTGTACATTGGCGGTATTAGTGGTAATCTGCATCATACGTTGCTGTAGATCTTTCAGGTCTTTGTTAATACTGAAGAAAACATGTTTGGTATCTTCTACGGATTTGGCATTCTCCTCCGCAATCTTCATACCGCGCATGGTATGCTCAACCGACAGGGTTGTTTTCTCTTCAATAACATTCACCTTTTTGTTGATTTCCTCTGTTGCCTGAGCCGTCTGTTCTGCAAGTTTGCGGACCTCTTCGGCAACGACGGCAAATCCTCTTCCATGTTCGCCAGCACGTGCAGCCTCGATGGAGGCATTCAGGGCGAGCAGGTTCGTTTGAGAGGCAATCTGTTTGACTGTATCCACAAAACTGGATATTTCATTCCGACTCAGGTCAATCTCCTGGATAATAGAGGACATTGCTTGGGTGGACTGGTGGTTTTCGTCGGACCATTTCGATAATTGTTCCACGACCGCAAGTCCTTGGCTGCTTTGATCAGCAGATGTCTGCACGACCGTTCCCATAGCCTGCGCATCGGTAGCAATTTCATCAATTTGGCTGGATAATGAGCCTGTTTTGCGTAAGATATTTTCCGTTTCGATGGACTGATAATTCGTTGCATTGGCAATCTCGTTGATGGCTGTTGATGTGTCATTCATGGTCACAGCCGTTCGTGAGGAGATGGCCTGCAGATCATTCGACGACTGGTTCAGGATTTGCGCCGAGCTGCCGACCATTTGCAGCATGCCCTGAATTTTCTGCACCATGGAATTCAAGCCTGTGGCGATCTGTCCAATTTCATTATTAGATTTGATATCCAGTTTGACAGTCAGGTCACCTTGTTCAATCTGTTTAATCTTGGCCAGCAGCTGTGGTATGGAGCGTAACAGACGGCGAAGGGTAATATAACAGATAATCACAAGCAGAAGGGTGGCTGCAGCAAAACCGCCAAGCGTAATCCACGTGAATGTTTTTAATTCCGCAAGAACTTCTTCTTCGGATATGGTCAGACCAACGGACCATCCCGTATCTTTGCTGGTAGCGTAGCCGATATATCGACGTTCCCCATTGTCGTTCATAAGTTGTACGCCGTTTTCACCGGCAAGCATTTTCTTGCCGATGTCTCCCATGTCCCCCGTACTGTTCAGGATGTTCTCCTTCAATACCTTCTCTTGATCCGGATGGTACAGAATTTCCCCGCTCTTGGATAGCAACATAGAATAACCTGTGCTTCCAAGGGAATAACTCTCCATAATCGCCGGGATATCCTTGAATGCAATATCCGCTGCGGCAAAGCCGATCGTGTTGTTGTTTTCGTCTTTGATCGGATAGAAGATACCCATGAGTACATCGCCTGCTGCAATATCAATGTACGGATCGGAGAAATAAAGTCCGTCTGCGTCGGTAACCGGCTTGTAGTATGGACGTGACTGGATATCAAAGTCCGGTGCAGATACGACACCATCATTTTGAATCCAAAAGCCTTTTCCATCCAGGCCCGCGACCCAGGCATCGGCAAACGAAGGCTCTGCCTTAACGATAGCGGCGAGTGTCGCCTGTGTTTCCGCAGCGTAGGTTGAACTTTTCGCATCCGCAGCAGATGCTGTTGTTTCTATGTATTGCTGAAATAATGTGTTGGTGGACATTTGCTTGACCAGTGCACCTTTTTCCTTGAATAGTGCATCAAATTCACTAACAATGGCTTGTGTCTTGGTCTGGAGCATGGATTCCTGCTGTTTCACCAGAATGTTTCGTGTGCTTGCAAACATAAATGTTCCCAGCACGGCAAAGACAACTACGATAATGATCAGCAGCACAATGGACAACGTATTTGCCATACTGGATGTCCGTGCTCCCGTTTTCCCCCACTTGTTCAACATGTTCGACATATTCCATCTCCCCAGATGATTAATAAAAAGCTCAAAACGCCTAAGTTATATGTCGGCTTAATCTATAGTTTTATGTAGATTTCTGTCGAATAATCCTGAAAGCAACGGAAAGGAAAGGTATGAGTATGAGCAGGGTGAAAGGGGAGGGATGAAAAAAGAGGAAAGGAATGAAAAAACGGGATCGGTAGTGGTTCATCCAGGCGATCTTGTTTATAATGGAATGAATTGGAACTATGGATGGAAAGGGGTATTATCTGTGAGTGAGTTATGGCATGCTTCAATACAGGGGGTTCCATGGAATGCCGAAAAGATGCACCAGGCGGTGCATCTGTTGCGTCGCAGAGCAACGGTTCATTTTCGCGTTGACGCGGATACATACGAGGACCTTGCCGAGCTCGATGCCAAAGTATTCTTTGCCCGGCCGGATCTGATTCTACACATATCACATATGGACCCTAAAGGGGTATATTCATCCGGATTTTTGGGGCGACTGGCACAGTTGAAACATGTGTCTGCCTTGCAACTTGATCTTTCGCAGGCTCAGGATTTGACGATACTGGGTGCGATGGAGCAACTGCAGTTTCTAAGATTGAATTCACCTGCAAAGGCAACCGTGCTCGATTTTATTAAACACTACAAACGATTGACCTTTCTTGAACTGCGTGGCAAATTCAACGGATTTGCTTCCATTGCGGCATGTCTCCAACTACATACGCTCATTCTGAACTGCACGATCGAAAGTGCTGATGTGTTAGCGGAACTGCCTATGCTTCAGTATCTATCTCTGGATCACTGTGAGTTAAAAGGGGGACTAGATGTATTGACACAGTCGACCATCTCGATGTTGAAGCTCAGCTCTGTTCGCAAACTGACGAGTATTCAGGGACTCGAACAGATGCGCGGGCTGGAATATCTGCATCTGTCCTTGCCCAAGCTGGAGCAGTTATGCGACTTTTCCCTTATGACCTCTCTCAGACAGCTCGAACTGGACTATATGAAATCGTTGCGGGATACGACACATCTATGGACAGCCCGTGCTTTGGAGTCTATTGAACTGAAAGAGATTAATACGGCGCTCAAGGCGGATTCGTTTGCTGGACTGACCGGGCTGGAGCATTTGCGCCAAATCGATTTTCGTTTTATTGATGTTAACAAAGGACGAATTGCAGCTATGCGTGATCACCTGGACAAGGCCGGAAAATCCCATTTGTTATATGAAAATATCCCTGAGCAAGAACGCCTGAATTCCGCAGGTATTGCGCACTTATCGCATGTATTAATGTAAACGGGCTTCTGTCCAGCGTGTGTATACAGAGCGCACTCCGGTGAACGGACCGATTGAGGCGTGTAGATGTCATTGCTATCTAGGTGTTCGTATCCGTTAATGCGGGCATGTTGATCTCTTTCACGCAGGCCGCTTTGGACAAGCTGATGATACATCGAACGATGGAGACCATATCTTGCAGGGGAATGCGGGTCCCATCATACTCGGCCAGTGCACGTTCCATCCCGTCTTCATACGGAATTTCTGCCGCCAGTTCTCCCGGGTTGATGCATGTCACCGCGATGCGGTCATTTCTCGTATGTTCTCTTAGAGCTTCCGTAATACCCCGTATGGCAAATTTGGAGGCGACAAAAGAAACCTGGCTGCTGCCTGCATTGCTCAAACCGGCTGTTGAACCAATCAGGATGATCTTGCCTGCTTCAGACTGGCGGAGCTGAGGCAGTAAAGCCTGTATACATACAATTGTAGAAGTCACATTCACATGGATCAGCTGACTGATATCTGCGGGTTCATCCTTATCAAACGTGTAGTGCTCTTCAAATCCTTCCTTTTCCCAGATCCCCACGTTATAAATAAGCACATCCAACGTCTCGCCTTGAAGTTGGCTGGCAACTTGCTCTGCGGCCTGAAGCTCGGAAAGATCAGCCTGAATCCATATTCGCTCGACGCCATCCTCCACGGACAGACTTTCCGGCTTGCTGCGGGAGACCACCCAGACCTTATCACCGGATTGTGGCACACCTCTGACAAATGCATCGCCCAATCCCTTGCTTGCACCAAAGACAATTATATTTTTCAAATAAAGCCCTCCTTATCGATTAGAAATTAATAATATTTACATTAATCTATATCTTACTATAAAGGTGATATATGGAACATGAAGTTTACATGAGGTATGCTTCATCCTTATCAAGAAAAACCACCTCTGCCCCGCAAGGATGGAGAGAGATGGTTGGAGAGATCATGATGACATTAATGGTAAAGTTTTAACTCGGCGATGGACCACCACCACTCGGGAGTGTCCGCGGTCAAGGCAATTTTGATGTATCGCGCCGTTTGTCTGGAGAACGTATGTGAGATGACAGGTCCTGTTCCCAGTGCTTCCGTAACCCCTTCCCAACGTTCGCCATCATCAGAAGTGAAAAACTGGAAGCTGCGAGCATAATCGTTGCTGCTGCTGCCTGAGTCCATTGTCAAGCGGCTGAAGCTCTGCTTGCTTCCCAGATCAATCTGGACCCATTGATTGGCATGTTGACCAGATGAAGAGGTCCAGCGTGAATTCAGATCGTCATCGAGCATTGCCGCAACATCTTCAGAGGTGGAGGCAGTCGCTGTCCATGATGTTCGATCCAGTTCAACAGGTAACAGATGATCCTGTTCCCCGGATATCCAAGGTGTCTGATCAGCGGTATAGACCTTTAATTCAGCCACGGACCACCAATGAGAATCGGTACCCGTTTGTACGACCTTAATATAACGTGCCTCATGCGGTGTAAAAGCGATAGAAAGTAGCCTATCTGATCCTTCACCCGAAGCCAAGGCTTCTCCCCAATGCTCTCCATCCAGAGAAGTATATATTTCATAACCGCGAGCAAAGTCTTCCCGGCTATGCGCGCTGTCCAGCACAATCCGATTCACTGGCTGCGAGGCTCCCAGATCAAGCTGAATCCATTCGCCGCCTGTTTGAGTCTGACCGGAGGTCCAGCGTGTTTGGTCCGAGCCGTCGAGTATAGCCACTGCATCGTCTCCGGAGGAAGTTGTTACGGACCAGCTATCTGGCAGCAGCCTCTTTTGTTTGCCCGTTCCATTATGATGAACAAACAACTCGGAGATCGACCACCATTGATCGGAATCCCCGATCTGTACCATTTTCACATAACGTGCCTGCTGTTCAGGGAAGGTGATGGACATGCGTCCGTGCGTGCCTTCGCCGCCCGCAATGGATGTGCCCCAGTGTTCACCGTCATCCGAGACATAAATCCGATACTGTCTCGGATAGTCTTCTTTCGCATGGCCCGGGTCCAATTCTATGGCATCGAAAAAACTCTTTTGGCCGAGGTCAATGGTAATCCATTGTCCTTTGGTTTGTTTCCTACCGTTTGTCCATAGTGTATCTGAACTTCCGTCCAGCATATTGGCTGTAACATCTGCTCCTTGAGTAGAGGAGGCGGTTACGATCCATGAAGAGCGATCTGGAGGCGGTACGGGCTGTGGGAGCTCTGGTGTTGCTTCAAGTTTGCCAAATCGGGCAAGCTTGAGTTCAGAGATCGACCACCAGCTGTCTGCAGAGGAAGTCAATACAATTTTGACATAACGGGCGGTTTGCATGCCCAAATCAACGGACAGACTTGGAGATGTTCCTGCTCCCTCTGCAATAGGCTCGCTCCAGTTCTCGTTATCTTTGGATACGTAGATTTCGTACCCGTGAGCATAATCACCGCCGTTGTTGCCGGAGTTCATGAATACCGTATCCATAAACTGTTCGCCACCCAGATCGATATGCAACCAATCGCCAGGTTTCTGAATCTGTCCGGATGACCAGCGTGTAGTCAGATCACCGTCCACCATGCGCTCTACCGGCTCCGAACTGGAGGATGCCGTAATGGTCCATTGGCTCCGATCGAGATAGACTACACCCTGAGAGGCATCCGGCTGTTTAACGACGGAATGTTCCAGCGGGTTAACCTTTACTTGCGCTTTGGCATACACGGTAGCCGAACCCAAAGCGCCATGGGCATTGTAGAAATGAACTGTTTTGACAGTGTCGGACGGATTCCAGATTTGCGCTGTATAGACGCCGTCTTTTTCATACACGGTTGCTGCC
This sequence comes from Paenibacillus sp. 10L310, assembly GCF_056395745.1. Taxonomy (NCBI): domain Bacteria; kingdom Bacillati; phylum Bacillota; class Bacilli; order Caryophanales; family Paenibacillaceae; genus Paenibacillus; species Paenibacillus sp. 10L310. The sequence goes on along the minus strand of NZ_JBFTKC010000019.1, from coordinate 85,944 downwards.
GGATCATCTGCCCATATATCCATCGTGCGTGTTCCCGTAGAAGCCATGCTGTGCATGAACCAGTACGCGTTAAAGACTTCATTTTGCTGCATCTCACTCGTATTCCATTTGGCTAGAGCACCTTGCGGGTCTCCAATGGACTGGAATGGCCAGATAATATGCTGCCATGTGCGCTCCTGCTGACCACCCAGGTCCTTAATGAGACCATTGTAGAGAGCCTTAGTATTCTGCGGATCACGTCCATAATAGGTCATCCATTCCGCTGGCGGCAGCCAGTGAATACCGTAAATATGCTCCGCCTCATTAGAGAAGTACGTTCCATACAGGTAGGCGCTGCCGTACACATGACCTACCGTAGCGTGTTGGTAATCCTCCAGCCAGTTATCCCCGTCATAGTTAAACCAGTATTGCTCGGCAGCTTTCTCTTCGGTCATGAAGCCCCAGATCCCGGTGTCGCGATAGGCTTTGTTGCCTGTCACCTCACCCCACATATATTGGCCGACCCAACTAAAGAGCGCTTCTCCTGCGGCCTCCTGGTTATTCCCGCTGCGATTATCGGCGTAACCACCTGCCCAGGAGTGACCAGCGTACGGATCAAAATTGCGAAGCCATGGAAACTGATCATCTGTTCGTGAAGGATTGGCATAGTCCCGAATCAGAAGCTCAACCATATCGCCGTATTCTTGCAAGAATGTTTTGTCATATGTGGCCAGTACAGCCGATGCAAAAACGTAATAACCGTAGGTGAAATGATGATCTGTCAATCCGGTATTAACACCGAATCCGCTACCGTAAGGGAAGATGGTTCCCCATTCATCCGAATAATAAAAATAATACGAGTGCAAAGGTTCGTCCGGCGAATAGGTATACCAATCTGTCAAAATGGTTCGAAGCAGGGACAGATAGTTGTCTCGTCGTACCGTATCTCCTATCTGGTCGCTGATGAGCACACCCAGCGCAAGCGGATGAAGCTTTTTCCCTTGCCAGTAAGGATCCTCGCTCATCAGATTGCCTGCCGTATCCGCGTCAAGCTGATCCAGATAGCTGATTAATTGTGCACGCGAGTAGGTTGGATCATCTGGCTCCACAAATTGCGGAATAATGCCATAGAATCGATCCTGTGTCGTAAACGTATTGCCTTCACTTACTTTCATCATGCCGCGAATGGAAGGGTAAGCAAGCTCCGTTACCGGAGTAGTCGCTAGTTTCCATTGGTGCGGCAACAAGGCCATCACTGTCTCGGATGAAAAGCCTGCCCGCTTCGTCCGGGTTACCGAGTTGAAGGTAGTCGTTACCAGTGAAGTGCTCTCATTATAATTGTAGTCCACTGTTGTATCGGTTACAAAGGCGTAGGCATGCCGGTAATAATAAGACAGTTCTGCCGCGGACGGCAGGGTAGCCAGTGACAGATAGTCTTCGCTCTGGCCCAGCTTGATTTTGAGCGTATTGCCAAGTTTCATAAATACGGTTCCTTCAGGTGCAAAGATCCCGTAGTTTCTTGTAAAGGTCTGAGGCGTGGGCGCTCTGTCCTGATTGGTTACTTCAACACCGATATGATCGGCCGTCAGCGATTCTCCATCATTCAGAACAATTTCACGGTTCTGATCATCGAAGAGACGTGTGATGTTGGGAGAACGAACAATAATGGTATCCGGGTTATCGAAGGTGTTGTACAGGAAAGGGGAACCTTTCACAAACGTGGTATTCATTTTGGCTGTGTCATCATCGCTCATGATGATCGTTGCGGAATAATCCCCATATCCCGCCACCTTGGTATTTACCTCCGCCGGGTTCATATTGCTGGTGCTCATGATCAGATCCGGTTCACCGTCAGCGTCCATAGAACCGCCATCAGCCGAAACGTAACCAGCTCCGGGATTCAGAAGTTGAAGTCCTTGTTTGGTATATCTACTTTTAAGCGGAAGTGTGACCAGACTGTTGCCATCCCCCAGATCGGATACAAGAATAGACTGCCACCAGTCATTGGAAGGGAGGGGCGCTGTGATGTCAGCCGTGCGATTTTTCGGGTTTTTCGGCTGCAGCATGGTGATGTCATTTACAGCGTAACTGCCGGAACCCACCTTTACCGAGGACGGTTCAGGGATATTCGGAATTGTATGCACAGGTTTGGCATCGCCTTCGATATACTCGTAGACGTCGAATGCGTACAGGGAGTATCCGTTGGTTGTTCCTCTGCCAAGTCCGGCTAATTTCACATACCGTGCTTCGGCGTATACCGGAATCTCATCCCGTCCACCGTCGCTGTGCAGTTCCCGGTATAATGTAGTCCACTGGTCTGCATCATTTGATACTTGAATATCGTATGCACGTCCAAAAGCGTTTTCCCATTGTAGGGATACGTTCCCGATTTCCCGGATTAGTCCAAGGTCTACAACAATCCATTCCTGATCCTTGTAGATGGAAGACCAACGTGTATCCGGACGGCCATCCGTTACATTCCGTGCTTCGTAATTCCCTTTTTCCATTTTGGCTTTATCCTCGGCTGAACGGCTGGGCTCATCAATTTCTTCCGAAGACGCTGTAACCGGTTGTCCTAGTGCAAGGTTCATTGCTAATGGTTTGGGAGGTGGATTTGCTCCGCCCGTCCCATATACATTGAATTCGTATATAGAGACGCCATAGGCTGGCTGTGCTCTTTGATGACTGAACAAGCGCACATATCGTGCCTCTGCTGTGACCTCAATTTCTGTCAGGCCGCCTTGCCCCTTTGTTGTCGAGTAAACAGACTGCCAGTTGACCTCGTCGTTGGATACTTCCAGATCAAAGGCGGAAGCATACGCATTTTCCCACTGGATGGAGATGCCCGAGATGGAGGCCACCGTGCCTAAGTCAACATAGATCCACTGCGGATCTTGCTGCCATATGCTTTCCCAGCGGCTGTTTTTGTTGCCGTCAACTACAAGATCTGCCGTATTGCCACCCAGAGATGAGGAACTGTACACAGGCCGGTTCAGGGATAACAGATGATGTTCCTCATCTGCGGCGTTCACTTTTGAGACCGGCCACAGCGGGATGCTGCTAATCAACAACAGAACAGATAACAGTAAGTTCATGTAGATGTTGCGTGTTTTTCCTCTTTGACTCGTTCGTACCTTCATATGACTACTCCTTTGTTAGCCCTTGCCATCTCACCAGACAGAGCTTCTCTTCTTCTCTTACTCGCTACCGTATGTATCATTTTGTTTCCCGTGTTGCTTTTGTGAGATGTGAATCCAATGCTCAACACGGGATATTCAGGTGCCCCATTTTGTATATCGATCATTTTGTCTGGAATATAAAGGTTTTTTAATCGTTTTCGTGGAAAAAGAGACATATGTCCTACATAATGTATGGGGAATGTGCAACTGTGAAATCAAGATACGGAATCGTTGTTCTCCAACAAAACGATATCTTCGCCCCGTTGTTGCCTGAAAGCAATATTGTCCCTCCCCCAAGCACACATGACATCCACGATGGTGTTGGCGGTAACGCCATATTCTGTAAGTCCATATTCAATTAAAGAAACCAACACCCTGGATGGGAAGAAAGGAACTTATGATGAAAACACTTGTTATTCTGGCACATCCCGATATCGAAAGTTCAAGAGTCAATCGTCGCTGGAAGGAGGAGTTGTTGCAGCATACAGATGATATTGTTCTTCACGAATTATATTCGGCCTATCCCGATTGGAAGATTGATGTTTGCCGAGAACAAGAGTTGCTGGAGACGCATGATCATATGATGTTGCAGTTCCCGTTATATTGGTACAGTTACCCACCGCTGCTAAAGAAATGGTTTGATGACGTGTTTACCCATGGATGGGCGTACGGATCGAAAGGTAATCGATTGAAGGGAAAGCGGATGGGTCTGGCCATGTCCATAGGGGATAAGCAGGAGAATTATGCGAAAGATGGTTCCATCGGTTACAGCGTAGAGGAACTTGTTGCACCCTTCGTAGCAAGCATGAATCATGTAGGGGTTCAGGCGCTGCCGCATTATGCAGTCTATGGTGCCTCGTTCCAGGCTACGGATGAAGAGATTAACCGAAGTGCTGAAGAATACATGCGTTATATAAAGCAGTTCCGGGATTTTTGAAGTTAAAAGGTGAAGCTCTTCATAGAAAATGTACTGAAAAGGACCTGACTCCACACATGGTGAAGTCCAGGTCCTGATCAATAAACGAAACATTAATAACCGAATAAAACTACATTTATTCTACGCGGAAATAATCGAAATCTGCATATCCTCCGGTAGACTTCGTTGCATAATTGAATAGTGCAAACCGGTATCCCATAAAGTGTGGCAGGGTGTAAGACATTTGAAGTGTATTGCCAATGGTTGTCCAGTTGCTGCCATTCAGGCTATAAGCAAAGTAGGCTTTGTCGGTTTGGTTCGTAAAATCACAGATGACGCGTAGATAGATTCTGTTCTGGTTTAATGGCACAGTTGCTACTTCAGTCATGGTGCCGGAACTGGCATTAGCCATAACGATGGATTTGGTGCTGCCCGTCATTTTTACGCCGACAAAACCATATTTGGCCTGAAAAGCAGCAAGTCCAGCATAATCACCATCCTTCATGCCGGCTGTATCCAAAGCGGTCATCCCTGTGCTTTTTGGACCAAAGGTTCGTTGTGTCAGGGTGTTGCGGGCTTCTAACAGGTTCTTGCTGATTTTGCCTGTGGTTAACCGCATGAAACCGGGCCGCTGGAGCAGGGACCAGTTGGCAGCATCAGGGTTATGATTCCACTGCCAGAAAGTACCGAGACTGGATGTACCAGAAGATGAATTGCTCGTCAGGGAGACGTCATCTAGATAAAACGCCATCAAATCATTGGTCGGGTCCGGATTCGAGTTATACGGTGTTTCCACAAAAATGAAGCTTTGGGACAGGTCTGCATTCGACGGAACGGTATACGTACCTTGAATGGTACCCCACTGTCCACGGGTTAACGTCGCACTGCCCATAATGGTAATTCCGGTATAACTTGCACCGTTCTGGATGCTAAGATTGAACGTTTTGGTTGCAGGACCAGTAGTGTATTTGATCTTTGCCGAAAAAGAGTATGTTCCTCCCGGTACCAGCTTGCCTGTAACCATCTGTTTGGCTCCGCCTGCTGTCTGCTGTCTGCCGCTGACGAGCAGGCTTTTTGTACCGCTGAATGCTTCGGCATTTGTTACGGTGATGTTCGCCGTATTGTTGCTGGTCCACGGCTGAATGCTGCTTTCCTCAAAGCCGCCGTTCACTAACAGTTGCGTTACTGAGGGTGTGCCTGATGTGGTTGCGTTGAACTCATCGGACCCGTAGATTTTGGCAGCAGGCTGACCTTCAACGGGCATATTCATGTTAAGGGGAACCTTGCCGTTCACCCCAAACACAGGCCAGTTATCAGACCACGTCACAGGAACGAGATAGGGGATGCGTCCAATGGCCCCGCTATCACGAAACAGCAAGCCGTACCAAGCGCCGGATGCGGTATCCACGATGCCTCCTTGGGCGATTCCCGAGTCTCTGAGTACAACTTTACCTGTGTATGGACCTGTCAATGTGTTTGCACGATAGGCAAGCTGAATGCGACCATCACCCGAAGGCCAGGCAATCAGGAATACATAGTACATACCATTGATCTTCTGAATGTGTGCTCCTTCTGCCTTTACAATCATGTTGGAGCCGGCAACACTGCTTGCGTTTGGAATCAGGACCTGATTGAGCCCGCCGGATTTAACGGCTTTGGCATCAGGTGTCAGCTCAACGATACTGATGTTATCACTGCCATGAACAAGAAAGGTTCGATTCCCGTCAAACAAAAGGGAGGGGTCATGGTAATAACTGTTCAATGTGTAAGGTGTCCATGGTCCTGTTTCAATATTGCTGGTTTGGTAAATATACGTCTTGCCCGTGGAAAGCGATCCAAAGGCCACATAATATATACCGTTGTTGTACCGCAAACTGCTCGCCCAGGAACCACGCCCATACTCGTTTTGTCCATTGTTCAGATTCTGTATATCCCCGTTTCCAAGCGTATCGTATACATAGTTTACGATGCTCCAGTTGACCAGGTCGTAAGACTTCATGACCGGGACTCCCGGATTCATATGCATCGTTGTGCTTGTCATATAAAATGCATTGCCTACCCGAATGACGTCACTGTCAGGAACATCCGCGTAAATAACCGGATTGCTGAACGTTGCGGCCGAAGCTGCCGGACTTGTCAAAGGGAATGATGTTATAAGCAAAGGAAGAGCGAGTAGAAGAGCACTGATTTTTTTCCACATATTCTATCCTCCCAATTGATCATGTCCTATGAATTAAAGCGAGTACTCCAGATAATCAATGTAAGCATCCCAAGTGCCATTATCCGTTGTTACGACCAGCTTGATTTCCTGATTGCCTGTACCGTGAGTGATGCCGGTGAGGGTTTGAACGGTCGGCTCCGTTCCCGTGAAGTAGAAAGAACCAGCGGTTACACCCCCGATGACCAGATCAACACGGGCTGTATTATTGTTGTTGGAAGCGCCGCGGACAGAGAACTGGTGGGTTGGGAATCCAAAATATTGATTGTATGCTGCATAATCATTGTTCCCGTAAAGAGCGACTCCATTAAAAGGGGAACTGACTACGCCAGCGTATTGACCGCCAAGCGTCATATTCTCGGCTTCGTAACGGGTAACGTTTGGATTGGGATTAGGATTTGGGTTAGGGTTGCCGCCCGAACCGGATGTGAACTGCCAGTAGTCCAGTTTGAACAGATTTCCATTGCCCGAGCCTGTAAACACCAGATACAAACGATGTACCCCTGTAGCATTGGTAACATTGGTCTCCATCTCGCGCCAAGTTTGCGAACCGCCAGTTGAACTTACGTTAAGTGTTCCAACTAGTGGGCCTGTCGGACTGTCCAGTCGAACCTCGATGTTGCCATTTCCGGTAGAAGCGACATTGGCCTTGAACTTGGAGGCTCCAGCTGAGCCAAAATCAACATTGCCGACCGCGATCCAATCCCCGTTATGAATATTAGTGACATTCTGATTGGCTACAGGTCCACCGCTCGCTTGACTCGGTTCAGTGTTAATTCCTGCTTGCCAGCCAATGGTTTCGGCTTCCACGCGGACATACGGGTTGAGGTTAGTGGTCTGAGGTACACCTGTCATATTCCCCTGAACTTCCTGGATTGTTCCATCCGCATTATGTGTCAGTTTGTTGATATGTGTGGAACGGTACCCTTTACCATCACCGAGGAATGCCTTGCTTACCGTTTGCGCATGGTACGCCACATACCATTCGTTGTTGAATTGGAACACGGCATGGTGGTTATTGCCGCCTACACCGAAGAACGTGCCGGGATTTTTCAGAAAGTGTCCTTTATACGTGAAAGGCCCCATCGGGCTGTCGCTGACCATGTATCCGATCTCACCTTTTGGATATGCAGTGGGGTGTGTTCCCGCGAAGTTGATGCAGTAGGAGTAATAATATTTGCCGTTATACTTGTGGATGCCAGAATCTTCGAACATATAAGGAGAATCAATAGTCACAGCACTGCCCACCACACTGGTCATGTCGGCACCGAGACGAATGACCCGAGCTGTTTTGGGATTGGCAATGGAAGCAGCATTGGTATCGTTCGGGATGCCGCCTCCAGCATACAAGTAAGCAGAGCCATCATCATCGACAAGTACAGCCGGATCAAAGAGCCATGTTACGCCGGACATACCCGGTGTACCGTGAGTCAGGAGGGCACGACCAATTGGATCGGACCACGGTCCAATGGGGGAATCAGCCGTGAGTACGCCAATACCTCCACCCGAGTTGGCAAAGTACAGGAAAAACTTTTCTTTGCCAGCAATGGTTTTCTTCGCCATGGCAGGAGCCCAGGACTGAGTAGCCCATTTGGCAATTCCTTGTCCATTATTGGCATTATTCGCACCTGCTACCGGGATGGAACCATGGTCTGTCCAGTTCACCATGTCAGCTGAGGAGATGACGTTAATTTTCCCGATCGTGCTGTACTGGTTCTCTCGGACAGAGCCGTCACTGTTGTACAGATATGCATCACCTGTCATGTAGACATAGACCCGATTGTTATGGACGAGCACATAAGGATCGGCTCCCAGTTTATGATCGATGAGGGGATTAGAGTTTCCAGGAAGTTTGGCAACGGCTGCATTGGCTGCATGGCTCGATTCAACGGGCAGGGTGACAAAGATTAGCAGACACGACAACAACAAAACTAGCGGTTTACGAATCATACGTTTCGCCTCCATGAGATTGGATTAGTTGGTGAGCTGAAATTCAGGATAGCTGAGATGATGAAATGCCGAAAAAACGAAAAGATTTTCCTCATGTCACCCCCTTCTTGAAATAATGGTTAGGTTGGCTGTTAGGATAAGTCTTCATGTTGTCATGTATGGTTTAAGCCAGACAACCTGTGCACCGGGTACGTGGTCACGGCAGCAAGGGGAGTGGCTATAACCCGAAGTAAGCCTGCATCTGTGGGTGCGATTAGAAAAACTATAATCTGTCAGGTTTCTTTTTGTAATCGCTTTCAATAAAATGGGCTAGAACACTGAAATTTGGCGAAGAAAGAGGTTTGGCCACATTTAAATGTAATTATCTTTCATATTTTCATTTAAATGTTTATTAACTTGACGATATCATATCACAATTTTAAGATAATACAATCTTTTTCTATTTTTTAGTAGAGGATGAAGAAAATGATTATTCTGTGTGTTTAACATTGGGCTTGATGGTAAAATACGATCTCATATTCTATAAAACTACACTTTCAAGCATAGCTTTACCCGGCCAACAATTAGATACGAGAAAAAGACGTCTTAAGCTGTGACCGTTTCCCTGGAATCTACCAGAGGAACGGTTATTTTCGTTTTTTTCTGGAATCGATCCTGGTTATATAACAAAATCTACTCTTACTTGCTGACCAACTTTTACATTGCATAATTTCTTCTCTTTGTTGTACATATTCCAGTTTTTGTATAGCTAAAGCCCTGAGCGTAGAAGGTTGTTAAGTGATAATGGTGGGGTGCCCCCTGTGTTTTGTCCACACCGTTGATTGAGTGTTTGAATATTACTATCTAGTGAGCTTATGCCAAATACTGCTAGAGTCAGAGGTTCATAAAGGTGGGATGGGAAAAATGGCTATTTTGTCGACTGGGCCGATTGAAAACAATCCGGTTTCCGGGGTTAGACCGACCCAACAGGTAACGATTAGATTGGTAAGTCGGGCTGAGGTGGACTCTGTAACAGTATCCATTCAGGGGTATGTGCTAAGCACAACAAGAACGCTGTATGTGAGTGAAGTAATCAGTATTGCTCCTAATGAAGCAGTGACCAGAACTTATTTTGCAGATTTAGCTGCTTTTGAGTTTGTTTTTGGAACAGACGTGGAAGGTGTGGAGGAAGTAGGGATTTCATTGTGGGGCAAACAAGCCTCTGGGCAATTGGTAGATGCACACCGGGTGGTGGAGCACGAAAATACAGTTAATGACATCTAGGAGATCAGAAATCCCTAAAAGAGGAGATGTAGCGATGAGCTTTTTATCAACAGGGCCAATAGAAAATAATGCTGTTAGCGGTGTAAGGCCGACTCAGACAGTTACAGTTAAAATTGATAACCGTAGTGATGTGAGTACCTCAACCATACAAATACAAGGGTATTACATGAGTGGTGGAATGAGGGTTCTGTATGTCAGTGAGTCTTTTGACATCGCACCTAATCAAATAGTAACCAACAACTATTTTGCCAATCTGGATGCCTTCGAGTTTACTTTTACAACAACAGCGACGGTTAATGATCCTGTTCAAGTATCCGTATGGGGTAAGAGCAACACAGGCGCATTGGTAACAGCCCATCGTTTGGTTTCTTCCGAATTGCTGGGTGAAACCCCAAGCATCAACGGAGCTACAGGCGCAACTGGGGCTACGGGGGCGACAGGCACACCAGGGACAGCTGGAGTGACAGGTGCAACAGGAGCACAAGGCACAGCAGGTACAACGGGAGTAACCGGAGCAACAGGCACAGCAGGTACAACGGGAGTAACCGGAGCAACAGGCACAGCAGGTACAACGGGAGTAACCGGAGCAACAGGCACAGCAGGTACAACGGGAGTAACCGGAGCAACAGGCACGGCAGGTACAACCGGAGTAACGGGAGCGACAGGCACAGCAGGTACAACCGGAGTAACAGGAGCGACAGGCACAGCAGGTACAACCGGAGTAACAGGAGCGACAGGCACAGCAGGTACAACGGGTGTAACAGGAGCGACAGGCGCATCAGGTACAACGGGTGTAACCGGAGCGACAGGCACAGCAGGTACAACGGGTGTAACAGGAGCGACAGGCACAGCAGGTACAACCGGAGTAACAGGAGCGACAGGCACAGCAGGTACAACGGGTGTAACAGGAGCAACAGGAACAACAGGTACAACAGGTGTAACCGGAGCAACAGGTACAACCGGGGCTACGGGTGCGAGTGGTTCTGGAACAATTATTCCTTATGCATCAGGACTTCCTGTTGTGTTGACTACAGTTTTGGGTGGACTTTTGAATACTTCCAGTTTAGTTGGTTTTGGTAACAGTTCTACCGGAGTAAGTGTTAACGGAGGAATTATTGATCTCACAGGCGCTGCAGGCACATTGCTTAACTTTGCTTTCTCAGCATCGCGTGCAGGAACGATTACTTCACTGGCCGCTTATTTCAGCACAACAGCCGGACTTAGTTTGGTTGGATCTACAGTAACCTTAACTGCACAATTATTCCGATCCACTACACCTAATAACTCCTTTACAGCTGTACCGGGTGCATTGGTAACCTTAGCTCCTCCACTGACCGGCATTTTGGCACTGGGCACAATATCCAGCGGGGTGACTACAGGACTGAGTATTCCGGTATCTGCCGGTGACCGCCTGCTTATGGTGTTCTCAGCATCAGTAACAGCCGGAATTGATGTGGCTACAACGGTAGCGGGATATGCAAGTGGCGGCCTTACCATCACTTAACGGAAAATGGGCTATATAACAAGTTTAAAGACAGGGACTCTTGCCAACATGGTGAGAGGTCCCTGTTTATGTGTGTGCTTTTGTTTTCAAACTCTCTTCAAATGAAAGATAAGGACTATACAAAAACATAAAAAGACGAGGATTGCTCCTCGCCTCGTACATACCGTGGCCTACTCAATTTCACTCTGTTTTGGTTAGGCTGTCTACGACAAATTTAAGTTGGGCTTCCAACGAAATTGGGTCACTAAACACGAAGCCACGGCTTTCCTCGCGATAAACGTGATTATTCTGGACAGCAGGGAGGTTATCCCAGATAGGACCTTCAAAAACGGAATCTCCACTCTCATCACCTGTCCATCCACTTACAAAGATATAATCTCCTGCATATTGTGGTAACAATTCAAGTGATAACTTGGCCCAACCTTTGCCGCTATAGATGGCTTCCTTCTGAATGATCGGTGGTGCCTTCAGGCCAAACTCTCCATAAATAATATCTCCACCTCTACCAAAGCTCCCGTAGGCATAAAATTCTTTGGCACTTCCCGTATCAAAAATCGAAACCGTGCGATCACCTACCGCTTGCTCCACGAGTGGTTTATATTCAGCGATCTTAGCATCCCACTCTGCGATCCAGGCCTTCGCTTGCTCTTCTCTACCAGTCATCTTGCCAAAATCCATCAATTGCTCCCGTAGAGGTATTCCATATTCAACAGCGACGGTCGGCGCAATTTTGGACAGCTTTTCGATCGTTTCAGGGTCATTCCAAACGACAATTAAATCCGGTTGCAACTCCATGATTTTCTCGTAGGGTACATCGTTACCGATGTTGACAACGTCATCGAGCTTTCCTTCTGTATAACTGTTAAAGGACTCATCACCAGTTCCAACAGGCTTAAGGCCAAGAGCTAGCAAATGACCGGTAAAGGCTCCTGCAACCATTACTACCCTTTGAGGTTTTTTGGGGATTTGTACTTCACCGTTAACCGCAGAATAGGTTACCATCTCCGAGCTTCCGTTTGTGGTGTTACTGATATTACTCTCTGCACCTACAGTTGGACTTTGCGTACTGCCAGTGCTTCCATTCGTGTTTGCTGGCCTGGAACATGCGCTAACCAATAGAGTTAGGCACAACAGTAGGGTAATTCCTACAGGTAGTTTGCTTCTATACATCCGTAAATCTCCTTTTTCGCTATGTTGATAATGATTATCATCTCTGATATCAATATAACGACGGAGTTTACGCGGAGCAATGGATGATCGAAGCCTAAGGATAGGACGATAAGAACCTTTTGTCACTTGTCCGGACTCATCCTTGAATTGCTTTGGTGTGACTCCCGTATGTTTTTTGAACATTCTTATAAAATAGGATACATCAGCATATCCGACGCTTGCAGCGACTTCTTGCAGAGATAACTCGGTCTTTTGCAACAGCGTTACTGCTTTGTTCATCCTAATACCGATTAAGTAATCGATTAGACTTGCGCCAGTTTCACGTCGGAAGTACTTGGACAGATAAGGGACGCTGTAATGGAATGTATGAGCGAGGGTTTCCCGCGTCAGCGGCTTGGCGTAGTGCTCCTGCATATAGCGAATAAGCAGAGAAGCAAGGTTAGGCCTAACAATGCTTACCTGCTGTTGATCCATTTGTCTGAGCAATTCATATACAAATTGATAGAATAGTGTTTTGGTATGGAGTCGCTCCAAGCGTCCCGGTTTATTCCACTCGCCCAGCATTCGCTCAGTGATTTCGTAGAGGATGGCAGGATGATATGGAATAAAACCGTACTGGAGATGGAATGGCAATGGTTGATCCGGTTGTTGAAGTGTATGCTGCTTGCCAGGCAGCGGTAAGGAGGCTTTATAGAAAATCAGATAATAATGAAAGGATTCGTCCGTTAGGATGATGTCCAGACGGGTGTTTTTGCCCCCATGAAGCATATAAAATGGTTTGGTAGCATGCTCATTTCCGTCTAAGATCAAGGTTGCATTACCATTCGTTACGTACAAAAAGGCGCTGGCAGGGAACAGGTAAGGATGTACGCACTCGTCGGCCTGTATGACAATATGTCGTACATCCATGATTTTGAGCGATGCACAATTCCAGATGAGTATGTGTTCTTGTACATTCAAGGTTGCTTTCAATAGAGAGTTGTCTTCCTTCCATGAGCTGTTGAAGCCAGCCTTTTATGTGGTGAGGTTATTATATAATAATATTAGTGGCTTTTTGTCACTTTCCAGAACGTTCCCCGTTTCCTTTATAGTCTTCCAAAGGCTACGGTCAACGCAAGAACTATAAAAAAGATATTTACGCCGAGCTCCCGGTACTCTTTACGCCGAATATGAAACAGCATTCCAAGCAGTGTAACAACAGCCAAAGCGATTGCGGCGATCGGCGTAAGCACCGGAGCTATGTTCAGCGCCCAAGGCAAAACAAGGCCCAGCGCTCCGAGTAGCTCCGCGATTCCGATCAAAATAACTAGACTTTTTGGCACATCATTGACCCAGGCCCAGGTCTTTTTTGACGACTCGATACGAATGGTTTTCATCCATCCTGAATATATGAAACCTAGCGCCAATATGATTTGTACGATCCATAACGTTACATTCATCTTTTCTTATCCCCTCACTTGCTCGATTTTAATATCTGCCTCTATACTAAAGTGAGAAGGCCCAATCTGGAAGTAGGCACTTAAACCTAACCAGGTAACCAAAAGTATACCCGGATATGGTCAGAAAGTGAGGAATAAGAATGACGGTATATTGCAAATTCGGAACGGCCTTGGATATTCTTACGGGTAAATGGAAATCTTTGATTCTTCTACGACTGCTGAGCAACGGTACAATGCGGTTCAGCGAATTACAAAAAGCCATTCCAGATATTTCGAAAAAAATGCTGACCCAGCAGTTAAAAGAACTGGAGTATCACGATATTGTACATCGCGAAGTATATGCTCAAATTCCCCCTAAGGTCGAATACTCGATTACGGAGTACGGACAGCTCATGAAACCTGTGCTCCAGACAATGAGCGACTGGGGAGCCGGCCATATGCAGCATATGGAGAAGCTGTACAGCGAAGAAGACGAAAAAGGAGCACACCCATCCGAACCTCGGAAAATCGATTCCTTGGGGTGATAGGGTGACAAGGGAGAGTTAGTTTTGAATAAACAAAAAATTGTGATTATTGGTGCAGGGATTGTTGGGGCGTGTATGGCCTATCATCTAGCCAAACGAAATCAAGATGTAACTGTTATTGAACGCCACTCAGCCGCGGCGCGTGAAGTCACGGAAAAATCATTTGCCTGGATACATACGACGCATAGAGTGGCTCCTGAATACTGGCATTTGTACGATGCAGCTGTGGAAGAATATCACACACTTCAGCAAGAGTTGTCCGAACTGAAAATTCATTGGCATGGTGCGCTAACTTGGGACACTCCGCCTCTAAGGGAGCAACACTTTCAAAAATTAAACCGGGAGCAGCTTGAGGCATTGGAGCCCAATCTGAAGGAATATCCGGATGAAGCCATGTTTGTCAGCGAAGAAGGTGCGGTGGAGCCGGTAACTTCGTCACCTTCGATTCTGATTCGGATGAAAACTGCTAATAAACGGATACACACATTAATCTCCAATGCGCAATTTGAAGCGCGTCAACTGACAGATTATACGCTACTGGCTGCGGAAGACTATATCGACGAGTCGGAGGCAAATGGACCACAGGCGGTCGGTAAGCGAGCTTACGACACATTGCGTCGCAGTCTCAAGCACGGTAATCAACTGGAACTGGAGAGCATAAAGGTTGGATGGAGACCGATGCCTGAAGACGGTTATCCGATTGTGGGCTTCCATGATCACATGAATGGACTTTATCTGACGCTAATGCATTCTGCAATTACGCTGGCGCCGCTGATTGCGAATCTGGCTGCAAGTGAAATTATTGATGGCAAATCAAGAAATGAATTAGACCCTTGTCGCCTCTCACGGTTTTAGAATCACCACACAATGAAAAGGACATCGCTCAAGTGGCGATGTCCTTTTCGTTGTGTTTATTTGTTGGAGTCTTCTACACTTCCCCAGTAGCCACCGGATTCTCCTCATAACTGTATTCGCAGCTGCTGGCGATTGGCAATTCCTTGCTAGCTTCATCTACCTGTGAATCTCGCTAGCGGATTTGGCACCTTGACTTTCAAGCCACGGGATCAGTTCGGATGAAAAATTGCGTTTTGCTGTGTCTAGTGGAGTCATTCCATCCCAGCTGGCAATCCAGTTCAGTTCGGCGCCTTGGTCAAGCAGGCATTCGGCTGTTTCTCTTTGACCTCCATGGCAAGCACACCAGAAGGCAACGGTTACTGCATCGGGAGGAGAAGGGGAGGTGCTTGTTCCCCAAGGATAACGTTCCGGGAGTTTGGCTCCTTTAAAATGTTCTTGTATGGCGTGAATATCTCCAAGGGCGGCGGCATGCCAAAGGGCAAAGATCGCGCCGCGCTCAACCAAGCGCCGTGCTGCATCCCATTGTGCAAAAGCAATAGCATCATCCAGCGGCGTGCCACCGGCGATCACCGCGCCAGGCGTTTCAATGTCTGCGCCAGCATCAAGAAGGGCATCAAGCACTTGAACATCATTGGAGCTTGCAGCCCAATGTAAAGGTGTCTCGATGTTTGGACCAACAAAAGGAGCGTTCACTTCCGCACCAAACTTGGTCAATACTAGCACGGCATCCGCTCCATTAGGGAAGTGCCCCGGCCAATCCGTCACCACGTGCAGCAGCGTTCGAGAGATACTGGAGTCTGCATCTACGTTGTCAGGCTTTCTTTCTAATACTCTTATGTTTGCCAATCCCGGATTCTCTGCCAGCAGTTGCTCTAACGTTGGAATATCCCCAGTGTGAATGGCTTGAATAACGCTCACTGCAAGTTTTTCATCTTCGTAAATAAATTCCATGCGCCAATCTCCTTCCAGGCTTATATCCATATTCATGAAAGCATCTGAACTGCACATCTGGCATGATACTCCGCGAGCCCCCTAGCGAATTGTTGATCGGGGAATTGTCTGTGAAGCAGTTTCAGTCCTCCTGATATCAAGGACAAGTGATGGCAAAATCGATAAAATGTCATCCGCTCCGGGTCAAGATCGTTATTTTTTAAGTAATGATAGAAGTCTCCAAATCGAAACTCCAGAAAGCTATGCTCATGTTCGAGATCGAAGAATCCTGCGCCCTCAATATCAATAAGGCATGGTTGCATAGCATGATCTATCCATATATGATCTGGACCTAACTCTCCATGAATGAAACTATAGAGATCTCTGGGTTGAATTGCTGCTTCCAATTCGCAAAGTTTCTCAAGCAACCTTTCGTCATTTTTCCTTATATCTGTCATGTGTTTGGATGCATAGGATAAGGCTGTTTCGGCATCCAACCGTTGAACTTGGTAGCAAGGCCCAGCCTTTTTACTGTTATCGTTGGCGTTTCCATAAACGTTTCTTTGGATGTTATGCATATTAGACAACATATCCCTGATCCGTTGAAACAACTCATCCCGATCTTTGTCATTTTTATGCTGGAAATACGCTTCGGCTTTCTGTCCATCCACATACTCAACAAGAGCAAAATCATAAGAGTGCCGGTCTCTATCGTTATTTAGATCATACAAGATTGGTGTTCGAATTCCATGTTGAGCGAGAAAGCGAGTATTCAAAGAGAAAAGTTCGCTGCCATAGGAACTGTGGAAAGTGGGTTCATTCAAGATCTCTTCCTGAAAATAGTTGCTGGAAATATCCCAAACGTACAGCATACAAGTGAAACCATTCGTGCAGTCAATTTTGTAAATGACTTTTTGTGCGCCTCCATGTATTCTTGCGATCTGCGTTATGAGGTAACTGGCACCAAATACATTGTGCACATAATCCTGTAATTCTTCATGAGTAAGATGGTTGTTGGACATCATCGACTTAAGCTCCGTTTCAACTGTATTTTGCCGGCCAGCAACCTAAATATATAGAATATTTTCCCAAAAATATAGACTGTTTCTTTTCGATCTGTTAAAGTGTTGATTAAGGTCTGTATATTCATATGTATATTAAAGAAAGGGGTCGGGTACTCACGTTAGTGGGTGATCCGGCCCCTATTTTGCATGCAAGTTGACTCTCTATTGACTAATATATGACCAATGATTTTAAGGAGCTGGAAAGCCATCTTACATTTCAATGAACATCTTTTATTATGGAACAAGGCATCTATTAAAATAATGGATACTCGCCATATAACTATGCAAATGAAGGAGGGACTTCACTCCTACCGATTCCCCCTCGTTTCAAGCGTTAACGAATCTAGCACATCTTAAATGGTGGATTATGAAAGACTACAAGGTTTAACAAACCTCAGTAACGCTATTCCGTCATAAAACGGTGTCAACACCTTGAAAATGGACCGAACTGACGAAATAACGTCTCTGGGATTCGTTAGAATTTAAACCTGTGCTAATGAGAGCAAATAGCGTGTGCTAGATTCATTAAAACAATATAACCCTAACGAAGGTCCGGATCGTTCGATGTGGGCCTCTATGTGGTCTATAAAAATGAAAAAGTACACCAACAAAAGATGAATCTAACTTGTCATGGTGTTTTATTTATCGCTATTTGACCCGTATAATTGATTAAAATGCACTTCATTCGGAAGGGGACATCATTCTTTGAACTATTATTTTCTGGAATCTCAATATCCACGTAGAGGGTTTATTAGTGGCGGAACAACTTTCACTCCCCAATTAGATATGAATTATTTGGCGATAGAGAATCCGTTGCCCGAGGGGACAATGGCAGAGGTTGAGTTAGTGCCTACGGTGCGCAACCTGAACGTAGATTATTTTGAGACGATCACAGGAACGAGACACGTATCAGATCGTTTTAAAACGCTGTTGGAGGAAACGAAAACAAATACACAGTTTATTCCGACAACGGTGTGTTACCACGACGGTCGTGCGGTTGAAAAAACCTATTGGACTGCACATCAGCTTGATCGTTTGGATGTTTTTGATTATGAACGTTCGGAATATGGGCGCAAAGCGGTCATTGCTGCATCTGTACAACAACCTCCACGTAAGATCGTCAGAGTTGTATCTCAAATCTGCCTTCATGAAGAGCGAATTGGCGAGCATGAATTTTTTATGCTGGATTATATAAATATCTTCAAACCCATTGTTTCAAAAGATTTTTACGAAGTATGCCGAAAACATAGGCTGAATCTGAACGTTACAGAGGTCGGAAATGTAAGCATCTAAAATGCTACATGGATATAATGGAAGCACAAAGAAGCCCACGCAAAACGTGGGCTCTTAGTCTTTATTTTTCCCCAGTAGCCACCGGACTTTCTTGTGTATTTTGCTTGGCGCGGGTCAGCTGACTTAGCTCCCTGATCTATGCATCAAGTTTTCCTTTAACGTATAATCCAATTGATATAGTCTTGTATCATTTCTTTGCTTCGTGTTCTATTTATCTTATCCGGCTCTAGATACAAATTGAGAGCCATCCCATTCATAAAGGCATACAGTTTTTCTTGTTCCTTCTCTTCATCGGTTGTACGCAGAAGACCTTCATTTTTCAAGTACATGATGCAGTTCTTGATTGCGTTTTGCAGGTCCTCATAATTGGCGTCGAACCCTTTTTGTGTTTTTCCATAGCTTACAAATGCAAACCAAACCTCCATTTCCAATAATGTTTGTTCATCCGTCGGGACTAGTTCGAGCAAGTATTCAACAATTCTTTCTTGAGGCGCCAGTTCTCTTGCATTCAGATTTTTTATTCGAGTAAGTACCTTTTCCTTAACTAACTCAATTGCAAACGCTAATAGACTCTCTTGTTTTGAAAAGTAATGTCTTAAAGCGCCTTGTGATAATCCGGCCTCCTTCGCAATCGTTCTTGACGTTGCATGATGAATGCCTTTCTCACTAATGATTTTCCAAGTAGCTTCAGCGATAATATTCTTCATCTTCTCATGGTCCACGATTTTTGGCATACACACAGAATATCATATTATTTAACTCAACTGAAATAAATAGACGATGAAGAAGGGATGTGCTAGAATTTATTTAACTCAACTGAATTAAAAAAGAATGGGGCAAACGCAACATGCCACTCAAAGGAGTGCAATTGGAATGAATCAGCAATTCAAAGTAATGCTTCCAGCATGGGGAAAGGCAATCGGCTTATTATGTATGATCATTATATTTGCTGCTGTATTGTGGTTAGTGTGGACCGGAAATTTGAATATAAGGTACACGGCTGATCATGAGGAAGTGATTCCAATATGGCATAGTATGTTACCGGCATTCCTTGGTATTTTTCTAATCCATATGATTCCTTATCAAAGTCATGATTCCTCAATTTTCCAACAAATGGAGAAACATCACTTGGTCGTTCAATCGATTGTATTATTGCTGTCAGGCGTTTTATTTACGGTTTCTCTGATAACGATAGACCAGCAAGGATTACATTTCCAGCTATATTATTTGGCGTTCAAGTTAACGACATTAATGTTCACTCCGTTGATTTTATTTCTGATTTATCGCAAAATGGCTGGCGGGCATCAAGACATTATCTCGGTAAAACCTCGCACTCGCAGACACGTCATCGTACCACTAATCGTTATTTTGGTCTGGGGTTATCTAAAGTTTTATTCTCCAATTGCACAACCAGAAGGAGAAATCGTAGCAACCGATATGACAGAATTACTTTTCTTGGTGTTGATTGGTTTTATGATCAATAGCGTATTGGAGGAAGTTTTTTATCGGGTATGGCTGCAAACCCGATTGGAGACGTTGCTTGGAAGATGGCCCGCCATACTACTAGTTTCAATACTATGGTCCATTTGGCATGTTGCCATTCAAGGAAATGGTCATTGGGATATTGATGTGGCAACAGTAATTGCAAATCATGGGGTTACAGGTCTGTTTCTTGGTTATTTATGGGCCCGCTATCGTAAAATATGGGTGATTATCTTGATACATGGACTCATGAATGCTTCTCCTCATTTTCTTTTACAGATCCTGTTTCATTGAGCGAGAAAGGATTTGGTTGGATCAGTCTTCCCATGAAACATACCTCTATCTCTCCCATATTCCCGAGTGACGCTCAGACACTAGAAAATACACCGCCCCAGGCATCAGCCTGCATGGCGGTGTATTTGTCTTTGAGATACTGTAGACCGGTGCTCCGTACCTACTCTTCCCCCGGTAGCCACCGGATTTTCCTCATAACTAATTCAGTCAATACAGCTTCCGGAATACAACTTCACGTTTGAGCATCCCGCTTCTTCCAGCGCAATCACGTGCAGACAGGTGATTATGCCTGAACCGGAGTGTAGTAGTATTCCAGCGGCGGTATCGGATACATTAAAGACATACATAATTTCCATGTAACTTAATTTCGTTTGTTCAAATCTCTGAAGGAGAATCCTCAAGTTACTAGAAGTATTTTAGTTTTACATGTCTTTCGTATGACAAGTATGTTGACGTATTATTTGTGTTTATAAGTTTATTTTTGATATTTATCTCTATTGTGTCAAGTTTGTTGACAAAAAAGATATTGTTGTAAATGTATTTATATGTTAGTGTTTATTCATGTTAGAAAATATTACATAGTACAGAGGGGGAGCGTAATGTTTATTAACCGAACGATTAGGAAATTTGGGGTTTCAGTAGGGATTATAAGTATGTTTACATTTGCTCTACCTTCAGTGGGTTTTAGTATGCCACTGCAACCAACAACCCTTGATAAGGTAGAAGGTGATTATTATGTAACGTCTGCGATTGAGAACATTCGCTGGGGATCACTGCCTAATCGAGACAGCTCTCCGATTCTTACTGTACCATCAGGAAGTGCTGTAACATTTGATACGGTATCGCATGAGGGAATGATAGAGGATCAAGGGAGAAATCCAGTGGAGTACTTCGGCAAATTCGGTATCTCACCCGATGGAGTGTTGGATGATGCGAAGGTAATTGCGGCTTCTGAGATTAAGCATGATTATGTAAAAGACGGACCTCATATTATCACTGGGCCAGTAGCGGTTGAGGGAGCAGAGCCAGGAGATGTTCTTAAAGTAGAAGTCCTTTCGTTGCAAACTCGAGTTCCATATGGTGTCATTTCTAACCGCCATGGTAAAGGTGCCCTTCCTAACGAATTTCCAGAAAATACAGGCCCACAAGAGGGAGCTAGCGCAACAAAACCGGAATTATATAATAATGTATCTATATTTACGCCTATTGAAGAAATCAACGGCAATTGGTATGGAGTATTACCAACAAAAGCTGGCAAAAATGTACGTTTCCTAATTAACCCGTTTCTAGGTGTTATGGGGGTTGCACCAAATACCAGTGAAGTTGTGAGTTCTATCCCACCTATTGAAACAGGAGGGAATATGGATATTAATGAGTTGGGTGTTGGTGCAACTATTTATTATCCGATTCAAGTTAAAGGCGGACTATTCTATACTGGAGATCCACACTTTGCTCAAGGAGATGGGGAAGTAGCGTTAACTGCATTGGAAGCTTCCTTAAGGGGGACGGTTCGGTTAACGGTGTTAAAGAAAGGTGATCCATCACTACCACATAGTGGAGAATTTACGCAACCCTTTGCTGAAACAGAGGATTATTGGATTCCAATTGGACTGGACCCTGATTTGGATGAAGCAATGAAAGAATCAGTACGTGAATCGATTCAATTCTTATCTGATAAGCTTGATATGGATAGAAGTGTAGCTTATGCGTACCTATCGGCCGCAACGGATTACGAAGTATCTCAGGTCGTGGACCGAACGAAAGGCGTTCATGGACTCATTCGAAAGACCGATTTCCTTGAATATGTTGACGTTGCCATGAACGGAGGTGGTACGACAATCAAACCGGTTGTTCATAACGATGAGTTCTACATACCGATTCGAACAATTTCGGAGCTATTGGGCGGTACAGTAGTATGGGATCATAAGACGCGTACAACTCAAATCAAATTAGGTACGAAAAATATAAGTGCTCAAATTGGTTCAGATGTGTATTCAATTAACGATAAACTAGTGTTCAATAGTAACGTACCAAAGCTTTTAAATGGCGAAACCGTAGTTCCGGTCTCTGTTATTAATGAAATACTAGGTGCTTATGTCAACTGGACGACGATCGACAAGACGTTAACAGCTAATGTATCGTTAAGTAAAAAGCAATAATAGATTTCATTATTCAACCGTGGTGGACAGATATCCATCACGGTTTTTTTGTTATCATGAATCAAAACATAGAAAAATACATCGCCGGGGCAGATAAGCCACCTGGCGATGTATTCAACATCGATACACTGCTATATGTCTTTGTCAGCTTCCGCATTACCGGTAGCAACCGGATTCTCCTCATATCTAATCCAGTCGCTCCAGCTCCCGGAATACAGCTTCACATTCGAATATCCCGCTTCCTCCAGCGCAATCACGTTCGGGCAGGCGGAGACACCGGAGCCGCAGTAGACGATAATTGCATCATCTTTCCGAGTTTCACGAACCGCTCCTCTAATGCTTCAACACCAGACCAGCGACCATCTGCACCAAGCACGTCTTTCCAAAAATAATTCACCGCACCCGGAATATGTCCGGCCTTGGCATCAATCGGTTCCTCCAGACCCGCATAATGGCGAGCATCGCGAGAATCGATCAACACAGCGCTGCCAGTTGCCGAAGCTTGTTGCACATCTTACACACTTGCCAGCATCTGCGGCTGTACGTTCACCTCAAAGGAAGACGGGATATGCACGGGAACATCCGTTGTTACCGGAAACTTGGCATTTTGCCAAGCGGAGAAGCCTTCGTCCATGACATACACCTGCTCATGACCGATGTAGCGAAGCAACCACCACAATCGTGAGGCATTCATACCGCCTTGATCGTCATAGGCGATGATGCCAGCTTTGGATAGGCGACTTGCGAGAACAGCCGGATCAGGAAGCGGGTGACGCCCGCCATGTTGGTGACGGGAACGGGTAGGTTTTTTTCGAGATCAAGGAAGACTGCACCTGGAATAATGTCCGGCTTCGTAAGATTCACGCCCGGCATCAGGCTGACCAAGCAGGAAGCGACAGTCTGAGATGACAACGTCCGGCTCGTACATTCTGGCGATCAGCCAGCGCATGGATACAATATTTTTCATAAAACAAACACCGCCTTCTTATGTAATGAGTTCTTTACACCGTCTTGGGTTCAACTGGAACTGTGGCAGCGATGGGCGCATCAGCAGGAATCGACTGTGGTTTGGTTTTGCCATATCGAATGAAAATCCGCATCCTGAACAGGATCACGACACCTGCCAACATTTGAAGTGTACTCATTGCTTCATCCAGCAGTACCCACGCCAGCAAGAATGAGAATACTGGCTCTCCGAGAACACCCATAGGGTTGAAACGATAAATACAAAAGTCATGAGTAACTGTAAAAGTCGTTAACTATTTGCTGAACTAAATATACAAAAATTCAATAGGCTTCAAATGTTTTCACCTTCTGGTCTTTTTAGAGAATATAAAGCGAAGTGATGTAATGTGTTTTGTAAATAAATGTTAAGCAACCTTCGCTCGCTTTTTAGGGGGGAGAGACGAAATGAAATGAGAAATGTTGAGCTGGCTGAGAATAATCCCTGTATTTATTGATCGTGTGTAAGAATATGGTGCTTAAAAATGATGAGATATTGAAGTGTTTTAAATTAAAATATTTTCCAAAGTATCGGGGAAATGTATTATTAAATACTGAAATCAGTTTAAAAATTACGTGTAATACTGTAATATAGCCATAAAGGAGTGAAGAAAATGGATATTCAAAAAGCTACAGAAGAAAAGCTTGAACGTGCAATACAAATGGGAGTTCCGATTGATGAAGCTATTCTTGAAGGTCTTATACAAAAAAAATTACTTACTGAAGATGCATCTCAGCGTCTACTTGCTCAAAAAAATTATCAAAATAAAGAAATCAGAAAAAATGTCGTTTCAGCTCGTATTTCAGATGATGTTATGAATATTATCGATGATTTAATAACAAGTGGGCATGTAAACAGCCGTTCTGAAGGAGCTTCATATTTAATAATGTTGGGAGTAAAAAGCCATTATTCTTTTTTCAATGAACTTTCAAAAGAGGTAATAGTTATTGAAGAACAGCAGAAAAAAATTAAAAATCTCATCGAAAGCTCATTAATCTTCCCGGGTATTTCTCAAAATGGGCAACTTACGGATTTATAGTAATTTTTTCAAATGTGAAGCATCAAGAGTCATCATTAGAAATGAGGAAGTAATCAGCTTATAATACTTTGAAATTCAATTAAAACTGCAGGTTTATTTTGCGAATAGACATGCTGAGTAGCGATTCAATGCTTTCCTTATGTGTTACGGGCAACTGTAACTTAGATTCAATAGCTTGGATTTTTCGTCGTTTAACAAATATAGAAAAAGATTTCAGACCAATAGACTGTTTTCGGAACTATACCGAAGACAGTTTATTTAGTTTTCATTGTGCTCTGTATGTTGTTTATTCGAGTCAAATTATCTTTTTTACTCATCCATATTTTTTAAGGATTTTCAATTTACTTTTGGCTGAATTAGAGAGATTTCAGTAACAAAGGTTCAATTAGCAAGTAACTTGATTGTAATTATCTATAGATTGTCAGGTTTTTTAGAACTGATTTGTATGTTAATGTTTCAACAAGTAAGGAGAACGTTTTTTAGTCGTCTTTCATTAATTATTCGCTAGAATAGTTTTTATAAGACGTATCTCTTTTAGGTGTTTATATATTTGAAATAGTCATATATTATACCTTTTCAAGAGATTTGACGTACATATTTAAGTTCTCAATTCATTCTTACATTGATTTAGAAAGTTCTAAGGGTTTTTGATTACGCACTTAACTGGGGTAGAAATCTGGAAAAAAACTATTTTAAGATAGGGGACACAGATATGAAAGTCACAGGAGATGAAAACAAATTTACTAAAGAAATCAAAAAGAAAGAGGGATTCAAAGCCTCCAGATACAACATCATATCAGAAGACGGAATCGGAAATTTACTTTTGGTAAATACATTTGCCGGATCATTCACCAAATTTGGGTTTTCGATGAACGGTGAAGTTAGGAATATTCTAAAAAGGCCCGACGAATATTCAAAACTGGGTGGGTTATTCACAGAGCTAGTAACTCGAGGATATATTATTAATTCTAACGTTGATGAGTTTAGAAAAGCTGAATTGTTACATCAAAATACACTATCTATTAACTCGGGGCTAGAATTAATTTTAATGCCAAATGAAGATTGTAATTTTAGATGTAAATATTGCTATGAATCTTTTGCAAAGAACTTCATGACAGAATCTGTTCAACAAGGAATAATTAAATTTCTTGAAAGAAATATACATAGATATAGTTCACTTCATGTCAGCTGGTTTGGAGGCGAACCATTAACGGCCGTTCCCATTATTGAACGTTTGTCGAAAAAAATGATTGAAATATGTAAAGAAAAAAGAGTTCCTTATTCTTCAAGTATGACAACAAACGGGTATAATCTTACACTAGATGTTTTTAAGAAAATGTTAGAATGCAGAGTCAGAAAATATCAAATAACACTGGATGGCATTGAGTGTACACATGACAAACAAAGAGTACAAGTTGATGGTAAAGGCTCTTTTAAGAGGATTTTAGAAAATTTATTGAACATCAAAGAAAATATTAATTCAAAGACATTTCATATTATGATTCGTAGCAATATTACTAAAAATATATTGGATAATATAGATGAATTTATTAATTTTCTAAAAGATAATTTTGAAGATGATTATAGATTTAGCTCCTTTTGGCAAGCAGCGGGTGACTGGGGGGGGGATTCAGTTAGAGAAATTGAAGAAACCTTTTGTAGCTCTAAAGATTATATTCAGTCCCTGAAAGATGCTAGTAAATTGGGCATAAAATTTAATATGTATCGCGATATGATGAAGCCTGGTGGTAGCGTTTGTTATGCGTCAAAGAGAAACAGTTATGTGATTGGATCTGATGGTATTATCTACAAATGTACAGTTGCTTTTGATTTAGATGAAAATCAAGTCGGTGTTTTAACAGAGAATGGTGTTATGCAGTTAGATTATGACAAGTATGCTTTATGGGTTTCAGGACACGAATCATCAGATTTATCATGTCAGAAATGTTACTTTAGACCATCGTGTCAGGGCGCTAGTTGTCCATTAGAACGTTTGAAAAATAATATAACTCCATGCCCAGATGTAAAGAGAAGTATAAAAGATTATATGAAAATAATTTCTGAGAGCGAATACAGCTATGAATATATTGAATCCTGACGCCTATAAAGATTTAGATAATAAAAAAAAGGTAGGTATAAGATGGAGAATTTGCAGGAGAAATTAGAAGATTGTTTATTCCGAGTAGGCATAGATATAGAACATAATGAAGAGTTTGATTTACGTGAATCCATTATAGATTCATTCTTTTTTATTACGGTTATTCTTGAAATCGAACAAGAATTTAATATCGAAATTCCTGATGAATATTTAACCATTGATTTATTTTCTTCAATTGAACACTTGGCAGATATTATTAGCTCACAAAAAGAAAATATTTAATCAGACTAGCACATTTCTTACAACATGACAAAAGGAGGTGAGAATTTTGAAGAGAAAACTAGTAAAACCAGTGATAAAACATCAATATTATTCGATTGTCCAAGCTTATAACGTAGAGTGTAGCAACACATGTGCAAACCCAGGTTGTTCAAATTCAACATGTACTAACCATTGTTAAGATTTCGACATGGTTTGGAATTGTTCCGAACCATGTTGATTTTTTACTACAATGAATATGCGGAAAGGGTGAATATATTGAGGGGCTTTTCTCATATTAAAGGTGAAAATGTAAAAATAGGTATAATTGATAGTGGTGTGATTTTATCCCACCCAAAAGTAAGATGTACTAAAGAATGCGAAGGTTTAAGAATTGTAATAGAGAAGGGGGAGGTTTCATTTGATAATTTTATTGAAGATCAAATTGGTCATGGTACTGCAGTTACGTCAATAATTACTAGATTTGCTCCGAACTCTTCGTATTTTTTCTTCAAAATTTTTGATCAAGAATTAGTCTGTGACTATAAAAAGTTGCTGTTAACACTCTATAAAATAAAAGAAAGTTTCCAACTGGATATTTTACATTTAAGTCTTGGAATTGTTTCATCGGAGATCGTACCTGAGTTAAAAAAAATAATTGATGAAATAGATCGAAGTGGCACGATTATAGTTGCAGCATTTGATAACAGTGGATCAATCTCATACCCTGCGGCTTTTGAAAATGTTATAGGTGTGGACACTAGTGCAAATGTTACAGCAGACTATGACTATGAATATATTGAATCTTCAGAAGTTAACATTCGAGCCAAAGGTTGTAATCAGAAAGTTGCTTGGAAAGATCCCTCGCAATTAATTTTACAAGGTGCTAGTTTCGCAGCGGCTTATGTCACCGGCTTTATTGCAAAAATAATAGAAACAGGAGCGGAAAATAGGCTCCAAGTGCTAGAAACTCTTAAGGAACATGCCAAATTAATTGTCAACCATGGAGTTGAAAACAGTTACATTAAAGATTTTAAACAAACTATGCCCGAAATAAAAACTGCTGTAACCTTTCCGTTCAATAAAGAGATTCACAGTATTGTTTGTTTTTCGAAATTACTTTCCTTTGAACTAGTTGATGTTTATTGTTCAAAATATTTAGGGAATATAGGTCGAAAGACTTCAGCTTTGTTGAAAGCTAGTTGCAATAAAGATTACATTGTAAAGAATATAGAATCTATTAATTGGGACAGTTTTGATACCCTAATCTTAGGCCATACAGATTCTATTTCAAATAGATTAGGCTACGATATTTCTAAGGAATTAATACATCATTGTATTGAAAAGAAAAAAAATATATATGCATTTGATGATATATCAAGGCATTTGAACTTTTCAAAACAAATCGAAACTTCTATTACTTTCCCGCAAATAAATAAAGATATGATTCCATTAAACCGATTTGGGAAATTGTTCGAAATAAGCAAACCGGTTTTAGGGATTTTTGGAACAAGTTCTAAACAAGGGAAGTTCACTGTACAACTTACATTAAGAGAACAATTGCTAAAAGACGGGTATCATGTAGGTCAGCTTGGTACTGAACCATCGTCATTGTTATTTGGCTTTGATGAAGTTTACCCTATGGGCTACAACTCAACAGTAAACGTTAGTGGTTACGACGCTGTGCAAGTTATTAATCAATTACTTAGAAATATTGAGATTACGAATCCGGAAATTATTTTAGTGGGTTCTCAATCAGGCACTGTCCCGTATGCTACTAACAATCTATCATTTTACACTACACCACAATTAGAATTCTTACTTGGTACATGTCCCGATGCAGTTATCTTATGTGTTAATCATAATGATGAAATAGGCTACATTAAAAGAACAATTCAAACTATTGAAAGCCTAATTTCATGCAACGTCATAGCTATAGTTGTCTTCCCTAAAGAGTTGTCACAAGATTACACCTTAATTGAAAAAAAAACTCGTGTACGATCAGAAGACTTTGTGGAATTGATAAAAACTCAATTAAACAAGAAAGTTTTTCGATTAGATAATGCAATTGAAATGAATCAAGTATATGAAGAAGTACTAAATTATTTTGAGGAAGGTTGAGCGATGTTTAAAATAACAACTTTATCTGCAATTCTATTTTCATATAAGAAATTAATAAAAATAAATCCTGTTACTACGATTACATACTTTTTATCTACAGTCCTGATAGGGACATTTCCAGGGATACAAGCATTTTTAATTACTGATCTAATTTACTCTTTATTGAAAAAAAATTCAGAAAGTAGTTTAAATCTTTTTCTCTTCTTAAGTATAGTTTCCTTTATACAAATTATTGCTGTGAGCTTGCAGAATCTCACAGCAAATACTCTTTTCAATAGATTGCAAACACTGCAGGCGCTAGATTTAATAAACATCACACGTAGAATTCCTATCATTGATTTAGAGACTGAAGATACTCAATTTTTGATTTCAAGGGCGAAAGCGAACGGAAGTTCGATATTTTATTTAATTGAAGGATTTCAAGGATTACTTCAGACAATCATAGCGTTCACAGGATTCGTAATATATACATTCTCTCTAAACATTTTTCTTTGTATTATTTTTCTTGTTAGTATTTTGATCTATTCTGTAAGTTCGTTTATTCAAAGTAATCGCGAATATGAGAGCCAAAAAAATTTAACTTTTGAAGAACGTCAAGCGAGTTACCTGACCAACATTTTAACCAATGTGGATTTCTCTAAAGAAGTAAGAATCTACAATTTTATAGACTTTATCCTTAGCAAGTGGGAAGAGAAAGTCAAAAAAATAAAAAATGTAACAATAAGTTTGCAGAAAAAACATTACAAACAAAATATTCTAATAAATGGGACTGGTTTTCTCATGGTAGGTGTTTTTTTTGTATCAACTTCTATAAGTATCTATTACGGTCAGGCGAATATTGGAGCTTTCGCTGGGTTAGTTTCTTTTATTTCACAGCTAACACCAATGATTAATAATGTCGGTTCCACACTGAAGACTTTCAATATCAATAAAAATAATATAACGGAATTGTTAAGTTTTTATCGAACTTTTGAGAATGAACTGAAACCTGTTTCAAAAGGGGTCATTGGGAGGACATCTAATAATAGAATCATTCGATTAGAGAATGTTTCATTTAAATATCCGAATAGCGAAAAATATATATTGAAAAATATTAATCTGGAAATCAAGCCTGGCCAAACGTTAGCAATTGTAGGATTGAATGGAGCGGGCAAAACAACATTAGCTAATATTATTGCAGGCATTTATGAACCGACTAATGGACAGGTTTTCATAAATGATACAGATTATTCAGATGTTGATAAAAAATTAATATACAACCAGATAGGATATATTTTTCAGAATTATTTAAAAATCGAAGGGACTTTATTGCAGAATATATCGTTAAGTGATGAATCTATCGGTTCTATGAATTCAAGACAATTGGAATTTATCTTTAAGTGTGGCTTTAGACAGGATGAACTCGAGAAAGTTTTGGGAAAACAGTTTGAAAATGTTCAGCTTTCGGGAGGGGAATGGCAAAAAGCCGCATTTGCAAGAACATTTTTTCATGAAAAATTATTATATATACTTGACGAACCGACAGCTGCACTTGATCCAAAAACTGAAGTTGAAATTTTTAATTTATTTAATGAATTGGCCCTTAATAAAGCCAATATATTGATAACCCATAGGCTAGGTTCAATTACTCATGCAGATAAAATTATTGTAATAAATGATGGAGAAATTATCGAAGTAGGTACTCATCACTCATTGATTAATTTGGAAGGGCAATATAAAAGAATGTTTGATACTCAAGCTCAATGGTACCGAAACGGAGATGTGGTTAATGTTTAAGACGGGATGGCTAACACTAAAATTCATTTATTCAAATAATAAATCAAAATTTTATTTGTTACTTACTGGTAATCTGATCATTGCTCTTTTACCTTCAAGTGCGTTAATAATTTTAAGCTATCTTGTTGATTCATCTACATCCATACTTTTGAAAGAAAGTAATGCTTCAATTCAATTCGTGATTACCATTTCGGTATGTTACATTCTTTCTGCTTTAATCTTGCCGAACGTATTAACACAAGCGACTTCATACTTGCATAACGTTATACAGTATAGTATTCAGATTTCTTTATCCAAAAAGTTGATGATGAAATCTGCTTCAGTTCATCAAGAAGTAATCGAAAGGCCTGCCTATCAGGATTTACTTCAAAGTATAAGAAGCATTGATGGAAATAAGCTTGTATCTTACTTCACAAAAAATTTAGGTTTAGTGACTTCGACTATTCAGTTAATCACTACATTAACTGTATTATTCTCTTTTTATTGGATGCTTCCTATTCAATGGATCATTGTAATCCTACCAGATATTATTCTTAAATTTCGAGCAACAAGAAGAAATCTGAAAATTTACGATGATATTAATCATCTAAATAGAAGAATGACTTATTTCTCAGATCTTTTAACCGGATCGAAATATGAGAAAGAGATTAGATTATCAAATGGTTATGATTTTTTGTCGAAAAAGTTTATTGAATATGCTAATAAATTTCTTGCAAAGACAAAGAGCGTAAATATAAAAAATCAACTTGATGGATCAACGGGGCAGTTTCTTTTTTTTGTATTGCATAGGGGATCCATATTATTCGCCATTTTTGCTGTAATTGATAATAAACTAAGTATCGGTGAGTTTACAACATTCTTTTTCGCTGGCAACACAATTTTCAATGCGATAAATGCTTTTAATAATAATCTGTCTAATATGAAATTTGATTCGTCATTAATTCAAAGATTATTTAACTTCCTTGATGAAATTAGTGTATCACCCCCTCAGAATATTCTTACTGATAAAATAGTTGAAATAGAATTTAAGAACGTATCATTCTCATATAAAAATGACAATGTATTTGCCTTGAAGAATATAAATATTATTTTTAAATCAAATGAAAAAGTTGCTATTGTTGGTGAGAATGGCGCAGGAAAAACAACATTTATACGGCTACTACTTGGCCTATCAAAGCCTACGACAGGCGATATCTATGTAAATGGTCAGAATATAAATGAGCTACATCCTAAATATATACTTAGTCAGGCAGTGGCGGTATTTCAAGATTACAATACATTTTTACTTACTATTGGCGAAAATATTTTATTAGGAGATACAAATTCAAAATATGAATCCGACATATTTATTGAGGCGATTGAGAAGTCTAACTGTAAGCAGGTGATACTCAAACATTCACTGGGTTTAGATCAACCAATTGGAGATTTATACAATAAAGGAATAGACCTTTCTGGAGGAGAAAAACAAAAACTTGCATTAGCTCGTTCCTATCTAAAAGAAGCTTCTATAGCAGTTTTGGATGAGCCTACGGCTTCAATGGATTCTTTTGCGGAAATGAAGTTGTATAAACAATTTCAAAATTATGCAAAAGACCAAATTGCGGTCATAATTTCTCACCGTCTAGGTTCAGCGACACTTGCGGATAAGATTATATTTCTTGATAAAGGAGAAATACTTGAGGTTGGAAATCACAAACAACTCTTGCGTGAGAATGGAGCATATCACAAATTATTTCATATACAATCATCGCTGTACGGCAACGATGTCCTATCTAATATCTGATTTCAAAAGGAGGGTAAAATTTGAAAAAGGAAATTATCTTTTATTCTGACGCTTCTTTATTAATGGCAATAGGCTTTCAGTCCGAAGCGCACTTTCTTACTATGCTAAGAGAAGCTATAAACAACAAATATCCAAGTTACTCTATTAAATATATTTCTTCCAAAGCTGGATCTGTATCTTCTTTGCTTGAAAGAGGAAAATTAATTGACATTGTAGTAGATTCAACTGGCGAGTTGATACCGAAGGGAAAAACGAATAGATTTGAAATGAACCTATTAGAGTATTACCCGCATCTTAAGAATGATCAAACGAGATTATATAAAATCCCATTCACAAAATGCGTGTATGGTTTTTATTATTCAGTTAATTTCCAGAAGGAGACAGACTTATCAATTAAAAGTTTAGAATCTTGGAATGATTTGATAAATAATTTAAAAGACTGCTCAAACCATTTCAGTTCAAAAAAGTATCTGTTAAATACAGGGCACTTATCTCATACTCTGAGACAATTATCTTTGAGCTATCTTGATGATGACGGAGAAACTATGAGTTATTTAGATAGTTGGAAAGAATTGACTGAATTTCTGAAAAGAGCATATTCTTTACCTGGGAATAAACCAATCAATAATCTAGCACTGGTTTTCGGTGGAGTAGGAAATTTTGAAATGTTTCCATCAATGGGTCATCAAGTTATGCGTAAATTTATTGAAAACAACATCGAATATCAATGTAATGCGATACCAACATTTGAAAACAAAATTGGATATCCAGAAAATGGTCTCAATATGTATGTGAATTCAACTTCTCGTTCCATTGACATCATTATAGATTGTATCAATATTATCATTTCAAAAGAGTTTCAGTTGCAACTCTTTTATCAAGGAGTAGCTCCATTAGAGAGACAGGATGACTCAAGGAAATTTGGCGAACATATTGACTATCTCAGGGAAGTTGATACTTCTGTCTTCTTTAGTAGAACTCCATTTAATAGGAATAGCTTGGATGCTCTTGAGAATGAGTTTGAATACCTTTTTTGGGGTCCTGCTAGAAAAGCATATATAAACCATCTTTTTAACCAATTATCTGAGGAGACTTCTTTGACGCAACTTAAGCAGGCTATTGAAGATACACTAACTTATGTGAAGCAGTACCAGAATAATTAACCAGAGCACATACTCTTAATTTTAAAAAAGTGAAGGTGAAAAAAATGAAAAAAACTTTAGCCTTAAATAAGAAAAGTTTCCTTACATCGTACCCACATTATGCAAACATATCTTCAATTCTCCTCGATGACGATTCTGATAATGCTTATAACGTTGAGTTTTCAGATCTTAAAACAATACCTGAATATTATTTTAAAAATGATTGGTTTGAAAAAAGTATATCTGATTATGGTGACGAAAAAAATCTTGAACCCAATCATAAGATTTGTATACAAGAACTTAAAGGCGCATGTTGCAACGAAGGAGACATTACTGGACAAAATGATTCATTTAAATTTATTTATTCCATACTAGAAGGAAATGGGGGAATGGAATTTAAAATAGATTATCAAAAAAATACTAGTGTGTGGGCAAAAGCTGGTCTAATGTTTCGTGAAAACTTAACATCCGATTCAAGGTATATTTCTATATTTACTACACCAGCAGTTAATGGAATAGTAGTACAAATGAGAGAAAGTACAAATGAGGTTTCAACATATGAATATTTATGTAATTCTGAATTTCCAGCCCGAATAAAAATTGAACGGAACGATAATTATGTAAAATTGTACTGTGGAGATTCATTAGGCGAGTGGATACATACTAGAACAATTCCCTTTAGTTTTGATACAGCAGTTTACATGGGAATTGCACTATGTACACCAAGAGAGAATGCATATAAACCTTGGTTTGTCTCGAATTTTATTCAAATGTATTGTTATAAAGACTTTAGTATACATGCAAATCCTATAAATTTTAATACAGGTATATACTTAAATGATGATTTTTACTCATTTTGTCCGTATTTAAGAGTACAGAACATTAAGTATTCCCTATTGAAAAAAAATAATGTTAGTATTGTTCAGTTTATAATAGAAGCTATTGATGATAATAACTACGTAGACGTACTACTTGATGAGTTTTATGTTCCTCAAGGTAAGGGATATAAAGAATATACATATTACCATGGAAATATGATTTATGGTTATGACTTACAAAATGAAATTTTTGAATTAATTGGATATAATGACAATAATATCATCAGGCGTAGTAAGTTGACTTTTCGAGAATTCGAAAGTGCGTTTGTGGAGGGAGGAAGGGAAGGGTGGTATAGAGAAGGTTTAATTTCAATATTTAAAATACACCCGTATACAACATATGATTTCAACATAAATATTATGTTGCAACAGCTATCAGATTATGTGAATTCTATTGACTCACTGTACTCCCTATCTATTATGCAAAATTGCGATACAAGGATAGCGCATGGAATATCTGTATATGATTATTTGATTCGTAATATTTCTAGCTATATAGATGATATGAGACCTTTGCATATAATATGGGAACACAAAAAAATAATGCTTTTTCGGCTCAAATATCTAAAAGATTACAATATCATTGACATGACAGATTTCGATCAGCTTTACTCTGAGTATTCATTAATTGAACAATTAGCATTGAAAACAAGAAACTTGCAATTAAAGAATAAGGTTAGACCCAATTACAAAAATATTTCGAAAATAAAAAATAATATTGAAAAGATAAAAATAGGAGAAGTGAATTTGATTCCTCTTATAATCAAATCATGTATGAAATAATGAGGTTTTGATATTTTAAAATGTATACATTCCTTTTTTATGCGTAACTCATTGTTGTGATCCCAATCAAAGGTAATGTATGTCTGATTCAGATGAGCCAGCTCTTTGGAGTTTCGTATCCTAAGTTTTCGCATTGTTTGACTTTTGATTAGTCGAATTTAGCTGTCCTCTTGATAAACGTTAAAGACGATATGTTACCAGGACTCAAACGCTCACTAATGAAATACAGCTTTAAATTCGTATACTAGGCTTCTCAAGTCCGTTGTGAAAATGGGCTTGAGAAGCCGAACATAATTCAGCCTGTCCGCGGAGTTCAGCCCAATTCTCATTCTTTATTATAGTCCTCAAATTGCAACTAACATAATTACAAGAGATATCAATATCTGATTATCTTTCGCTGAATATTAAGTAGCATTCCCAGGAGTGGGAGTGCAGTAAGAACAATTGTCGCGATATTGAGATAGCAAAGCGATATTTCTTAGCAAACCAAAAAGTGATCCAAGTAAATCCGTGATTTTGAATAACGTTTAGTATTATTCTTCCCCCGTAGCCACCGGATTTCCCTCATAACTGATCCAGTCGCTCCAACTTCCGGAATACAATTTCACATTTGTATATCCCGCTTCTTCCAGCGCAATCACGTTAGGGCAGGCCGAGACGCCAGAACCGCAATACACGATAATCGCACCATCCTTGTCCAGTTTACTGAAACGCTCTTCTAACACCCCAGTATCTGTCCAACGTCCATCCCAATCCAACACATCTTTCCAAAAATAATTCACCGCACCCGGAATATGTCCGGCCTTGGCATCAATCGGTTCCTCCAGACCCGCATAACGGCGAGCATCACGGGAGTCAATTAGCACGGCACTGCCACTTGCCGAAGCCTGCTGAACATCTTCAACACTTGCCAGCATGGCTGGTTGCACATTCACCTCAAAGGAAGCCGGGATCTGAACCGGCACATCCGTAGTCACTGGGAATTTGGCGTTTTTCCAAGCGGAGAAACCTTCGTCCATGATATACACTTGTTCATGACCGATATAGCGAAGCAGCCACCATAGCCGAGATGCATTCATCCCGCCTTGATCGTCATAAGCAACAATACGACTATTGGAGCCGATGCCAGCTTTGGAGAGACGACTTGCGAGCACAGCTGGATCAGGAAGCGGATGACGTCCTCCGTGCGCAGATACAGGAGAAGACAGGTCTTTTTCCAAATCGAGATAGACAGCCCCTGGGATATGTCCAGCTTCATAGGATTGTCTTCCAGCCTCTGGCTGACCGAGCAAGAATCTGCAATCTGCAATAACTACATCCGGTTCATACATTCTGGCGAGCAGCCAGCGCATGGATACAATATTTTTCATCAAAATACACCGCCTTATGAGAGTGGTAGAGTCGTTTATTACTATGATTTACGAAAAAATACGTTATACCGTTGTAGGTTCAATAGGCCCTTTTCCCGCAACAGAGGCTTCTGCTGAAGCAATCTGAGGTTTGGTTTTGCCATATCGAATGAAGATCCATACCCCGAATATAATGACCACCCCGGCAGACATTTGTAAAGCACTGAGGGATTCGCCGAGCAGCATCCAGGCTAGTAATGAAGAGAATACGGGTTCCCCAAGTACGCCCATGGATACCGTCGTGGCATTCATATATTGAAGCAGCCAGTTGAAGAGATAATGTCCAAAGATCGTTGGCACAATGGCGAGTAGCAGGAAGATTCCCCACTCTGACGCAGCGTAACCTCCGAATGGATGGCCCATGATCAGATTATATACCGCCAGCGTGCAAGCAGCTACGAAGAACACCCAGAAGTTATACGAAAATGCACTAAGTCCCGCTCGCAAAAATTGACCCAGCAGCATATGAACGGCGACTGCGATTGTGCCAAGTAAAGACAGGACATCACCTTGCAGGGCAGTACCTGCCAACTGGAAATCTCCTGCGCCAATGACGATTGACCCAAGCAGGGCGATGCCCATGCCGATGATCATCATGCGGTTAATTTTGGCTTTGAACAGCCATACCGAACCGGCAAGAATCAGTATAGGCTCCAGCGCGAGAATAACTGTGGAACTGGCAACACTGGTGAGCCGTAGCGAACCCATCCAGAGCAGAAAATGAAGGGCCAGCATCACACCGGATGCAAGCAGCAAGCCCCACTGCCGTAAGCTCAGACGCATCATCTCATGTCTGTATTTCCAGACAAAAGGCAGCATTAGCAGATTGGTCAGAAATAGACGGTACATGGCAATGACCGCAACATCTGCGGTAGACCAGCGTACAAAGATCGAAGAGAAAGAAATGGCGATAATGCCGACAAAGAATAACAGATAGATGGATCTGCCGGCACGGTTCAAGCTTGTCATGGGTGTAGCTCCTTCTTGAAGTCTGATAGCGTAAATCACTTCATTATACAGGAGAAGACAACCGCAGGAAAGATAAAGAGAACGAAGAGATAAGTAGATTGTAACCGGGCTTGTAACTATTCTGTCATTCTCCCGATCCATTTTTCTATTAATCTTCTATATAGAGACATGAAACGAGATAATATACCAATAATCGGGAAAAAATGAAAGTAAGGAAGTGGCATGACAGTGAGAGTTCAACAAGAGAGAGCGGGAGAGCGTGGCAGTATTCCGCCTAGCACAAGTCGCACGAAAACACATAAACGAAGAAAAATCCGGTATGGAAGAGTAATCATAGCTCTAATGCTCTTGGTACTGTTCGTTACCGGTATTACATATGTATTCTTTGGCATGACGCATTGGATCAAAAGCGTTGTGGCGCCGCCTCCGATCACTGTAATCGAACAGCCGGCCAAGCTCGGCATGATACAAGTTACTCCTGATGCGAAGGAGGAGCCGGTACGGTTTCAGGGCCAGGTTCGCAAATTGGCATACATAACGTTTGATGATGGGCCAACTGAATATACGGAACAACTGCTGGATATATTGAAGCAGCATGAGGCAAAGGCTACCTTTTTTATGATCGGACGTCAGTTGAATCAGCATCCGGAAGCAGTGAAACGACTGTTGAAAGAAGGCAGTTATCCTGGACTTCACAGCATGACGCATAACTATAAAAAGCTGTATAAGAGCGGCAACTCGGCAAACTTTGTGAAAGAGTTCAAGAAAGAGCAGAAGATGGTGCAGGACCTGATTGGTTTTACACCTCATCTTATTCGTGCACCTTATGGCAGCAGTCCACAGATCGGTGAAAAGTTCAGAGGTGACATTGCGGCGGCCGGATTCAAGATGTGGGACTGGACGACAGATTCACTCGATTGGAATCTTCCCGGTCAGCCGGACAAGATTGTGGCCCGGGTGAGCAAAAGTGTACATCGGGATAAGGAAGTGATTCTGATGCATGAGCGGGAGCAGACGGTTCAGGCTTTACCACGCATTCTGAAGTTACTCGAAGATCGGGGTTACGAGTTCGAAGTATACGATCCGGATGCACACTGGGTAGCCAATTTTAGCGGAGATACCCGCTTGTAATAAACAACAAGATGATGCAAGAGAGGAAGGACTTTGGTGCTAACGAGTAAAAAAGTGGCGCTTGCGGCAGTCAGTGTATTGCTAATTCTGCTGGCGAGTGGTTGTGGAGATCCGCAGGAGCCTGCGGCAAATCAGATAAACCAATTGGTGCTCAGCGGTCAGGAGATCGACCAGAGTTTGAAGACGCTGACCAGTCATGAGCAGGAAGATATGAAGTTATACAAGTCAATTTTAGACAAAGGCAAGAACAAAAACAGTGATCTCGAAGCACTGCTGGATCAGGCAGCAGAACATATCCATGAACGAAGAACGTTGTTGAAACAGGCGGAAGAGGCCATGGAACAGACCAACGAGAAGACGGTGGCCCTGCGCGGTTCATTGAAAGAACTATCATTTGAAAAAGAAGAAACGTTGGCACAGGCTGAAAAGGTGCTGGATCAATATGAAGCAAGAGCACGTGCATTGGAAAATTTTGTTGCTTCGTATCAGTTGAGTCTGAGTGCCGATGAGCAGTTATATGATCTGATGAGAGAAAGTGCA
Organism: Paenibacillus sp. 10L310; assembly: GCF_056395745.1. NCBI lineage: Bacteria > Bacillati > Bacillota > Bacilli > Caryophanales > Paenibacillaceae > Paenibacillus > Paenibacillus sp. 10L310. Next base: position 46,795 of record NZ_JBFTKC010000019.1, on the reverse strand, counting down.
GAACCTAATCTGGTTAAGATTAAGCGAGCCATTCGGGTACGGAATAGCGAATATGCGAAGCTTGCTGAATTCCGAAAGCAATTTAACCTCCAGACCAAAGCATTTAACGGAGCCAATGCCAAACTGGTACAGATGGATCAGGCCAGCTGAGCAGAGGATCTGAGCAACGATTCAGATATTTTGCATGATTGAGCTGCCTGTCTCCCGTGTAAGTACTAGTATACAGCCAAGCCAATGGATGAGAAGCAACATGGACAAGCATCATTGCGTATAAGCTAACGGAGGTGTTCATATGCGAAAAGGAAATACAATGAAAGTCAGTGCATCACTCCTGGTTTTACTTATGGGATTCTCGCTTGTGGCTTGTGGGAACAGTAATCCTGCTGCACAGCCAACAGTGAATAATACGGAAGAACAGTCACCAGCACCAGAGCAACAACCAAATGAAAGTGCTGCAATTGAAGCAGAAGGTATTCTGACTGGATGGGCTGATCCGCATACGGTGGAGATTCGAGTGAATGAGAAGCCGATGTCATTCCAGGTGAGCGAAGATCTGCAGAAGTCTCTGGATGATATCGATGACGAAGATTCCGTTCGTTTCAAATATGTAGAGAAAACGATTGATGCAACAATGAAACAGTTGGTACTTACAGAGATTGCAAAGATTGAATCGAGTGATGACAATAACGGTTCCAATGCAGGCGGTACAGTAACGTCCGATCGTCCGAAGACATCAGAGCTGGAAGTGACGGTAGAAGGAATGACCGAGAAACGTCCAGTGACATTGGCACAAGCGAAAGGTTATTCACTTTATGTGTTTGAACCGATGGCTTTTGACGCCGAAGACCATGAATTAACAATGAAGATTGATCCGGATTATGAGGTAGAGATTGAGAAGCTGCCGGCAAATTACAATCTGGATGCGCTGAAGATGGATGCCAAGGAAGAGTTGTCCGAGACCGGAGAAGTGAAGCAGTTAACGGCTGAACAACTCAGCAACGGCCCGATGAAGGATGCAAGATTATACATGATGTCCCAGAATGATAAGAAAACAGAGTATTTTATCGTGAAAGAACTGGACGGCAATGGTTTCATTTTCCACATCCAAGCACCTATTGGTGAACCTTCGGAAGGTTTCCTGCCCATGGCATATGCATCCCTCAATTCCATTATGAATGAGTAGAAAAGGGATGAGCCTCAAGGCTGAGCCAAACGATGTAGTAAATTAAAAAGATTCCCTAAACAGCGTGTTTCCTTGAGAGAGGAGATGCGCTGTTTTATCGACGTTACTACAATATAGATAGGATGTACCGTGCCGTGCCACGCCGTGCATAGACAAATAGCCGGAAGGAGCGATGCAGCTGCATAGGTTCCTCCCGGCTTCTTGGCCGTGCTTCTATTCAGTTTGCAGGATCGAACCCATGCCTTGATCCGTTAATCAGGTTAGTATAGTCGATTCCTTGCGCCCTCTGAGTTCTTGATAACGGGAGATTACATTCTGATGAACGGGATGTTCGTCGGGAATTCCCATGCGTTCACGGATGAAGGCGGAGACGCCATCTTCGCGAATCATATGTTGTAGCTTCATGGCTTCCTCGTCGCGCTTGTCATTGAACAGCATTGCGGCCGCCATAGCAGAAGTTAAATGAGGAATTTCAATTCCGAATTCACTGGCCTGCATCGCTGGGCGAACAAGCCGATCATGAGGCGAAAGCTTGCGAAGGGGGGAACGTCCGACCCGGGTGACCTGATCCGTCAGGTTGGGATTGGCGAAGCGTTCCAGTATGGTATCGATATATTTGTCATGCTTCTGAGCGTTGAATCCGTGCTTCTGGATGAGCATCTGACCGGTCTCTTCCATAACATGGCGCACTTTGGCCCGCAGGGTGGAATTACTCATCACCTGGCGGATCGTCTTGAATCCTTCGAGATAGCCGAAGTATGCGGCGACACAATGGCCTGTATTGACCGTAAACATTTTACGCTCGATATAAGGTTCAAGCGAATCCACATAGTGGACGCCATCTATTTTCTTAAATCCATCCAGAAGTGCTGGACGATGAACGACCCATTCGTAAAAAGGTTCAACAGTGACCTGCAGCGGGTCTTTGTGGTTTTGAGCCGGAACAATCCGGTCCACAGCTGCATTGGGGAAAGAAACATAACGTTCGGCTTTTTTGCGAGTTTGTTCATCCAGGAATGGATAAATGCGTTTCTTCAACCTGGTGCTACCACCGATGGCATTTTCGCAAGCGATAATATGCAGTGGAGCCTGATTATTGTTTTTCATGCGAAGTTGAATGCCTTTGGCGATCGGTTCGGCGATATCTCCGAGTGCAGATACCCCCACCGCGGTTGTGATCACATCCGCTGAAGCGATCTCTTCAGCAACGAGATTCTGCTCACTCACATTGATGGCCGTCACGTTGTTGACAATCGTAGTGTCCTGATCTCTATTGGCAAGTGTAATCGGATATTCCTGTCTCTCTTGAAGCATGGAGATTTTCTTCGGGTTACGTGCGACAAAGCATACTTCGTAGTCGGAAGCGGACAACATATGACCGATAAAACCGCGGCCTATATTGCCCGCACCAAAATGTACAGCTTTCATGTGTGAACTCCCCCTTTAAGGATTAAATCGCGAAATTCGTGCAGACCTTAGACGGTAGTTACGAGTGGCTTCGAAATCAAATCATTAAATGTAAGGTCAGTCAAGCAAGATAACCGTTGGTGAGGCAGATCGAATTCCAGTGTTCCTGTGATGGTATTCGAGATGACTACGCAGTGCATACCAGCCGCAGCAGCTGCACGCGCGCCGTTAGGTGAATCCTCAATCGCTACGGCTTCGTCTGCAGTTACTCCAAGGGCTTCAAGCGCTTGAGTGTAGAGTTCCGGGTCAGGCTTCACATTTGCAACATCATCTGCCGTACGAATGACTTCAAAATAATCTTTTAGTTTCAGTTGTTCCAGATGCTGTTCAACCCACTCCCGTTTGGAGCTGGATGCTACAGCCAGTTTCAGTCCGGCTTCACGTGCTTGTTCAAGATATTCCTGAATACCAGGACGCACCTTTTCTTTGTTCATCAATGCAGCGTGTTGCAACTGAACGGATTCCCTGAACGCTTCCCGATCGATCGGAAGATTCAAATCTGTGATGAGGTACTCATACGGATTAAATGTTTTCAGACTGGTACCGATGCATTGTGAATACATCTCCAGGGTTAAATCTACGCCGTGTTCCTTGTAAGCATCACGAAAAGCAATATACCATGCTGTCTCTGTATCAATAATCGTTCCGTCGAAATCAAACACCAGTGCCTTAATCATAAATTTGTTCCTCCTGTTTCAGAATTAGTTTGGGGATAAAACGAAAAATGAAAATTTTCTGCAAATTCATTCCCTATATTCATTAACCTGCGGGATATTAGTTAACGCAATAAACCGAAAATGAATATTAATTTGGGAAAAAATATGCGTTTGAAGCTAATAAAACCGTAACATAGGACAAACCGAAGGGTCAAGCGCGTCATGATTGTTTACATTGAAAATTTTCGCATGTATGATTTATTTTCAGAAAATGATGAACGTTGCAAACCGTTAACCCTTTTGCATGTAAGCGGTATACTGAATAAACTGTTTTTAGAGCTCAAAAAAATAAAACTTTTTTTATGAAAATTGGATAGTCTGGCCGTTCAACAGCTTTCGACACTTTTATAATAGAAGAAATGGAGCTGAATTTATTGGATTTTATTAGCTTTACGCCAGATCAGGCCCTGTGGGAGAATGGAAGAAAGATTCTGAAAGTATATGGAGTAAGGGAGGAAGACAAGCATGTTGCAAAAGGACCGTTTCAATGGCTGCTTCATCGGGCTTGCAGCGGGTGATGCGTTGGGAACTACCGTGGAATTCAGCAGCCCGGGCACATTTGAACCCGTAACGGATATCGTGGGTGGAGGTGTATTTGGGCTGGAGGCAGGGCAGTGGACAGATGATACATCCATGGCTCTGTGTCTGGCAGAAAGTTTGGTACGTAAAGCAGACTTTGATCCTGCGGATCAGATGCGCAGATACACCAATTGGTACAAGGTCGGGTATATGAGCAGCACAGGCGATTGCTTCGATATCGGCGGGGCCACACGAAGTGCCTTGGAGAGGTTTGAGATAACTGGAGAAGCCTACAGCGGATCAACTGACCCGATGACGGCGGGCAATGGCTCTATCATGAGGCTTGCACCTGTCGCGATGGCTTATGCTAATCAACCAAACGAGGCGGTTCGTTATGCCGGGCTGAGCTCCCGGACAACACATGCTGCAACGGAAAGCGTGGAAGCATGTGAAGTGCTGGCCGCCATAATTGTTGCCGGTCTGCGCGGAGCGGACAAGAGCGTCATGCTGATGCCGGAGACATGCAGACAGTGGAGGGAAGAACCTACTTTTTCGCCTGCAATTGAAGAGGTTGTGATGGGTTCCTATCAGAGCAAAGAACCGCCGGAAATTAAGGGTAGTGGTTATGTGGTTCGTTCACTTGAAGCAGCACTATGGGCGTTACATAAGTCGTCAAGCTTTGAAGAAGGCGCGTTGTTAGCTGTTAATCTGGGTGATGATGCGGACACTACAGGTGCGGTGTATGGGCAGATCGCAGGTGCTTATTATGGACTGAGTGGTATTCCGGCACACTGGCGGGACAAACTGGCTATGCGTGAAACGTTCGAACAACTAACAGATGCCTTGTGGTTGAAGGCGACAGAAAATCGTTGATTAGAGACAGGAGAAGAGAACATCTATGAGCACCACAGGACACACAACAGAACCACAGGCTTCGCAGTCAGGTAAACGAGGGGCGTTTCCATTATCCCTGTTATGCCTGACGATAGGGGCTTTTGCGATTGGTATGACTGAATTTATTATTATGGGCCTGCTGCCCAATGTGGCAACAGATCTGAATGTAAGTATTCCGCAGGCTGGACAACTCATTACGGGATATGCGCTTGGTGTAGCGGTAGGTGCGCCGATATTGACCGTATTTACACACAAGATTCCGCAGAAAAAACTGCTGGTACTGCTGATGTGCATTTTCATTATCGGGAACGCATTGTCCGTTATTGCTCCCACCTATGGGTTGTTAATCTCAGCACGGATATTAACGGCATTTGCTCATGGTACGTTCCTTGGTGTAGGTTCAATCATGGCAACGCGGCTTGTTGCGCCCGAGAGAAGGGCAGGGGCGGTATCGGTTGTTCTCGCGGGGCTAACGATTGCCAACATCATTGGCGTTCCGTTTGGTACATTTATCGGGCAACAGCTTGGATGGCGGTCATCTTTCGGGGCGATTACAATTCTGGGCATTATCTCATTAATGGGGATTATTCGTTTTATTCCGGTTATTGCGCAAGGACCGCCTGCAAACCTCGGTCAGCAATTTCGAAATCTGGTACGTCCACAAGTGTTGCTGGTTCTGCTTATTGGGGCGTTGGGGTGCGGAAGTTTGTTTACAGTCTTCACCTATATTACGCCGATGCTTGTGGATATTAGCGGCTTTGCAGAGCAAAGTGTGACCTGGATTCTGGTGTTGTTTGGCTTCGGTGTAACCTTGGGCAATTTGGTTGGCGGCCGTCTGGCAGACTGGAAGCTGATGCCTTCGTTAATCGTCAACTTTGGTATCCTTGCTGTTCTTCTGGCAGTGCTCACGCTGACGCTGGAGAATCCGTATCTGGCAGTGCTCACGATATTTTTCTGGGGGGTTGCCGCTTTTGGTATTATGCCGGGACTTCAGATTCGGATTATGAATATGACTCGTGAAGCACCGCTACTTGCGACAACCTCAAGTCATTCGGCATTTAACCTGGGAAATGCCGCTGGTGCCTATATGGGTGGGTATGCAATTACACATACGGGACTTATCTCAGTGCCTTTGTATGCCGCAGTTATTGCCGGATTAGGTTTGCTAGGACTGCTCTTCAGTCTGTTCATGGAGCGTAAACATCATGGGCCAGAGGTTGCCCAGGTTGCAGAGGCAGCGTCGGCAAGCTGAATATGGAATCGTTTCGCCTCAATTCTTCCGTTGAACACGGAGAGTTGAGGCTTTTTTATATCATGATGAGATCCAGAGTAGGGGAGCGAATAGACGGTCTGGCGGGGTGGAGAAGTATACTTTTTAAACTATAAGATATAGTTATTTAAGTTTTTTGATGATGTACAGGCCTTGTGAGGTGATATAATAAAGATGTAATTGGAATTGATTGTAAATTATGGATCGCGGATGTTTACTTCCTTATTGGGAAAGGTGAAGGATAGCGGTCCGTATTCATACGTGGAAAGGAGGAACTTCGTTTTTAAATGTAAGGGCTTTCAATTGGGGTTTGTGTGTATCTGAAAGACCTGTTATGAGGTTCGTACACGGTTTAAAATCATATTCCAAAGGAGATTGATATTAATGAAAAAACGTCTGTCCAAAATTCTGAGTCTCTCCATCACAGCAGCACTCCTTGTACCAACGATGGCGTCTGCAACGGATATGCAGGAAACTCCAGCTCCAGCCCCCATTCAGTCTGTGATAGATCAGGGAGCGACCGGCACCATGGATAATACCGGGCAAAATGCGCTGGCTAATACTCCGGTGGTGCCGGCACCACCGGGTTATGATGGCTATCGAAACAATATTCCGCACGGAAATACCAATCTGATATCCTATTACTCCACAACGGTAGGCAATACACGGAAAGCGACGGTGTATACACCGCCAGGATATTCTCCGAATAAAAAGTATAACGTCCTGTATCTCCTGCACGGCATCGGCGGAGATGAGCATGAGTGGGTTAACGCAATGAAACCAAAGAACATTCTGGACAACCTGTATTCGGAAGGTAAGTTGTCCCAGATGATCGTTGTCATGCCAAATGGCCGTGCCATGAAGGACGATCGTCCAGTTGGTGACATTTTTGCTCCGGACAAAGTGGCTGCGTTTGAACGGTTTGAGCAAGACCTGCTCAAGGATCTGATTCCTCATATCGAGGCCAACTATCCGGTATACAAAGACAAGAATAGTCGTGCGCTAGCCGGACTGTCCATGGGTGGTGGGCAGTCGCTTAATTTCGGATTGAAAAATCTGAATACCTTCGCTTGGGTAGGGGCCTTCTCGGCTGCACCGAATACGCAATCTGTATCACAGCTGGTTTCCAACCCGGGACAAGTAGCCAGCCAACTCAAATTGTTGTGGATCTCCTGTGGATCAAGTGACGGTCTGTTATGGGTCAGCCAGAACTTCAAAAACGGCTTGAGCAGCATGAATATTCCGCATACCTTTTATCTGGATGTAGGTGGACACGAACCATCTGTCTGGAACAGCGGCCTGTATCAGTTCTCACAACGAATCTTCAAATAATTTAATTTGAATTAGCTTCTTGAAGCAATCGACAGGAGAAACAGGAATTCATATCGATATGTAGCCTCAGTTCTGTTCTGCACAGGGCTGGGGCTTTATGTTGGTTAGTGTGCGAATATGACATGATGAATGAGAGAGAATATGTTAGCATGAAGGAAGCAGATCCACATGGAGCGGGTAGTTAATTACATAGGTAGATACATGAAGGAGAGAAATAGGATGTTCTATTACAAAGGTGCATTCCGGGAAACGGACAATGTGATTTATTTCAAAAGCGATGTTTCATTAGCCCAGAATGATGTTGTCCTATTTGGTGAAAAGAAATATTTTATCGAAAGTGTGGAAAAAGAATTTCTCCTGCTTCAGCGGGTGGGCTCCATAGTTTCTGTGAGTCTGTGAAATCTTCGCAAGATCATCCCCTTTTTCAAGTGTACGTGCACTTCTGGGCCACTGCCTACATACAATAGATCGACCCTGTTCCCACATGTGCTCAGGCCAGATCGTTGTAAAACTGCAGGAGGTGTCATCTGTGCCCGGATTGTTTACCGCAATTGCTCTATTCATTAAAGAGTTAACGTTACTCGTCTCGTATGTCAAAAATAATGCGTTCCCCCAGCCACTGGCTGAGGGTGATGAAGCCAAACATTTACGCCTTATGGCTGAAGGCAATGCTCACTCTCGCAATCTGCTCATTGAACACAATCTGCGCCTCGTCGCGCATATCGTCAAGAAGTTCGACAATACGGGTGAAGATCAGGAAGACCTGATTTCCATCGGAACGATTGGTTTGATCAAAGCGATCGAAAGTTTTCAACAAGGCAAAGGCACAAAGCTTGCCACATTTGCGGCGAGGTGTATTGAAAACGAAATTTTAATGCATCTCCGTTCCCTGAAGAAAACACGCAAAGACGTATCCCTGCACGACCCCATTGGTACGGACAAAGAAGGCAATGAAATTACATTAATCGATATCCTTGGCACAGAAGCTGATGATGTTGTAGATCGAGTACAGCTCAAGATTGAAAAAAGCAAAATTTATCGCAATCTAGATATCCTCGATGACCGGGAGAAGGAAGTTGTAATTGGTCGATTTGGCCTGGAAGCAGGCGGGGAGGAACGAACTCAACGCGAAATTGCGAAGGAACTGGGCATCTCACGTTCTTATGTATCAAGGATTGAGAAGCGAGCGTTAATGAAGCTGTATCATGAGTTTTATAAGCAAAAGTAGTTGTTGGATAGACCAGAGGGCGCCTTTATCGGGAGCCCTTTTTACTGTGAAGATACTTAAATTGGATCTAAATAGTATTAATTATTTGGGGTTATGACCTAAATAAAGGAATTTTCATTCCTGATAAAGAATATCTTATACACAGACCAATTTAATATATAAGGAGTACATCATAATGAAGCAACTGTTTCAAAAGATTCCACTGTGGTATTTGTTAATCTGTATCATTGGGATGATTATGATCGTTTATAACATGTTCCAATCGTATTCAAGTATTCTTAACTATATTGCGCTATCGATGATTAGTGTTGCTAATGCTATTCGAATTTGGAAAAACGAACGTTCATTAGCGATTACTTTTTTAGTTGTTGCCGCTCTATGCTTGGCTTTTATTTTAAAATACTTCTATAGATATGTATAATCAGCATAACGTGGCATGAGAATAACAAAGGAATGTACATAGGCTGATGATAGTATGGATCGGATGCAACTTTAAGATTAATAAAAGCCAAGGGCATGAAATAGGAGCCTATGAAGTGGTCACCTCTTACAAAGGTGGCCTCTTTGCTGTGCAAAAAAATATATAAAAGAGGATATGTATTCTGGGCAGATTATTTTATATGATGAGTAATAATATTTTGCATCGCAGAGAGCATTTGCAGAAAGAGAGTGGTGGTTGATCATGCAGCAAGAAACGTTAACAAGGGGATTAAAGAACCGACATGTGCAGTTGTTGGCGATCGGAGGTGCGATCGGTACAGGTCTGTTTCTTGGAGCAGGCAAAACGATCCAGCTGACAGGGCCGTCCATCTTTGCCTCCAGTGTCCATTCACGTTTCAACGGTTGACCTGAATTGGTTCTGTATATATCCTTCTACGTCTGCTTCATGATACGAGGCACGCCAACGTTTTCCACAAGAACGGTTACGCTCTGAACTAATTTATTTGACATCTAAACGCTTTTGGGAATTTCATTTGGATCCTAAATATTCCATTTTATTTAAATGCATCGGTGTATGTAACCGGCTAAGCATTGAAGCCTAACATAATCATATTAACCCTAATATTACCATATAGAACTAGTGTATCTCTGGTGTTAGAATGAGGATTATATTTATTTTTAATTTTGTTAAAATGTTGGTTCTAATCAAATAAATGGAATAACCCTTTAAAGGAGTGAATTCGTGAATATAAAAGAGCTTCCTATACAATATCCATTAGTATCTAATTACCCACAGCATGCCTATTATTTTTCGATAATATCAAATAATGAGAATTGTTTTCCGTGGATTTATAGTAATTATTTAAATATGTGTTTGATGCAATCTGGGGAAGATTGTTTTTTAGACTATTATGCACAATCCCCTGAACATCATTTTCACCCTTGCTTTACACATACTCAACGGATGTTAAGATCGACGGTATTGAAATTCATGCCAAATATAGTTGAATTCTTAAAAGAACAAATCCAACAAGACAATTACATATGGCTTCATGTAAATGAATATTACATTCCAGGTTCGCCAGCGTATCAAAAGTTCTCATTTCCACATGCCATATTTATATATGGATTTGATGATCATGAGAGACGATTTAATATTTCTGGTTTTTTAGAAAACAGAAAGTATACAACTGCCTTCGTTTCGTATTCAGATCTAGAGAAGTCATTTCATGATTTTGGAAAAAAACATATAGATAATGATGTTACTCAACATGTTAACTATATGCACTTGCTAAAATTACATCCGAAACATCATCAAGGATTGCCATATCTATTTGATATGAAATTTGTTGCAGAACAAATCAAAGATTATTATGAATCAAAAAATCTATCCTTAAATTATCAATCCTTTTATAGTCATAAATCATATTCAGAGTGGACTTACGGAATAGACATTTTACCTAAGTTAACAGAATATTATTCTTCACACTTGGAGCACAGCGCTCAGTTCGATGTGAGACCACTTTACACGCTATATGATTATAAAAAACTCATGGTATCAAGAATTAAATATATAGAAGAAAACAAACTTTATGATCTTAACCCTGTGTTCTTGGAGGGATTCATTAAGATTAGGGATAAAAGTCAGAATATACTCAATCTATATATAAAATATGCATTAACACAAGATAAGCAAGTCCCTCCTAAATTGATAAGTCTCTTTAATGAATTGTATCTTAATGAACAAGTGCTTCTAGAACAATTGCTTAATGATTTCTCTAAGAACTCTCTATTGTGAAATTACTTGACCTTTATAAGCTATTCAAATGATTAGCGTGTTTTTGTATCAGCGATATGTTGAAGATATCTCTGTATGGTCCGAATGTTTAACGTCCAATCTTTAATGGGTCATAGCTCTGTTAAGTAGCGAATAAAAAAGTGTTCTATTAAACGGCGACTTTTTCCCGGAATTTAATCGGGGAAAGTCGCTGAGTTTGTCTTGAAAACGTTCCTCGTTATAAAACGAAATATAATTCATAATTTGGATCCTTGCTTGCTCCATATGTTGAGGTTTTTCCACTTAGTACTCCTCGGTATTTAAATGGTAAAAGAACGATTCAATAAAAGTGTTGTAGAATCAATTTTCACGGCAAGAAAGGCTTCCTGTCATCTTTTTTCTTCAACAGGTTTAGCATAGGGGCGGATGATTACTGAAGTCCCTGATCTAAATGGAGAAAATATGGTCGCTTTTAACGGCTTCACCGCATCCTTCACGAGTTTCAAGTCATTCTGTTCGGAAAGTGTTCCGAAGACACAATCTCATTGTTATCGTGATACGGACGAAGTCGGGGAATCCTTAGAAGCTTGCTTCCATATCCGCTCGCGCACTGTTCGCTTCTCTCTACAGGCAGTGTTCTTAGCTCGCTTAATCTACAGTGAGATTTCAGTAATTCTACACAGTCCTACTACGCGGCCCACGTGCATATTTCTCGTATGGACCGGCACCGGGCTTATAAATCCGGCTTCCCTCCCCGTGCTAGTTCGGATTGAGCTTTTTTTAGATATTCTACCTGTCCTTTTAGATAGGCATTTTCTTCTTCGGCACTGCTAAAATTTTTCTTTGTACAAGCGTCCTGGGTAACCCTTAAAACACACACTCCGTTTTAGCTTTTGCGTCCCCATGAGATATCTGGCTGGCATTTTTAAACTTCCCTATGATCCGGCTTTATGCCTAACCTTCCTCACTCGCAGAAGAATAGCCTCTTTCTTCGTTTCTTCAATGTATCGATTAGAAGCCTATCTTTTCTTTGCAAGCATAGCAAATATATCCTCCATTTTTCAGTATTTAGATCATTCCAACATGCTTTTTTCATCCCCTACCTTGAGGCGGTGAGACCAACACCGTTCAATTTCACAAATCTTTTGTTTATCGTAGGGCACTGCTGCAATGGGAGGCGATGTGTACTGAGCTGGTCCGCCGCAGTGTGGTTGCAAGCCAGATCAAGGTCGCGCCCGAAAAGGCAGGGTCATGACTGGCATTGGGATTATGATCGTTGGAACTGTACTTGTGATCCGGGCTCTTATTTTGTCGGACGGCGGGATTATACTCATCCTTCTCTCACAAATAACTTAAGATTATAAAAGCCAAGAGCATGAAATACGGGTGTATCAAGTGGTCGCCTCTTACAAAGGTGGCCTCTTTGCTGTGCAAAAAAATATATAAAAGAGGGATATGTATTCTGGGCAGATTATTATATGATGAGTAATAATATTTTGCATCGTAGAGAGCATGTACAGAAAGAGAGTGGTGGTTGATCATGCAGCAAGAAACGTTAACAAGGGGATTAAAGAACAGGCATGTGCAGTTGATGGCGATCGGAGGTGCGATCGGTACAGGTCTGTTTCTCGGAGCAGGCAAAACGATTCAGCTAACTGGGCCATCTATCTTGCTGGCCTATATTATTACGGGTGTTGTATTGTTCCTGATCATGCGTGCATTGGGGGAGCTGCTGTTAAGCAACTTGCAGTATCATTCCTTTGTCGATTTTGTGCGTGATTACCTGGGAAATATGGCGGCATTTATTACAGGCTGGACCTATTGGTTCTGCTGGATCTCCATTGCCATGGCTGATATTACGGCCGTTGGATTGTATACACAGTTTTGGTTTCCGAATGTACCTCAGTGGATGCCAGGGTTAATAGCGTTAGTCATTTTATTAATCATGAACTTGGCAACGGTAAAGTTGTTTGGGGAGATGGAATTCTGGTTTGCCCTGATTAAGGTCGTGGCTATTCTGGCACTCATTATTGTTGGTTTATATATGATCTTCAAAGGTTTTACGACGGATCAGGGTCCAGCAAGCTTCACCAATCTGTGGAGTCATGGGGGATGGTTTCCGAATGGACTGCATGGGTTCATCATATCGTTCCAGATGGTGGTGTTCGCCTTTGTAGGCATGGAACTGGTGGGACTCACAGCGGGGGAAACGGAGAACCCGGAGAAGGTTATTCCGAGAGCCATTAACCAGATTCCTATCCGGGTACTGCTCTTCTATGTTGGCGCACTGCTGATTATTATGAGTATTTATCCGTGGAACGCCATTGTGCCTACTGAAAGTCCGTTTGTACAAGTGTTTGCCGCTGTGGGTATTGCAGCCGCAGCCGGCATTGTGAACTTCGTGGTACTGACGTCCGCAGCGTCAGCGTGTAACAGTGCCATATTCAGTACAAGCCGTATGGTGTTCTCCATGGCAAAGGATCACAACGCACCCGAATCGTTTGCACGACTGAATAACAGGAAGGTTCCTTCCAACGCGCTGTTTTTCTCCACGATTGTTATTTTGATCGCGATTCTGCTGAACTATATCATGCCAGAAGGCGTATTTACGCTGATCACGAGCGTGTCGACCGTGTGTTTCATCTTTGTATGGGGCATCATGGTGATCTGTCATCTCAGATATCGTCGTACTCAGCCGGAACTGGCGAGTCGCAACCGCTTCAAACTGCCACTATATCCGTTTTCGAACTACTTGATCCTGGCGTTTCTGGCATTTGTGTTGGTGGTATTGGCATTGGCCGAAGATACGCGTGTGGCACTGTTTGTCACGCCAGTGTGGTTTATTCTTGTTGCGGGGATCTACCTTTTTAAAAAGAAAAATTTGAGTAATACAAGACAGTAGCCTTACCATCGTTGCCAAATAGCCGCCCAATAATATTGGGCGGTTATTCGTATTTATATTCGTGTAGCCTCTTTGCCTTCACGAATGCCTGCGTAGATTGCACCACAGATATCGGTGGTATACTGGCCCAACATCCCTTCAAGTGCCGTGTTGGTGAATGCTACAACACTAAGTTCTTCTTTTGGATCAACAAACCAGGAATGACCGTAAGTTCCACCCATCCGCCACGTACCCGGGGATTCCGGTGTACCGGCTGCGACAGGATCTTTAAGTACGGTAAAACCAAGGCCAAACCCTCTGCCTGGCCAGTATGGCATCACGAGATCCCCGATTTGATTGGTTGACATCTCAGCCGCAACGGCTTCTGTAAGAAGAGGCTGTCCTCCTTGTCGCAATGCTTCAAGTAAAGTAAGAAAATCTCCGGTACTTCCAACCATACCCGCTCCGCCCGATAAGTAAGCAGAAGTACGATTCACACGATTGGGTGACAGTCGGAAGCCAGCAGTACCCTCAATAAAAGGAATCAGCTCCAACTCCTGATGAAGAAGACGCGGTTCTTCAGAACCATTAGCATATGCGGCTGTCAATCGTTCCGAATCTACCGTAACAAAGTCAGTGTCGGTCATGTGGAGTGGATGAGTAACCAGCGTTTGGACAGCTTCTCGTAGTGACATCCCAGTTACCTTTTCGATAACGGCACCAAGTACATCTGTCGCAATGGAATATCTCCACATGTTGCCTGGCTCATACAAAAGAGGAGCAGAAGCCAGCCTCTGCAGATTCTCCTCCAGACTCATTTCAGACCAATCCATTCCGTCCGATACCGCTGCAAGCTCATAGGTTCCCTGATCTTCTTGGAAGAAACGGTATGTCAAGCCTGCGGTGTGCGTCATCAACTGATGTACTGATATTAAAGCGTCCTGACCATTAGCGAGTTTGGGCCGGAATGCAGGAAGCCAGCGTGTCACCGGATCATGCAGACTCAGCTTTCCTTGTGAGATTAATGCCAGAGCTGCTGTCGAGACAATAGGTTTGGTTACGGAAGCAAGTCGAAACAGAGCGTTTTCCGACATGCTGCGCTTTTGCTCCCTGTCCGCGAAACCAGCAGCCCGGCTGTATATCAGTTTCCCTCTTAAAGCAACTTGTACAACTGTTCCTACGATTCTTTTTTCGCTTAGAGCGCGGTCAATGGCTTCATCCACATAATTATGCAATGTCGTCATGTCTTTTTTTCTCATGCTTATCTTCCTCTCACCAACTGATGTATTTGATTTCTCGTGATAACTGTGTTTATTATATAAAATGATTGATCTTGTATTACATGGTTTGTTAAAGGCGTTATAATGAATTGGCGAATATACTTAAGGTAATTTCTGAATATATCTTATGTATTTAAAGGAGTGGATCACATGGACGAAATAGATCAGCATATTCTGTATCACTTGGAGAATCAGGCGAGATTATCCATGACCGAACTCGGCAAACTGGTGGGGTTATCTCAGCCCGCTGTTACTGAACGAGTCAAACGAATGGAAGAAAAGGGAATCATCGAGGAATATCGAACCGTAATCTCCCCATCCAAATTGGGCAAGCAGAGCACAGCCTATGTTCTTTTTCGTACGCGGGATTGTTATCCTTTCCTGGATTTCTGTCATGCGTCACCTGAAGTTGTGGAATGTTATCGGATAAGCGGAGAGTACAATTACTTGCTGAAAATCCTCACAGATACCATTCAGGGACTCGAGGAGTTTCAGAACAAGTGTGATCCGTACGGTACTTACATGACTTTAATCACCATGTCTTCTCCAATTGCACATAAAAATCTCGTGGAAGGACCAAATCTGTTGGCACAGGCAGAATAAGATTCTGGTCTTTAAAATGAAAAAACAGAAGAGGAGTCCACATCAAGTGAACTCCTCTTTCCTCCTGCGTGTAACTCATGCAAAATGTCTTCCTGTTAATTTGCTCTGGTAAATCCATATTTATAAGCACGCATAGCTACAAGCAACGCAGGAATAAGCAAGATAAACAGCGCCCCAGAAAGGTATCCTGCTCCAAATAGCTCAAGAAGGATGCCCCCGATGATGCCTCCTCCGCCAATCGCCAGATTCCATGCTGTAACCAGCATCGATTGGGCGACATCTGTACTTTTGCCTCCGGCTTGAGCAATGGCAGTTTGTAGTAGCGTGGCAGCCCCACCAAACGTAATTCCCCAGATCATGATGCCAAGGATAATAATCATAGGTTGATGAGTACCGATTCCCATCACGACAGACGCGAGAGCGAATGCTGCCAAGCTAATGATTACCAATCTCCTCAAAAATCGGTCAATGAGCATTCCGGTTAACCAAATTCCAACAATGGAAGTAAAACCGAAAATGAGCAAAATCAAGTCTACTCTGTTAGCAAATACGGTCTGGGCAAGGTAGGGAGAAATATAGGTATATAGAATGTTATGGGCAAGCATCCAGGCCAGAACAACAAACAGAATAGGCCTAACTCCCGGAATTAAAAACACCTTATGCAGCGGAAGACGTTCACCAGCTGGCTCTCCGGCAAAATCCGGCATTTTCCAGAGAACCCATACGATTAAAGCTACGGTTAGAAGAGATACCATCCCGAAGATGAGGCGCCAGCCGACATAAGAACTGAGAAAACTACCGATTGGAACACCCAGGGCTAATGCTACCGGTGTGCCGACCATAGCCACGGCCATGGCTTTACCTTTTAACGAATCCGGGACCATTCGACGAGCATAACCAGCTGTCATGCCCCATAACACACCCGCAGAGACTCCAGCCATGAAACGAGCAGCAAGTGTAAGGATGTAATCCGAAGATAAGGCGGTAACGGTGTTAAAGACAAGAAAACCACTAATGCATACTAACAGTAGAGGTCGGCGTCTCCATCCGCGTGTAGCAGTAGTCAAGGGAATGGCAGCAACAAGTGATCCAATGGCATAAAGAGTCACCAACTGTCCTGTGAGGGCTTCTGTGATCCCCAAGTCTTTTGCAATTTGCGGCAGCAGTCCCGCAGGCAGGCTTTCAGTGAGGATGCAAATAAATCCCGCCATGGCTAATGCAAGAAGCCCAGCCCACGGAAGGCGTTTTGAAGATATGGAAGGTAGCTCCCTTTGCTTTGGGAGGGATGTGTGAGCGGTCATGAATAAAACCTCATTTCTTATATTTTAATCCTATCCAGAACTATGCATATAAGCTTATCTGAAAAAATCAAACTTTTGCATACAGGATTAAAGGTAAGAAGGGGGTCTTAACATGGTATTTATTTTAATTTGTGAGTTTTTCCGTTAATTCAAAGGGGAACTGTCTGTTCATCCATTCAAGGATGATATCGACAGGTTCCATGTACCGTTGGCCTACCAGTAAACCTGTATGGGTCGTATCCCACAGTCCGGCATATGCAGCATGCAGTTGCTTGGCGGTTAATTTGCCTCTCTGATCTTCGTCTTCACTGGAGACAGCCTTGATCACCAAGCTGGGGCAATGGATCAGGTCGCCATTAATGGATATTCCATCAGCTCCACAAAGAACTGAAAAGATAGCAAATGCCTTCGCGGACTCCGTTTGCAGATATTTACGCTGAAAAGCAATGTCTTCTGCCGTCTCATCTATACTGGTTAGTTCATCACGGACAGGTGCAGGCATGATAATTCCAGGTGTGATACGATTGCTTTCCGGGTAGGGGATTAGCTCATGCACTTCCTTGCTCAGACTGGCGTCGATCACAACCAGGCCTGCCAGAGTAACGGTTTCTGCAATCTTTTGACTGAGAATCCCACCCATGCTAAAGCCAATGAGGACGGGAGGCTCGCTGAACTTGACTAACACTTCACGAATATCCTCTAAATAATCGTCAAACGTAATCATCGTCATATCCATGACCCGACTCTTGTAGTGACTTCTCAGGTTCATGACATAACAGGTCCAACCGTGCTGGACAAAGTGGGGGATATATTTGCTCCACATCCAGCTGCCTGTGTATGCACCGTGAACGAACAGTAGTGGGGGCTTCTTGGTCGTTGTTTTTTCGTCATGAGGCGGGGTTCCTGCGAATATCTCCAAGTGTAAATCATGTTCTCCGATCTTCTTTACCTCATGTTCCGGTAACAATTGAGTGTAGTCCATCATACCAAAAACCTCCTCTAAACTATTAGTTTGATATCAAACTATTTCTCCAAAAAAAATTAGAAGTTGCTATAAATTTTCATTAAAATTCGCAACAGTTCTTTTTTCTCCGCTTCCGTAACGTCCGCATAGAACACGTCCAGCATGCGCTGTGATATCTCTTCGAAGACTGGCTTTAATTCTTCGCCTTTGGCAGTCAAAGCCACATGAACAACTCGTGAATCTGTTGCATCACGCTCCTTGAGCACGTATCCTGTCCGCACCAATTTGTCCACAAGTGCAGTCACTGTGGATTTATCCTTGCCAATTTTTTTGGAAATCTCAGCCATGGTCATCCTGTGATTATTGTACAGGGCATAGATAATATCCCCATGGGACGTAGCAAGATCCTGGATTCCCTGCTCAGCCATCTCGGCCAGGATAAAGCGGTTGACCTTCTCTTTAATTTTGGATATGAGTGAAATAGCGTCTCTTGTTTTCATACGTGTAATATAGTTTGTTATCAAACTAATGTCAAGCTTGGATCCATCGTTTATTGCATGCGCGGCATAAAAAAAGAGCAGGGAGAATGTCTTCTCCTGCTCATTGGCTCAAGTCATTACTTGATTGGATTAGCTTTCATTTCCTGTGCCATTTTCTCAATGCCATCCAGAATTTGATATCCATAACCCCAGAACTGGCTGAAATCTGTCACATAGATTTGTTTGTTCTTGATCGCGTTCATGCTTTGCAGGGCAGGGTTGGCATACAGGTTCTCAATTAGCTTATCGATATCCGGTGAACCGGCATACGCGGACAAGAGCAGGTAGTCCGGGTTCGCTGTGATCAGTTGCTCTACACTAACTTCACCTTGCACACCATCAAACGTATTTTTCAGCTTCAGCAGGCCAAGTGCATCGAGCTGATACGTATCGTTCTGCATGCTACTTACCGTAATGGTGTCTTCTGTAGCGGGAACGATATAAGCAAAACGTTGCTCAGGCTGATCCGCTACACTTGCCTTAATGGCTGCAACACGAGTCTTCAGACTTTCCGTGAAAGTTGCGGCATTCTCTTGAACGTCGAAGATCTTTCCAAGTTGTGCAATATCGCTATAGAGGCTTTCGAGTGTGCCTTTGTGATTCGTCGTTTGCAGGAACGTGCGGATATTCAAGTCATTCAATCCATCGACGGTACCCACGCCCCAGTCTGCATCAGCGAACAGGTCGCCCCGTCCGAGAACCAGATCCGGGCTTGCACCTACAACCAGCTCTTTACCGACATAATCCTTGGACAATACCGGAATTTGGGCGAAATCATCAGCCACATCCGGTGTAACGGAACCATATAGAGCAGCAACACCGACCATTTTATCGGTCAGACCTAATTTGATGAGCATCTCAGCCGCAGATTGGGTATTCGCAACAACACGTTCAGGTGCTTTATCGAATACTTGCACTTTGGGTTTCCACTCGCCACCCTCACCCGAGATCGTGAAATTTTCAATGGTGAGCGGGTACGTCGTTTTATTTGTATTCTCAGCAGGAGCTGAAGTTTCTGTCGTGTTAGTAGGTGAAGTTGTTTCTTCGGCAGGGGAAGAAGTTGAAGCGTTCGAACAGGCTGCAAGTAGTAGTAACAGGAGACTTAGAGTAGCGATGCCAATGGTTCTGGATGTGAATTTCATTAAATGACGAACCCCTTTTCTATGTGTTTTAAATTGACAAAGATAATCATTCTCAATTATAATCCGAGAAAACACATTGTAAATAGCTAAATTTAATTTGTTCTACATTTTACGCGAATTGATGGGGGAAGAGATGGCACAGACGGTTCAGGTTCAGACACAGCGTATGGGGAAAAGAGAGTCTCTGATTCATAGTAAATCCGGGTTTGCTTTACTGATTGCAGCTTTAATCATGATTACGCTTATATCCGTAGGTATTGCAGTTTCCATTGGACAGGTACAAATTCCACTGGCGGAGTCATATCGTATTCTTTTATACAAATTAACGGGATTTCAGTGGGGGACAACACCCATTGAGGCAGGTTCCTTTACCGATATCATTTGGCAGATTCGTTTCCCGCGTGTGCTGATGGCGATGTTTATCGGCGCAGGCTTGGCCTTGTGCGGTGCTGTTATGCAGGCTGCTGTGCAGAATCCGCTCGCTGATCCTTACATACTGGGTATATCCTCAGGCGCTTCACTTGGAGCAACCTTTGCAATTCTTATTGGATTCGGTGCGATTGGGTGGCTAGGTCAGACGGGGGTGGCTTTCTGGGCCTTTGCCGGTGCGATGGGTGCGTCCTTACTGGTCCTGACTTTGGCAGGGATTCGGGGGAAAATGACGTCGGTCAAGCTGGTGCTTGCCGGAATGGTGATTAACGCGTTATGTAGCGCTTTTTCGAACTTTATTATTTATTTTGCTAACAATGCTGAAGGCATCAAAACGGTGACATTCTGGACCATGGGCAGCCTGGCGGCTTCCGGATGGAACAAGCTTCCACTCGTAGGTATCGTCGTGCTGGTGGCGATTCTATTTTTCCTTTTACAGTCCAGAGTTCTTAATACGATGTTGTTGGGGGATGAAGCAGCTGTTACGCTGGGCATTAATCTGAGTGTGTATCGCAGACTGTACATGCTGTTAACCGCTTTGGTGACAGGCGTTATGGTGGCGAGCTGTGGCATGATTGGTTTTGTTGGACTCATTATTCCGCATATTGTCAGAGGTCTCGTGGGTTCCGACCATCGTAAAGTGATGCCTGTATCCGTGCTGTTTGGAGCCATTTTCCTCATCTGGACGGATGTTATTGCACGATCCCTCATATCCAGCGTGGAGTTGCCGATCGGTATTATTACGGCCATGATTGGTGCACCGATGTTTATGTATATGCTGGTCAAAAAAGGCTACGGTTTTGGAGGAAATTAAACATGAAGCTGAACGTAGAAAATGTATCCATCTCTGTGCTGAACACGGACATCATCAAGGATATTTCATTACAGGTGAACGGTAAACAGTTCGTTGGACTGATCGGACCCAATGGTTGTGGCAAGTCAACGCTACTCAAGAGCATCTATAAAGTGATCAAACCGCAGCAAGGTACGGTTTTTCTGGACAATACCGATATTCTCAAATCCAGTCCAAAGCTTGTTTCCAGACACATGGGCGTTGTTGGCCAGTTTAATGAATTGAGTTTTGATTTTACGGTGCGTGAGATGGTCATGATGGGCCGTACCCCGCACAAAAAAATGCTGGAGACGGATAATGAACGGGATCACGAAATCGTCGAGCAGGCTTTGGGAAAAGTACATCTGACTGGACATGCAGACCGTAATTACGTGTCCCTGTCTGGTGGGGAGAAACAGCGTGTCGTCTTGGCGCGTGTCTTGGCACAGCAACCCCAATTCCTGATCCTGGACGAGCCGACGAACCATTTGGACATCAAATACCAGCTTCAGATTCTAAATACTGTCCGTGGACTCGGCATTGGCATATTGGCAGCGCTGCATGATCTCGAACTCGCTGCAGCATATTGCGATTATCTCTATGTGGTGAAAAAGGGCCAGATTGTGGTCCATGGCAAACCGGCAGATATTCTGACTCGCGAGATGATTGGTGAGGTATTCGATGTCGATTGTGAAATCTATACAAATCCAGTTACGGGCGGCTTAGGCATTGCTTACCTGAGTACACGTTGATTGGGACTATATCTTTGTTTGGATGACGTGGAGAAATCTTTCGAAATAATCAATTGAAGTGAACATAGACCGTACCTGTTGGAGCGATGTTGATAAGTGCTCATAGGTGCGGTCTTTTTTTAGAGGGGAGGACACATCTATTGAAGCTTAGGATCAACGGGATGAACATGAGCACCTTTACTGACTTCTTGGAAAATATCTGAGGAGTTATCGCTATGCCTTGAAGACTTGCTGCTGTTGTCTTGTTGAGGGTGTTCTCCCGTTGCTGGACTACTACCTGTAATCGCATAACTTCGTAGGATCTCTTCCAGATCTCCAATCGTCACGGGACGAGCATGTCGTTTCAGGACATAACCAAGTTGACCATTGGGTTCCACCGTTGCTGTCTCCAGATCGTCTACACTTGTAATTCCGTGCTGTCGCATATGCATCTCAAGCTGATCCATCGTATAACGCATACGTTTCAGATTCGGGATAATGACCTTTCCGTCCTCTACCACGATTTTGGAACTGCCACTCATTAACCGTTCAAAAATATTAAATTTCAATTGCAGTTGTTCCACTACAAGCAATGTCAAAATGAAGACTGATGCTGATCCAATCGCTTTGCCAAGCTCATGATTTGCGATGGGCTGTACAATCGTTGTTCCGATGGAGATCATGATGACCGTTGTGGCGACACTCATCTGTGAGATCGACTTGCGTCCTGCAATTCGCAGCAGAATCATGCCGATAAGTACAAGTAAAACAGATTTCCATATCCAGTCCATACGTATATTCCTTTCTATTCCAGTATGCGCTTTGTTTCTTAGACTGTTCTGGAGTTGGAGGAATTATGCAGAGGGCCAAATCCATAGCTTTCATTCCGCCCACCAGATCGTTTACAATAGGGTATTGATGAAGTGAACAAAGGAGCGGGTTACAGTGGCAAAACAGAAATATTATGTTGTCTGGGAAGGCAAGAAGCCTGGTGTGTATAACACATGGGCAGATTGCAAAGCGCAGACGGATCATTATACTGGAGCGAAATATAAATCCTATGAGTCCAAAACAGCCGCAGAAGAAGCGTATCGTGCTGGATGGAAAGGGAACTGGGGTTCAAGTGCAGGCGGAGCGTCGAAGACAAAGTCGGCTGGTAGCGGAAGAAGTGCTGGCATGGAAACGTCAGAGGAAGTGGATTACGACAGCGTCTCTGTTGATGTGGGCACACGTGGTAACCCCGGACCTGTAGAATACAAAGGGGTAGACACCCGCACCGGTGAGATTATTTTCTCCGTCGGACCGATCTCCAAAGGTACGAACAATCTGGGCGAATTTTTGGCCATTGTACATGCCCTTGCACATCTGAAAAAAGAAGGCAGTACCAAAACGGTGTATACCGACTCGGTCAATGCCATGAAATGGCTAAAGCAGAAAAAAGTAGCCACAACGTTACCAAGAGACAACTCTACGGAAGAGATATGGTTGATGATTGATCGTGCGGAGCAGTGGCTCCAGACGAATACGTATAGCAATAAAGTGCTAAAATGGCAGACCAAACAGTGGGGCGAAATCAAGGCAGATTACGGCCGGAAGTAGGTATTTCTCCGTATTAATTTCATAATACCTTTCGCTGCTTCAATAAGGCTAGATATAGATCAAAGCGGTTTAATTTGTCTATATCTAGTTGCGAAAATCCATTTTTAGTGAGTTATGAAATTGATTTTTCCAAAGGATGCCTCCTTAATTTCTGGTCTATTAGAATCGTTATTTACAATTTCCAGTTTCCGCTCTATAATCATCTGAATATGATTAGTTAAACATATGGAGGAGCCTGTCATCTGCAGGCCCTCTTTATCTTTTTGGTCCATTGATTAGCAAGTCCATTCAATAGAATGGGGTATTTGAGTATATATTGCAGGAGGCAGACATGAGTTCCATTTATAGAAGTGAAGAAGGCAAGAGCAGCATACTTGAAGAGTATGAGATTTATTTGAACGAGTTGGGTGAGGAATTTACTCGGGAGTATGTAGAGACGCGTTTTGGAAAGACACATGTTTTACTGACGGGTCCTCTAGATGGCAAGCCGTTATTTATTCTCCAAGGCGGTAATTGTGTGAATCCGATGACGTTGTCCTGGTTCTCTTCTTTATTTAAAGAATACCGGATTATTGCTCCTGATACGATTGGTCATCCTGGTTATAGTGAGGAAGCGAGTATCTCGACACGGTTTGATAGTTTGGCATTATGGGTATCGGATCTGCTGGATCACTATGATATCGAAAAGAGTGCATTTATCGGCCCATCGTTTGGAGGAGGCATTATTCTCAGACTGGCTACCTATATTCCGGAACGCATCTCGTGTGCTGTATTGGTTGCTCCTGCGGGTCTTGCGGTCAATTCCAAAATTAAAACAGCTCAGGATATCACGTTGCCACTCGTCAAGTATCGTATGACGTCTTCACCATCTTCTTTGCAAAAAATTACGGACAACATGTCGTGCAACTGCATGAAAGAAATGGATAAAAACATTATCGGCAAACTTTTTAAATACGTCAGCATAGATCAGGATCTGCCCAAGCTTACGGAGCGGGAAGAACTGGTGAATTATACGTCACCAACCTTGTTATTGGTAGGAGAGAAGGATGTCTTTTTCCCAGCTGATAAGTGTATTGAGCGAGCTCAAAAGATTATTACGAATGTAGAAGCCATCAAGTATGATACAGGACATTTCCCTTCACAGGACGTATTGGTTCAGATGAACGAGGAAATCGGGCGTTTTTTACAGAATAATTATTAATAAAAACTGTTAATGAAGGATGAGAAATGTTTTTCTCCAGTTTAATAAAGTAATTACATCCATCTGTCGATACTCTATATAAGAGAATGCTTTTCTTCTATAGAATAGTGTGGATAGGGATTAGCAGTAGAACGAAGAAGGCTTGATATCATTAATATTTAAATATTTCGCGTGAAGGTGTTTCAAATTGCATCATTTGGTTTATATGTATAGTTGGCGATGAATTGCTGACTGGTTAAACCAAGTGATGCATTTACGCGGAAAGTCTTCCGATCGACAAGGTTGAAAAGAGGTCTGTTATGAGAAAAGACAATTGTAAAATGACATTGCAGCGCAATGTGATTATAAATGATACATATCAGGTAAGACAGGTATTGGCCAGCAGTGAGTTGGCTATTGTATATGCAGGGCGAGATCGTAACACAGGTGCCAAAATAGCCATTAAGGAATTTTTCCCACAGAGAATGGCTGAACGGCAGGCAGACAAGCGAGGGGTGTTCTGCTCTTCACGAGGATACGGTGGGCAATATCAGGAGTTACTGGCTGCATTTCTGCTCGAAGGTGAACTATTATCGAAACTAGATCATCCCCATATTGTATCGTATATGGATCATTTTGAAGCGAATGGTACGGGGTATCTGGTTATGGAATACTGCACGGGAATCACATTGACCGAGTATTTGAATGAACATAATCATGCTCTTGATGCTGCTTTCATAACGGAGACGCTACTTCCACTGGTGGATACATTGGATTACATACATAAGCAAGGCATTCTTCACCGGGATGTGAAACCTTCCAACATTATGGTTATGGAGGATGGTACACCCAAACTTCTGGACTTTGGCTCAGCTACCCGTTGGCCTATGCAATCCGGAGAGAAACAGGTGATATTTACATCGGCAGGTTATTCTCCGCTGGAGTTTTATTCGGAGAAATCTAGTCAAGGACCGATGTCGGACATCTATAGTTTGGCAGCTCTGCTCCATTATTGGACATGTGGGCAACCCCCTATGGACGTGAAACAGCGGTTGTTCCAGGATGAATTGCCATCTGTTCGCTCACATAATGAGTATGTGAATCCTTGGCTCGCTCGTGTTATTCATTGGGGGTTGACGGTTCGTTCTGAGAAACGCTGTGCTTCCTTAGCTTGGGTCAGAAGCTCGCTGCGAGTTCAAGCCTGGGTATGGAAAGTGCGCAAGCCAGGTACAGTGGAATGGTCTTTAGCCGAGAATCAACATACGCAGGTCTATGAAGTGGAGCCGAAAAAGCAACATGAGACGGCGTAAGCAGTCATGACCTATGTTGCTAAAGTAGATACGCTTAAATGAAAGCATAACCGTTAAATAGGTGTAAAATAGAAACAAGCCAGTTCTTACCCGTACATATGGGGCGAACTGGCTTGTTTCTATTATATTTTCAGAGAGAACATACATCAGCGTGCTTCATTTCCACGTAGTTAACACGTAGTTTACTGTGGATCTCTCTTTTGTCCTACATAGCTATTGGTACTTGGTTTGATGGCTTTGTAACGAATTTCGATCTCCGTAACACCATCCTCAAACGTGATATACAACTTTTCATTGTACTCCATAGCTTCCGTGTGTCTGCGTTTCACTGGCGTTCGGCCTCGGACAACCGTACAATTCGTATCGTGCCGTACCAATAACGTTTCTTTTTTACCCGCTTCCAGCCAGATTCGTCCCGCTTCTAGTACTTTGACCCCGATGTCCATGCGATCAAACAGTTCACTGAGACTTACTTTTCGGCGTTCCAATGAAGTGAGAGGCCAATTGGTCACTGGTATATCCTTGCTGTTCGCTGTCGCTAGAAAGTATCCTTCCAGTCTTCCCCGGAATACGGGTTTTGGCTTCATTACGAACCAATACAGTGCGAAAATACCACCAGCAAGAAGCAGGCCCAATCCTGTATATAGCAGTACCTTTTCACGTAAAGAATGAATTTGCAACGAAATGTCTGTAGTTATACTTGCTCCCTCAGAATCCGTTGCTGTCACCTTGATCGTTGAACTTCCGGTGTGTAGAGAAGACCATCGCAACAGGTTGCCTTCAATGATGGCATCTCCAAGTTTGCGCTCACTTCCACCGTCTGCAAGGACATACGTTAATGGATCATTATTGGCATCCTTAAAGTAGTTGTTCAGGTCGACATCTGTATTGCTGTCATCTTTGGATAACACCATGGATTCGCCGGTGGCTACGGGTGCTTGATTCGTAATGTCTACTTCAACCGGAGTAATTTCCCGATAAAAGTCCGGACCGTCGATTCGTAGTCCCCATGTGTACAAATCCGACTTGGGAAAAGTGTATTTTCCCGTAAATCCGCTACCTGTATTGGTCAAAGGGATACGTTCTGTTTTTCCATCAGATGGAGTTACAATGAGTTCCGCTTCCAGTCCCTTGTACACATCCAAGTCCTTAATGGGTTTAGGGTCCACAGCCTGATCGTAGAGTGATGCCTCAAATGTGATGCTCTTCCCCTTGACGGGCTGCTCCGTTGCCATATTTGCGACCGCAGAGACGTTGTAGTTCCCTAATAGGTTAATCTTCACCAGATCACCGCTACGGCCTTTGAATTTCAGTTTAAACTGTCCTTTGACCGGACGAATGATCTTCATCAGAGCATATTTATCAGACCGTATGAAGCTGACATTGCTCGATTGATAATAGAGCTGAGCTTCCGAGACAGCATGATCAGATAGCATGATAATGTTGGCATCCGCCATGCTGGAGTTAGGAATATCCACGGTTACTTCCTGCATTGCTCCTGTTGCAGTTACAGCCGCTACAGATACAAGAACGGATTGAATCTGATCTGCAAAAATCCGATTGAAGATTTCAGGCAGATCGTCCGCACTTCCGGTGATAAAGGAAGAACCACCCGTTTCTTTGGCGATACGCTCCAGTTCTGCCGGGTTAACGGTACCGTCGCGGTTTAGTCCCACAGTATAGATGGGATAACCAGCTTGTTGTGCCATCTCAATAACTTTGTCCACATCTTTGGAGGAGTCAGCAGGTGTTCTGCTCGTCGATCCTCGCAAATCCGTTTCTCCGTCAGAGAGCAAAATCATAAATGGTTTACGTTTGTCCGTCTGCGATTGTTCGAGCAGGCTAGCCCCTCGGCGTAAGCCAAGTCCGAGATCTGTATATCCCGAACGTTTTAAGCCATCCACACGGCTACGAAGATTATTGCGAGCTCCAGAGGATGAAATCTCCATCAGTGGTACGGATGAAGTGATCTTGTCATTATAAGCTACGAATCCCAATCGGGTCTTAGGTCCACTACTCATATCCATAAACATATGTATAACTTCTTCGGCAATGCGATCTTTGTCGGTCTCATTCATGGAGTAGCTAACATCCAGGACAAACATGGCATCGAGGCCTTCATACGTCTGGGTCTTGACGGATGATTCAGCGTATAGGCTCCCCATGTCCCATGCTGGAATTAAAAAGCTGATTACCAAGATAGAAAAAAATGTTTTTTTGAATTTTGTTAATATCATACGATGCTTTGAATCTCCTTTCTGTTTTGGGCACTGCAATTGTTTTTAGAGGTCAAACTGATTTTTGTTGAAAAACTTTTGTTTCTACTCGACAAAACCCCGTTATGCGTAGTTTTGATAAGCGAAGAATATTGCAACACCGCATACGTTAAGGCGATTTCCTCTTGATTAGGGGGAAAACTCCACTAGTTTTAAATCATTGAACATCATCCAGATTATAGGATATTCTTTATCATCGGCATGATTCGATGGGAAATGAAGCGGAAATCGGAAATTAGTTCTATAGGTATATCGAAGTCACAAAAATGAGCTTTTAGACCTATATAGGGTAATATTGACAAAATATATCACTGATGATTAAGATGAATTCCATAAATCTCCAAAGCAAACGGCATAATCTGGTACATAAGTTCCAGTCATATGTTGACAGCTCGTTCTATTGGACTTGTGATCGCCTGAGAAGATGATTCTCTTAGATCATGACCAAAGACTGATAGAGCGTGCGGAGTGTCAAAAATTGATGGAGGGGGGGAAGCATTCGCCCGAATGAACCATCATTAGGGGGATGTTGCCTGAATGGATATTATTAATCAAACGAACCGAACGATGCTTTTCGAAGAGATCAATCCTGAGAAAATGGATTTGATTACGATTGTCGGTGACGTAAAAGGGATCGACAGTCTGAATGATGACAAGATCAAGGAGATCAATGAGCACCTGCTTGTACGAAGCTTCGATGAGTTTTTGGACAAGTTTTCTCCCAGTGTGTATTCCTTTTTCAATGCGGTAAACCAGAAAGTCATGTATACGCTCAAAAAGCCCGAAGGGATTCCGGATGAAGCAATCTCTGAGATCAAAATTGATCATAGCAATGACTTCCTGAGAATGCTCTTTACCCTGATCGATACCAAACGTAGTCAGGGGATTACGAATGTAGATTTCAAGTTTGAAAATTTGCTGGATATGATTTCACCGAAAAAGGTTATGGATGACATTCGGCAGGTACGAAAAGAAATTCATTACATGTACGGCCAGCATGAGAAGCTGGATGACGGGGACCCGAAGAAGTTGGATATCGGGGATAAACTTAATGTCATGTTTGAAGATGCCAGCAGGAACTATAACAATGTCATGGCGATGCTGCCACTGGCCATCGAAGATATCAAAACCCGCTTGTTGCTGGGCCGTGCTCAAGAAGAAACTTCTTCCGAAGCGATTCAGGTAGGACAACTCACGATTGGTGAGAGCGGAGAATTGAAAATTATCGAAGCTCCAAAGAGTGATAACAACGAGTTGATGCTCCTGGATGAGTCGACAAGCACAGATTTGACTCAGGTGTTTGCCGAAGATTATGATTCACTCTCCGAGGCACCTTCACCGTATGTACAGGATCTGGTCGTTCGTACATTCTGCCCACTGCCTGCAGTTCAGACGGATGTTGATACGGCAGTTGAAGTACAGAATTACAATACATACCTGGAATTTTACAAGAACGCCAAGGATGACTTTGTAAAAACCGTAAAACCGCTGGTAGAGAAAATTTTGGGTGTCAAAATGTTCTTTGATCAATATGCGACCAAAAACAAAGGCATGCTTCCTTCCATGCTGATTGCCAATGCCAAGCTGGATATGCTTGTTAAGAGCAGTAATATTCCGCGGCTGGAGACCTATCTCAACACAGTCAATGCGAAGAATGATTTTACCGACACTATTTGGTTCGGAATTGTTCCTTCCGTTGAACTGGAGAATACGGGACAAGTTCAAGTCAGTCGAGCCCGTTTCCGTGGTAACGAGAAAGTGGTTAAACAAGACGGAAACAGTATGGAATCCCTGTCCATGCTTCTGCAAGTCGTTAAAGACTACAAAGTACAAGTATTCTTTAGCTTTGAATCTGGAGAAGAGACTACATTCAGCAGCATGGCTACTGCGGGCATCGATAAATATATTGATAAATGCGCGGTATTAACTCGCAAAGACTACAGCGAATTCGCCATTCCAAGTGCTCCGAATTTCACCATCATTCCGAAAGAGAAATCGGGTGTCGTTATCGACAGTCGTATGCTCCAGACGGAGAATGGTGTGGAGCTTTCCAAGGAGAAGGAAGACATTCTGAAGCTGTGGATTGAAGGTGTGTATGTCGGTGCGTCTTATGTATCTGCCGGAATTGTGGCTGCATATCAGTGCCCCGAGTATCTACGAGGCGCATTTAAAACCGTGAACCGGGATTATCCAGGTGTGCGTTTTGATATTGAGGCAGGCGATAACAGTCTGCGTGTAGTGACTACGATGACCAAAGAAATTTCCGGATTCACGAACACCATCAAGGATTCGATTAACCGCAAAAACTTTGGATTTATTTTCTCATCGGAGAATGCCCAAATCCAGGATAGCGACATCAAGCGGATCACGGTATACAAAGCGAGAAGCATGGCGATGTCCGAAGATGGTTTTGATTCCTTGTATAAGACACTCGTAAGTACTTACATTGAGCGCTTGCTCCGTTTCCAGACGGGTGATTTCAAGCATGAAAATATCGTCAAATTCTTCAGCAACAATCCGAGCAGTCAGAAGAGCCGGTGGCTGGGAACCCGAGGGTCGATCAATTCGATCATTCAAGAAGGTGACGACATGAGCTTTATCATCGATGAGAAGAGCAATATGTGCCACATTGACCTGGTATTCAACGGCAACGTGAAGAACCTGGAGGTCATGATTACTAAAGGCACCAGCGCGATGAAGGTGTAAGAAACTGGAGTGGGTACAAGTTTTAGAAATGTATATAATTCTTCAAACAACGAATTATAGACATTTATTTTGGTGTTAGAGGCGGCCTTTATTGGCTGACCTTATACATATATTTCGGTACCTCTCCCCAGATGGAGAGCATGCCGGGCACATTGTTTTTTAATCTTAAGGAGGTTTTTATTAATGGGTTTTGTATTGAAAGTAGAAGGCGCAGAAACAATCGAATTGGGAATGGATAATATCCGCACAGTAGTGTATGACACAGATACACCGGATGATTCCAACGCTAGATCCACAGATGTAGGTGCAACACTTCGCATCAGTGGCAAAATTATTACAGCAACAGACGGTGACAATGCGGATGACACGATGAAACTTGCTCTGTGGTCACTCGTTCCAGCTGAAAAAGCAGATTGCTACCGTAAAGTGACCCTTGAAGTGGTTGCGGCGGATCAAGTGGTACGCAAAATTTACATGCCTAACGCGTTCGTTGTGGATTACACAGAACGTTTCGGAGATACCGAAGGCGTAGGTGAATTCAGCCTGTTCATCAAACAGAAAAAAGACAAAACGGAATTCACTAAAATTGAAGGCGGCTTCCCTGTATAAAGGGAGAAGCTGATGTTCCGGGTCAGTTATGGCTGGCCCAGAATAATTCTGTCAAGTTAAGGGGCCTTGGTGCCCCTTAATCTTTATTTACGCCCGAATACGGCAGGGAGGCAGGTACGAATACCATGAATGATTATTATGCCGTGCTTGGTGTGGAACGTGAAGCTTCTCCGGAGCAGATCAAGAAGGCTTATCGTCAATTGGCAAAGAAATTTCACCCGGATGTTAATGGGGGAGATGCGCAGGCAGAAATGCGTTTCAAGCAAGTCCATGAGGCCTACAGTACACTCGGAAATCCCGAGTTAAGGGCTGCATACAATCAACAACCTCGATCTACAGGGAACCCAGGAGGGGCAAATGGAGCAACATCCAGTACTGCACGAGAAAAGAGTGGACAAGCCCAAAATGGACCTATGAATACCGAGAAGGTATGGTCTGATCCATCACGAATGCAGGAACAATTTGAACAATTTTTTGGCTATCGCCCCAAAGGCAAGGACAGCTCAAACAGTGGCAAAGCCGATCCCAACAAAGGAATGGATATGTCCGCCATGTTTGACCGATATTTCGGAGTTCGAAAAAAGTAAGCCGGTGGCCTGTAATGGATCGTGCCGGTTCAGGCGGAGGTTATGGAAGTGAAACGAGGAAGGTCGGTAATGACGATAGGGGTTGACGCATGCGTCGCCATGATTTCGTTAGCCGTGCTGTATTACATATTCATCATTAACCGGGACATGAGTGCCCAGTGGATAACTGGAATTATTGTGGTCCTCTCCGGGGGAGCATACTTGTTTTTTAAATACTTACCTGCCAGCAAGAGGGAAAAGAAGAAGTTATCTTCACGTGTTGTGAAACTCGTACTGTTGGACGATGACGGTACAAGTGTGAAGGAATGGTACATTCAGGGTGAGACAAGTGTATTGATCGGAAAAAGTTCGAAGAACAGTGAGGCGGACATTGATTTGTCCGATACTCCATATGCTTCCCTCATCAGTCCGCAACATGCTGTGCTGAACAAAGCCTCGGGCCAATGGTTTATCGAGGATATTGACTCCGCCAGCGGCGTGGGCGTACGTAAGGGAAATCAAAGCAGATCATCCAAATTGGAAATCGAAGAACCCAGCCTGATTGAGGCAGGAGACTTAATTTATATTGCCAATACCCGAATTTTGGTGAAATAACGTTGGCATACCATCATACAAGCTTACGGGGGAATGAAAAGAAATGAGTCTGACAAGATGTGGAAACGGACATATGTTCAGCACGAGACGGCACGGAAACACCTGTCCATATTGTAATCTGGCCGTCGAGTCACCGCCTTCCGGCAATAGTGAAGCAGGGGGAGCAATCCCACGCGCGCCTCGCACGGCAGAGGATGACAGAACGATGCCATACCTGGGAGAAACGACAGGAATTGAACCGGTAACGGGATGGATGGTGTGTATCGAAGGTCCACAGATGGGCCAGGATTATCGGATTATGGCTGAAAAGAACTTTATTGGACGTTCGGAAGAGATGCATGTTCGAATCCTTGGGGATAACACGATTTCAAGGCGCAATCATGCGGTGATTGTATATGATCCCAAAAAACGGAATTTCTATCTGCTGCCCGGCGATGCTTCCGGCCTTGCCTACCATAACAACGAAGCGGTCTATTCTCCGGTGGAACTGGCTGCCTACGACGTCATTCAATTGGGACGCAGTAAATTTATTTTCATCCCATTATGTGGTGTGCATTTTGAATGGGAGCAACAGTGAATACCTTCATGATCTTGTGGAACGACAAGGAGCTAACGCCTTATTGGGTTCTGGCAGCAGGCTGTTTGTCGATCTGGTTGTTGTTATTCGTCCGAAGCCGGATTCCGGTAAGGCAACGTGACGATAGGCCGGTTGGCGTTCAGATCGGGAATGGACAGACCATTGGTGCTCGCAGTGAACAGGATGATTATTTTGCCTGTGCCGTGGAGCCTTATGGTGTGCTTGCGGTACTTGCCGATGGAATTAGCGGATTATCTGGTGGGAAAGTAGCCAGTACCACTGCGGTAGAAACATTTATCCGTGAGTTTGAAGAGTTGGAGCGGTTTCCTGATCCGGAAGAGTTTTGGGATGCTTCTTCCCATGCAGCAAACCAGGCGATTCTTCGTAACTTGCTTGGCGTTCCGGGTGGAACAACGTTGGTATCGGCCATGATCAAGGGCAGAGAGTTATATTGGGGCGCGGTAGGAGACAGTATTTTGGCCGTATTTCGTAAAGGAGAGCTGCTTGCTATCAATCATAAACATACACTGGAAACCCAACTGGAAGAACAGTATATGTCTGGAGAAATATCGGAGCAGGAGGCGTTGGATAATCCGCAGCGCAAAAGGCTGGTCAAC
Source organism: Paenibacillus sp. 10L310 (assembly GCF_056395745.1). Taxonomy (NCBI): domain Bacteria; kingdom Bacillati; phylum Bacillota; class Bacilli; order Caryophanales; family Paenibacillaceae; genus Paenibacillus; species Paenibacillus sp. 10L310. The sequence goes on along the minus strand of NZ_JBFTKC010000019.1, from coordinate 13,211 downwards.
TATTTGGGGTACGACCATTTTAAACAAATGGAAATCGCGGACGAGCCGTTTGCACTGCAGCCGGCGGACAAGATTGTGTTATGCAGTGACGGGGTATACAACTCTCTTACTGAGATGGAACTGGAAACTATACTTGCGAAAGACATGTCGCCATTTGATGCAGCTCAGACCATCATTGATTTGATTGAAGAAAAACAGCTCGTGCATCAGGATAATGCCACGATTATCATTTTGGAGCAAGGATGGTAACGGATCAGGCAACGCACAGGGAAGGGAAATGGGGAGACGGATGAGGAAGGAGAACAGTGAATTCAAGACGGCTTTTGTCTCGGAAGCGGGATCTTTCCTGAAAAATCGGGATTTCTACGGCTGCGTTGAGCTGGAAGATTGGGCCTGTTATGTCATTGCAGATGGCCTGGATACAGATACGGAAGTGAATAGCGCACAGATCACAGTGCAGACCATTCTGGAATCCTTTTTGGAAAAGCCAACCATGTCCAAACGCAGACTAACGGAGTATATCAAGATTGCCCATGAATGGTTGCAGTATGAAAGCCGCCGAGTCAGGCTCAAAGCGGGATTTGTCATTGTTGTGACAGATTATACACGTATGGTGTGGGCATCTGCCGGACACAGCCGGTTGTATCATTTTCGTGGAAATCGGCTTGCACTAAAAAGCAAAGATCATAGCGTTGCTGCTCAGTTGGCAGCCGAAGGCCAGATTGCAGAAGATCGTGTGGATCAGCATGATGAACGCGGCAATCTGAACGAATACGCGGGCAAACCTGGCATGATCAGACCGTATGTATCGGATAAGATCAAGCTGGCCGATGGCGATGTGCTTGTGCTCTGCACCCCTGGATTATGGGAAGGGGTGCAAGATGCCGAGATGATCGATGCGGTTGAAGGTGCCAATGACCCGCAGACACTGGCGGATACGCTTGAAGAAGTGATGCTTAGCAAGCAACGTACTCGTATCGAGAATTATAGTGCGGCAGCCATATATGTGAACAAGATTTTTCATGAAGAGCCCAAGAACCGTAAGAAATGGATTAAGCGGATTGCCATCATGCTGGTCATGCTCCTGATTTTTGGTGGAGCCGGCATATTCTACGCTGTAAAAAGTGCAGCCAAAAAAGCTGAATTGGTCGTAGATATGCTGCAATATGAACAGACCGCAGACCAGTACGTCAAGGAACAAGAGTATACCAAGGCGGTCTCGGACTACAGCCTTGCACGCAATAATTCCATCAAAATCAAGGACCCGATACATAAAAAGCTGTTGACCGCGAAGATGGCTGCTGCTCAGACGCTGGTTGATGGGGAAGCTCACCTGAAAGAAGGCGACATTACCAAAGCAACCGCGAGTTACACCAAAGCATTGGAATTGTCTGAATCCTATACCATGTTCAACCGGGAAGTTATTCAGGAGCGACTGGAGCAGATGACCACTTTCCAGCAAGTGCAAGACTGGATCACCGAGGGCGATCTGAAACTCCAGAACGGAGATTACAGTGGAGCAATCATTTTGTATAAACGGGCCAGAACGGCCGCTACGGAGACAGCTTACAAAGATGCGTTGAAGGAGATTGCTACGCAACTGGAGACGGCCGAGACCAAACGTGCAGATATCAAGCGACAATCCCGGCAGCTTCAGGCAGATACGCTGGAACAGAAGGGTGACCGCTTCAATGAAGCCGGAGACTACAGCGGAGCCATGGATGCCTATGCTTCGGCACAGGGAATTTATCAAGAGATCGATATGCTGGAACGTGTGCTGGCCATGGAGCGGAAAATAAACAAACTGGATGAGAAATTAAACCCATCGGTACCGGCGGCTGATCTTACGCAGGATACGGCAGGATCAGACTCACCAAATACCTCGGGCATAACCTCGGATATGACCGGGAGTACAGGAAGTGTGAATACAGGCAATACAGTAGGGAACGGTTCTTCCACTGCTAATGGCACCTCGGCTGGAAATGGCAATGCGGATGCTTCCGGCTCAGGTACTTCTCCTGGAAAAACGACAAGTAATGCTGGCAGCAATTCTGCCTCCAAGGCTGACGGAAGCACCGATACCACGGAGGCTGACGTGAACGAACAGGAATCATCGGAAGGAGGAGATTCATGATGAAAGACATGATTCGTGACCGTCTTAACAAGATGGAGGATCTCGAACAACGCCGCATGCTCAAAGATCTCATGACAGGCGTTTTTCTTAATCTTGTGGAGTATCAGGAGACGCTGAACAAACAGATTGAGCAACGGGTTTTTGATGAGGTGTTGCCGCAGGAGGAACGTCATGATGTATATGTCACATTATGTGCGCGGGAAGATCTGGATCCCATTCATGAATTTCTGTACCCGATCATTCCTGAGGATGCTGAATCACAGTCCGTCTATTTGAGTGAGGCTTCAGAGGCACTGGCGCGTCATGAAGAGATGAAATTATTCACGTTCTACATGGAATGTGGGCAACAGGAACTCCAATCTCTACTGAACAGTAATCGGACATTTCGCGGGGAGATAGTAACCAGTGGAGGCAGGCATGCCATAACGGTTCGGTTGAAATCAAGTGCAGCGTATATCTCCAAAGTTGAAGAATTGTACCGGGTCTTTCGTAAGAACAGTCTGCCATGGAAATCGATCAATGCACCCTATGTGTACAAATTCATTGATTGTGTTCTGGTCAGTTCGGACGATGGAGAAGCATGGGACAAACAACATGCTGTCAAGGAACTTTCCATCCATCTCGAAGAGTTTGAGTCTTATAAAAGAACCAATATGATTCCGCTGTGGAACATTCAGAAGCTGGATATGAAAACGGGTGGATTCCCTGTTCCGGCTTCGGACCGAATCAATTATGAACATGTGTTGCCACTCCGCAAAACCGGAACGGAACACGGATATCTGGTGGATGGAGACGAATCGCATATTCGGTATATCAAAAGATCGGAAGAAGATATCATCATCGTATCACCACTGGAAAAATCCGATTCATGGACGGTGCTGAAAATAGCGGGTCCCGTCGCAACCCGCATTGGCAGGATGGACTATCCGCTGTTTTCCAATAACAAGCGGGAAGGGTTTGCCGGTAAATATGCTCGCCAGGAAGGACGTTCTGTACGATCCAAAGGAGAGATTTCCCGCATGGTTCACGCTTTTCAGGCAGCAGAGGGGTTGGAACTGGAAGATGTGCAAGTGGTGGCGCCAGGACCCGCTTTGGGCATTACGTATCCACTTAATGCATTTGTTAGCGATCATGTCCGTGTTGAAACAGATAAACATCGAATGATTTTAAGGTTCAGCAGACACGGAAAGCAGCCGGGACAGGCCATTTTTCTGGATGATCTGCTGAGCTTTCTGGTATCCGAAATCCAGCTGGCTTTCCCGGAATACTGCTGCGAAGGGGAATGGGTGTGAGTACAGCATGAATTACATCTGGGATCTGATTATTCGGGCCAAGCGTAATGGAACCGATCTGCGCGACGTAACCTTTGTGCCAGCACGTGTATATTCGCCTTACATGGAACTTAGCCAGACAAACCTGAATGCTTCAGGCGTGGAAGGCACGGTTGAAGTCAATCCGTATTATCGCTTTTTTGATATTTTCCGGGACCTCTTCGATATCAATAATGAAGAGCAGGTGGAGTTGCGGGAAGCGCTCTTTGATCTGGTTATTCATTTTCTGGCGGATATGGATTTGATGCAGGGGATGAACAAGAGGGAGTATTATATTCGCTTCATTCTGAAGGATATGCATTCGGGTGTATACGGGGATCGGGTTCGGCGGCGACTGGAGCTGTTCGGACAGGAGGAGCAGGAAGTGATCGCCTGCAATATGCTCCGTTTGTATGATACGGGAGAGGCGGTTCATCTGCTGAGGGATACCCTTGTTCGAATGTTCCCGCGTTCAACCCTATATGCCAATTGTGAAGAAAAGGATGAATTGCTTTTGTATATTGGTCAGGTAGAGCGTACGGAAGCGAAGGAGAAGCTGGAACTGATTCTTGAACTCTTTCTGCCGGTTCGTTTCGACACGGAAATATACTGGAGGCATCATTTTGGCATTCTGGATGTGGATTATACGATGATACAGGACGGGATTGCCCTATATTAAGCAGCACCAGCAGTTGTAAGGAGGAAGTATAGATGAACGGCTATTCATACCGATTGTATCCTGATGCCACGAGCAGGGAACGTTCCAGAGGAACCATGCGTTATACGCGTGAAGAATTGATGGACATGACCACGTTCCAATTACGGAACATTTGCTACAAGGAACGGTTAATCGAGGGATTGGGCCCTCGGACGGAGCGGGAAGAACTGATTCGGATTATTTTAAAATTTCTGGGAGCGGACGATATATTGTGGATCAATCAGTCTGTTGAAGGTGGATTCGAGCGGATACAAAAGGCTATTTCTCGTCATATGACGGCGCCCATGAGCAGTGATGGAGGCATTAGTGTACCTGCGCGACTGATTCTGTACGAAGGATTGAACGTGGACAAGCTGGATCGATATGTGGTTACGGCACCGGGGGGACTAACCGAATCCAACGTACTTTTAGTCAATGAGAGCATGGAGCTGTGCGGCATCTTCAACCTGGTTAAGGACGACTCCGTATCGGGAACCTTTTATTTGACCGCAGGAAGTGGGGCGACCTGGAAGAGATCTGGAAACAGACAGTATAGTCTTCTCTTTTTCCGTAAACGCGACTCGGAGTACCTATATCAGACCTATTATTCCAGCAGACCGCTTCCACCGGTTCATATTCAATATACTCAAATCCCACTGGCAGATCTGGACATCCGGGAGCTTGAACCGACAGAAGCAGTGCTTGCAATTGATTTTGGCACCTCCAATACGACGGCAGGCGCCTATTTGCATAACGGTTATATTCAGGCGCCGAGCAGCCAGGATTTGCTGAATGGGCGAGTCCGTATGGATGCCATCAACTACGTTTCTTTTCCCGATCCTACATACAAAGATACGGATTGGATCGAGGTCTTGCCTACGGCCATTGGGGTGGCGGAGTGTTCGGATCCAGCGAACATTCGTTACGAGTTCGGCTATGAAGCGCTGCGAAGTATGCGTCGGGGAGGGTACAGCAGCCGGGCGAGTGTCTTCCGCAGCATGAAGCGATGGGTGAACAATTACAACAAAATGGAAGAAATCGTCGATGTTCATGGCAATGCGGCCATCGTTTCTCGTATGGATCTGCTGCGTGCGTACATGAATTACATCATCCGAACGGCAGAGCATCAGTTCAAGTGCAAGTTTCGCCATGTGCATTTTACCAGTCCCGTGAAGATGAAAACACAGTTTTTGCAGATGTTCGGCGAGATGCTTCCGGATTATCGGATTGAGCAGACGTATGCGCTGGATGAGGGAATGGCTGTACTCTATAACACCCTTGCTGACGGGATGGAACGTGGTGCTTTCATGGAAGGGCAGACGTATCATGCGCTCGTGATTGATTGTGGCGGTGGAACGACGGATTTATCTTCCTGTGCCTTTACGATCGAGGATGGACATATGGCGTACAAGCTCGATATTCATACTACCTACGAAAATGGGGATACGAACTTCGGAGGTCACAACATTACCTATCGTATTATGCAATTCATGAAAATTGTATTCGCCGACTACTATAGCGGACGCCGTCAGGTGACGGATATTGATAGCCTGATTGAGGCACCTGGTGCGGATGTGTTCCGTCAGGTGGACGAAGAGGGTGTGAAGTCCGTTTATCAGAAGCTGGAGCAGCGATATGATGAGGCAGAACACATCATCCCTACCGCGTTTGCGCGCCGAGAGAATCGTTCACGGGACGAGTATTTGCGGGTAAGAGGCAACTTCTACTTTCTGTGGGAAATCGCAGAAGAGATGAAGCAGCAATTTTTCCGCAAAACCGGCATATTGCGTAACCGATTCCACTCGGAGATGGAGGACGACGGGGACAGTGATCTGCAAATAACGACCATGGAGCGTTGGTTCCTCTCGGTAGAACGGAATGGGGAGTTGAAGGATGAATATGAGTTCCCCGATGTGGTGTTCAATATCAAGGAAATTACCCAGCTGATTAAGGCCGATATCTATGAGGTGGTTCGCAAGTTTTTGGATGATTTCTATCATCAAGGGCGGATGAACCAGTACTCGATTATCAAGTTAACAGGTCAGTCCTGCCGCATTGATGTATTTCGGGAAGCACTGAAAGAGTTCGTTCCAGGCAGAAGCATTGAGTTTCGGCAAAAACCTGCGGAAGGGCGTGTGCCTGATCTTAAACTTGCCTGCCTTCGAGGGGCAATTCGTTATCTGAGTGCCCGCAAAACAGGAAGCGTTCAAGCCGACATCACGCATGATGCCGCTGTAATTCCGTATACCGTAAGTGCCTACACGCATAATGGACGTGAAAAAATGCTGATCAGCAGTCTGGATCGGAGTGATGGTATTCCTGGCAGCATTTCCCGTCCATTCGAGACGGCAGAAGTGGAGTTGTATCTTAGCGGAAGCGATGGCCAGCTGAGACAAAAATTCGTATATGCGAACCGCCCGGAATTCTATAAAGAGGTGCTCTACGAAGACATTCGAGATCGATATGGAGATAAAATTCCGCAGGATGATACGGATTCCATCGTGAATGGAGAGACGAAGTTTTTTGTGTTTCCGGATGATCGTCATTGGGGCTTCCATGTGTTGCCTGTAGCTCGCAGAAATGAACGGCTGTATCTGGGATCGCAGAAGCTGCTTCCGTTTGAAACAGACTTGTCGGAACTGGACTTCTTTGACGGAATGAAGTGAGGACCACGGGCAGAAAGGGGGAACACCGCTCATGTTCACATATTCGTATCCGCATTTTAACAAGGGAAGAATTCTGAAAACATCCATGTTGGAGGGACTACGTGATTTCCCCAGAGACTTCATCGAACTGTACTATCGCGGTTATGCAGATGGCATTCTTGCAGGTGCAGAGGTAGAAGTGTTCCCGGACAAATTGGTCGTCGCCCCTGGGATGGTGCTGCATAATGGAAGGCTTTATATGCTGACAGAGCCTATGGAACTGGCATACCAAGCTACGGGACGGGTCAATGTGCTGAAGCTTCAGTTTACCGAGGAGGAGACCGTGAGTGACATGACGATAAGCCATTCAGAGCTGCTCTTGGATGAAGAGACAACGTGCACATCGAGAGAGTTGGAGCTGGCTCGATTCAAGCTGAAGGAAGGGGCCCGGCTGCGGCGTGACTACCAGACCTTTGCCGACTTGGCAACGGAGTTCAACACCCTGCATGTCATTCATGTCCCTTATGCAGCCGAGGGGGCAAGCACCTTATCTCCTGTTGTCATGAAGGATTATGCCGAGAGGTTGCTTCGAACGGGGACCTCTGATCCCCAGGATCTGGTCTTCGCCATGATGTGTCTCAATGAAGGAACGGTTGCGCGTAGCGTCATTTTGCATCACATTGCTAGTCGATTAGGGCTGGAGTACAGAGAATATGATAATGCGCAAATTCATCGATATCTGGATCGCATACTGGCGAATGCAGGTCGGGGAACGGGACGTTCGGGTATGCCGGTGGGTGGACCACATCGTATGATTGTGGATTGAAATTTTCAAGTGAATGGGAGGATGGAATTCGTTTATGGAACATATGGATCGCAAAATCATCCCGATGTTATATGGCAAAACATTGAACGGTGAACCTCATCAGGGAACAGAGACTAGAGATGTTGAAGCCTCTCCTGAATCAAGAGAAGTAAAACCATTCGAGCCAATAACCATGATACGCCTTGAACAGGAAACGATACATCTGAGAAGAACGGAGCTATACGAGGGCAAGGTTACGGTGTCTCTTCCCCGCACATTTCGTTTGGTGACAGAAAGAGAAGCTCAGTTAAAATATCCGTCGTCCCATCGTCCTGAATGGATCTATACCAATGATTCGGGAACGATCAACTTTACGTTCAAGACATTGGATCATCGTCTTGCTCCGGAAGAGCTGAATTCCTTTACGGAATCGATGGCTGATGTGATTCGTGCAACTCAACCTGTACGAGAATGGAAAAAACACGGCGTTCGAGTGACGGATGCCGGTCTTTCCACGGGTTACTGCCAGTTCGTTGTTCAGGGATTGAATGATCAAATTTATAACCATATGGTGTTCACCATTTTAGATCAGAAAGTCCTTGTTTATGGTTTTAACTGTACGGACGATGAGAAGAGAAATTGGATGGAACCCGGTGGTACACTTCTGGATACACTCATTGTCGAAATGAATTAGAGAGGAGCTGAGTCCATGAGCCTGACGTATGAAAATCTGATTATTGAACCTTATGAGCTAGTACATCTGCAAGAATTGACAATCCGCAAAAAGATGAATGAGCACACCCGTCTTGTTTTCAAAGGCATGGTATCCGAGGAATGGAAAGATCGTTATGTGGATGTTACGGATAAGAATACCCCGATTGAAGTGTGGCAAAAGGACGAGGAAGGGAACAAAAGTCCGCTATTCAAAGGCATTCCTTTATCTGTAGAAGTACAGGTTGTGAGGGGCGTATATACGCTCCAGGTTGAAGCAATCTCACATACATACCTGATGGATGTCAAGAAGCGAACCCGTACGTTTCAAAACATCCAGATGACGCTCCCTGAATTGTTAAAGGAGCTGGATCAGGATTATCCGGGACTGGACGTGATCGATGAGGGGACCGGGGGAGCCAAGATTGGCAAGGTTGCCGTGCAATACCAGGAAACAGACTGGGCATTTCTCAGAAGACTGGCTTCCCGATTTCATACGAGTCTGATGCCTGCGGCTCAATTCGACAGTCCCAAATTTTATTTCGGCGTATATGAGCATGGTAACTCGATCGAACTGGACAATACGCGTTATACCGTCCACAAAAACATGACTCCGTTCATGTACTTCACAGAGAACGAGACTGTAAATGTGAATGAAAGTGACTTCATTGTATACGAAGTGGAGACAGATCAAGTTATGGAACTGGGACACCATATCTCATTCCGTGGCAGAAGTCTGTATCTTACGGAAGCCTATACGGAACTAGCCGGAGGTATTCTAAAGCATAAATATGTGCTGAGTCTTCACAAAGGATTGCGGCAAAAGACGTACTACAATCCGCTGATTGCTGGAAGCTCATTAATGGGGCGTGTTATCGGTGTACATGGTGGACAGGTTCAGGTGCATCTTGATTGTGATGATAAACAAGGGACGGAAGATGCACTGTGGCTGTTGTATCAATCTCCGTATATTGCAGAGGGAGAGACCGGCTGGTATGTCATGCCCGAAATTGGTGACCCGATAGCTGTATATTTCCCAACGATGTATGAAGAAGATGCTTACGCCACAGGTGCTCCACGACTGGATAACAAGTCGACATCCACCAACAAGCTGAACAATCCAGATCATAAAATTTTTCGCACTCCTCATGGGAAAGAGATACGTCTTACTCCAGACGCTGTAATCATTAGCGGCAAAGAAGGAGAGGTCTATATTCGACTTAGTGGAAATGAAGGTATTCATATTGCAGGTAGTCAGCAAGTAAGTATGTCAGCAGGAGGGAGCATTTCGCTAAAAGCAGGAAAGAAAATTACATTATCTGCTGGATCAGAACTTCTTCTTGAAGGAGGAGGAGGGAAAATAAGGCTGGATGGTCAGGCTCAAATGAGCGGGACAGAAGTGAAATCTAATTAACGTTGGAAGGAGGAAAGTCAGTGAGCCGGAAGGAATCACTACTGCACTTTTATACGAATCAAGTGGAGCCTGAACGAATCAGGCTGATGGCTGACCTTCAATATACATTAAATAGCCAATCCCCAATGTTGACTACGGAGTTCCTAAGTTATTTCGAAGAATTAACTAGTAAAGTAAGGCACAGTCAACAGATTGGTGCCAAAGGGAATGTTGCTTACATCCAATATTCTTTGTTGCGGACAGAAGTCGCTACGGGAGCGATGCATTATCTTGCCGAAGCCAGTGATATGTCATGGCTTCTCGACAGAGAGCCTATACAGGCAATATATGATGCCCAGTGGGCCTTTGATTGTTTGGAACGGATGCTTGATCGTTTGAAGAAGACACTTCCTGATTATCAGGGGATGATCTCGATGGTTGAACTGGATCGAATACGACTTCAAGAGGTAACTTTGGTTCACCGCTATGTTATTTATTTTATTCGTCAATGTTTCCATCAGCTCCTTGATTCCCAACTGATATCGGATATGCAGGTGGAGCCCGAATTTGAGGTTCGTGTAGGGGAGTATTTGGATACCAGTGAATGTGTGTATCGACTTGACCAACGAGAACGGAACCTGGAAGACATCGGCAGGGAGCTTGAAGAGGGTGATGGTTTGGGTGGGATGTATGCGGACTATCACGATCTGGACATGGAAGAGATGATATGCAGTGATCTAGACTTCCGGTATAGCAGGTTTAATGACATCAGATTAAAATCAACAGATTTTGAACGTTGTGTCTTGGTAGGCACACGTTGGCATAACTGTGATATGAGAGATACCAATTTTGCTGACAGTCTACTATACGGTGCTGACTTCAATGGATGTTCACTGGAGAGGGCTATCTTCAGGGGCATTTCTGGGGAAGAAGGGCATCCTGATGGTCGAATACAGGGTCCTGGGTACTCAGGTATCAACTTCGAGAATGCCAACTTAACCGGAGCAGATTTCAGGGGAGCGCGACTCCGTGGAGCTATATTTCGTAGAGCAAACCTAACCAACGTGTTATGGGATGGGGCAGATCTGGAAGATGCGATATTTGAGGAGTCGGTGAAGGAGGAATCGCCATGCGATACTTTAGGCTGATGCAGGATACCAGATGGACAAATCGTGTAGAGACAGAAGCGGTTGGTGAGGTACAGCGTCGAGAGTGGAATGCTTCTTTTCAGGAGGGGAGTGGTAATCACACCGCAATTAACCTTTCAATCAAAAGCAGACCTAATGTAGATTACACCGATTATTTGGAGCGCCCTGTACCTCTGGTATCGGATCGAATGCTGGAAGTATTTACGTTGTACCATCCCGGCTTAATTCGCAGGGCGGCAGTGTTGACGGACAAAGCACGTATGTCCCAGGAGACCTATTGGGCTATTTATCCAACGGTAATGGATGTGCTCTCTCCCCAAACGGAACGTCATCTGGATGGAAGTCTGAAACAGATTGTTCTGGATCGAGGTAAGGCTGAACTTCCTTTGTTTCAATTAAAGGAACCTCGTGAATCTGTCATCATCGTTAATCTAGCTTTGGCAGAGAGTCTGCTGCGTCGGGATTTTTCCGGGATTCAGCTGGTCCGTCTGGAGCAGGAACAGACAATATAGAGAGGAGAGAGGCGAAATGACACAAGGTAATCAAGAGAGTGAGATCAGTCTTCAACCTGCTACAGGAGATTCCAAGAGTTATGTGGTTGCCGGAGCGATTCTGCATTGCAGTTGTGGTACACAGCGTACCCGATTGAAGATCCCATTTAGTCATGGCGTTTACATCAAAGGCAAGGCTCAGTTGACGATTGAAGATTATGTACCTGGAGTCCATATTGGATCATTTGGAAATTGCTCCAATATGGAGAATCCGGCTGTATCCAACAGTATGATGGTGGATATCTATGGGGTGAAGAAAGCACCGTGTGTACCTGTATTGACTATGCCTTGGCTACATGGCAAAGGAGATGCCAAGGTGGAAGGGAAAGCTGCTCTACTTGGTCACTGTACGCATAAGTGTCTGTATGGTGGAGATATCGTCATCGAGGATGACGGACAGCAGCTGGATTTTTGAGATGAACGAATCCATGAAAAAGGTACAGGAACGCATCGGATACGAACAACTCCGTTTATATTGGCCGTATAAAGTGCAATGGCTGGAAGAAATCCGAATTACCCGACAGATTAATGAGCATGCGAAGTTATATATTAGCGGCGTTATACCGGAGGAAGATGGACCAGGCATCCTTCATGTCCAGGCTGAAGGAGAACCGATTGTACTAAGACAGCTAGATCAAATGGGGAAATCTGTAAGGCGTCTGTTTCATGGCGTGATGACTTCATTAACTGTACATTTGGTTGGTGGCATATACAGGTTCGAGCTAGAGGCCATATCGAATACATATCAGATGGACATTGAAATATCCGAGCGAGCATTCCAGAACAGGGCGATGTCCTATGGCGAATTAGTTAAATACGTGATGAAGGCGTATACCTACTCGGATGTAATTGATAATGTCACAGAGAATACCCAATTGGGAGAACTTGTTTTACAATATAGAGAAACCGACTGGATGTTTCTGAGACGTTTGGCTTCCCGGTTTGGTACCGTACTGGTGCCTGAAGTGACAGCGGCTTCACCGAAATTGTTCTTCGGGTTGCCCATGGGCAAGTTGTGGAAATGGCCTCTGGATCGTCCATATCATGTCAAGAAAGAAATGGGCCATCTGAATTGGCATGGGGATGAACAGCATCGGTATATGATGCAGGATCCCAAAGGTACACAGGGGGCGCTCATCTATACGATGGAGTGTTATGAAACCTATGCTTTGGGTGATAAAGTCGAACTGCCTGACGGGAAAGAATTAACGGTAACTCAAGCGGAATCCCGATTGGAATCCGGGTTGCTCATGACTACATATCGTATGATGTTGGAAGACCATATTCGGGTTCCACGATCCGATCTTCTGGATCTCATTGGCCTCTCCTTATACGGTGAAGTAATCCGCATTATTGGTGATCGTGTACAGATGGAACTGTATATCGAAGATGGTCCGATTAAAGCAGAATCTTCCTGTCCATATCCTTTATCGACATCTTACGTCGCCGAAGGTCACAGCGGACTCTACCTGATGCCAGAAATTGGTGACACGGTGGAACTGTACATTCCTGGAACTCGCGAGTCCAAGGCTTATATTCGTCATGCAGTGCCCGAAAGCAAGCGTTCGGTTTCCGGTGGAACGCAACACAAACTGTGGGGCCATCCTGACGGACCATCTATTGGTATGTCATCGGATGAGGTGACCGTACAGGCTGGAGCTGGATTAGTCATCACACTGAATGACCAAGGTGTAATGATGCAGAGTGCAGGTAACATCTCGATTCAGGGTGGCAGTCTATCACTTAAAGCAGGTCAGATTAAAGCAACCGCCCCTGAAGCAATTTGGCTTCTTGGCGGAGGAAGCAGCTTTATATTG
>NZ_JBFTKC010000018.1:0-118047 GCF_056395745.1 Paenibacillus sp. 10L310 | reverse complement strand
CGATGGCGGAGGGGTTCCACACGTACCCATCCCGAACACGACCGTTAAGCCCTCTAGCGCCGATGGTACTTGGACCGCAGGGTCCTGGGAGAGTAGGACGCCGCCAAGCAATCTAAAGACACACTTGATGATATCGAGTGTGTCTTTTTGTTTTACTATTTTACACTGGCAAACAACTAACTTATAGATGAGACGAAATTAAGATTCTTCACTTATATGAAGACTTCCAATATTATTGATCAGACTATTAATGCTGGTAGGTATATTTCCATCTGTTCGACTTCTTATTCTTAGCTCCTTCAGCAACCTTTCAGTTGAATTTAACGTACGTTTCAGTGGGATAGGGTATAGTGAAGCTAAGTAAAGAGGGGGGGAATCATAATGAATATATCTTCTACAGCCAGCTCCACTACATCATACATATCGACATCTTCGAGTTCGGACAATTCAAGTAGCTTGGAGAAACAAAAGACGAAGCTTGAGGCTCAACTGGAGAAAGTGCAATCCAGCAAGGACGATGAACAGACTAAGGAGACAAAGACCAAACAGCGTGAACAGCAGATCAAACAGATTGAGACACAGATTGCACAGCAAAGCTCTCAAGGAGCCGGTACAACTGCTACGAAGGAGGCTCCACCTGCCCAACCACCATCCAATGGAATGGGCGTAGCTACCCCTAAGGAGATTGCAAACGCAACGACAGACAGCAATGGTCGATTGGATATACGTATCTAATTCCATCTAAATTTAGGATAAAACAAAAGCCCTGACCGATCTATATTGATCGTGCAGGGCTTTATTAATTTGTTTATTAGATTATTTATGAGGTCTACCTACATTTTATCTACGTTCAATTGATCTTCTATCTGTTGCTGTTATTATCTGTTAACGTTATTCAGACTGCAACGCGTTTATTCGATCCGTAAGGGATCGTTTTCTATAGTACAGGGCTATGGTTGCGAGAACCAGCATTTCGGACAGCGGTACGGCAAGCCACACACCCGTGACACCAAAGAATGAAGGGAGGATCGCAATCAACGCAATCATGATAATCATTTCACGCGCAGCTGTAATCCAGATGGCCATTTTGGCATTACCCACAGATTGGAAATAGGTGCTCATGACAAAGTTAACACCCATAAACACATAGGCAAATGTAAATATACGTAATCCGTAAACGGCATTATCCGTTACGCCACTACTGAAGTTTCCAAAGATTTGCACGAAATAAGGTGCACCGATCTGAACAACAACCAGTAACAATAGACCGCATGCCAGAGCCGTTTTGGTAGCTAAACGTATCGTTTGTTGTACCCGTTTAATCTGTTTCGCACCGTGATAATAGCTGATCAGAGGTTGGGCAGCAGACGCCAGACCCAGGAACGCTAACAGTACCACACCATGAATATAGTTCAATACGGTAAAGGATGCTACACCATCCGTGCCCGCAATGCGGTCCATGGAGATATTGTGAGATACAGAGAAGACCGACATGCCAAGTTCAGCCAGAAAGCTGGGGAAACCAATGAGCAGCAGGGAAGCCAGCAGTTTGTTTTTCCATTTGAACCGGGTGAACGTGAGATTATTTGTTTTTTTGAAAAAGTGAGTGAACAGAACAAGTAACGCAAGAGACGCCGATACAATTGTACCGAGTGCCACACCGCGTACACCCCATTCAAGTACATATAATGTTATATAATTGATGATAATATTGGCAACAGCAAACGTAATCTGAGCGTACATGGACGTATTGGGATTCCCATCGTTTCGTACAAAGATAGAGAGTGCATTCTCAATGGTGAAAACGAACCCGAACAATAACATGATATTCATATAGTCCGAAGCAAACGGGAAAGTCTCGGCATTAGCACCGAGGGAGTATACCAGTTTGTCTTTAAATGTAAATGCAACATATCCAATGGCTACCGTAACTAACATAATGAGCATAATGGATTTGGTGAAAATTTGTTTGGCTGAAGTGATATCTTTTCTACCCATAGCGTTGGAGTACAACGTTGCCCCGCCCATACCAATCCACAGCGACATGGCAACAAAGAGCGTGTAGACAGGTGAGGCAATGCCGATCCCGGCCATCGCGGTAGAACCCAGTTTGTGTCCAACCATAATGCCGTCGATAATAAAATTAAAAGCAACTACCAGCATCCCTAATACAGAAGGCACGAGGTAACTTATAAAAGCTTTACCTACAGATTGCCCTTCCAATGGATGCGTCCAATTCGTATTCATAATGACCTCCGTTAGTAAACTGAATGTTCATTCTGTATATAATAATACTGAACGTTCGTTCTGTATGATAACACGCCATGAATTCTCTTGGCAACTTTTGCGTTTAAATATCGTTTATGTGATAGAGTAGGTGGATATTTATAAGGCGGGAGGAATCTCTTGATGAAACAAAATAAATACGATGAAGCTGAATTTTTCGACAACTATAGTAAGATGGCTCGTTCCGTTCAAGGGCTGGATGCAGCCGGGGAGTGGCATGAATTGCAGACTCTTTTGCCTGATTTGAAGGACAAGCGTGTGCTGGATTTGGGATGTGGTTTTGGGTGGCACTGCCGGTATGCGCGAGAGCAGCAAGCGAGTTCAGTGATAGGTGTAGATCTGTCTGAAAATATGCTTCAGCGTGCTCGTGAAATGACGGACGATCCGCAGATCGAGTACAAGCAGCTGGCGATTGAAGATATTGATTTTGCACCGGGACAATTCGATGTTGTGATCAGTTCACTTGCTTTGCATTATATTGAACGGTTAGACACGGTGTACGCTAAGATCAACGATTTTCTCGTAGAAGGGGGCACATTTGTACTATCTTCCGAACATCCCATCTTCACCGCTCGCGCTGCGCAGGATTGGCATTACGGACCCGAAGGTGAAATCCTGCACTGGCCCGTGGATGATTACCATGATGAAGGGAAACGTGTGGCGAACTTTCTGAATCAGGATGTGGTTAAATATCATCGCACACTGGCAACACATCTAAATGAACTCATTAAGGCAGGGTTTGCTATTCAAAAGGTGGCTGAATCCAAACCATCACCGGAGATGATTGAACAGGTTCCTGGCATGCGAGACGAAAATCGGAGACCGATGTTTCTGATGATTGCTGCGGTGAAAGTATAACGATGAAAATGATACGTTAGACCAGAGGGCAGAAAGAAACTGAGGAAGTGGAGCGTTCGCTTAAAAGCTTTCTGATAGAGATTTCTAACTAAGCAAACTTGAAGGAAGCAGCGTGTCCAGCGATGTTGAACATGCTGTTTTTTTATTTTGCTACAATAATAAGAAATAATGTCCAAAACAGGGAACCAAATCACATTAGACTCAGTCATATTAAGTGAGGTGAACAACAGTTGGATGATCAATTACTGGCACAGGCTCAGACCATAGACAATTACACACTTAGTAGCATAATGGATGACTACGGAAATGACGTCTGGAATTACGCTTATTTTCTGACCAAAAGTGCCGAACAGGCAGATGAATTGTCACAGGAGGTATTTATTCGGGCGTATTCGGGGATTGCTCATTATCGTGGAGATTGCTCACTGAAAACCTGGCTGTTGACTATTACTAGGAACACGACTTTTACATATCGAAAATCCAGATTTTTTCGTAACAGTCTGTGGGGAGAGACGTTACCCATTGAGACAGAGCATGGGGGTTCGAACCAAAGAGTCATGATTGCAGAGCAGCCTGCACATCCTTCGGCCGAGATGGAAGTGATGCGTAAGGAGCATATCCATGAAATCTGGGATATTGTTCTGGCGTTGCCAAAGAAGTTTCGGGAGATTCTTTTGCTGAATCTGAAATATGAGCTTACGACGAGTGAGATTGCTGCGATGTTGAAAATCAGCTTAGGCACAGTAAAATCCAGACTATCCCGAGGTAAGGATAAGGTACGGAAACAATGGGAGGAGCGAAGCAAATGAGACACAAGGATGAGCAGTGGGAAAAGGAAATCCGGAAGGGACCGTTTGCTTTGTCTCCTTTTACAGAGGATCACAAGCGAAAGGTGCTTCAACAGGTGGAGTGGATGAAGAAGTCGGAAGAGGAAAGCAAGGGAGATAGGTTATAGGACAGTTCCAGGTTATCCAGGC
Organism: Paenibacillus sp. 10L310; assembly: GCF_056395745.1. Taxonomy (NCBI): domain Bacteria; kingdom Bacillati; phylum Bacillota; class Bacilli; order Caryophanales; family Paenibacillaceae; genus Paenibacillus; species Paenibacillus sp. 10L310. The sequence goes on along the minus strand of NZ_JBFTKC010000018.1, from coordinate 113,926 downwards.
CGTTTAGACCGCAAGTAGGTAAAGTGTCACACAAGCGTCGCCCTAGAAGAGGGCCTCTTGTTGCCGGTATGGGTGCGTTGGTTATTGCTGCTGGATTGTTCCTATGGATCTGGGATGATGGACAGCTGGTGAAACCCGTGATCGAGCAGGTCTATCCGACAGCAGCGTTACAGTTATCCGATGGTTTGAACACAAATCTGCTAACCGACAAAATGAAAAAAAATGTTGCGACTACGATGCGAGATGATCTGGGTAAACAGCTGAAGATTAAGAAAGTGGAAGACTTGCCTGTGTCCGGCAGAGTATATGTAGAGGCTGGAAATGAAAGTGAGAAGGAGTATGCGCAGATATGGCTCGATGCGACAACAGGAAATTTGCGTGAGGTAGGAATGAGACGTGAGATGCAGCCAAGCGAGCTGGAACACCGTTATCTGCGTCAAGTTTCATCGCTTTTGCAAAGTATAGGCAGTACTCCAACGCTTAAACCTACATCAGTCCAACGTTTTGTGAGTATGAAGCAAGGGGAATTGGAGCCGATATCACATACGACATTAGCGTTAGAGAATGAGACTGGCGATGGTTATGGGGAGATTGTATGGCAGCAGGACAAGGCTGTCTCGATCAGAGGTGACCTTAGACCTGATCATGTATCCCAGGCAGCACTGGCGGATGCCAGAAACGCGATTGAGGCTCTGTCTGGTAAAGTTAATCTTGATCTGGTAAGAGCAAGCCGAAGCAAAGATGATGAACTGGGTAAGGATACAGTCTTTTTTTCCTTTAAAGATAACTACTTTGTACAGATGACCGAAGGAAAAGCGGGCATGGGTTATACGGTTGGGGATGCTAATCACTATGAGCAAGACTTTGCAGACTGGGAAGAAATAGAGGCTTATTATCAGGAACTATATAACATACAGGAGTCTCTTCTTAGAGGAGAAGTAGAACCTATAATTAAAAAAATATTTAAAATGGATCTTCAAGCGTATAAACTTCACCGTAATCCTGACCATCCAGGCACGGTCACATTTGAACTGGAGTCGAGCAAGGATGTTTTTCAGGTTGAATACAGGGAAGATGGACGGATCAAGATGATCACCAGAGGCGAGTTATAGAGCTTGATCTTATATGTTACAATTTACTTCATAGATGGAATGTGTATAAGGAGATAACGATGAAATATTTGGTGAGTTCATGTCTGGCAGGGGTAGCTTGCCGTTACAATGGAACAGCGAGCCTGGATGAGAAGATTCAGGAGCTGGTGGAGCAGGAGCAGGCTAAGATGGTATGTCCGGAGCTGCTTGGCGGATTCTCCACTCCACGGGAACCAGCTGAAATTATCGGTGGCACGGGCAAGGACGTACTGGCAGGCACTGCAAAAGTGATCGAGAAAAGTGGCAAGGACGTCACAGAGTTGTATATTAAGGGAGCCTATCAGACGCTCGAATGGGCGCGAGAATTGAATGTATCTTGTGTGGTACTGAAGGAGTTTAGTCCGTCCTGTGGTACACAGATGATCTATGATGGGAATTTTGCCAATCAAAAGGTAACTGGAGAAGGTGTCACCTCAGCATTGTTGAGACAAGAAGGATATACCGTCATTTCTGAAAATGAGTGGATGGAGCAACTATAGGTCGAACAGATATCGTTTCATATTCACAGAAAAGCCGCTGGATTATATCCTGGCGGCTTTTTTGTTGTCTCCCATTACTTTTCTCATCAAATGAATAAAGTCAATTTTCCTGAAATGCTAACAAACAATATGGATACATACGATATAGATATAAGATATATAAGGCTATCTACTATTTAAAGTGGGGGAATAATCATGTCAATTCAGTCTAAGCCAAAAAATAAGAAAGGAAATAAACTCAAAAATATGAAATTAACAACAACGATGGTCATCATGACTGTAATTAGTCTAATCGGCTTGTTTACTGTTTTTCTGATTGGGATTTTCGGAATGAACGAAGCAAAAACGGGACAAGGCATCCTCTATAATGACCGCTTCCAGCATCAAACCAATGTTCTGGAACTGAAAAGTAATTTCTATAATATGCGCGCCAATTATACAAAGGTTCTTGATAATGCAGAGTATACCGACAAACAGTACGATCAGGTTCAGAAAGGTAAGAAGAGTATCACGGATGGCTTGAATGAATTTTCAGCAAGAACATTGGATACCAAAGAAAAAGAGATATTTGCAGATTTGGTAGCAAAGATGGATACATATTATCAGGATATTGAGCAAATCATGGATACCAAAAAGATGTCGGGCACCTACGATAGTGAAGAGAGAGGAAGAATTAACAAAAGCAGTACAGCGATTGTGGAGACGATCACCCTGTTGAGTGCGCATAACGAAGAAGAGTCAGCCAAGCTCTATGCGGATACACAGGAAGTAATTCAGCAGCGAGCATTGGTGCTCGGTTCGGTTCTTTTGTTTTCACTTGTAGCACTCATTCTTATTTCATTTGTAGTGATTCGCAGTATACGTCAACGAATGAAAGCGATCACCCGTTATTGTGAAGAAATAACACAAGGCAACTTAACGGCATCCTTAGATCCGCATCTAACACAGGGAAATAATGAGATAAGTGTCATCGCACGAGCTATTCGTACAATGACCGATTCCACAACAAATGTCATTCGTGGTGTAGTTCAGGAATCTCATCATATCAACCAGGTTAGCGATCTTACCAACCAGAACATGGCTGGTCTGAATGAACGAATTCGTGAAGTATCAGCTACAGTTGAAGAGCTCTCTGCTGCAATGGAAGAGGCTTCAGCCCATACGGAAAATATGAATCATTCGGCTAATGAGATGCAACAGGGAGCTGAATATATATCGGAACAGACATCTAAACAAGCAGAGTCCGCCTATGTGACCAGCACGAAGGCTGAAAAGTTGAAGCAGGAAGCCCGCGAATCGAGCCGAGCAGCCATAGACATGTACGATCATACGAGTAAGAAGATGTCAGAAGCGCTGGAACGTGCAACTGCTGTAGATCAGATTGGTATATTATCTCAATCTATTTTGGATGTTACAGCGCAGACTAATCTGCTTGCACTCAATGCATCCATTGAAGCTGCAAGGGCTGGGGAAGCAGGCAGGGGTTTTGCGGTTGTTGCAAGCGAGATTAGAAAGTTGGCTGATGATTCCAGACAGGCTGCCGATCAAATTCAGCAGGTCACGGAGGAAGTTATGCAGTCTGTAACCAATCTGTCCTCGAATGCCAAAGAGTTGCTATCCTTTATGTTTAATCAGGTTGGCAAAGATTATAAATTATTGGAGGATACAGCTGAACAGTATTATGTCGATTCTCTTGATCATGCCAATGCAGTTAAAGATCTCAATGCAACCTCACAACAAGTGACTGCGAATATCAAAATACTAGTGGGTTCCATTCACGAGATTGCATCAGCAAGTGAACAATCAGCCGCATCCAGTCAGGAAATTGCAGGACATATGGTCGCTTCTGCTGCGCAATCTGTGGAAGTAGTTAAACAATCTGATCAAGTCAAGGATAGTGCATTAAATCTGAATAAGCTGGTTCAAGATTTCAAGATTTAAAAGAAAAGAGTCATAGATAATCCACTAGGGCCATGTGTGTGCCCAGTGGATTATTGCTGTCTTTCATCCAATACTTACTTTTATAAACCAAGAAACAATAATGTGCGTACTTTTAATTTATACACATAGGTCCTAAACTAATACTTGAGATGAAACCACTTTAACATTATTGTTCAACATAAAAAAAAATATAAAAGGACGTGGAGCTCCATGGAAGTTACAGCAAAGTCAAAGACAAAGGAAGACATCTTAAAGGCGTATCATTTCCGGCATGCAACAAAGATATTTGATGATACACGCAAAATCTCGGATGAGGATTTCCAATTTATATTGGAAACAGGCAGATTATCTCCAAGTTCCATTGGACTTGAACCGTGGAAGTTTCTGATTGTACAAAATCCAAACCTGCGTAAGCGTCTGTCCGAAGTCTCTTCCGGCGCTCAAAAGCAATTGGCTACAGCAAGCCATTTTGTTGTTATTTTGGCCCGATCAGATGCCAGTTATAATTCTCCCTATGCGGAGTACATGTTGAAGGAAACAAAGGGAATGCCAAATAACGTATTTGAGCTAACAAGTGAGGCTTATGGAAAGTTTCAAAATAACCAGAAGATTCTGGATAATCCACGATCATTATTCGACTGGGCATCTAAACAAACATATATTGCACTCGGCAACATGATGACGGCGGCAGCCCAGATCGAGATTGATTCTTGTCCAATCGAAGGTTTCAGCCGTGAGGGCGTCCACCTTATTATGGAAGAAGAGGGCTTGCTGGAAAATGGCGCATGGGGCGTCTCTATGATGGCAGCCTTCGGTTATCGGGCAGAGGAGCCCCAGCGTGAGAAGTCCCGACAATCCGTTGAGAAAATCACGCAATGGATTAACTGAATTCAGCATGAATCCAACATGAATTCAAAAAACGATTAGCTAAGATCTAACATTATAGATCAGGATCAAAGTAGAATCGAAACAGCCCGATATTTTCCACATGTTAGCAGGATGGAAAGGGCTGTTTTTCTTTTTTATAAAAAGAACTTGAAAATACATAGATGTCTATGTATAATGGGGTCATGCCTAAATACAACGCAATTGCACTGATTGCAAGAATCAGAGACCATGTCAACAAACGGATTGTACACGAATTGGAACAGCATGAGGTAACAGGGATTGTTCCTTCTCATGGAGATGTATTGATGTTCTTGTACCGGGAAGAGACGCTGTCGATCAAGATGTTGGCTGAACGTGTTCAACGCACGCAACCAACGGTAACGGTACTGGTCAACAAGCTGGAGAAGCTTGGCTATGTTGAACGCAGAAAGAGTGCCGAAGATAGCCGAGTGACGATGATTCGCCTAACCGAACAGGGGAAGCGACTCGAACCGATCTTCCATCAGGTATCAGAGCAGATTAATGACATCATCTATAGTAGCTTGTCCGATGAACAGTCGGAGCAATTGGAGAGCTTGCTATCCATTATTGTCCGAAAGTTATAATGAATGAACTCTTTTGTCTGCAACCCTTCCAGATTTGACTGGGGTGGAGGCAGAGGAGACCAAATATTTTTTTAATCATATACATAGATATCTATGTATATGGAATGTATCAATGTAACCCCATTTTTGCAACCTAACTCAAACCAAACCTGGAGGGATTCACACCATGAAACATCTTATCGTATATGCTCACCCGCACACAGACAGCTTGAATAACGCAATCCTCAATACTGCTGTAGAAGCTCTCGAAGTTCAAGGACATGAAGTGGTTGTTCGTGACTTGTACAAACTTGGATTCCAACCCGTACTGACTGAAGCTGACACAGCTTCCATGCGTGCAGGACAGACACCACAGGATATCGCAACAGAGCAACAGTTTGTTACGGATGCAGAAGTTATCACATTCATCTATCCGATCTGGTGGACAGGTCTTCCTGCCATTATGAAAGGATATGTTGACCGTGTATTCGCCTATGGTTTTGCATATGCAGCAGGTGAAGCGGGAATTGAGAAATTGCTGACAGGCAAAAAAGGACTCATCATCAACACACATGGTACACCAAGTGAAATTTATGATCAGATTGGCATGACTGCTGGACTGAAATTAACTTCAGACGTAGGCATCTTCGATTTTGTAGGTATTGAAGCCGTAGATCATCTGCTCTTCGGTAGTATTGGATACCTGGATGCACCCGCATATCAAGCCATGTTGGATCAGGTTAAACAGACGATTACAACCAATTTCTAATATGGATGTTGAATCCAGATACGGATTCCATATGATACCAGACCGACTCGATCATGAGTCGGTTTGTTTGTTCATGTGTTTGCAAAATGGATGAAAGGGGGTATAATCGTACCCATGGAACCTATACTTATATTTAAAGCATTATCGAACGAGACACGTAGACAAATCCTGTTGTGGCTCAAAAACCCGGAGCAACACTTCCCACCGCTGGAACTATCTCAGCATCCGGATGGTGGCAAGAACGGAATCTGTGTTGGCACGATTCAACTGAAGGCTGGACTGGCTCAGTCGGTTATATCCAGTTATCTGCTGACTATGCTCAAGGCAGGGCTGCTGCTCTCCGAGCGCAGAGGACAATGGACGTATTATCGGCGCAACGAGGAGACGATACGTCAGTTTGCCGAGTACGTACAGAACGAGTTATAAGCCGGATGCCGGAACGGAAGCTAGGATGCATATGCAGGCAGGGATTCCGTCCGGATGTAAACGGCTAGTTTATGAACACATCACCATATCCAGTTGTGATTTAATTAATCTATATATCTGGATATACAAAAATATAATCATCGAGGAGATTAAACGATAATGACTACAGAAAATACGGCTTCATCCCATAAAGAACATATTAATGACGTTAAGCTTTCCATCCTGGATCTGGCTCCCGTCGTTGTGGGTGCAACACCTGCTGATGCTTTACGCAACAGTCTCGATCTGGCACAGCATGCAGAGCGTTGGGGATATCACCGTTACTGGGTAGCTGAACATCACAACATGCCGGGTATTGCTTCTTCCGCAACTTCGGTTGTTATTGGATATCTGGCTGGTGGAACCAAAACGATTCGTCTGGGTTCAGGAGGCATCATGTTGCCTAACCATGCACCGCTTGTCATCGCTGAGCAGTTTGGTACTCTGGAATCCCTTTATCCTGGCAGAATTGACCTGGGACTGGGTCGCGCACCAGGTAGTGACCGCCGTACATCGCTTGCACTACGTAAAGATCTGAACAGTGGGGAAGATTTCCCTGAGCTTTTGGCAGAACTCAGAGCATACTTTGATGCTTCGGCGACATCTTATCATGCGCCTGTTCGCGCAGTTCCTGGAGAAGGATTAAATATTCCAATTTACCTCTTGGGGTCCAGTGATTTCAGTGCACGTCTGGCAGGTCAGCTGGGATTGCCGTTTGCTTTTGCCAGCCACTTCTCGCCCGATTACACCCGGATTGCATTAGAGACGTATCGAAACAACTTCCAACCATCTGAAAGCTTGAAGGAGCCGCATGTAATTGTTGGTGTTAACGCTGTTGTTGCAGATACAGACGAGGAAGCCGCATGGCTGGGTACAACGATGCAACAGCAGTTCCTGAACATTATTCGTGGCACAACGGGATTGGTACAGCCTCCGGCAGAGATGGAAGGCAAATGGACGGATCGTGAGAAAGCAGGTGTGGAGCAGACGCTGAAGGCAGCTGTTAATGGTTCACCAGAAACCGTACGTGGACAGTTGGAGTCTTTCATTCGGCAGACGCAGGCAGATGAGCTGATTATTACGTCGATGATCTATGATCATAAGGCACGGCTGCACTCCTATGAGTTAATCGCACAATTGGCGGGAAAAGCTTAATCTTCATTTTTCAGCGTAAAAGCTGGATTAATGGTAGGGTATAGTTACAAATTTACGGTTCGTCTCCCAGTGAGGCGAGCCGTTTTTGAATAGGGAGAATTTGCAAATGGTTCGTGTGGGGCAGAAGACTCATTTTGGGGTAAAATGACTTTACCGGTTTAATTTGAAACGGTTAATCAGCACCATACGTATAAATCCAGAGTGTTATACATATGTTGGCTTGTACAAGGTATTTTTTTCGTGTGTGGGCATTTATTTAGCTTTATAGTTTAGTTTTGATTAAGGGTCATAAGAGAGGACGACACGCCTATGGAGCAACCTGAGCAACCCCGCGTTTGGCCGGAGCGGTTCAAGCGATTTTTTCTTAACAACAAATTTGTTCTATTTCTGCTGATTCTGCTGTTGGTGGGACTGAACGTGATGGTTCTGACCAAAGTATCCTTTGTTCTTCATCCGCTCGCAGTACTCATCAAAACCATTGTGCTACCTATTATTCTGTCAGGCATACTCTACTATCTGCTGAATCCGATTGTGGATGTGATGGAGCGGTGGAAAATTAAGCGTGGCTGGTCCATTCTGATCCTGTATCTTGCGATTGGAGGCATTCTGACAGTCGTAGTATTGGCGGTCATTCCGGTTGTGCGTAACCAGATTGTGGGGCTGATTGAAAATTTCCCAACCTACAGTGAGACGGTAAAACAGCAGTTTGAGGAGCTTACGGGCAGTAAATTGTTCGGTCAGTTCCAGGAAACGGTGAATCTGAATTCGCAGGACTGGTGGGGAACAATCTCCCAAAAGGCTACTGAAATTCTGAACTCGACCTGGACCAAATTGGGCGGATTCCTCGGAGCTTTCACTGAGACCGTACTGTCCATCGTAACGGTTCCGTTCATTCTGTTCTATCTGCTGAAAGACGGCAAGAAGCTGCCAGCGAAAATTCTGTCTTTCCTGCCGATCAAGAGCCGTACAGGTGCAATGCATGTGCTGGAAGACATCAATCACCAGATCAGTTCATTCATTCGTGGACAGATTATCGTCAGCTTCTGCATCGGTATTCTGCTCTACATCGGTTATATGGTCATTGGTCTGGATTATGCATTGATTCTTGCAATTATCGCATCGTTCACAAGTGTTGTTCCGTATCTGGGACCTGCAATTGCGATTACACCAGCATTGATCGTGGCACTCGTCACTTCTCCGGTGATGCTGCTGAAAATGGTTGCCGTATGGACGATCGTACAGTTAATTGAAGGTAAATTCATCTCACCACAGATCATGGGCAAAACGCTGAAGATTCATCCCATCACGATTATCTTTGTCATTCTGACTTCGGGTAATCTGTTTGGAGTCGTGGGCATTCTGCTCGCTGTTCCAGGATACGCGGTGCTCAAAGTATGTGTATCACATATCTTCAACTGGTTTAAGGACAGATCGGGCCTGTACGATCCGAACAAGAACAATCTTTTATAACCGAAGTGGCAAGCTCCTAGAGATAGTTAATCAGAAGATTTAGTCACTTTGTATCCTGTATAAAACGGTACCCTTACCTAGAAGAACCCCCGTCCATCGGCATACAGCCGAGAGGCGGGGGTTCTTCTTCATGAACAAGCTTGGCTGCTGCCTAGCTGTGTTTAATATGTTGGAGCGTTTGCAAGAAAATCTGCTCAATATGAGCATCATCCAGAGAGTAGTACACGGTCTTGCCTTCCTTGCGCCGCTTGACGATCCGCATGTTGCGGAGTGAACGCAGCTGGTGTGAAATGGCCGACTGTCCCATGTCGAGCAGAACCGTCAGGTCATGAACACATAATTCCTTCTGTAACAGCGCATCAATAATACGTAGACGTGTGGGGTCGCTGAATGCCTTGAACCAATCTGCCATCTCGGAAGACGTCTCCCGATCTATGAGTGAAGTGCGAATCGTCTGCACGTCGGCTTCAGTACCTGAGCAGGCTGCATCACATTCGCTTGGTGCTTTAACCGGTTGTTCCATTTCCTATCACCGCCTATGTTAACAACTATAGCTCTATTATATCCAAAACCCGCCTAAAGCGAAATGATTACTATTAGCATAATCTGTATGAAAAATCAACAACGATTGTTGACACTCATGTTTAGGCGTGCATATAATAGGGGTAACCAAACATATGAATGAGTGCTCATATATTGAATACAATTGAAATATAACATCGTTTTTGTACTGCAAAGGGGAGAATTCACATGGGAACCGGACAGGAACAGGTGAAAAGGGAACTGCTGCTTGATGGACTGGATTGTGCGAACTGCGCATTGAAGATTGAAAATGGCGTCAAAAAAATTAAGGGCATTAACGAATGCTCTGTCAATTTTGTTACCAAAACACTATCGCTACACACCACTTCCGATATGGATGAACAGGTAGTGGAAGAAGCAAAGCGCAAAGTGCTTCGGCTGGAGCCGCATATTCGCATTTCGGAAAAAGGAAAACACGTGAACGGACATGTGCACACCCATACAGGGAGTGCAGTTGGTGCGCATAACCACAGTCATGACCATGCCGGACATAATCATGGACATTCACATGGCAAACACTCGCATACTCATGATCAACATCAACATGGTCATACACATGAGCACGGGAGTCATGCTGGACATGATCACAGCCATACGCATGATGATGCCCATGCAGGCCACTCGCATGAACATGGTGCAGGACAGACAAAAGTGTTGCTTGCTCGTCTTGCTGCAGGTTCTGTGTTGCTCGCAGCCGCAATCTGGTCGCCGCTGGAGGGCTGGGCACAGTTTACTCTATATGCGCTCGCTTATCTGATTGCCGGGGGAGATATCGTACTCCAGGCGTCCAAAAACATCATCCGCGGTCAGGTGTTCGATGAATACTTCCTGATGTCCGTCGCTACCTTGGGTGCTTTTGCCATTGGAGAGTATCCGGAAGGGGTAGCGGTTATGCTGTTCTATCAGCTCGGGGAGCTGTTTCAGGGCATGGCGGTTAATCGGTCACGCAAGTCGATTCAGTCACTGATGGACATTCGCCCGGACTACGCGAATATCCTGACGGGTTCGGGTGACGAGACCCGGCGTGTATCTCCGGAAGACGTACGGATTGGTGATCGTATTGTCGTGAAAGCAGGAGAGCGAGTACCGCTGGATGGTATCGTTAGAGCTGGGCGTTCCATGGTGGACACTTCTGCTCTGACAGGGGAATCCGTACCTCGTGAGCTGGAGTCGGGAAGTGATGTACTGAGTGGATTTGTGAACAAAAATGGTATGTTGACGATTGAAGTAACCAAAACGTTTGGTGAATCAACGGTATCCAAAATTTTGGACCTGGTGCAGAACGCGAGCAGTCGGAAAGCGAAAACAGAGCATTTTATTAGTAAATTCGCCCGATATTACACACCGGTTGTTGTTATCCTTGCAGCCGTGATTGCATTTGTTCCGCCGTTGATACTTAGTGGTGCAACATTTGCTGACTGGATCTATCGTGCATTGGTCTTCCTGGTTATCTCATGCCCTTGTGCGCTCGTGGTCTCTATTCCACTTGGATTCTTTGGTGGTATCGGAGCAGCTTCACGTAACGGGATTCTTGTCAAAGGCAGTAACTACCTTGAAGCGTTGAACGATGTGAAAGTTGTTGTTTTTGATAAAACGGGTACACTAACCAAAGGTGTATTCAAAGTAACAGCCATTCATCCCGAAAGTGGACGCACGGAAGAAGAACTGATGGAGCTTGCAGCCATTGCCGAAGCCAATTCCAATCATCCGATTGCTGAATCCATTCGCGCAGCTTGGGCCAAAGCCATTCCCACGCAAGGTGTTGAAGGTTATGACGAAGTTGCCGGACATGGGATTAAGGTGAGCGTCGATGGTCGGGAAGTGCTGGCAGGCAACGCCAAATTAATGAAGCAGGCAGGTATATCCTATACCACACCAGAGACGGCTGGAACGATAGTCCACGTGGCTGAAGCTGGCACGTATGTTGGTCATCTGATCATTGCCGATGAAGTGAAGGATGACGCAGCCGCGGCTATTCAGGCTCTGAAGAAACTCGGCATCCGCAAAACGGTCATGCTGACAGGTGATGCCAAAGCCGTAGGTGAAGCGGTAGGACGTGAGCTGGGTGTGGATGAGGTCTACGCTGAATTGTTGCCACAGGATAAAGTCGAGCGACTGGAACAACTGGAAGCTGCCAAATCTCCGAAGGAAAAAATGGTGTTTGTCGGTGACGGTATCAACGATACACCTGTGCTGGCACGCGCCGATGTGGGTGTGGCCATGGGTGGACTTGGTTCAGATGCCGCGATTGAAGCGGCAGATGTGGTCATCATGACCGATGAACCGTCGAAACTAGCGAGTGCAATCCGCATTGCTAAGCGTACACGAATGATTGTGTGGCAAAATATCGCGTTTGCTCTGGGAGTTAAAGCGATCTTCCTGTTACTCGGTGTGTTTGGCATAGCTACCATGTGGGAAGCGGTATTCTCGGATGTCGGTGTCACGGTGCTAGCTGTCCTGAACGCCATGCGTGTACTTCGTGTGAAGAATATCTAAGTTTACGAAACGATCCAGGCGGCTCTTCGTATATACGTAGAGCCGTTTTTATATTTTTATGTAGATAAGTCTAACTAGACATTTACACGAGAACGGAGAGGACAGAGATAACCTGAAGAAGCGAAGCTACATCGGAAGGTTATTCTGTCATCGGAGTGTCAGTGTGAGCAGGTCTATGGAAGACAACAGTGAAGGGGAGAACGTTTTGGCAGGAGCAGTAGTAGGGATCATCATCGGAGTGTGTTATTTCATTCTGGGGTTCATGGTGTTCAAAAAACCACCGAAAATGATTAACGGAATATATGGTTATCGGACCCCGCGTGCAATGAGTAATCCCGATTTGTGGGATGAAGCGCAAAGTTACAGCGCCAATCTAATGATGCAATTTGGTGTGATTATCACGATATTCGGCATTATCGGTTTCTGGCTTACAGATGTACGAGCTTTGGTGCTGAGTCTGGTTGCTACAGGATTTTATACGTTCAGATTGTTTACCAGAGTTGAAGGCCGGTTGAAGCAAATGCAGCGTGCTCAACAGCAACAGAATGAGCAGAATATTTAAGGTAATTTGAATGAATAGTGTACAGAGGAAGACCTGCGTGTGAAGCGGGTCTTTTTTTGTTGAAGATATAGAATGGAAGTCGATGTTCAACTCGGTAAGACTTTAAAATCTAACGTTGACGTTAACGTTAATATTATATATAATTATGTACATAACATTATAGACATATAAAAAAGAAGAAAGAGGTGAGGGAAATGAGTTTATATAAAATCGACGACGTAGCCAAGGAATGCGGTTTGACCAAGCGAACCATTCGGTATTATGAAGAGATTGGTGTCATGCCTTCACCTCAGCGGACAGATGGCGGGACGCGGTTGTACACTCGGGAGGATATCGATTATCTGAAGAAGGTGGTTCGCGCCAAAGAGGTACTTGGATTCTCCCTTCAGGAGTTACATACCTATGTGGCAACGGCAGATGCCTTGAACGAACAACGTTTTGACTACCAGCAGACGACCGAAGTAAGAGAACGGATCGAGAAGCTTACCGCGATGGAAACAACGCTGGATGGGCAGTTGCAACTGATTGAGCAGAAACTTCAGAGCATACATGCCGTACAGACTGAACTGGAAGAGCTGCGTGAACGCGTTCGGAGCGGTATTCAGAAGTTACAGGCACATGATCCGCAGGGTGATGAAGACGGCTAACCGAAAGCATCTAATATTTAATAAACAAAACTGTATACACATAATCGCTACATGGAGTGAGCACCATAGTACCTGTGGCGATCCTGTACAAACACCGGATGTTTCGGTGTCATTTGTGCCGTTTTGTTACCTCTAATTCTGAAAATGTATAGAATATTTTCATTATTTTCAAGGTCGTTTTCAAATATAAAGCTTAACCACATAAATTATTCACAGGAGGAATTACGTATGAAAAGAGAGCCATCATTACCGGACGAATTGCCGTCATCACGTGGGGGCCTGTTATCCCAACCACGAGCGGTATGGGCGGTTGCCTTTGCGTGTATCATATCCTTTATGGGTCTGGGTCTGGTTGACCCGATCCTGCCCGCGATTGCAGATCAGCTGCATGCTTCGAAAAGCCAGGTGTCACTGCTATTTACCAGTTATAACGCTGTAACCGGGGTAGCGATGCTGATTACGGGTGTCGTATCCAGCCGGATTGGTGTGAAGTGGACGCTGCTCAGCGGTATATTGTTGATTATTATCTTCTCATTCCTCGGCGGTACCTCAGACACGGTAGGTGCACTGGTCGGTTACCGTGGCGGTTGGGGACTAGGGAATGCCTTGTTCATCGCAACGGCGTTATCTGCCATTGTGGGACTGTCCACGTCGGGGACAGCCAAAGCGATTATTTTGTACGAAGCAGCACTTGGTCTCGGGATTGCGGTTGGTCCGCTGCTTGGTGGTGAGCTGGGTTCCATCTCTTGGCGTGGCCCGTTTTATGGCGTGGCTGTTCTGATGGCGATTGCCTTTATCAGCATTACATTTATGTTGCCCAAGATGGCCAAACCGAAAACACGCAGTTCTTTGTCCGATCCGTTTAAAGCATTAAGTTATCCTTCACTGAAAACATTGGCGATTACCGCCTTCCTGTATAACTTTGGTTTCTTTACCTTGATGGCTTATTCACCATATGTCATGAATCTGGATGAGCACGGCTTGGGTTATGTATTCTTTGGCTGGGGACTGATGCTGGCGATTACGTCGGTATTCGTGGCACCAAGATTACAACGCCGATTCGGATCGGTTCCGTCCATGAGTGTCATGCTTACATTGTTCGCGATTGATCTGGTTGTTATGGCAGTAGGTACGGTGATGGGTTCACCAACTACCGTTATTGTGGCAGTCATTGTAGCGGGGGTTTTCCTTGGGATTAACAACACGTTAATTACAACGGCTGTTATGGAAGCTGCACCTGTAGAGCGTTCTGTTGCTTCTGCTGCATACAGCTTCGTTCGTTTCCTGGGTGGTGCACTTGCTCCATGGCTTGCGGGTAAATTGTCCGAGTGGTTCCTGCCGGAAACGCCGTTTTATTTTGGTGCATTAATGGTTCTGGTTGGAGTCGTGGTACTGCTGGTGCGCCGTCATCATCTGCGGGATATCGATTCCGCCATTACATCTCATTAATTCACAGGAGGAATTGCAATGTTGAAACGTATATTAGTTGCTGTTGATGGTTCGGATCATGCGCATAAGGCTTTGGAGCAAGCACTGATCCTGGCTGAAGATATGAAACATCCCGCAAGTCTGTTGATCGTGCATGTGAATCCGGCTATCTCTATCAATGAACCTGCATTGGGTGTTGATCTGGAAGCTCGGATTGCCGAAGAAGGGCAACATATTATAGAACCTGTGACTAATCAGTTGTCCGGGCGTGACATTGCATATGAAACACTACTGATTGCAGGTGATCCCGTTAATGAGATCTGCCGTGTGGCGCGTGAACGAGATTGTGGAATGATTGTGATGGGTACAGGCGGGAAAGGCATGCTCGCAGAGATGATCGTGGGCAGTGTCAGTCATGGCGTGTTAAAACATGCAGAATGCCCCGTCCTGACGGTTAAATAGGTTGTGAAATCCTTTATAATGCAATAGCTCAAGATCGCCACAATGGCTCATCAGGTACGTTACAAGCTATGATTGCCGAATACCGTAGTGGGTTGATGGCACGGAAATAGTGTATAAATAGATTATATAAATTAAACTGAACTTTTACATGAGACAGCGATTGGTGGGTTGTTCTGTCATCGAAGTGGCAGTGTAATATTCTTTTCTCTAGTTCAATAGGTTCTAAAAGGATGGAGGATGCAGCATATGAAAAAACAACATCTGTTTATCGGTGGCAAACCCACCGAATCCGTAGATTATAAAACACTTCAAGCACCATACTCCGGGGAAACGCTCGCAGAAGTCTCGTCGGCTTCAGCCGAGGAAGCGGAGGCTGCTATTGCAGCTGCCGTTCAGGCTGGGAAGGCAATGCGCCAGATGCCTGCACATCAGCGTGCAGATATTCTGTACAAGTTGTCCTCCATGCTCGAAGAACGCAAGGAAGAAGCAGCGCGAATAATAGCGCTTGAAGCGGCGAAGCCGATTACCGCAGCGCTGGCCGAGGTTGACCGGACGGTGGAAACGTATCGTTTTGCCGCTGAGGAAGCCAAGCGACTGACCGGAGAGACGGTTCCGATGGGTGCAGCCAAAGGTGGAGAAGGACGTATCGGTTACACGATGCGGCAACCTCTAGGTGTCATCGGTGCGATTACACCGTTTAATTTTCCAATGAATCTGGTAGCCCACAAGGTAGGTCCAGCGCTGGCAGCAGGCAATACGATTGTTCTCAAACCTGCGGAGCAGACGCCTCTGTCTTCCTATTACATCGCTAATCTGCTTCAGGAAGCCGGATTGCCGGATGGTGCACTGAACGTGGTGAGCGGTGATGGCAAAACCATTGGTGATGTGCTTGTGGAGCACCCCCGTGTTGCTCACATTACGTTTACAGGCAGTCCAGCGGTAGGCACGAGCATTCGTAGCAAAGCAGGACTCAAACGCGTGACACTGGAGCTTGGGTCGAATGCAGCGGTCATTGTGGATAAGGACGCAGACCTGGACAAAGTGGTTCCTCGATGTGTGACGGGAGCTTTCACGTATCAGGGACAGGTATGTATCTCGCTACAGCGAATCTACGTACATCGTGACATCTCGGAAGAATTCATCCGGCGTTTTGCTGAAGCGGCTAAACAAGTGGTGGTCGGAGACCCACTGAGCCCGGATACGGTGGTCTCTGCGCTGATTACCTCCAAGGATGTACAGCGTACACTCGACTGGATTGAAGAAGCCAAACAGGCAGGGGCTGAGGTGGCAGCAGGCGGTCAAGCTGAAGGAGGCATTCTTCGTCCAACGGTATTGATTAACGTTCCGCGTGATGCCAAGGTATCCTGTCAGGAAGTGTTTGCACCCATCGTTGTGATCAATACGGTAGATTCCGTTGAAGAGGGTATTGAACATGTTAACGATTCGATATACGGGCTTCAGGCAGGCGTATTTACAAACGATATCCATACCGCCCTCCAAGCTGTCGATCAGATTGAAGCAGGCGGAGTTATGATTAATGATATTCCGACGTTCCGAGTGGATCACATGCCCTATGGTGGGGTGAAACAGAGTGGTATCGGACGTGAAGGTGTAAAATATGCTGTAGAGGAAATGACGGAATTGAAATTTGTTATGTTTAACAAAGGGTGATTCTCTTCCATTATTTTACTCAATATACCGTATGCCAATGAAAACATAACCACACACTCCTGTGCCAGAATAATGGCACAGGTTTTTTTATATGAAGATCATGGAAAAAGTTTTCAAAAATACATGCGGATTCTTCGCCGACTGCGGGTTCACATCTGATGAGACGGGTATAACATAGTTAACATACCGCAACATAACTGACCAAACGCCGCTCATATCACCGAAGCATGATGTACCCATCCAGAGCACGAGCGGAATGAAGCGGTACAGCATTGCCGAAAGTCTTATATTCTCTCATTATTCAAATACAATGCAGTATGAATTAAGCCTGAACTCTGGAGTTGCAGGACAGGCAGGAGGTGTATTCAAATGGCATATTCCATGGTTGACGTATCGGGAATGTCAGGCGTAAGTCTGAACGAACTGAGCCAGTATGCGGAGACAGGTCTTCTGAATCCGGCTTTTGGGGATATAGATGAGGACATCTATTATGAAAAGCAGGAATTGCTGAGACTCCAGCAAATCCTTTTCTGTAAGGAAGTAGGTATGAAGGAGAATGAGATTGCCCCGATGCTCCGGGATAATCCTCAGGATGTCATACGCATCATGAAGCAGCATCGCATTGATATTCTGGAGAAGGCACTCCGTCTGCATGGATTGATTCAGACACTGGACAAAACGATCTCTCATTTGCAAGGTGAACAGGAAATTGATGAACATGATCTTTATATCGGTTTTGTAAATAAGGGGCGTCACCAGTTGCTGAATGAATCGGGTTCTGAAGCTGTAGTCACTAATGATATGAACCATGTGCAGACAGACGATGCTCAGAGGTCCGACATCCAATCTTCCAATTCATCCACATTACCTGAAAATCAGGAGATGAAGTCAAAAGAAGATTATCTGGATTCCCAGGCGAAAATTGATCAAGTTCATCTGGACTTGCAACAGGCCATTGAGGACGGATTGGAGCCCGGTAGTGCAAAAGTACAACAGATTATTGGCAGGCATCTTGAATGGATCAAAGGTTATTATACACCCACCGCTGAGATCTATCGGGATTTGGCCAATCTGTATGTAGAGCATAAAAATTTCCGTCAGATGTATGATGGTTACCACCCGAGGCTGGCTGAATTCCTGCGGGATGGGATGATGATTAAAGCGGAACATGAATTATCCTAGATGCATAAAGTAACATGGGCGAGCAAGAACATGGGTGTGAATCATAATGGATAACAAAGAGCGCAGACCTCTGAGAGGACTGCGCTCTTTGTTATTACGGGTTCTTCATCATCGTGTGTGATGAGACTCCGATCACCTTATTCATCATTTCCTAAAGGGGTATGGTTGCCTCCAACTGCTCTGTGAGCAGGCTTACGGCTTTCTCCAGGAAGACGCGGTCTTCGTCGTCAAAACGGTTTTTGATCGGGCTGTCGATATCCAGCACCCCGTACAGTTCGCCGTTTTTGATAATAGGTACGACAATCTCACTGTTCGATGCTGCATCACAGGCAATGTGGCCTGGGAAGGCATGAACATCATCAACGACCAGGGTACGTTTTTCCGCAGCAGATGTGCCGCATACACCACGTCCCAATGGAATTCGGATACAGGCAGGCAGTCCTTGGAATGGCCCGAGAACCAGTTCTTTTCCATCATACAGATAGAAGCCGACCCAATTGGTGTCGGTCATAAATACATTGAGCAGCGCAGCAGCGTTGGCCAGATTGGCAATCGCACTAGGTTCATCGCGGATCAGAGCACTTAACTGTCCCAGGACGGCGGTGTGCTGCTCACTTCGTGTTCCTTCATAGGAAACAGCTTGAAACATGGTAAATCACCCTCCCGAGCAAAATGGTACTTATTTTCAAGATAGTGCAGAGGATGCGGTTAGTCAAGCGGAGGATTTCGGAAAGGGAAGGGAATACCTGAAGAATCCTCCTGTTTCTCAGCTTCTTACGTGGGGTAATTACTTAGCAACCACGGAGGGCTATAACCCGGGAAGGAGCTTGGCTTATGCATGCAGAGGTACAGAATCTTTTTGTACGGATTCATCTACTATATTTCGCGCAAAATCAGGATTTGAACGTTAGCGAGGCACTGCCCCTATTGGAAGAACGGGGATATCGCGTTGGAGAGCGGGAGATCAAGCAGGAGCTTGAACACCTGACACAGGAGAATTTCCTGACCGCCCACGGGGACCAATGGAGCCTGACTGGGACTGGCATCGAAGAATTCAAGGAAATCACGGCTGTGTTTGGCCGGGTTAGCGATGAATTACTGGGGAAGGGCAAGAAAACGTCCAAAGCTTAAAATCATTAGGACAAGCCATGATTCCGTAATTCACTCAAACTTGAATTGTTCCATACGTACAATAAGACCGGGAGCGACATTGGCCCGGTTTTTTGACGTGTGTGCATGACTGAACAGTTGCCATTCGGCGCAGGTTATGATTAGATGACTAGTGAATATTATGGTCTGCGGAGATAGATCGGATCGGAGTGTCTTTATATGTATAAATGCAAAGGAAGAATTCCCGAAATGGAGACTGCGCGGCTTCGTCTGCGTAAAATGCGTCGCCGGGATGCGGCCCAGATGTTCGCATGCTGGTCAGATCGCGAGGTGACCCGTTACATGAATCTTGCACCCATGATTGGGACAAGCGAGGCGGCGGACATGATTGGACTGCTCAACCAAATGGCAGGAGAAGAGGATGCGATCCGCTGGGGGATCGAACTCAAAGAAACAGGCAAGCTCATCGGTAGCTGTGGCTTTAACACATGGCAGCTTGAAGGCGCATTCCGGGGTGAGATCGGTTATGAGCTGGGACGTGATTATTGGCGACATGGTTATATGACGGAGGCTTTCTCCGCATTGCTGCCCTTTGGATATGAGACCATGGGTCTTAATCGAATTGAAGCGCTGGTTGATCCGCGTAATCTGGCTTCCGGCGAGTTCCTGACAAACCGCGGCTTCACGCGTGAAGGATTGCTGCGACAGGTGCAACATACGTCCACTGGATACAAGGATATGGTGATGTATTCCATGTTGTATGATGAGTTTCTTCGTAAGAAAGGTAAATAAAAGAGACAATATATAATTGCTTTTAAATTTACACGTAAACGAAGAAACAGAACAAAGCTGGAGAAGCGAAGCGATCGCCTTTAAAGCTTTCTGAAAGAAAGCTACATCGGAAGCATACGCTATCAACGGATTTCTCCTTTAGAGAGGAGAAGAAAAAATCTGGGGATAACAGCGATTGGAAGCTTGTTCTGGTTCGTAGTAGAGGTGTAAATTAACGTACCAATTATATAGAGAATGAAGAGAGAAGGGTTTGTGTGAATGCAACCGGAGGTTTGAAGCGCAGTTTCATCTTGACGGGGCTGTTGCTCGCGACATTTCTGTCAGCGATTGAAGGCACCGTAATTGGTCCGGCAGGGCCGACCATTGTCAGTGAGCTGGGGAGTGTACAGCTGCTGAGCTGGATTTTCACCGCATACCTGTTGACGATGGCTGTGAGTACGCCCATTTTCGGTAAAATCAGTGACTTGTATGGACGAAAGCCTGTATTTCTGATTGGCTGTGCGTTATTTTTACTGGGTTCACTCTTGTGCTGTCTTTCGCAGAACATGGAGCAATTGATTATTTTCCGTGCTATTCAAGGGATTGGTGCGGGTGCGGTAGTTCCTGTTACATTTACGATTATTGGGGACATCTACGCCATTGAAGAACGTGGCAAAATCCAGGGATGGATTAGCTCCGTGTGGGGCATTTCCTCTCTGGCGGGACCGCTGCTTGGCGGTTATTTTGTAGATAATCTCGGCTGGCAGTGGATCTTTGGTTTTAATGTGCCGTTTGGTCTGCTCGCGATGTGGTTTGTATTTCGTTATCTGAAGGAAGATATCTCTCCACGTACAGCCAAAATTGACTATGTCGGTGCGCTGACCTTCACGGTGGGCATTACCGCATTGTTATTTGTCCTGTCGGCGGGTGGGCAGTATTATGCCTGGAGTTCTCCGTTGATTGTTGTGCTGAGTGTGGTCGCCGCTCTGTTTATCATTTTATTTTTCGTGGTGGAAAAAAGAGCTCAGGCTCCAATGGTTCCACTACATCTGTTCCGAATTCGGGACATCCGTGTGGCGAATATCGCCGGATTACTGACCAGTACTCTGATGATCGGCCTGACCAGTTATTTGCCGCTCTGGGTGCAGGGGGTTCGGGGAGGTAATGCGACGGAATCCGGGCTGTTGCTCGCGCCGATGTCGGTGGGTTGGCTCATTGGTAGTGTGATGGCAGGCCGTCTATTGATGAAAATTGGATCACGTATGACCGCATTGATTGGGTTAACCGGTATTGCGATCGGATCGGGTGGACTCTTTCTGGTGGGCGGGACATCTCCACAGGCTGTACTATTTGTATTGACCTTTATTTATGGTCTCGGCTTCGGATTTGCGTTTACAATCTTCACCATTATTGCGCAGTCGTCTGTAGGGTATAAGGAACGTGGTTCCTCTACGGCACTGCATACGTTCATGCGTACGTTGGGACAGACGATTGGTGCAGCGGCTTTTGGTACCTGGTTGAACTATCGGATCTCCACGTTATCCAGTGAGCAGAATCTGGCGGAAGCCGGAATTTCGGAAAATGATCTGAACGAGCTTCTCGCTCCACATACGGATGCTGCCCTATCGGATGACAAATGGGCGCTACTGCGTAACGTTCTGGAAGGAAGCTTGCATTCCTTGTTTGTGATTATGTTTGTCATTGCATTGGTCTCGTGGGTAACGACGCTTGCTTTACGCAAACGTTTAATTGTACCCGAAGATGCAGATGCTCCACCGCAGCCACAAGGCTCAAAGTAAAAAGAAGATATGTATACGAAAAACCGGATTCGCCGATGTCAGGCAAATCCGGTTATTTTTGTTGGCACATGTGCAGTGGACTAGAGTGTATCTTCAAACTCAGGCAAGTGATACGTTGGGGGATGTCCGGGTCTAAAGCATTTTGAAGTACAGGCTGGCTGATCCTGGTGAATCGTCCAGACGAATTTCTAAGGAACGGAGGACGTCTTATTTGACCTTCTGCTCCTCTTTCTCAATTGTAAGGAACATGAGACAACTTATTTCCCGAAATCACCTGAAAAACACGTTGTAAACGGCTGTTTATTCAAAGATAGCGTGTGTCAGATTCCTTAAAATGCTGCGAGCGCTTCAAACCCCTGAATAAGACGTCACAGGTTCGTTAGCGTTAGCGCTCCCGCTCCATATCTGCTCCAGAACATTCAGTTACGCTCCCGCTTTCGACAGGTTTTAAGATACGCTCTAGCTGCTCGCTGATAAACGGTCTGCGGAATGTGCAAGCCTTCCCAAGAGTTCGGACAGCAATTCCTTGTCTTCCTCACTTAGTCCACTTACCGCCCGATCAATCTTCAACGCATAGCCTGGATAGATGTCATCCATGGTGCGCTGTCCTTCTTCGGTCAGTTCCACAAAGATGATACGTCTGTCTTGCGGACAATGTTTGCGGTGTAACAATCCTTTTTGCTCCAGCTTATCGATCACATAGGTCACATTACCACTTTGCAGCAGAAGTTGTGCGCCAACCTGTTGAATCGGCTGAGCTCCTTTCATATATAACACTTCGAGCACCCCGTATGCGGTGGGGTTGAAGCCATGCACTTTGCTTCCGGATACAGCGTGTTCATTCACGCTCTTGAATGTCTGGGCCAAGGTGCGGTACAGATGAAGTGAACGTTCGGTTCCGATTTCTTGTAATTCCAGCATGCTGATCCCGCCTTTTCAGATTAGTTTTATAAGTTGAAATGATGAAGAGGGGTCCTCTCCGTTATGCTGTTCATGTAAAAGAGTATTTCAACTTATATGAGTTGGTTAGTTATGTTTGACGATTCAGGTTGTCGCCATAGTTTAATTGTAAACTTCTATTTCTACGAAAAACATGCGATATGTCACAAGATTTGCATTTTTAGCATTTAAAATTTGATCATTCGTCATGCTGAAAAATTATCCTTCAGATGTCGCTTTTTCTCCGCCTCTGGCAGGAGGTCGAGTCAAGGGCTGCTCTATATAATGAGTTCATACTATGAATTGGAATATAATGGAGGAGAAGAAGGATGACAAGTGATTTAACGTTTGAAGGACAACGACCGCTGAAGAATAACCGATCTTTTGTAACATTGATGGTGGCACAGGCCATTTCCAATCTGGGTGATTGGCTGCATCTGCTCGCAATTCTGACCCTCGTGGGTATCCGCTGGAATGCAACGCCATGGGAGATTACATTTGTCACACTTTCCGCAGCACTACCCATTCTGTTGACAGGGCCATTCGCAGGCACGCTTGCAGATCGCCTGAACCGAAAATGGCTGATGATTGTAGCCGATGGTGCACGGATCATCATCGTGGGTGCGTTAATTTTTGCTGATCAGATCTGGCACGTCTACATACTGCTTGTCCTCAAATCCCTGTTTGATGTAATCTTCTCTCCGGCCAAAAACGGAAAGCTGAAGGAAATTGTACCTCGCGAACACCTTGCCCAAGCTGTATCCATCAGCTCGGTGATTGAACAGATGTCCAAAATTATTGGTCCGGCGCTTGGCGGACTTTTGGTAGCCGCCTTTGGAATTACCTGGTGTTTTGTTCTCGATTCAGCGTCTTTTCTTATCTCCGGCATCATTTTATTGTGGATTCCTGGAACTCGGGTGATCCAAACCGCAATTCATAACGTAACAGAAGTAGAGGAAGAGACAGCTGGGGATGTTCGCAACCGCTCAAAAGGCTCTTTTTGGAAAGAAACACTTGAGGGTATCCGCATGCTCGCATCTCTCCCTCATGTAGGAACGTCTCTGATCTTGCTTGCTTCAGCCATACTTTTTCTGCAATTTGCCGATTCACAGACTGTGGTGTTATTCAGACAACTTCCCGGAATTTCAACTGATCTGCTGGGATGGTGCGTGGCAGCAAGTGGCGCAGGTACATTAATTGCAGCGATGAGTGTACGGAAGTGGAAGCATGCAGGGCATGTTTTGAAAATGGGTCTGGGTACCACACTTATGGGTCTGGTTATCGGCGGAGCCGGAGTTATTGTTGGGATTTGGCCGCACGCCGGGCTAGGTGCCAATCTGTTGTTAGTATCCCTCTTTGCCCTGGCAGGTGTCGGAATTGGGTTTGCGATTGTCCCCTTTCAGATCCTGTTGCAGGAACAAACACCTGAGGCGATGACAGGCAGGGTATTTGGAACGGTAGGCAGCGTGATGACAGCCAGTAATATTATGGGCCCGGTGGTAGGCGGATTTATGGTCACCTCATTTGGTGTAGTGCCGGCTTTTGTCTGTTCAGGCATTTTGCTGACCCTGCTTGGTTTGATTTATTTGATGAAACGTAGCGGGGAAAAAGCCGATTTGACTGGCTCCATTGAAGCCAAGACCATGATTGCAGGCGACTGAAAACAGGCCGGATCTGCTCAGGTTAGAACAGTTGAAATGAAGGTTTGAATTTACTTCAAATTTTAAGTTTATGATTATAAAGCGTTTGAGTAAACGCCTTCACGTTTAATGAGGAACAGGCAGAAATCCCTGTATTCTAATTATTCCTAGGGGAAAACTCATATGCCTTGTCCCACCAACGCATTAGCGGAAAGGGGGTGAAGCAACTTGAATGTAAAGTTACCAAAATCGATTGTGCGTCTTGGAAGCATACCACTGGCTATACTTGCCGGGACTTTGATGCTGGGGTTTGGATCATCACATGTATACGCAGACGAGGCTCAGGTATCTTCTGAAAAACCTTCCAGCGGATTGTCGCTCAGTTTGTTTTCACGTGATTCGGATGGCGGGTTGAACCTGACTCCGTCAGTATCGGTATCCACACCACTGCTGGATGTTGAAGTTCCGTCGATCAAAGGAAATGAATCGACAGGTAAGCTGAGTGTATCTGAGCTGAAAGTAGATACACCGCTTGGATCGGCCGGAACATCAGAGATTGGGATTGATGCGAAGAAGGGAACCGTCGAACTGCCGTCTGTACAGGCGGATACACCGGTGATCAAAGCCGATGTATCAAGCAGTCAGGTGAACCTCAACGAAGGTACAGCTTCCTTGCCTGGCGTTACCGCAGAGGTACCCGAGGTGATCAAGGCAGAGACGTCTGCTGTGAAAACAGATCTTCGGCAGGGTAAGGTTGAATTGCCTTCCGTGAAGGTGGATGTACCTGAAGTTACTTCGGTCAATATCTCTTCATCCCGTGTGGATCTGAGTAAGGGATATGTACAGTTGCCTTCTGTGAAAGCAGAAGTTCCAGTTGTAGACGTATCCGCTGAACTCAATCCTGATCAGGAAAAGGTGGAGATTCCAAGTGTGAAGCCGGAACCGCCTGTAGTCACTCCGGAAAAGCCGACGCTCGTCAAAACACCGAATGTTGAAACTTCCAATACGAGTGCGCTCGCAAATCCTGTCTCATCTCAGAACAACGAGGAAGGACAAGACGCAGTACAGGTTACGGGCAAAGTGATTGAAGTCGCCTCGGAACCAGAAGTACGTCCAGAACAACCTGTTGTCCCGCAGGCATTGCCTGTGGAAGTAACCGATCTGACGCAGGATTCCGATGTTAATGCAGGTTTTCCCGATAACGAGTTATTCCTCGTAGATCAGACAGCTGCTAAACCAGCTGTCACTGAACAAGTGCAGAGTAACCAGGAAGCCAATCTGAAACAAGATGATGTCGATGCAACATCTCCATTGCAGCCTCGCACAGAACGACCAACCAGTTGGTCTGTTGCAGCAACTTCTCCCGGAGCAGCTAATGCTTCCGCCGGGACAAGCTCCGGTTCGTCCGGTGTAACTGGAGGTGGAGCAACCGCTCCAGCCGCTGCACTTCCGGGAGCAACAACGGGTCTGGTTACGCCAGATTACGATTTTGCCTTCCGAATGGAACGGCTCGATGGGTTCAGTCAATGGTCACAGGCACCGCCGGGGCGGCCGCCGCAATATACCTCTTTCTCTTAGGCAACAATGGCGTTAATTCAACCAAAATTGAGAAGGAGTGTATATAATCATGAAAAAAGTGAATCGTTGGGTAAAATTGTCGGTATTGTCGGGTACTTTGGTAGCTGGATTGCTGGGAGCTTCGCAGGTAACTTATGCAGATAGCTATAGCAATAACAGCAGTGGCAATCTGGATCTAAATGCAGGTTTGCGCCTGGAACTGGGATCTCTTCTGTCAGGACACCGTGACACAGGTTACGGAAACCATGGTAGCTACGGAGGTTCATCCAGTGCAACTGGAGCATTGAATTTGGATCTTGGCCTTAATGCCGGCTTATCCTCAGAGAGCATAAACCGATACAATGATCGTTCTTCCAATCACACTGCTGAGCGTAACAGTTCTGGCACGCTGGGCCTTGGCCTGAATGCCAATGTGTCGGGAGAAGGTACAACGATGAGCGACTATTCACGAGGCGGCGATGATCGGAACGTAAACAGCAGCTATGCGAGTGAAAGTCGTGGAGCGCTGGATCTCGGTCTGAACGTGAATGCCGAAGGTGAGAGTGCAACATGGACTCAATCTGAACGCAATAACAGCGTGAAAGACAGCGAGCGTAACACGAACAGCAGCTATGCGAGTGAAAGCCGTGGCGCACTGGATCTCGGTCTGAATGCAAAAGTCGAAGGAGAGAGTGCAACGATGACTCAATCTGAACGCAGCAACAGCGTGAATGACCGTGAGCGTAACGTAAACAACAGCTACGCGAGTGAAAGCCGTGGAGCACTGGGTCTTGGTCTGAACGCAAAAGCAGAAGGAGAGAGTGCGACATGGACTCAATCTGAACGCAGCAACAGCGTGAAAGACAGAGAGCGTAACACGAACAGCAGCTATGCGAGCGAAAGCCGCGGTGTACTAGATCTGGGTCTGAACGCGAAAGCAGAAGGAGATAGTGCGACATGGACTCAATCCGAACGCAACAATAGCGTGAATGACCGTGAGCGTAACGTAAACAGTAGCATTGCGAGCGAAAGCCGTGGAGCACTGGATCTAGGTCTTAACGCAAAAGCAGAAGGAGAGAGTGCAACGATGGCTCAATCTGAACGCACTAACAGCGTGAAAGACGGCGAGCGTAACACGAACAGTAGCACTGCGAGCGAAAGCCGTGGCGCACTGGATCTCGGTCTGAACGTGAATGCCGAAGGAGAGAGTGCAACGATGGCTCAATCTGAACGCAACAACAGTGTGAATGACAGTGAGCGTACCGACAGCAGCAGCTATGCGAGCGAAAGCCGCGGAGCACTGGATCTGGGGCTGAACGCCAAAGCCGAAGGAGAGAGTGCGACATGGACTCAATCCGAACGCAACAATAGCGTGAATGACCGTGAGCGTAACGTAAACAGTAGCACTGCGAGCGAAAGCCGCGGCGCACTGGATCTGAACGTGGATGCAGATGCAGAGAATGAAACTACTCTTGTGGTGGAGACAAATCGGTAATATGAGATTTTCATTGTAATATGAAGAAGCAGGGGCTCCGGAACCCCTGCTTCTTTTTTATTATAAAATTTGAAATAATATGCAAATAGACAAAAGTTTCAGTGTTATTGTTATAACAGTTGAATGGTACAACTAGTGGGGATTAATGAATGAATAGGGTGAGTGAGATGGAACGAAAAGTAACTAAATTCGGTAATAGTCTTGGATTAAAAATGACGGATGCCTTCAAACAAATTGGTCTTGAGCAAGGCGATATGGTTCAAATCGAAGTAAATCAGTCCAATGGGGAGATTATTATTAAAAAGTCTGCAAAAGTTAATTTGCCTAACGGAATCAGTAGTGATTTTATGGATACATTGGCTGATGTGATGGGTGAATATGATCAAACCTTGAAAGGTCTCAAGGACAGATGATCATGACCCGGTATTTGAGTATTCAAGAGGTTATTGCGATCAACGTCGCTATGATTAAGCGTTACAGTCCTGGAGAGCAGATTGGAGTTAAAGATTCTGATCTGCTTGAATCTGCGGTTGTAAGAGCACAATCACCAGCTTTTGGTAACGAAGCCTACCCATCTATATAGAAATGCTCAAAATGATCAAACACACAGCCCGCAACTCGATTACAATAAAACATAAAGAATGAAATAAACACCTGATCAGAACAGGGAGTGAATGATATGGAAACGGAATATAAAAGCACGGAAGTACAGGAGTCCATATTGGACGTACATATTACAGAGGCAGGATACGAGCCGGGACAATCAACCATACGCAATATTCGAATGAATGTGGCGCGAGGAGAACTGGTGGGTATTATCGGACCCAATGGTGCGGGCAAAAGTACCACAATCAAAACGCTTCTTGGTCTGCTGGAACATGCGAACTATGAAGTGACGATTGGGGGAGATGGTCGTTATGCCTATATCCCGGAGCAACCGGTTTTTTATGAATATATGACACTATGGGAACATCTTGATCTGGCCGCAGCGGCGTATGAAATGGAGGAAGAAGCTTTTGTTGCCCGAGCGGAGGAACTGTTGGTTCGTTTCGGTATGGACCACGTTCGGAATGATCTTCCAGCCAGTTTCTCAAAGGGCATGCGGCAGAAAATGATGTTGATGATCGGATTTCTGTCTTCGCCGGATATTTATATTGTGGACGAGCCGTTCATCGGACTGGACCCTCGTGCAACCAAGGATTTTCTAAAATTACTTGATGATGAACGTCGCCGCGGCGCGGGTGTGCTTATGTCTACGCATGTACTGGATACCGCTGAACGAATCTGCGACCGGTTTATTCTGATTGCTTCGGGCAGATCTGCTGCCGAGGGAACATTGGATGAGATCCGTGAAGTGGCAGGATTGCCGGAAGCCTCTTTGTTTGACTGTTTTGATGTACTGACGTCTTAGATAGAGAGAGGGTGAGAGAGAATGGAAACTTCCCAGCGTTATACCCCACTTCGTTTATACAGACGAAGACGCAAAGAGCATTTCAAGGAACAGATGAAAAATCTCAGACTCGTCGTGGATTGGACAGTGTGGGTATACCTGCTTGTTCCGGGTCTGCTCTATCTGATTGGATGGTACACGAGTCTGTGGACCAAACCGCTGCCTGCATGGGCGACAGGATTACCGCTCCCCGTACTGACTGGGCTGATCGACGTGGTTATGCTTACCGGTGGTGTGTTGATATTTGTGGAGGAAGCGGATGTATTGTTTTTGAAATCAAGACCGTTGTGGATGCGAACGCTAATGAGGCAAGGGCTCTACCGGTCCTGTCTGCAACATCTGGGCAAAATGATCCTGATTACAGCGCTGACAGCACCCCTGTGGTCCCGTGTCTATGAGATGTCGAATCTCCAGATTGCACTTATGGCTGTCTGGTTTGGTGCGGTAGCTTCATTCCAAGCCATAACACTACATATGACGAAGGTTCGACATACTGGATGGCGACGCTGGATTCAGATGATCCCTCTCGTCATTGGCATAGGTTACATGACCATTCATGCGACATCA
This sequence comes from Paenibacillus sp. 10L310, assembly GCF_056395745.1. NCBI lineage: Bacteria > Bacillati > Bacillota > Bacilli > Caryophanales > Paenibacillaceae > Paenibacillus > Paenibacillus sp. 10L310. The sequence continues at coordinate 84,666 of NZ_JBFTKC010000018.1, read as the reverse complement.
TGGATGCATGGACAGACGTGGAAAATCAGTTTTGGAATCGTAATTATCATGCTTCTTCTAATTACAGTTGGACAGATGAGGCTATTGATGAAGGGAACGTTTGAAGGGGATGTGCGGGAGGATCTGCGGAGCAGGCTGCAGCTTACAGCTCTAATGTTAAGCCGGGCGGTGAGCAAGCCGAAAGCCCCACGAACACGGTCCATCATCTTCCGTAAACCGCGTAAACTGTTACGTAATCGTTCCATCGCGAATCGGACAGCGGAGATTGCATTCAAGGCATTTTTCCGAAACTCGGCCACGATGAAATTGTATCTGCAGCTTGGCGGACTATCCATCGCAGCAGTTGCATTACCACCTTTTCCGGTCAATGTCATTGTGTGTGCGTTATTAATCATCATGTTGACGGTGATGTTTTATCGTTCCTGGGATGTTTTTGCCACGTCCGACTATGTTCAGCTTATAACGTATGACACGGAGGCGCTGCATCTTGCAGGTTCAATGATGGTTCGGATGTTGTTCATCCCGATTGGTATTCTTATGGGATTCACGCTGGGGTTGGCCTGGCTCGGCTGGATCGTCGGTATTCTGACAGCTGCAGGTGCGGTGGCCTTCGGACTCTGTGTCTTATCTATTGCCGGATGGGTCCGGCTGACCCGGGGCTAAAGGAATTCCTTTCTAATTCGGAGCATATCGTGCGCTATAACTGACCATGCTATAGAAGAAGAATCTCATCTATGGATGATGAGAGATTAGCTGTAGCAAGGAGGAAGAGACGATGATGGATAATAGCGAACTACAGGTGCACTTCTCAGACGATTCAGCGTTGAATGCCGCCAGGGCAACCTTGGAGGAGTTGGGATATAAGCCGTATCAGTCCGGGCCGCTGGAACTGTACATCCCTACAGATCGCCAAGATCCTCAGTCTGCCGTAGAGATTGTACAATCTCATGGAGGAAGTGCCGTATTTGCCTCGCAAACGGAAGAGCTGGATCAGTTTCAGAATATATCGATTCCGGCTCATCTCGTGAATGAAGACTGGAATGAGGGTTATGCGAGCCAAAACCAGGGAAGCCAGACGGAGCAAGGCAGACATAACTATAGCGATGACCCAACATACGATGATTCGGCTGATGGATTCTCAGGCAGTGTGAAAGCATAGAAGCATCACAAGCTAAGAGCAGTTCGAGCCAATTTTTCTAAAATGGAACAATGCCCAAAAACCCCGATCGTCCACAATAGTGGATATCGGGGTTTTTGGCATCTGAGCTAATTCATTATCGGGTTAAAAGGTGTAATACACTATTATGATGTAACGTGTTTATATTCAGCCGCATGCATGCCAGCCGTATATCCCGTGGAGAATGCAGCGGTGATATTATACCCTCCGGTGTAGCCGTGAATATCCAAAACTTCACCGCAAAAGAATAGTCCAGGCAGCAGCTTGGATTCCATTGTTTTTGGGTATATCTCCTTTAAGTGGATTCCTCCCCCAGTAACAAAGGCTTCTTTGAGCGATCTTGTTCCGTCTGCACGGAAGGTAAAAGCTTTCATTAGCCCACACAAGTTGCTTAACATACCTTTGGGGAAATGGTGGAACGTGAGGTCATCGCTGATCTCTGCCCGTTTCATCATTAAGGGAATCATACGTTCAGGAACCCATGTTTTTAAAATATTTTTGACAGCTTTGCGGGACTCTTGTTCCAATACTTGTTGCACCTGTGCTTCTAATGCACCTAAGGACAGTTCCGGGAACAGATCAATGCTCATAATGACCTGTGGGTTTCCAGACTTCATCTGAACCTTGCGGATAAATTGGCTGCAGCGCAGTGCAACCGGTCCTGACACGCCAAAATGCGTGAAGATCATATCCCCGCGATGAGAGATGACTGTTTTTCCTTTGGCATCTACTACGGATAGAGCGATATCCCTTAAAGACAAACCTTGCAGTTCTTTAGACTGAATCCAACTCTCTCCAGACACAATGGGCACTTCGGTCGGATATAACTCCGTTATCGTGTGACCCGCAGCCTCAGCCCAAGGATAACCATCTCCGGTAGATCCCGTTTGGGGTACGGACTTGCCGCCGGTAGCGATGATGACAGAGCGCCCAAGAATGGTTTTACCGGATATCAATTTAACACCTTGTATCTGCTGACCATTCTGAATAATTTCCTTGACCGGTTCTTTGGTGCGAATCTCAACGCCGAGGGAGACAATTTTGCCAACCAGCGCATCCACAACTGTTTTCGCTTTATCGGTTACAGGGAACATTCTGCCGTTGTCTTCTTCTTTCAGGGCAATTCCGAGATTCTCGAAGAAACGCATGATTCCCTGGTTGTCCAAATTTTGAAACGAACTATATAAAAAGCGTCCATTACCCGGAATATGTCGGATGAGTTCATCCGTTTCCTTGGCATTGGTTACATTGCATCGACCTCCGCCAGAGATGCCGAGTTTACGACCCAGTTGATCTCCTTTATCCAGCAGAAGCACGGAGGCTCCATGCTCGGCAGCAGCAACGCAAGCCATCAGGCCCGCAGATCCACCACCAATTACAATGACATCATACATATGTTATTACCCTCTTTTTTCATTGATTTTGTCTGTTTTACGAAAAATGTGTCTACTCCTGGCTTTTTCTGAAATATAATGGAGTTATGAGCAGTTCTATTGCGCAGTCTTAAGGGATATATTGTAATATACTGTCGCCTATGTTTTAATCAGAAATACATGAGGGAATGTGCAGGCAGAGGAGGAGATGGCATTGTGGTTGCGTTAAAGGACATGCTTTTACAAGTACTGCTGGCAGGGTCGGCGGTATTTCTGATTCCCTTATTCCGCCTGGTACTCTCCAAGCGGGCTATTGCCAGAATGGAACATGCCGGAACTGTTCATACCAGTTTTGCTGTGACAAGTGCCCTGAGCATGTTATTGTGTCTGCTGTTTGCGCTCTATGCAAGCCCGGTGGCCGTACCCATATCATTAAGCATCGTACCTGTGATACTTGTTATTTTGTATTGTAAGTCCGCTATTGGCGTAACGCTGTCCATTCTACATATTCTCTTCTATTTTCTTTTTGCGCATCCCTATGATCTGTACGGATTTCTCCTTCATACGGGCATTCTTCTCTATCCTATTGTATGGTTGTCTGCCAAACGATTCAAGCATAATACACCTTCACGCAAAATGGCGATCCTCATCATCCTGATTACAATGGAACTGATTGTAACGAGTCTGTTATGGATCGCATCCCTCCAGAATGAATCCACATACTCTGCGACCTACATGATACTTACAGCACTTGGATATACCGCTGGAGCCATTGTTGCGGGCAGTCTGAGTCTGCTATGGCTGGAACGGATGAAACACTATCGCGGGCTGGAGCAGCATCTCTCGGAAGTCCACCAGCGATACATAGCCGAAACGGAGAAACTTCATCAGATTCTGAACGCAGTGCCTCTCTCCATTGCCACCGTAGATAAACAAGGCACAGTGATGTTTGTCAATGAGATGATGGAGCAAACGGCAAGGGAGCAGCTACCTTGTACCTCCACGCCTGATCTCATTGGACAGCCTGCCAGTCAATTTGTTGAACAAGGTCAGGCGGACAAGATGGATAAAAGCATTCGCAGAGCCGTCGTTCATGGTGAGATTAGTGGGTTGACCGTTCGTTACGGTGCACACGTATTTCAATCCCGAACCGTACCGATTTATGCCTTTTCAACAGAGTCTGCGAGAGAAGTTACAGGAGCCATGCTGATCATCCAGGATATCACGGAGCTTGAGATGTTGCGAAGTGAACTGGATAATGTGGATCGTCTCAGTCTGGTGGGGCAGATGGCTGCAAGCATTACGCATGAGGTGCGTAATCCAATGGCGGTTGTACGTGGCTTTCTTCAACTCATGCAGGAAAAGAGTCCTGATTCCCTCGATCACTATTACCGGATCGTTCTGGAAGAGCTGGACCGGGCCAATAGTATCATTAATGATTTCTTGTCTTTGGCTCAGAATCGTATTGCCGAGAAAGAAGAATCCCAGCTGCACGATATCATCCATGAACTCAGTCCGTTGTTATGGGCGGATGCGAACCTGCGTGGTCAGAGTATAGAACTCATGTTGGCCCATAATGTGCCAAAGCTGCATCTCAATTCTAAGGAAATCAAACAGGTGGTGTTGAACCTGGCCCGTAACGGGATGGAAGCCATGAATGAGAAGGGTGTGCTTACGCTGGAGACGCGGATAGTGGATGATAAGGTGGAACTGTGTGTACGTGACACAGGACCTGGTTTACCCAGAGTGAAGAAGGAAAAGCTGTTTGAACCTTTCTATACGACAAAAGCCAAGGGAACCGGACTTGGATTGTCCATGTGCCTGAGTATTGTGGAACGACATAATGGAACCATTACTGTGGAATCGGAGGAAGGCCAGGGCACAACCTTCAAAGTGGCATTTGAACGTTAGTCATTCAGCATATATTGCCAGACATTGAGACATAATATTATGGAAGAAGCCTTTCCGCAGGCGGTTTCTGAATCTTGCTTTCATTGCTTATGGATGTATAATAGGAATAGCACATCATTACATCCATAATGTTCGATATGAATGTAACGTTGTTTTGGAGAGTAATTGGCCTTTAATTCTATCGAGATCATAGAACAACCATTTATAAGGAGTGAAGCCGAATGTCGATGTCATTTGATCAATACATGAAAGATATGGTTCAACCGATGCGGGATGATTTAACTCGTCTAGGAATCCAGGAGTTGCGTACTCCTGAAGAAGTGGAAGCAAGTCTTCCGGATGCAAAAGGAACAGCGCTGGTTGTCATTAACTCTGTATGCGGATGTGCCGCAGGTCAATGTCGCCCAGGTGTGTCCCAAGCACTGCAACACGATATTACACCGGATCACCTGTACACTGTATTTGCTGGTCAGGACAAAGAAGCAACTGCAAAAGCACGTGAATTCTTTGCACCGTATCCTCCATCTTCACCGTCCATCGCTCTGATGAAAGACGGCGAACTCGTTCACTTTATCGAGCGTCATCAAGTGGAAGACCGTTCTGCAGAGGATATTGCGGCTGATCTCAAAAGTGCATTTGACCGTTACTGCCGTTAATTCGCTCCAATAGAACGCCCCGCCCTTCGGATCACCGATGCCGGGGCGTTTCATTTTGGATAGATAAGGTTATTGAACCATTCGGACCTTTCAAGCTGGACATCAAATTTCATTCATTTAGAAACGGGGTGTGTGAACGATGAGTTTGCAACAACAGATCATCGCTGAATTGAAGGTTAAACCAAGCATTAATGAAGAAGAGGAAGTACGCAAGCGTGTTGATTTTCTGAAGACGTATGTGAAAAATGCGGGTGCAAAGGGTTTGCTGATTGCGATCAGCGGCGGTATTGACAGTGCAGTGGCTACGGCGCTTTGCAAAAAAGCGACGGACGAGCTTACGCAAGAGAACAACCAAGAGTACAAAACGCTTGGTGTGTTCCAACCTTATGGTGAACAATCCGATATCGACCACAGCTACGCTGTAGCCAAAGCATACGATCTGAAGCATGTCGTGGAAACCAATATCGAAGATGCAGTTAACGAGATTGCGCTGGAGGTGGAGCAAGGTTTCAAATCCTTGGGTAGCCCACGTCATATGACTCACCAAGGCAAAGGTAATGTCAAAGCGAGAACTCGTATGGTTATGCAATATGCGCTTTCGTTTGAAGAGAACTTGCTCGTTGTAGGTACGGATCACGCTTCTGAAGCCATTACAGGCTTCTATACCAAATGGGGCGACGGTGCTGTGGATATCACACCACTGAGCACCCTGAACAAACGTCAGGTACGCCAGTTGGCAGCATATCTGAACGTTCCACAGGCTGTTTTGGACAAAGCACCATCAGCAGGGCTATGGGAAGGTCAGACGGACGAAGATGAGCTGGGAATTTCGTATGAAGCGAACAGCGACTATCTCGAAGGCAAACAGATCGATCCGGCTGCACAAGAGCGTCTTGAAGCGTTCTATACGCGTACACATCACAAACGCAATGCCATTCCTGGTATCTAATACGGATGAATGAGCATGATTGATATAGGCTGTTAACACCAACATTGAAATAACGTCCCTCTTAGGGAATGCAAAAGAGTCACTGCTCACGCAGTGACTCTTTTGTTATGTGGAGCAAGAAACCGCAAAAATCCAGGTGATTACTATATTAAAGATGAGTTAACTATTCCAGTCTTTGATCTGTTGCAGGGTTTGGGTGATGGCTTGCTCCAGTTGCGGAGTGGTTTCTTTAAATGGATGTACCGTATTAAAGGTGTGATTCCCTTCAGGTACCTGGTGCCATGGGATATCAGGGCGGGCTTGAACCAGTGCGGCAGAACCGTCCCGCAGACGCTGGGGATCTTCTGTTCCCTGAATGAGTGCGACTCGCAAAGTTGAAGAAGCCAAGCGGTCAATGATAGCGTAACGTTTGCTATGCTTGTCCAGGTCTTCCAGAATAGCCACGTCCAGTGGCATCTGCTGGCCTGTTCGTCCGTTAACGACATGGCTACGGCCATGCGTACGCATTTCTTCTTTTTGCTCCGCTGTGAAGAGATCCAGATTGGTTACGCCATTCCAGGAGATGACACCTGCCACCTGCTCGGGATGATCCAGTGCATAGACGAGACTTACGCCTGCACCGCGGCTATGACCAACCAGGTATACAGGAAGTCCAGTGAGTTCAGGTTGTGTAGCCACATGTTCCAATACCAGGGCCAGATCGGCAAGCTCCCGGCTGTAGGTATTCACTGCGAACTTTTCAAGTTCAGAGAATTGCTCCAGATATTCGCCGATACCGTTGTGAGAGAAATTAAAGGTCAGCACATGATGCGTCTGGCTTAGCTGTGAAGCTGCATAGGGGAACATGCCCCAGTCTTTGAAGCCTTTGTATCCGTGAGACAGAACGATAACACCTTGAGCGGGTTGTTGTGCAGGGAAAAAGTCCCCGCGAATGATCGCATCTACGTCAGTGGGCAATTCAAAAGTTATGGGCATTATTCAGACCTCCTAAGAATTTCAGACGATTCCTAATTCATATTTTAGCATATATGGTAATGCGGATAGGTACTCGCTTCTGATCGCCCCTCCTGCTACAATAGAATACGTGTTCGGAGAGTTACGGATCATGTGATTGAATGGAGATCTTTTACAATGAAGGTTCAAAAAGAGCGGTTTTCAGTACCAAGAAGATGGGACTTTTTGAATAACCTCTTACAGTATAAAAGATTAAGCGGGTGAAGCGTTGATGATATATGGCATAGGTAATGATGTGCTGGAGATTGGACGTATGCGGAAGTTACTGTCCGGTCGCCATGCGGAAGCTTTTCTGAAACGAATTTTAACGCCAGCAGAGCGGGAGATCGCAGTTCGTCGAGGGAAGCGTATGACGGAGTTTGTATCCGGTCGATTTGCAGCTAAAGAAGCGGTGTCTAAGGCATTTGGCTGCGGTATTGGTGGTGTCATGGGCTTCACTGACATTGAAGTGCTGCCTGATGGGACAGGACGTCCCGTGGCCTCGCTGTCCAGTCAAGCCTGGGAACGTCTGCAGCTGCCATATGATAAGCAATATGACATTCATTTGAGTATTACGCATCAGACGGAATTGGCAGCGGCCTTTGCGATCGTGGAGCAGATGGAAAAGTAGTTAGCTTGGCAATAGGAGAGGACGGAAATATGGGTTTACAGGAACAGAAACAACATTTCAGCGTGAATTTGCTGGACTGGTATATGGTCAACCGACGGGATTTGCCGTGGCGTCGCCACAACAATCCGTATTTCACATGGGTATCGGAGATTATGCTTCAGCAGACTCGGGTAGATACGGTAATTCCGTATTTCAATCGTTTTATCGGAAATTTCCCGACCGTGCAAGCGTTAGCGGAGGCACCCGAAGAGGATGTGTTGAAAAATTGGGAGGGACTCGGTTATTACTCCCGTGCACGTAATCTTCAGGCAGCCGCGAGACAAGTCATGGAGCTACACGGAGGCGAGATGCCGCAGGACAAGCCGGCTGTCTTTGCATTAAAAGGGGTTGGCCCCTACACGGCCGGGGCCATTCTCAGCATTGCCTTCAACCAGCCGCAGCCTGCGGTAGATGGCAATGTCATGCGGGTACTGTCCCGATACTTCCTCATCGATGAGGACATTATGAAGGGCAGCACCCGGGTGTTGATGGAAGAGCTCGCAGGAGAGCTCATTCCGGAAGGGCGGGCGCGTGATTTCAATCAGGCGCTGATGGAGCTTGGCGCGCTGGTATGTACCCCCAAAGCGCCGCACTGCCTGACTTGCCCGGTCATGGAGCAATGTTCCGGCCGCATCGCCGGAAGAGAGCTTACACTGCCGGTCAAGACCAAGGCGAAGCCGCCGCGCCCTGAGCAGCGGCTGGTCGCGATTGTGGAGGGCCGCGGTGCTCATCGCGGCCAAGTGCTTGTGCGCCAGCGCCCAGACACGGGCCTATTGGCCCGTATGTGGGAGCTGCCGCATGTGCTCGCGGCGCCCGCCGCAGCCAGCAAGAAGGCGGCGCCGCTGGCGGATGAGCCGGCCATGGCATTGCTGGCCGGCAGTCTATGGGCGGAAGGCTTCGCTGCCCGCCCGGAAGGGCTGGCTACCCATGCGGAGCATGTGTTCAGCCACATTGTCTGGAGCCTGCAGGTGTACAAGTGTACCGAGCAGGACCAGAGCAGTGAGCTTCCGCTGATCGCAGCGGAAGCCAGAGCCGCCTACGATGCACAGGCGGCAACAAGGGAGGGCACAGCCTCATCATCAGCTGTGTCACCTGAGTCAGACACGACGCATTCATCGGAGCCAGGCACGCCTAATGCGCAGAACATCTCAACATCGCTTAACGATGGAGAGATGTTGATGTCATCATCTGATGTTAGTGACCTAGCGCTGAGCACTCCGACACTGACAGGTAAAGGCGATGGCTTGACCTACCGCTGGATCGGTCCGGAAGATATGGACAAGATGGCATTCCCGAATATCTTCCTGAAGCTGATCAGCAGTTATTTTGCCGGGGCTTATGATAAAAATTGAAAGATTTAATGTCAGTTCTAGCAAATCGAAGACCTGAGTAAAGTTTCATACTACTTATAAAGGATCAATAAAACCACACCATCCTTACCATTAACTGGGTGGTGTTTCCTTTTGTATTAAATTTACTTTTTTTATAGATTTTTAATAGTCTGTTTCATCACGATCATTTGACACTATGCTAGGAACTAGACGCAAATGCTATAATAAGAAAAGGTAAGTAGAAAAGGGATAGGTATATAACTCTTTTATAGTACTAGCAAGAAAGGATGGTTATGGTGAATAGGTCTCAGCATTTTGATTACATAGAAGATAAATTGTCTCATTTAGCAACAAGAATCAGTGTCAGAGGGAGATTAAATATTTTGGATCTTCATCTGCACTCTGAAGATTTCTACATGCATTTTGTAAATCTACTTTATGGTTGGAAACTGAAAAATTTGAATGTTTCTGAACAAAATGTTGAAGGGATTGATTTACTCGATGAAGATAATAAAATTGTAGTTCAAGTCTCTGCAACATGTACTCCAGCGAAAGTTAGAAATTCACTAAATAAAGAGTACTTGAAAAATCATTCATCTTATCGTTTTAAGTTTATTTCTATTTCTAAAGATGCATCTAATTTAAGAAAACAGACATTTGATAATCCGTATGGTCTTGAATTTTCTCCAACAAAAGATATTCTAGATATTGTAAGTATCTTAAAATATTTTTCTTCAATTGATATTGATGAACAGGCTCATGTATATGAATTTATAAAAAAAGAATTAGGACAGGAGCCCAGCATTATTAAGTTAGATTCGAATTTGGCGACTATAATTAATGTATTGTCAAAGGAAGACCTCAATAGTGCCGATATTTCTGTAAAGAAAAGTTTTGATGTCGAAAGTAAGATCCAATTTAATGAGCTTAATACCGCTGGTATGATTATCCATGATTATGTTATTCATCACGTGAAATTGGATACCAAATACAAGCAGTATGACCTGGAAGGTAAAAATAAGAGTTTATCTGTTCTTCAATTTATTCGAGGTAGATATATGAGATTGTGTAACGAGGGGAAATATAGCTCAGATCAAACTTTTTTTGGTGTAATTGATGAAATCCATAAGTATTTAAAAAGCAACAATGAGTGTAATGAAATACCATATGAGGAATTAGACGTTTGTATAAATATTTTGGTAGTGGATGCATTCGTTCGTTGTAAAATTTTTAATAATCCGGAGGGGTATATTTATGTTACTTCCTGACAACATTCATCCTGACCATAGCATATATTATATCTCTTCCTTTTTATTAGAACAGTTACACAATAACTCAACTCAAAGTATTCTTGATTTATACGAGAATGTAATTAATCGTAAAAAAATATCTTTTCCAGTCTATATTTTATGTTTGGATTGGCTATATCTAATAGGAGTAGCGGAACTAAATAGTAGGGGAGATGTACAGTTATGTTCTTAAAGACATTGATAATCTCTTCTTTTGGTGAGATTATACGTAATATTGAATTTCATATGGGACTCAATTTAATTGTGGATGAGACACCGAGTGATGACTCGAAAAGCACTGGAAATAATGTTGGTAAGACAACGGTTCTAAAACTAATTGATGTTTGTTTAGGAGCAAAACCGGCTATTGTTTATTCGGATACCGAGTCTAAGAAGGATACCTACGCAGTCGTTAAAGACTTTTTAATTAACAATGAAGTGATAGTAACACTTGTTTTAAAAGAAGACTTAGATAAAAAAGATTCAAAAGAAATAAAAATTGAGAGGAATTTTCTGCAGAGAAACAAAATTATCCGTCGGATAGACGGAAAACAATTAACAGAAGATGAATTTTTTAATAAATTAATGGAACTTTTATTCCCACATCACAAACATAGTAAACCGACATTTAGACAGATTATTTCTCATAATATTAGATATAGTGACCATAGCATTAATAACACCACTAAGACGTTAGACCGCTATACAACAGATGCCGAATACGAAACTCTATATCTGTTCTTATTAGGCTGTGATTTTGAAGGGGGAGAGGATAAACAAGTACTCCTTCATAAGCTTAAGCAAGAAGAAACTTATAAGAACAGGCTAGAAAAATTTCAAACTAAAAATGCTTACGAGGCAGCTCTTTCTTTAATTGACTCTGAGATTAATGATTTAAATGATGCTAAAAAAAAGTTTAATATTAATGAAAATTATGAGAGGGATTTCGAGGAACTTAACAATATAAAATATCGGATTAATCGAACAAGTTCTGTCCTGGGAAATCATAAGATTCGGAAAGAATTAATTATAGAAACAATCGAAGAACTTGATACAGATGTTTCAAAAATTGATGTTCAACAGCTCAAATTTATTTATGATCAGGCCACCGATCTTATTGGTCCAATTCAAAGGTCATTTGAAGAATTACTAACTTATCATAATAAGATGATATTTGAAAAGAAAAAATTTGTAACAAAAGAACTTCCGGATCTTCAGTTGAAAATTGATCAAGAAACAAAAAAAATGCAGGATCTACTAGCAAAGGAACAAGAACTAACTGAGATTGTTGCGAAAAGTGATTCGTTTTCAGAATTGGAGAAATTACTTAATGAACTTAATGAAATGTATAGAAGGAAAGGTGAGTACGAGAGCATAATTTCACAAATTGAAGAAGTGGAATCTAATATAGAAAATTATAATACTAGATTAAAATCTCTTGATGGAATGATATTCTCTCAAGATTTTGAGAAGTTTGTAAAAAATCAAATGAATAAGTTTAACAAATTCTTTGCTGCAATTTCGAATGAATTGTATGGAGAAAAATATGCATTAAAACACGACATTGTTAATAATAAGAACAATCAACCACTATATAAATTCACTGCTTTTAATGCCAATTTAAGTTCTGGGAAAAAGCAAGGTGAAATACTATGTTTTGACTTAGCTTATATAATGTTTGCTGACTCAGAGAGCATACCAACTTTACATTTTTTACTCAATGATAAAAAAGAACTTATGCATGATAATCAGTTATTAAATGTTTCTAAATATATTGAGGATAAAAGTATGCAGATGGTTACTTCAATTCTCAAAGATAAACTACCACTTGCACTTAAGGATGAACGATATTTCGTAGTTCAATTGTCACAGAGTGAAAAACTCTTCAAAATTGAGTAAGAGAAAACATAAGTGACTTAAATAGCAGTTTATTTTTTTGCTACTGTGAGATTCATGGATTATATGGATTTAGGAAGTAAAAAAGCCCAACATGGAAAATATACCATGTTGGGCTTTTTTGAATTTGAACTAACAGTCTTATTTTGCAGAAGCGTAACGTTTGTTCACTTCATCCCAGTTGATTACATTCCAGAAAGCGGCGATGTAGTCAGGACGTTTGTTTTGGTAGTTCAGGTAGTAAGCGTGCTCCCATACATCCAGACCCAGAACCGGAGTCAGACCTTCGAAGAGAGGGCTGTCTTGGTTAGGTGTGCTAGTGATGGACAACTTGCCATCTTTACCAACTACGAGCCAAGCCCAGCCGGAACCGAAGCGAGTTGTAGCTGCTTTAGCGAAATCTTCTTTGAATTTATCAAAGCCACCCAGTTCGCTATCGATAGCTGCTGCGATATCGCCTGTAGGAGCGCCGCCGCCGTTAGGTCCGATGATTTCCCAGAACAGGCTGTGGTTAGCATGTCCACCACCATTGTTGCGAACCGCTGTGCGGATGCCTTCAGGTACGCTGTCAAGGTTAGCAATCAGATCTTCCAAGCTTTTTTCTTGCAGTTCAGGAGCGCTTTCCAGAGCTGCGTTCAAGTTAGTTACATAAGTATTGTGATGGCGATCGTGGTGGATTTCCATCGTTTTTGCATCGATATGTGGTTCCAGTGCGTCGTTAGCGTAAGGAAGTGCTGGTAATTGAAAAGTCATAATGAAATACCTCCTGAGATTTTAGGTTTTTTTGAAAACAGGTACATATGTAATAATACCCTTGCCACTAATATTAAACCGCATTCGAGCTAATTAAGCAACATTTTTGTTTATTAAGTCCCCCGAAGCGTTGATCTAATGATGGGCCAGAGATAACAAACATATTTTACCCTTTATGCAACTATTTATGTGTTTTCAGGCGTTTAAATAGATGAAAAGTTTAATATTCGTATGTAAACGGTTACAATTAAGCGCTTTCAAAAGAAAATGCGTGTTTTATGGAGAAAAGTATGGTTTAATTGACGAAGAAGCGGTATTTTCTCGTTTTTTGTCATTATATGAACATTGGGTTTTTGGTAAAAAGGGATTCCCTTTTTGTAAAAAACCTCATCTAAGCTAACGAAAAGGGAGATTTAAGACATGCACGTTCGTTCCTTTCAGTTGAGTGATGCAAGCCAGATGACGGAGCTTCTCCAGGTTGCACTATCGGAAGAGTGTTATGAGAACACAATGGGCCCGTTTGCCCGTCAATTGTCATGGGATTCTGACCTGATCATGGTTGCGGAAGAAGAGGGAGACCTCGTAGGCGCTTTGATCGGTACGATTGATCACAACCAGGGTTGTATCTACCGTATTGCGGTACATCCAGACTATCGTCGCCGTGGAGTCGGCAAAACACTTGTCGAGGCTATGGAACAGCGGTTCCAGCAGCGTAAAGTCAGCCAAGTATGGGTGGCGGGTGATGAGCACAACAAAGTAGCCATGCCTCTATATGAAGCAATGGGTTACGGTGCCAATCAGATTATGAGCGCTTTCCAGACTCTTAGTATTTTGTCCAAAGCTTAGTTTGCATGTTTAAAAAGAAATAAAAAAAAGATTTTCATTTCATATTAGGCATATCTCTTTAACGTGTAAGAACGTGAGGGATGTGCCTTTCTATTTATATGAGTGTTCTTCACGTCATATTCCTCTGGTTTCCTCATTTTCTGAACATGCTTCGGAGTCCCTGAATTCTATTTAAATCACCCTGACTATCCCGGCTGTATTCACGATAACCAAGGTATTGGTGCTCATAACCAATTGTTTCACTCTCCCAAATGGAGTAGACTGAAAGGGAGTATGGTTACCATGTTACAAGTTTAATTCAACTATTTAATAAATGAGGTGTCCCTTTGAATTCCAATAATCATTCAATGGAACATGTGACTTCCGAGCAACGAAATGAACCGTCAAAGCCTGAACAACCGGGGAAATCCTGGGTTGTCGAGCTGTGGGACTGGGTCAAAACGATTGTTGTTGCTTTTGTAATTATGATGCTGCTGAACCTGTTTGTGTTTAATCTGTCAATGGTCAAGGGACAGTCCATGCAGCCGACACTGGTTGAGCGAGATCGCCTTTTCGTCAACAAAATCGTATACCATCTGGGTAATCCTTCCCGATCAGATGTGATCGTACTTCGTGATCCAAGCGAAGGTGTGGAGAAGAAGGATTTTCTGGTGAAACGGATCGTTGGACTTCCGGGAGATACAATTGAAGTTAGGGATCACCATCTATATGTGAACGGCGAGCAACAAGCGGAAACGTACACCGATATTGAGGTGCAGGACCCAGATTTTGGCCCAATCACCTTGGAGCCGGATCATTTCTTCGTGATGGGGGATAATCGTCATGAAGGCAAAAGTAAGGATAGCCGAGTGTTTGGCAGTATTACATCCGACCAGATTGTAGGCAAGGCTGAATTTATTTTCTGGCCGTTTTCTGAATTGAAGAAATTGTAAAATGTTTACAGGACAACAACTTCAGACTGCATTTTGCGTTAAACCATATAGAGTTCGTTCCGTTTGAATTCAAGTATGCAAGGCATATATAGAAATTAACGCCTGTCCTCTTACCGTGAGGCGGGCGTTCACTATTTACGGAATAAGTGTCGGAAGAAGAGAGGGAAGAGAAATGACGAGCGTACAGACCGAGGTAGCACAGGATGCCTCCGTATGGGAAAAGTTAAAACAGGAGATCAAGGCAGCTGGCCCCGGACTGGGCATTGATGATATCGGTTTTGCTTCGGCTGATCCCTTTGTTTCCCTGAAGTCGCTACTGGAGCAGTCGCGGGATAAAGGGTATGCTTCAGGTTTTGAAGAGCCGGATATTGAAAAAAGGGTGCACCCCGCCTTAAAAGATGGCGAGCCCGCTTCACTTATTGCAATAGCCGTGGCATACCCATCCAAAATGGTGAATCCGCCGAAATCGGAGCCTGGTGCGTATCGAGGCATTTTTGCCCGTTCGGCTTGGGGTCAGGATTATCATCAGGTCCTGCGTGCAGCGATGGACAAGTTGGTCAATTTTATAAAGGAACGCGTACCTGAAGCCATGATCGAAAGCATGGTAGACACCGGAGCATTGGTGGATCGTGCGGTGTCCCAGCGTGCGGGGATTGGTTTTAGTGCCAAAAACTGTGCCATTATATCACCCAAATTTGGTTCATGGATTTTTCTCGGAGAACTGGTAACGAATATTCCTTTTCAACCAGACACACCTGTGACCGAAGACTGCGGTGAATGTACAAAATGTATTGATGCCTGTCCTACAGGAGCATTGGTGGGGCCGGGGCAGTTGAATGCACAGCGTTGTATTTCTTTTGTAACCCAGACGAAAGGGTTCGTGGATGAAGAATTTATGCTGAAAATAGGCAACCGTCTATACGGTTGTGATACGTGTCAGATTGTTTGTCCGAAGAACCGGGGCAAGAACTGGGATCACCATCCCGAGTTTCATCCCGATCCGGAGATTGTGAAGCCACTCCTACTGCCGCTGCTGGACATCGGTAACCGGGAATTCAAGGAACGTTTCGGTCAGAGTTCCGCCGCTTGGCGGGGCAAAAAACCGATTCAACGCAACGCCGTTATTGCCCTGGGCAATTTCAAAGACAAAAGTGCTGTACCCAAACTTACAGAAGTATTAAAACGTGATCCGCGCCCCGAGTTGCGGGGAACTGCAGCCTGGGCGTTAAGCAGAATTGGAGGAGAAGACGCCATGAGAGCAATTGGGGAAGCTGCCGCTAACGAACAAGATGGGAACGTACTAAGCATGCTGCAGAAGGCCGAGGAGCGACTGAGTTCGTCCGAGACCTTACCCAAACAGCCACAGGCTGGGCAAGTGAGTGAGAAGCAGCCAGAGGAACAGAACAACGAGAACAATTCCTTACGTGCGTTACAACAGGATTTGAAAATGGAAGCTGGGATTGAACCGGGTAGTGAGCAGTCTGCACAGCCTGACAAACCGGAAGCCGCAGCGTGGAAACCTTCAGCCGTTACAGGTCTTCATGGCAAGCCCGTATACTACGATGAGGTACTGACACCGATTGGTACTCTTACGTTATGCGCGACGGATGAAGGGCTGTGTCACATCGATTTTGGCGCCTTTCACGTACGCGAAGCTCATCTGCAACAATGGGCACGCATCTGGATTGGCGAGTATCGATATGAGAAGAATGAAGAGAAGCTCAGCGAAGCTGCAAAGCAGTTAAAGGAGTATTTTGCAGGGGAGAGAAAAACGTTCGACTTGCAACTTGATCGGCTTGGAACACCATTCCAGCTACAAGTATGGCAAGTTCTGTCCGATATATCTTATGGAGAGGCCTCATCACACCAACAGGTTGCGGAAATCATCGGCAGACCCAAGGCTGTTCGTGCAGTTCTGGACGCCATTAGCAAGAATCCGATTCCGATTATTATTCCCTGTCACCGTATCAGTGGTAAAGACGGTACCCTGGTGGGTTATGTAGGCGGTCTGCAAACCAAGGAGCAATTGCTCGCATTGGAGCAGCTATCGTAAGAGCGGGGGACGTTCATGAAGTATGTAAACGTGGAGAGCGTGGAAGCGGGGGAGCTTCTGGGCAAGACGGTATATTCCAGTAACGGCACGGTACTGCTGTCTGCCGGAGTCCAGCTCACCGTATACATGGTCAATACGCTGAAGCGTATTGGCGTGACCATGTTATACATCCAGGATGAAGCGTATAAAGATGTGGATGCAGAAGACATTCTGGATGAAACCACGAAACGGGCAATAATTAACGAAATGAGTGTCACACTCGAATCCATTCGATCCGGGAAAGACTGGAGTCCGAGAAAAGTTGCCCTCAGTATAGAAAAGTTGCTGAATGATGTACTGAACGGGCGTGAAATGCTTGTGCAGCTCACCGATATTCGTACCAAAGACAATGCACAGTATGTTCATGCGATGAATGTATGTTTGTTGTCTTCGGTCATCGGACTGAATATGGGACTCAATTATAATCAACTGAAGGACCTTGCTGTGGGGGCATTATTGCATGATATTGGAAAAGTGGGGGAACCTCCTGGCAGTGGCTCTGCTGCAAATTCTTCGCTGCATCATACATGGCGTGGATTCGAAGTGATTAAGAACAAACGGGAGTTCAGTCTGTTGGTCGCCCATACAGCCCTGCAACATCATGAGCATGTAGATGGTACAGGCATGCCGAGAGGGATCAAGGGAAGTGACATTCATCTGTTTGCGAGAATCGTTAGCGTGGCTAATATCTATGATAATCTCATTAATGGTTTATCCAAGGACAGTTTGATGCCACATGAGGCCTGTGAAGAGATGATGGCGTTGTCTGGTACAAAGCTGGATCGGGACATTCTGATTGAGTTCAACAAGAGTGTATCCGTGTATCCCAATGGTACAGCGGTACGACTGTCCACCAAAGAGACTGGAGTCATTGTGCGTCAACATCGGGGATTGCCCGGCAGACCTGTAATCAGGGTGGCACGCGGAAGTACGCGTTATTCTCTGGATGTGGTTGAAATCGATCTGGCTCAGCATACAACCGTTTTCATTGAAGCTGTCATGACGTAGCTTGTGTGCGGTTCAACTGGAAAATCCGTTTGCTCAAGGCGTGCGGAAATGCTATGATACTTTCAGGAAATCCGCTCTGTGTCAGGTTTGCAACATGTGTGTCAAACATCATGAAGTGACACGGATTATCAGGCTTTTTAGAATGCATACAGAGGTGTCTAAGAGATGGATATTGTTATACCGATTATTACATTGATTGTTGGTCTGGTCGGGGGATTTTTCATCGGGGTGTTCTACTTGCGTAAACAACTTGAGAAAATGCAAAGCAATCCGGACATGCTTCAGAAAATGGCGAAGCAAATGGGCTACAACCTGAATGGCAAGCAAATGCAGCGTGCCCAGCAGATGATGAAGAATCAGCAGCCAGGAGCGAAAATGCCTCAGCCGCAACAGCATCCTGCGCGTAAAAGTTCGGGCCGCCGAAAATAATAGCAGTGAAGTGAATAACTGCTTAAAGTGCGTGTTCAAAAAGTTGGGTTTTCAGTACCGAGAAGATGGGATGAAGCTAGAAATGGAGTAGCGGAGCGTAGTAAACTACGTGAGCAACGGACATTTCGGCTGAATTTCATATTCGACGTTGATGATGCCGTTAGGCATCCATCGTAATCAAAAGCGTACTTTTTGAACAACCTCTTAAAGTATGTGGTTCGAAAGGAGGCGTTTGGCAGTGGCTGGCGTTAAAGATTATTTGAATTCAAAAGTATCCGACAATCGGGAGAAGATCGAGTATCATGTAGAGCAGATCCTGAAATTGATCGGAGAAGATAGTACACGTGAAGGGCTACTTGAAACGCCTGCACGTGTGACGCGAATGTATGAAGAAATTTTTGGTGGATATGAAGTAGATCCACGCGATGTGCTCGGTGTCACGTTTGACGAGAATCATGAAGAACTGGTTATCGTCAAGGATATTGTCTACTACAGTCAGTGTGAGCACCACATGGCGCCGTTCTTCGGCAAGGTGCACATTGGGTATGTACCAAGCGGCAAGATCGTTGGTCTGAGCAAAATGGCTCGTCTGGTCGAAGCAGTAACACGTCGCCTTCAAGTTCAGGAACGTATTACTTCACAGATCGCTGACATTCTGACAGAGGCCGTTGAACCTCATGGAGTTATGGTCGTTGTGGAAGGCGAGCACTTGTGCATGTGTTCCCGCGGCGTGAAGAAACCGGGAAGCAAGACGGTGACGTCTGCTGTACGTGGTTCTTTCCGTGAGAATCCGGCACAACGTGCAGAGTTCTTGTCTTTGGTAAAAGATTAAGATCTGGTATGTCCACTCGCTGGACAAGCCGGATGAGTAAGTTCCTTTGGTTTTGGAAGCAGCAGTTTCTAAGCCATAGGATATGATATAAATAAGCCGTGTTCCCTGGGAACCGGCTTATTTATATATGCGTTGTCATTCCTATATACTGGATACATATGAATTCGTTAAGCCGGAGGTAATGGAACGATGAGTGTACCTTCCCATTCAGATCAACCGGTTCAGCCGGAAAAGGGACTACAGGCAGATCAACAGGCTTCATTGCGTCTGCAAATCTGGGAGACACCACTCATGCGACAAGGTAGTAGTGTACTCGAAGCTTTTGCTTGGGAAGAAGTTATGTGCAGGCGGGTTGGGGCAGGGCATCTACCAGTTGCACATATATGGAGACACCCAGATGCCTTTGTAGCGGGTCTGCGTGACCGCAGGTTGCCACAGGCTGTAGAAGCGATGGAACAGATTAGAAGCCAAGGGACAGCGGTCTGTGTTCGGCCTTCCGGTGGAGCGGCAGTACCCTTGAACCCAGGGGTAGTTAATGTGTCGCTGATTCTGCCTAATCCCGGACATGCCATCAATATTCATGATGATTTCCGGGAGATGGCTTCGATTATTGCCGAGTCGCTAAAGCCGTGGTCGAATCAGGCGCAAACTGGCGAGGTTCAGGGTGCTTTTTGCCCGGGAGATTATGATGTCAGTGTAGGTGGCCTGAAATTCTGTGGTATTGCCCAGCGCAGGCAGGCAAAGGCGTATATCATTACGGCTTTTATCATCGTGGACGGTCAGGGTGATCAATTGGCAGCAGATGTGCGACAATTCTATCAGCATGCAGCAGGCGGGGCGAGTGAAGGATATCCCGATGTTCAGCCTGGCACGATGGCAAGTCTGAAAGAATTGGCAGGTGTACCTTCAGCTGCGGCATATACTGCGGCTTTGGTTCGAACACTGCGCGATCGCTATCCACTTGCGGAGACCAGCAGGGTGCTTAGCGTTGGCTCTGAAGAAGTACGCCTGACAGCTGAGCAGATGAAGCTGCGCTACGATTAACACTTTTTACTAGGGCTTGGAATTGGTTAATAGAGATGATATGATGTGATTTCGGAAGGAGAGTGTTAGGATGGACACATTGAGATATACGTATTTATATGAGGTTGTATCAACAGGCGAAAAATCCGAGTTCAGCCAAATGGCAACAAGCAAGGAAGAGGCTGCTTCACTGATCGTTGCACGTATAGCCGATCTGGAGTTTACAGATGAGTCTGATATCAAGCTGGGCGATCTGATCTCCATTAGCAAACAGGTTGGCGACAACTATGTGGCGTGCGAGGGCTGTGCTTCTTAAGTGAACATTTAGAAATAGGAAGTCTCTCAAAATACAAGCAAGTCTCTTTTTACAGGAGGCTTGCTTTTTTGTATACACGGCAAGAGATATCGTTCAGTCATTCGGCTGGAGATATCTCTTTTTTCTCTAATCCATCTAACCCCAAGCTTAATAAGGCGGCCACAACAACTTGCGTGCCGTTTCGTAACGCTCGGCAACAGCGGGCCAGTAGACAACGTTCCACCAATCCTCGATATACTTTTTGCGTTCATTCTGATGTTTCAGATAGTAGGCATGTTCCCACACATCCAGTGGCAGGAGTGGTACGATATCGGACTGGGACAGGTTCTGGTGTTTTTCCGCCTGCAAAATCTCCAAACGATGTGCTCTCGGGCTCCAGACAAGCATCGCCCAACCACTGCCTTCCACCTTGTTCGCGGCTTCTGTGAATTGATTCTTAAACGCTTCATAACTCCCGAAATCTCGCTTGATCTGCTCTGCGAGCATACCGGAAGGTTTGCCGCCGCCAGCAGGATTCATAATTGTCCAGAAGATCGTATGCAGGTAGTGGCCTGCCCCGTTGAAGGCAAGTTCACGTTCCCAATGTTTGATGAGTTCAAAGTTATTCTTTTTTCGCGATTCCGCCAGCTTCTTCTCTGCTACATTTAGTCCGTCCACATAAGATTGATGGTGTTTGTCATGATGGATACGCATCGTCAGCTCATCAATATGTGGCTCCAGCGCATTGTATGCATAGGGGAGAGGCGGCAGTGTGTGTCCTCCAATGGGAACCGGCTTTTCTTTTACAGGAGGTGCTGTAGAGCTGGGTGTGGCTTGTGTTGTTCCGGTAGAAGGTGGTTGAATGGTTGCGGATTGGATATGAGCTGAACCGGCAGGTGCATTTACATTTCCCTCTGGAGAAGTTGGGGCTTCTGAAGCTTGGCGATGGATGCTTCCTGGCCCTGACGTATGCAGCGCATTTTCCAGAAAAAGTGACGGTTCCGAATCCGTTTCACGCAAGATGCCAGGTTGGCCAAGCGTATCCAATACGCCCAGAAAATACTCCGACTCGCGGATAAAATGCAGAATGAGTACTTTGGCAAGCGGAACAACTTGCACAGCAGCACTTTGCTCCAGAAGAACATACAGCTGTTTGATGAACTCCCTCGATTGCTTACGAGCTGCCGCCACAAGTTGATCGATACAACGAACGATGTAGGGGGCTGGTGGATGGGTTGCGGGCAATAGCTGTTTTAAAAGCTGATTGGCTACTCGCTCACTGTTTGCAAAGGTAACCTCCCATTCCTCCAGTAGCTTGACGTATGGGGGCTCCAGATCAGGAACCAGGGCACGAATGACGAGTGTATGTTCTTTCTCCTGCTCTTTCCAGAAACGGATTTCCTCCAATGTCCGCAGAGGCAGCAGGTGACCATATTCATACCAGTTCATCTATGTTGAACCTCCTTCAGATGAAATTCATTGCATGCAGACCCTCTGTTCATGCGTCCTAAGAGTATATTCTCCGAGCTTGTTGTCCTATGAGTGAAAAAAAAGAGCCCCTGAGGGCTCTGGAATCAACGAAAAGTTCGGGATTGAAATTTGGTTATTCTCCATTATTCGTGTTCTGCACATCGTCACTGCTTGTTTTCGTTACATGACTGAGGAAAGTTGAGACACGGCGCAGATATTCCTTTGGATGCTCCCGGAAGATCAACTCATGATGCGCATCCTGGACAATCCATACATCCGAGTACGGATTGGTCTGGTTGGCAGCGAGTTGCTCCGCAATTGGATAAGGCGCCTTCTCGTCCTCTGTACCATGGATGAAGAAAATCGGGAACGGATAATCTTCCTTTTTCACTTCCTGGTATGGAATCTGTTGTAATCCGGTACCATTCAGAACAGGGAACAACAGTTTCATGATCTCCAGTGTAGGCTGACGTGGCAGATCGATCTGGTTGTGAATGTTGTGGTACAGCGTATCAGGCTCCAGCAGGAACGCACTGTCCAGAATCATTGCATCCACTTCCTTCGTAATCAGTCCGGTTTGTAACGCTGTACCGGCACCCATCGAGAAACCCCAGACAACTAGTTCCTGCGCACCACGTTGCTTGGCGAACTGGATCGCACCGAGCAATTGCTGTGACTCAGCTTTGCCACCTGTGGCTACAGCTTTGTTCACCTGTGAGGCGAAGCCATAATCGAACATGACCACGTTGAACCCAAGTTGATGGGCATAGTGTGCCAGGTCATACATGGGTACCCATGTTTCTTCACGATTGGCACCATAGCCGTGACTGAAAATAATCGTTTTGCTTGCAGCATTGTCAGCAGGTATATACCATCCCTGCATCGTCCGGCTGCCATCTGCTGCCGGGAACGTGATATCTTCATACTTCATGTTCTTGGCTTGCATCGGATTGGAGAAGACTGGCGCTACCGTTGGATTGGATAATACCCATGCGATATAACCATGCAGTGCAATAAAACAAAACAGTAGAAAAAATACAACGGAGAGCAGCAACGCTACGATAATATGTTTGAACCGAATCAGCCTCGGTGATAGGGAAGAGGGCAGATCGGACACTTTTGTTTGCAGCGGGGCTTCGCTCTGGGATGATTGATACATGAATGCCCCTCCTTTGAAGTTCAGTTGAAGATAACAACGACATGTAAAGAGAATTGCGTCGATTTCAGAGCCTGCTTCAGAGCGATATCTTAATGTAATATATCTTTATCGTATGTTCCAATATAGTCAAAGTCAATTGATTGAGGGCATTTGTTACGCAATTGTTATATAGTTCTTAAGATATATGGGTAACATTACCTTAGTGTGTAAATTACAGGGGATTAAGTCTTATAAAAAGGAAAAATTTTCAGGTTGGCCTATTTTGATTTTGGCTCTTTTTGGTTTACAGATGAGACCGTTTCTCATATAATTTATGTAACCAAGTTTCATGTGATGAAACATGAGGAGGGCATTATGCCATGGAAGATCGCAAGTTAACCGTCCGGGCTGTGGAACGGGCGCTGGATATATTATTATGTTTTACCACACGCAGTGATCTGGGACTCACCGAAATTGCCAGCCAGATCGGCCTGCACAAAAGTACAGTCCACCGCTTGATGGCTACGCTGGAGGATCGAGGGTTCGTGATCCGCGATGCAGCAACAGAGAAGTACCGACTTGGCATCCGAATCTGGGAGCTGTCAGCTCATATGTCCCGCAGTGATGATCCCGCTATTCTGCTGTTGCCTGCGATGGAGCGACTGAGAGATCGATTGGGGGAGACCGTGAGTCTGTACCTGCGTGATGGCAGTGAACGGATTCGGATTCAGGCTGTGCAAAGTGATCAGGCGATTCGCCGAGTTGCCCCCGTTGGTGTTAGACTGCCGCTGTCTGTGGGCGCTTCCAGCAAAGTCCTGATGGCGTTTGCCACGGACGAGGATCGTGAAGAACTGATGAACGGGCCGGAATGGCCGGTGTTTATTGATCCCGCGGTGTATTTAGCGCAGATGGGAGATATCCGGGATAACGGATATGCCACAAGTTATGAGGAACGTGAGCCGGGAGCTGCCGCGGTATCTGTACCGATTATGGATCGCAGAGGCAATATTGCAGCTGCGCTCTCGGTCTCAGGACCTGTCAGTCGACTCTCGCAGGAGACATTGCATGAATACGCACCTGTGTTGAAGGATGCTGCTACGCAAATGGGGCTCATGTTATCCTGATGTTGATGTAAGTTTTTTCTCCAATAGAGTTTGATCATTTGGAATATAAAGGTTGTTTTTATGTTCCGGTTGCGCTACTCTGTAATGGACGGCCCAACGGGGCCAGCTTCATTGAATATGAACGGCGGCTTATGTAAGCCGCAACTTATTAACGTTACTGGGGGAGTCCGAATTGTCCGGACTGAGACGGAATCGCATGAGATTCCGGACCCTTTGCACCTGATCTGGATCATACCAGCGTAGGGAAGTAATCGGCGATATGACCACAACCACCACATGATGTGACCCTTGTAGGGCTCTGTTAAGGAGCTGATTGAAGGTGCATTATTGGTGATGGACATAAAAGTCGGTTCCTTCGGGGACCGGCTTTTTTATATACAGGGAACGGGCGATATAGCGCGGATTTTATGGGCCTCTTTTTCGATAACCTGCGGAAGTGGGCTTGGATGAGGAGGGAAGTCTTATAGATCGATGATCTGTGGCAGCCTCCGTCTGTTGTTAACTGTACATGAAAAGTGTCTCCCCTGGTCTGGTGTAGGATCGCTCTTTCTTCTCTGCATTGCGCATGATTTGGGACAGGTACGTAAGCGAGCTAATGATGAAACCAACCAAACAAGCGACGAACACTGAGGAGGAGACAAGCGAACATGAGTACAGGAAATCAAACGGGACAACAAGCGACGGAGCAGGGACATAACGATCAGCAGGTGGAAAAAGAAACAGGAGCGGCCGGACGGGTTCAGCCCTTTCCGGGCAGCCGCAAAGTCTACATTCAGGGCTCACGGCCGGACATTGCTGTACCGGAACGTGAGATAGCCCTTCATGACACGAATACTCCCCAAGGGGTGGAGCATAACGAACCGCTGCGTGTCTACGATACGAGCGGCCCCATGACCGATCCCGCATTTCATGCGGATATCCGTGCAGGTTTGCCAGCTCTGCGCACCCGTTGGATCACAGAGCGTGGCGATGTCGAAGCTTACCAAGGCCGTACAGTTAAACCGGAGGATAACGGACTAAAGCCCGGAGGGAAGAGAGCTGGCGCTGAAGAGTACCCCGGATTACGAGGCAAACCGCTGCGAGCACAGCCAGGACGCTGTGTGACCCAGATGCATTATGCGAGGCAGGGAGTCATTACGGCAGAGATGGAGTTTGCCGCCATTCGTGAAGGCGTGGAACCGGAATTTGTGCGGCAGGAGCTGGCGAGTGGACGGGCCATTCTGCCATCCAACATCAATCACCCGGAGAGTGAGCCGATGTTGATCGGTCGTCATTTTCACGTGAAGATCAATGCCAACATAGGTAACTCTGCTGTATCTTCTTCCATTGAGGAAGAGGTGGAGAAGATGACCTGGGCGGTACGATGGGGATCGGATACGGTGATGGATCTGTCCACAGGCAAAAACATTCATACCACCCGGGAATGGATTATCCGCAATTCACCTGTGCCGATTGGTACGGTGCCGCTGTATCAGGCGCTGGAGAAGGTGAATGGCGAAGCGGAAGCGCTGACCTGGGAGTTGTACCGTGACACACTCATTGAGCAGGCAGAGCAGGGCGTGGACTACTTTACGATTCATGCAGGTGTACTGCTGCGTTATATCCCCATGACCGCCAAGCGGATGACAGGCATTGTGTCTCGAGGTGGGTCCATTATGGCAGCATGGTGCCTTGCGCATCATCAGGAGAATTTTTTGTACACCCATTTTGAAGAAATCTGCGAGATTATGAAAAGGTATGATGTGGCGTTTTCGCTGGGAGATGGACTTCGTCCAGGCAGTATCTACGATGCGAATGACGAAGCTCAGATGGCGGAACTGGCTACGCTTGGGGAACTGACGCAGATCGCATGGAAGCATGATGTGCAGGTGATGATCGAAGGCCCGGGTCATGTGCCGATGCATAAGATCAAGGAGAATGTGGACTTGCAGATGGAGATCTGTAAAGAAGCACCGTTCTACACACTTGGGCCGCTAACGACCGACATTGCGCCAGGATATGATCACATCACATCCGCCATTGGTGCGGCCATGATTGGCTGGTTCGGCACGTCCATGCTCTGTTATGTTACGCCAAAAGAACATTTGGGCCTGCCCAACAAGGATGATGTGCGGGAAGGGGTCATCGCCTACAAGATCGCAGCTCATGCCGCCGATCTGGCGAAAGGCCATCCGCGTGCTCAACGCCGCGATGACGCATTGTCCAAGGCACGCTTTGAGTTCCGCTGGCGGGACCAGTTCAACCTGTCACTGGACCCGGAACGGGCATTATCCTACCATGACGAGACGCTGCCAGCAGAAGGGGCCAAGGAAGCTCATTTCTGCTCCATGTGCGGACCAAAGTTCTGTAGCATGCGCATTACGCAGGACATTCGTGCCTTTGCCGCAGACAAAGGGTTGTCCGAGAATGAGGCTGTAGCTGCCGGGATGCAGGAAAAGGCCGAGGAATATCGGACACGCTCCTAGGCGCCGGTACAGCGCAAGCTGGGCAGTCTGAAATAGAGATAAAGCCGTTTCTCTCTGTCATTGCAGAGAAGAACGGCTTTTTTTAGTTTTATGTCATGTATGTATTCTTAACCATACTCAGCCTTTATCAGAATTAGCTTTGTGATTAAGTGTGGTCCATATCTTATACAGAATTCCTGCGATAACGAATAAAAGAGCATCACTGAGTTTTGGTGCTCCTCCGTATAGAAATGCGGAACAGGAAAAACCTACTATAAACAGTAAAACAATATAGAGGAATCGCATATTAGTTCACCTCGTTAATTTGTGGTGTTACTAAGTAAGTGAGTTCATAGTTGCATAGTTTCAGATAGAACTTGTTACTTCACTCCAAATCAGCAGCTACTGTCGAGCCAAGCCCAAATCCTTCTCCAAATACGTTGCAAGCAATGCCAGCGGGCTATGGATCTGAATACCACGATTCGTTGTAACTTGTGCAGCAGCGGGAGCCATAGACAGTTGGGCCGCCACTACCGCTTTACCCGGGTACTGCTCAGCAATCTGCTGTAAGCCTTCTCGTACCGCTTCGAGATACCCTTGCTGATCTCCACGCATAATCAACTCAAATGTCCCAGGGATGCACACCGCTTCCGTCTGAGAGGTCTTGGCAACGTGTAGTTGCCCGTTCTCATCCTCTTGCTGTAATGCCTGATTCAACCGTGCCATCGTTCCTTCAATAGTTGCCGGGTTGGTGAATGATATTATGTAATCTCCTGGTACTCGCCGCATCTCCTGCAATAACGGATCATCTATGCCGATCACAGGCACAGGGACCTGTATGGCTTCCTGCTCCAATACTGTCGCAAACAGGGTACACGTGACCAGAATGGCATCGGCATGACACTCAGCGATCCATTGGAGCGTCTGGGCTACCTTCTCGTGAATGACAACCTCGGAAAAGTCAGCGTCATGTTTAAGACGGTCCAGACCTGGATCGACGTAATGGACCAATTCAACTTCATAAGGAGCAAGCGTCTCCTCAATTAAGGCGATGTTGGAATAATGAGCGTGAAAACAACCAATGGTGATCATGTGCTAAGTCCCCTTTTATAGTTCGTATATGTCATGGATCTTTTAGATATTTAAACCATTATAGAAACATGCCTGAGAACTGTACAGTCGTTTATTGCTCAACGCCAATAACCGCCCTTCCGCCAAGCTGCGGAAAGACGGTTGATAACCTGACTCGACTAGGGTCGGTCCGGTGTCCATTTTTATCTAAGGGAAGGAGAAGCATTTTTCTTCGCCATTTTTTGTTGCAGAATTTCATGAAAGGATAGACCTTGAGTGTTCTCATTCTCCTTTTTAGGAGCAGTGGTCGCCGTGTTGCGCGGATATTGGTGATGGTACGGGATCATTTGCTGAATAGGCATGCGGATCATCTTGGTTCCTCCTTTGATGCGTTTTTTTGAATTATGTATTTCGACTGGTTACCATGCCAGGTGCGCATATAGGTACATGTGACTTGTTAGACGAAATAAAAGAGTTTAAAGCGTAATTCCAATTGGATTGTAGTGATTTTACCCGGTTTTAAGGAGATGTAAACGTTTTTAGGGAAATTCAGGAGAAAAGGACCTGATATGAAAGGTTTGATATGGGAGGATCGAATCGGTTGTTATGTGAATAGTCCCAATTTTAAGGAAGTCAATGGTACCCGCATATGAGGCATACTATCTGGTTAAATGATGCAAAGCATGCTAACTAACTTGGTACCATGGTCGGGTTGTTTAGGGAGTAATGTAGTTCCGGATATAACAAAAAAACTGCCGAGTGTACTCGGCAGCTTGCATGATATGAAGAAGGATGCGATGAAACTTTGATTCTGTCTGAGGTGGTATCGTGTTGGTTTTATCTACTTTGGCGAACAGCGATGTATATATCCACTTGTACACTTTCGGGATTCAGGCTGCGTTCATCATATAATTCAAAATCCCCGGTGAACGTACGATCGCTTTGTTTGTCCCATGCCCACACGGCTCCCCAGGCTTCGCCAACAACCTCTGCCATCGGTCCTTTTCTGGAAGTGAATATGGCGTAAGTTGCAGGAGGGAGTAAAATGTCGTCCAATCCCTCAGGCAACGATTCGTTCGGACTGACCTCATGCCCTACCAGTATGGTGTATTCTCCGGTTATCCCATCGGTGTAATCCGTGTAACAACCATAGCGAACAACTTCAGGTGCAGGGAGGTGCTCTGAGGCAAAATAATTGTTCCAGAGTCCCTGAATACAACCTTTGCCACTGATCTCAATGGCGTTGGTTGTGCGGGCGGATACGCCGGCAAGACGTTTGCCAGGGAGCGTGACATAACGAACGGGCTGGGCAGAGAACGAATGCTCTGTTGTTACCTGACCAGGATTAGCGGAAGCAGTAGAGTTTTCAGCCAGAGATTCTGTGTGTTGATCCGTTGTATTCGTGCGCCAACGCTTCAAAAAAGGAAGCTGGTTGCGCAGCATCGAACGAGCGGATTCCTCATCCATGCCTTCGTCCTTCAGAATGGCAGTGCACATCTCCGTCATGCCTTCTAGTGACATACCGGGTTGCTCAAACTTGCCCTCTTTGTAACAATAAATACAATACTCACGGGTTGTGCTTCCATCTGCTTCCGTTCCGAATTGGGCAGGGGTTGTGAGCGGCATTCCGCAGCTTTGACATACAGTAACGTTCATGATTAGTTCCTCCTCATATATGTAGAGATTGAATATATCTGAAGTATACGAGGAGGAACTGGACAGCTGTCTGTCAGGTTTGAGTCGGAGGTATATAATTTTGTACAATTTGCTCCGCGATACGGCAGATTTCATCCCGAATATGCTGAGGTTCCAATACTTCAACGTCCGCGCCGAAGCCCAGAATGAACCCATATAACCAGCCATCCTCGGGAAAAGCAACCTGGCTGATGTAATACCCAGTCCCATCAGGCATGACATTCTCGATCCCAAACCATTCTTCCGCAATATGACGGACGCGAGCATGGAATTTCAAGGTTAACCTAGCTTGATTGTCCGGACGGCTCCATTCCTGTTGCCAGGGTCTGTCCTGTGGGTTGATGACTTTACGCTCGAAGTGCTCATTAGCAAGTGTGACATCTTGCATGCGCACAAGCTTGAACATGCGAAATTGATTCCGCTCGTGACAAAAAGCATACAGATACCAGGAATGCTTCTTGAGTACGATGGTATGAGGGTCGGCAGTTCGGTGAGTATGGATACCTTCCGCACTGCAGTAGGTAAAGGTTACGGGGCGTAATTGATCCATACCCTGTTCGATAAGTTCAAGCTTTATTTTCAGCGCTTCGGGATGCGTCCAGGTTGAGTAATCCACGATGAATCGATTGGTATTGGCCTGAAAATCGTCATTTTTGGATTCAGGTACGATACTGCTGAGTTTTTCGACCAGAAGCTCACGCGCCGCATTAGCATGGGAAGTGGATACACTGCGCAGTGCAGTGACGATGGAGGCGAGGTCCTTGTCTGTTAATACGTTTCGATCCAGCCGGTAGCCTTCAGCCAGACCAATCCCGCCGCTTGCCCCCTGATACGTCACTACAGGGATACCTGCTTGACCCAATGTATCGATGTCCCGATAGATGGTCCGGATCGATACTTCGAACATATCTGCCAAGTCTTTGGCTTGTACCCGTCCACGATTGATTAGCAACACCACGATGGCTAATAAACGCTCCAGTTTCATATGTATGGATTCCTTTCATTGGTTTATCTGTTGGATTCAAATATGTTATATTGTTGAGCATCACACATAGGAGTGGAATAAGCAATGAAGCGAATTACGATTCTGATCGCAGACGATGAAGTTGAGATCGCTGATCTGGTTGCTTTACATTTACAAAAAGAAGGATATCACACCATCAAGGCCTTTGATGGGAAGGCGGCGGTTCAAGCTGTTCAGACCCAAGCGATAGATTTGGCGATTCTGGACATTATGATGCCTGGCATGGACGGGTATGAGGTGACCCGTAAAATTCGGGAACAGCATCATTTACCGATCATTTTCCTAAGTGCCAAAACGTCAGATATGGACAAAATTACGGGACTTGTGATGGGCGCGGACGATTATATGACCAAACCGTTTAATCCGATGGAGCTTGTTGCCCGGGTTAACTCCCAGTTACGTCGTTCACTCCAATTCAGCCAGTCTGCGCCTGTGCAGAGGTCCATTCTGGAGAAAGGTGGGCTCATCATCACGCCAGATCAACATCGCGTTACACTCTACGGCAAACCAGTGGAACTAACACCGAAGGAGTTTGACATTTTGTATCTGCTCGCGAGCCACCCCAAGCAGGTGTTCAGTGCAGAAAATATTTTTGAACAGGTCTGGGGAGAAGCCTATTACGAGAGTGGGAATACCGTGATGGTCCACATTCGGACCCTGCGCAAAAAGCTGGGGGAAGATGTGAACAAGAACAAGTTTATCAAAACCATCTGGGGTGTGGGGTACACGTTTAATGACTAAACGAAGAAGTTTTCGTACAACCATGATTATGTTGCTAGGGTTAAGCATGCTTGCCTCTGGTGCAATTACCTATGGGATTTACAAGCTTATGCAAGCCTATTATTCGGGTGTCCGTGCAGAAGATCAGCTTGCTGAATATCGTCATTTTATGAGAAGTATCGGGGATATCTATTTCTTCCTGATCTTATTTATTCCACTGGCCATTCTATTTTTCTTCTGGTTTACCAAGCCCTACGCGACGTATTTCAAGGACATTTCTACAGGAATCAGGCATTTGGCCAATGGTGACTTTCAGCATCGTGTGCAGATCTCCTCGAAGGACGAGTTAGGTACGATTGCGGAGGATGTGAATTTGGCAAGTGAGAAGCTAAGGGAAGCGGTAGAACGAGGGGATTTTGCTGAAAATAGTAAGGACCAGCTTGTTGTCAATCTGGCGCATGACCTGCGAACACCGCTGACGTCTGTGCTTGGATATTTGGATCTGCTCATGAAGGATGATCAGTTAACGGAGGAGCAGGTACGGCACTTTACGTCGATTGCATTCACCAAATCACAGCGCCTGGAGAAGCTGATTGATGATTTGTTCGAAATTACCCGTATGAATTATGGCATGTTGCCTATAAACAAGACACAGCTGGATCTTAGCGAACTGCTGAAGCAGATGAACGAAGAACTCTATCCTGTATTTGAAAAGAACCAACTAGTCGCCCGACTAAAAATAGACACTGACCTTACGGTCTCCGGTGATGGCGAACTGCTGGCTCGTGTGTTCGAGAATCTGCTAATTAACGCTGCACGGCATGGCAAGGATGGCATGTACGTAGATATTAATGGATATCGGGATGCAGAACAGGTCATCATTCAGGTAATTAACTATGGTGGACATATTCGTCCGGAGGAATTGCCACATATCTTCGATATGTATTACACCGGAGATCGTGCCAGGACTCCTCAGGAGGGTGGGACAGGCCTCGGACTGTTTATCGCTCGTAATATTGTAGAGCAGCATGACGGTACGATCTCGGCCCAGAGTGATGTGGTACGGACGCAGTTCGAAGTTCGTTTGCCCGTCTTCCAATAAGGCTGATGTCAAAATTTAAGAAAAACTTTAAAATTGCCCTGCTTTTTCTTTAAGTTGTGTTGTCTATCCTTGATGTATGAGGTAAAAGGAGGAACAAGCATGAAGAAGTGGGGCTTTTTGATATGTATTATTTTGATCGGATATATTGTTACGCAATCACCGGGATGGATTCAGCAGAAGGATGAGTTGCCCATCGAGATTCAGAATACGCGTGAAAATCCCGCAGGTTATACCGTATCCGTCACCGGAAACATTCAGGATCAGATATATAAGGGCAATTTGTTACTGGTTGATAAGCAATACCCCGTACACCCGGAAGGAGTTAAATCCGATATTGTATATGTGGCACATGAGGATGATCTGCTTCGTGGATATGGGATACTGGATCAGAAAATCATGTTATCACGACAGGTGGCGCAGGAGTTTCAGAAGATGGTTGAAGCAGCAGGCGAAGAGGGAGTCCGATATTTTCTCGTCAGCAGCGGGTACAGGGACTTTGAAAAGCAGGACGAGTTATATCGGGAAAAGGGTTCAGACTATGCGCTTCCTGCGGGACACAGTGAGCACAATCTTGGGTTATCGCTGGATATCGGCTCGAGCTTGGCTGCGATGAATGAAGCACCAGAGGGTGCCTGGCTGGAAAAGAATGCATGGAAATACGGATTTATTTTACGTTACCCAAAGAATAAAGTGCGCATCACCGGTATTCAGTATGAACCATGGCACTTTCGATATGTAGGGCTGCCGCACAGTGCTGTCATGTATAAGAATAATCTGGTGCTGGAAGAGTATCTCGATATGCTTAAAGAGAAAGAGAACATTACTGTGGAAGTAGAGGGTCAGGAGTATCATATCCGCTATTATCCGGCCACCAGAGACACAACCGTTTACATACCTGAGCAAGGCCAAACTGAAATATCGGGTGATAACATGGGTGGCGTCATCGTCACCGTAAAGAAATAACAGGGCAACACAAGGGAGGCGAAACAACATGAAGCACAACAACCAGAAGAAAAGCAAACATTACATCCTTTGGATTGCCGTTTTCATTATCTATTTATATCTGCTGACTAAGCTGATTCTGTTTAAAGGAAGCCCGGTCGATTTTGGCATCGTGAAGGATCGACTGATGGCGTTCTTGCAACAACCGGATCTGGTCCATACCCGAACCGTCAACCTGACACCATTTCAGGAAATCTCACGAGACTGGAACAGTCTATCGTTACATCGTCCAGGTACAGCAATCCATCTGGTAGGCAATATACTGGCTTTTATCCCGCTGGGCATCTTCATTCCCGTGTTGACGGGTAACAAGTTATTCTCCGGAGTAAAAGTGCTACTGCTGTCTTTGCTGCTCAGTTTGGGTTATGAAGTGACACAGCTGATGACGGGCATGGGGATATTCGATGTGGATGATTTGATGCTTAATACACTCGGCGGCTTCATTGGATATATTGTTTTCACTATGGCTATGGGTCTGAAAAAGGTGTTGGTGGGAGGAGAATCCCGCGTGACGACGAAAAAGTTAAATTCTAAGGAAAGTCACGTGTAAGGAGGGGAAGAACTTGATTATAATGGCTGTACTGTTCATTAGCGTAGGGCTAATATTTCTCGTGTATCCACACAAGGTAACGGATGCTTCGGAAAAACAGATTACGGAGCGAGTAATCATGTCTAGATGGGTTGGAGGCTCGTTAATTGCTCTGTCGTGTCTGTTTCTGATCATGGGCACGATTCAACTGTTAGATCAAGCCTCACATCATATTGGACATTAGAAGGTAGTTGGCCTTGAAGCAACGGAGGACACACACATACTGAAACCACAGCTCCCCGTAACGTGCAGAGTGCACTTTACGAGGAGTTTTTTAGTGTTTCATAAGGTCCCAAATTCAGGAGAGGATCAGTGAACTTTGCGAGTAACATCGTAAATGAGGTAGAGTAGAGATGATGCGTTAGTACCTATTTCTTACAAAAAAAGGAGGACATACATTGTATTCATTAGCTATACAACTAGCAGGAACAATGAAAGCCATTATGCAAATTGAAACTGAAATTGCTGAAGCTAAGATTGATCACTACGATGAAGAAGTAGTGCGTGATTTAGAACAGAAAAGAACTGATCTGATAAGAGTTTGTACACGTGATGAGTTGCTGGTGATAAAAACAGTCATGAAAGTGGGACAATCGGAGAGAGGATATCGTCATTATTTCAATTCGAATGATGTTGAGATTATTTATCTCCCTGTTGAGTTAAACGAGCATGAGTTGATGAAGAAATATTCCTATTATCTTATACATAAGACTGAACGCGAACTTGCGGATAGCATTGAGTACTATACCGCTGTGTCGGAACAACTGAGAGAAGGTATGGAGATCTTAAAACTCTAAACTGTGATCTGTAAGTTCTAGGAGGCTTGTAAATGTTAATGAAAATTGTTGTATATCACTTTGATGTGTTCTACTATTACGTTCCCAATCAATATGCAGGAAAAATTGGCGAGTGGAGAGGAGAATTTATCGATTTTTTGCAGAGCCTAGAGTATAAGCACCCATTCACCCTGTATATCGAGTCTATTGATCATGAGGGAAATACGGAATATGCTCACTTTATCCGTAGTTACGGGGCGGATGATTTTGTGGACTGGATCAACGTGGAGAAATTAAACTGCAGAGGTGTATATCGTATTCCTGAACCGCCTGATGATTCAGAAGTTGGATTAAATTTTGAATTTTAAGTGATAAGAACCTACTTATCATTAAATTGATGATGCATATCGACAGTTAAATAAAAAGCTCCCCGCCACGTGCTGATTGCACGTGGCAGGGAGCTTTCTGTATAACTTCATCACATTAATGATTTATATCATTAAGCTTTTTTCATCATTTGACGCAATACAGTTTGCAGGATACCGCCGTTATGGTAGTAATCCACGTCAACCATGCTGTCCAGACGAGCGATGACAGGGAATTCGAACTGTGTACCGTCTTCACGAGTTACGGTAACTTTCAACTCTTGTCCTGGCTTCACATCATTGCTGAGGCCAGTAATGTCATACGTTTCACGTCCGTTCAGACCAAGGCTGGACCAGCCGTGACCTTCCTGGAATTGCAATGGCATTACGCCCATGCCGACCAGGTTACTACGGTGAATACGCTCGAAGCTTTCTGCGATAACGGCTTTGACGCCGAGCAAGAATGTTCCTTTTGCCGCCCAGTCACGGGAGCTTCCTGTACCATACTCTTTACCTGCGATAACGATCAGGTTCTGTCCTTCATCCTGATACTTCATGGAAGCATCGTAGATGGACATTTCCTCGTCCGTTGGCAGGTACTTCGTGATACCGCCTTCTGTACCAGGAGCCACCTGGTTTCGAATACGAATGTTGGCAAACGTACCACGCATCATGACTTCATGGTTACCACGGCGTGAACCGTAGGAGTTGAAGTCTTTGCGCTCTACGCCATGTTCTTTCAGGTACAGTCCAGCCGGGCTGGATGGTGCAATATTACCTGCTGGCGAGATGTGATCCGTTGTTACGGAATCCGCAAGCAATGCCATAACGCGTGCAGAACGGATATCTGCGATATCGTTCAACTTGTCGCCAAGCTCCTGGAAGAACGGAGGATTCTGAATGTACGTGGAGTTCGGATCCCACTCGTACAGTTCACCTTCCGGTACAGAAATTGAATTCCAACGCTCATTGGCTGTAAATACATTCTCGTACTTGTTGCGGAACATCTGAGCGTTCAGGGAACTAGCGATAGTATCCTTGATTTCCTCGGAGGTAGGCCAGAGGTCTTTCAGGAATACAGGCTCATTGTTCGTATCATAACCGATTGGATCGGTTTCAAAGTCAATATTTACGGTACCCGCAAGTGCATATGCCACAACGAGTGGTGGTGATGCCAGGTAGTTGGCTTTAACCTGTGCGTGTACACGGCCTTCGAAGTTACGGTTACCGGACAATACAGCTGCTACGGTCATATCGTTCTCAGCAATAGCTTCGCTCACTTCGTCCGGCAGTGGGCCGGAGTTACCGATACATGTTGCACAACCGTAGCCCGCAACGTTGAATCCGAGTTTGTCGAGATACGTGATCAGACCTGCTTTTTCCAGGTACTCGGTAACCACAAGGGAACCTGGTGTCAGACTGCTTTTCACATATCCTGGTTTGGTCAGGCCGCGTTCAACTGCTTTTTTCGCCAGCAGTCCCGCTCCAACCATAACACTTGGATTCGAAGTGTTCGTACAACTCGTGATCGCCGCGATCACAACAGCGCCTGCCTTCAGTTCACTGTTGGAACCGTCCGGATGCTTCACAGGTACGGATTGTTCGATTTTCTCATCGCTCAGACCGTAGCCGCCTTTATCTACAGGTGTGCGAATGATGCTGTTGAAGCTTTCTTTCATTTGTGTCAGCTCGATGCGATCCTGTGGACGTTTTGGTCCTGCAAGACTTGGTACAACAGAGCCGAGATCCAGTTCAATCACATCTGTGAATTCAGGATCAACGGTGCTTGAAGTACGGAACATGCCTTGAGCTTTGTAATAAGCTTCAACCAATTCTACCTGCTCGTCAGGACGGCCAGTGTTACGCAGATAGTTCAACGTTTCACTATCAACAGGGAAGAAACCGATCGTTGCGCCATATTCTGGTGCCATGTTGGCTACTGTTGCACGGTCAGCCAGACCGATGTTGGCAAGACCTGGTCCGTAGAACTCTACGAATTTACCAACAACGCCTTTTTTACGAAGCAATTGGGTAACAGTCAGTGCCAGATCCGTTGCTGTTGCGCCTTCGCTCAGGCTGCCTGTCAGTTTGAAACCGATAACGTCCGGTGTTACAAAATAAAGCGGTTGGCCCAGCATACCTGCTTCAGCCTCAATACCACCAACACCCCAACCAACAACGCCAAGTCCGTTGATCATGGTGGTGTGGGAGTCTGTACCTACGAGGGAGTCCGGGAATACAACGGTTTCGCCGTCCACGGTTTTTGTTGCTGCCACGGAAGCCAGATACTCCAGGTTAACCTGGTGAACGATCCCTGTGGATGGTGGAACTGCACGGAAATTGTTGAATGCCGTTTGCGCCCAACGCAAGAAGCGGTAACGCTCTTCATTACGCTCAAACTCAACTTTGATATTGTAATCAAGTGCATCGTTGGTACCAAAAGCATCAACCATAACGGAGTGGTCGATAACGAGATCGACCGGTACGAGCGGGTTGATCTGTTTTGGATCGCCGCCTGCTTTTTTCACAGTATCACGCATTGCAGCGAGGTCAACGACAACCGGTACACCGGTGAAATCCTGCAGAACGATACGTGCAGGGATGAATGGAATTTCCTTGTTATTGTCACGGCCATCTGCCCAGCCGGTCAGTTGTTTTACGTGTTCTTCGGTGATAGCACGTCCGTCGAATTGACGAATTGCTGCTTCAAGCAACACTTTAATGGAGAAAGGAAGCCTGGAAAGATCGCCGTGGCCGTTTTCCTGAAGAGCATCGAGACTGTAGTAGCGGTAAGACTTGCCTCCAACCTCAAGACTGCGAGCGGCGGAGAAATGATTCTTTGCTGACATACATGTACCTCCTTGGGATGTGTCGGTGAGATGAAGAAAACGTTCATTTAGGTGAAGAACAGGCCTTCATCGTTCCGTGTTCTTGTTCGTTGGTTTCATCAGATGAAACGTAATTTCATAATCATAACTTTAGTTTTAAGTATACCGTTTTCACCTCCGTACGTAAAGGTCTTTTTGCCTGATCAAGCAAGCTTTTGGACCGATGAAGGCGTTTTCGTGAAGCGAGCAGGAATAAGATATCTTGTGTACCTGTATTTGCCGAATTTCGGATCTCCCTCCTGAGCCGTGTACATACAACCGAAGACCCTTTCATATGAATAGTAGGAGTTTATATACGCAATGAAATATTCCAGACAGAACTCATGCCAAAGGGGGACATAGGCTTGGAACGGGAATGGAAGAGTGCCTTATATACTTACGTGAACCAGTACAATCGCTGTGAGATCGACTACCGTCCACAGACCAGCGAACGGATCGTTACCGATCCTGACTTCGTGGTGGAACGGGGAGAGCGTATGGCAAGGCTGGACGAATGGTATCGTAAGCGGCGCGCCGTGCCTCTTCGCAGCGAGACCAGCGCCAAGCTTGTGCGCACGCTTATGGATGGCCAGGAAGAAGCGGTGGTGGATGTACAATTGTACAGCAGACTGTTCTACGAGAAGAGCGGGATCACCCACCGGGAGGACCGGATTGAGCGGGAGCGGTTAACCCTTCTGCGGCAGAGTGGTGGATGGATCATTGGACGGGTCGAGCGAGAAGTGCCGGAGCGTCGCCCTGCTGGGGAAGGACGTCCGTTTCAACAAGCTGATTTTGTACAGGCGATGAATCGGCCGCTGCTGAATCGGGAAGTGTTGGGTCAAGGAAGAAGCTCACGGCAACAGTCATATCGCAGAGATCTGGCGGTTGCCTATGCAGATCGATGGTGGAATGCGGGGAATCCGGCATTTGAGGAATTTGATGTGGATTGTACCAATTACGTGTCCCAATGTCTCTTTGCAGGGGGCGCACCCATCCACTATACTGGTAGAAGAGAAGCTGGCTGGTGGTATAAAGGGTATGTGAACGGCTCCGAAATGTGGAGTTACAGTTGGGCGGTTTCCAACAGTCTGGAGCGTTATTTGTCAGGCAGCAGCTGGGGGCTGACCGCGACAGAAGTGGAGCGTCCTGAGCAGCTGATGCTCGGTGATGTTATTCTCTACGATTGGGATGGAGATGGACGATTTCAACACAGCACCGTTGTGACCGCGTTTGATGCGGGCGGTATGCCGCTTGTTAACGCACATACGGTTAGCAGCCGTCACCGCTTTTGGGATTACCGGGATTCTTACGCTTGGACAGAGCGGACGGTATACCGGCTTTTCCATATTGCAGATGAGTTTTGATGACGAAAGATTTTCGGGATGCGGTGACGCAGACATCCAGTTCCGTGTAAAATAAGACCAGATAATGCAAGCAGAATAACAAGGGTGCTGAGCATGCAAGCATGACAGCATCAGGCACAGATAATCGGAGGGTACACATGAGTATGGATAAATTAAAAGTAGGCGTCGTGTACGGCGGAAAATCGGGCGAGCATGAGGTGTCGCTGCAAACGGCGTTTGCTGTAACAAACGCATTTGATTATGAAAAGTATGAACTGGTTCCTTTTTATATCTCCAAGCAGGGGACGTGGAAAAAAGGACCTGTCATGCATGCGCCGTTCGCGCAGATTGAAGATCTGAAGCTGGAGCAATCGGCGGGTGGAACGCAGGATGCGCTGAACGCCCTGTTTGGACGTTTGTATGGCGGAGCAGAAGCGCTGGACGTGATGTTCCCTCTGCTGCATGGTACGTTTGGAGAGGATGGCACCATTCAGGGCATGTTTGAGATGGCGGATATGCCATATGTAGGTGCAGGTGTACTGGCTTCGGCTGGCGGCATGGACAAAGTGGTCATGAAAAAGCTGTTTGCACAGGCTGGCATTGACCAATGTGCCTTTACGTATT
Organism: Paenibacillus sp. 10L310; assembly: GCF_056395745.1. Taxonomy (NCBI): domain Bacteria; kingdom Bacillati; phylum Bacillota; class Bacilli; order Caryophanales; family Paenibacillaceae; genus Paenibacillus; species Paenibacillus sp. 10L310. The sequence continues at coordinate 44,857 of NZ_JBFTKC010000018.1, read as the reverse complement.
TTAACGCGACACAATGGAAGCAGACAGAACACGAAATGATCGTACAAATCGAAGATCAGCTCGGGTATCCTTGTTTTATCAAACCGGCGAATCTGGGCTCCAGCGTGGGAATCTCCAAAGCACGTAACCGCGATGAGCTGAAGACAGCTGTTGAGTTCGCACTTCGGTATGATACGAAGGTTGTCATTGAGGAGTTCGTTGAAGCCCGCGAAGTTGAGGTCAGTGTCTTCGGCAATGACGAGCCAATGGCTTCTGTTCCAGGCGAGATCGTATCCTCCGGTGAGTATTATGACTATGCAGCCAAGTATATTGACGGTCAATCACAGATGCTGATTCCAGCTCCACTGGACCCAGAGGCCGCAGATCGCATTCGCGAGGCAGCTTTGCAGGCGTTCCGTGCGATTGAAGGTAACGGTATTTCACGTGCCGACTTCTTCATTCGGAAAAATGACGGCGCCTTGCTTATCAATGAAGTCAACACCATGCCTGGTTTCACACCATACAGCATGTATCCACTTCTTTGGCGTGAGACAGGTGTATCGTATGCCGAACTGCTGGATCGCATGATTGAGCTGGCACTGGAGCGTTACAACCGCAAGCAGGCACTGAATTACGAGAACGGCGTACAGGCGTAGCCTGCGACCACAAGATCAGGAGGGATAACCATGGGATTTCAGACTGAATTCAATTCCGTATGCAAGTTCAAGAATGAGCAGGAGCTGTTCGAACTGCTTGAATACGGACGCGGCAAAATGGTCAAACAGGGCTTCCGGGTATTTCCTACCGGCCAGAAAGTGATTGCATACACACCGGATAACGTGGCTGTAGCCATCGTCAAGATCGTGGTTTCCATTGCGGAGATAAACTTCCAGGGGCAAGAGGTAACTGAGGTGGAGATGCAACTCATCCGCAAATTGACTGAGGAAGAATCACGCATTCAGACTGCCCTTGCAGATGAGATGTTCTTTGGAGAGCAAGCACAGGAATAGTTGTTGACTGTAAGTGCGGGTCGGAAGGACGGATTTGCCAGAATACGATTATGGTCACTCTTTTAGGGTAAAACTTGGTTATATACAGTGACGGTACATCCTGACGGCTGAATATGCCGTGTGGGTTCTCCGCCCTAATAGAGAGGAAGAGATTCATGCTCGTACGCTTTGGTTACGTGGCAATGTCCGTGCTTATAGAGAACGCCTCGCCTTCCCGGACCATGACCATGTCGAGTTTTAACAAAATCGATGACAGGGAAGCGGCGATCCGCAAGCTCGAACGGATTGCAGCCGAGAACCTGCACAATACATTACGTTTGCTCAGGCACAACAAGGGTAGCCATATTCATGTATATCGCTTCTCTTCCAAATTGATTCCACTGGCAACACACGAAGACCTGAATGACTGGGACCCGTTCCCGGCGCTGAAGCAGGACTTTGCGGCTATTGGTGATTTTGTGAAGGAAAATCATATGCGTGTGTCCTTTCATCCGGATCATTTTACCGTACTTAGTACCCCCCGCGAGCAAGTTCTGCGCAACTCGATTCGCGACCTTCGTCATCATGTTCGGATGCTGGATGCCATGGGGCTGAATGCCACTGCCAAGAACAATATACATATTGGTGGTGCATACGGGGACAAGCCTTCGGCGGCGCTTCGTTTTGAAGAAAACTTTTTGAAGCTGGATCGGGACATTCAGGAGCGGCTCACACTCGAAAATGATGACAAAACGTTCAATGCGCCTGAGACACTTGCCGTGTGCCAGCGCTTGGGATTGCCCATGGTACTGGATATCCATCACCATTGGGTGAACAACGAAGGAGAACAGGCATGGGATCTGTGGCCTGATATTCTAAAGACCTGGCAGTCACCGCTTGCCCAGGCAGATTCACCGGCTGATCAGCCATTGCCACCCAAAATCCATGTCTCCAGTCCGAAGAGCGAGAAGGATCTGCGAGGTCATGCCGATGGTGTGGAGGTAGAGCCTGTGCTCGATTTCTTGCGTCATATCGCAGCAGACACCCCAAGACTTGACGTGATGATTGAGGCCAAACGCAAGGATGAGGCTCTTGTGCAACTGATGCAGAAGCTGGCATTCTATCACGAAGAGGGTGTGGAGTGGGTGGACGAGTCTACCGTCATCATTCATCCGTAGTGCCAAAAGGGGCCTGGGCAACGAGAAACTTTACGACCTGTGGGGCGTATACTTTTAACAAGTATTTCAACTTTTCGTAGATTGATATAGAAAGTAGAGTGAACGCTTTGAATGAGAAGGAAAAGACACCTTATGTCGTGACAAGCAAAAGCTATACTGCCGTTGCCATTAATGCAGCTTCCAAAGCTGGCGAATGGATCAAAAGCCGTCTTGGGACGGTAGCTGAACTTGGCACCAAATATTCACCCCAAGATCTGGTGACCGAAGTGGATAAAGGAGCGGAGCAGATGATCCGCCGCCTGATTCTCACGCATTTTCCCCACCATGCCATTCTGGGTGAAGAGGGCGTCGAACCGGGACCGGAAGCTTCGGCAAAAGCACTGAAAGAGGCTGAGGAAGAAGAGTTCCTGTGGATTGTTGATCCTGTGGATGGAACGACGAACTTTGTACACGGATTTCCGTTTTATTCGGTGTCCATCGCATTGGCTCACAATGGTGAAGTCATTGTCGGCGTGATCTACGACCCTTCCCGTGATGAAATGTTTGTTGCGGAAAAAGGGAAAGGAGCATATGTTCACGGAAACCGGATGCTTGTATCTGGTGAACAAGAACTGGCTCAGAGCCTGATTGCGGTTGGATTCCCGGCAGACACAACCTTTGCGTTGCCACTGAATATGGCGGCTGTGCAGGCGCTTGCTCCGCAAGTTCGTAACTTGCGTGCAGGCGGATCTGCCGCCCTCCATCTGGCATATGTTGCCGCAGGACGCCTCAGCGCCTACACCGAAGTTGGATTGAAACCGTGGGATATTGCCGCAGGTGCACTGTTGGTTGAAGAATCAGGTGGCAAGGTGACCGATACCATCGGAACGCCTTACCAACTGTCTGTGAATCATGTCGTTGCCAGCAATGGCAAAATCCATGATGCACTGACGGATGTGCTGAAGGAAGCGAAAGCAACCGGCTTGGAATGAAATTCATTATAAGGAGCGAAAACAATGGATGAATCCAAAGAACTGGAACGACGGCTCAGTGATATGCTGACGGAAGGGGACATGGAAGAGTCCGGCGACACCAATCAGCGGGAACGCCAGCTGATTCCTCCAAAATATGAAGTGCGAATCCAGACAGAACGTGATCCAATTGTTGAGGAAACGTTAAAGTACCGGAAGATGGCACGTGAAGTGGATGATCGTTATGATCGATATCTGGAGCGAGCTACCGGGAACAAACCGGAGAGCGACAAGGGTCATTTGATTGCTGAAGACTCAAATAAGCCGCAATCTTAACTAATCACTGAACGTCATAGCTGAGCTTAACCAGTAACAGACTCCCCTTCAGGGAGTCTGTTATTTCATGTGTGCTCTCAGTGGAGAGGACAACGCCTACTTTAAAATGATAGAATAGAGTAACACCAACCTATGTCATTGGAATGACCAATGTACTATATATTAGTGAGGTTGTTCAAAAAGTCCGCTTTTGATTACGAAGGATGCCTAACGGCATCATCAGCATCGAATATGGAATTCAGCCGAAATAAGCGGGAGGCTTACGAAGTATGTTTCCGAAGGAAACATTTTGGTTGCTCACGTAGTTTTCCTACGCTCCGCTACTCCATTTCTAGCTTCATCCCATCTTCTCGGTACTGAAAACCGCCCTTTTTGAACACGTATATTAGTGTAAATTATTATAGATTTGCGAGAAGGAGTGTTACCTGAATGAAGCGTAAACGTATATGGGAAAATACAGCTGCCGGTTTAACGGTAAGCATGTTGGCAGGAATGCTGCTCTTTACATCATCTGCATTGCCTGCACACGCGGCTGACACCAAAACCGGTGTATTGCCAGCGGGTACAAACGAGACTTCGCTGACAGCGAAGAAAGATGCAGTAGCCGTAACTAAGGAGTTCCGCATCGTCACATTGGGAGATTCCATAACGGTAGGTTATGAGCCCAACACAAAAGAATTGCCTTATGGTTATGTAGAACGTCTCCAGGAGCAAGGTTTGCTGCATGGACGTACACAGGTGGACAACTACGGGATTGCCGGATTGAAAACCAGTGGTCTGAAAAACTTTACTACTGCAATTAAGGATGGCAAAACGCTGACTTCTGAAGCCATTCAACCAAGTCTTCCTGATCCAAGAGCGGGACAGATCGGAGCCAATACTGCTGCAATCCGTGAGAGTGTAGCACAGGCCAATCTGGTTGCAATTACCATTGGGGGAAATGATGTATCTGAGCTTCTCGGTACAGCAGACAAACTGAGTGATCAGGATCTGCAAGCGAAGGTAAAAGAATTACTCGCAACATATACAGCCAATGTAAGTGCAACGATTAATGATATCCATGAAATTAATCCGACAGCTACAATTGTCATCGCCGATCAGTATCAACCGATGCCAGAAGTAGCAGGCAAGGCACTCTATGCTAAACTGATGGAGGCATCCCAAGGTTTCACACAGACCATTGATGGCATTGCAGCACAATTCACTGCTCAGGGTACCGATGTCAAAGTCGCACACGTGGCCAAGGAGTTTGTTGGTGGTGAAGGCACGATGACACATATGATCAAAGATCGTGATTTCCACCCGAACCAATTTGGATATGCGGCCATTGCCGAAGTATTTGCCAAAACGATCTGGGGCGACTACACGAAGCTGACTACACCTGCGACAGGTGAGCCGATGAACATTATTGTGAGTGGCAAAACATTAAATACTCCGTACAAACCGATTATCCGTAACGGCAAAAACTTTGTGGCGATTCAAGACATCGTGAATGCGGTCGGTGCTACTACGGTGTGGGATAACAAAACTTCAACCGCAACCATTACATATGGAGACCGGAAAGTTGCGGTGAAGATTGGTGCCAATGCTGTGAAGGTAAATGGAGCATCGGTTACTGTGGATACACCTGCATTCCTGAATAAGGTAGGCAAAGAGTCCAAAACATATGTACCACTTGCCATGGTGGCTGAAGGTCTTGGCTTTGATGTGCAATATGTAGCGAAGCTGAAAACTGTTTTTGTTAATCCGTAAATTGTATTTCATGTTTTAACATGATGTTATTCAACAGCCAGAATACCTTGATTTGTTCAAGGTATTCTGGCTGTTTTGTGTTCTTTTTACGTTGCTGACACAGATGTATACCTTCTCTAATGACCTAAAATGTTGCATAAATATATCTTGTCAGATGACCAATGGATGTGTAAATATGAAAATAACTTACAATAAAACCACTAATGCATAGTATGACAGGCACCCCTCGCAAGCCAAAGGAGCGCTTAGGATGAACAAAATTAAGAACGCTTTCACAACACTGCCGATTCATCACAAAACGATTCTTCTCATCGGACTTTTGATGTTGATCAGCTTTACGTTTTATGCGTCCGTACTCCGATATGTGTTCAGCATCTATGACCGCCAGATCTATGAGAAATCCTCGCAGGTCCTCAATATGTCTTCGGTAGGTATTGAGAATCAACTTCGTGAAATTTCTAATCTCTCCTTCAAGGTGATGTCGGACGAGCCGCTTCAGCAATATCTGCTCCAACTGAAAAAGGCCGAAACGGGTTACGAGAAAAATGGATTGCGTAAAAAAATTACTAACAGGTTAGTCGCATATGCCGGTTCCGAAAAATACGTCTATTCCATGCTATTTATCGATAATGATAATAACGTTATGGCCGCAGGCAATCGGGAGGGAATTTCGGAGTCGAAGCAAAAGGAACTGGTTGCACTGGGACAGCAATACTCGGGCTCCAATGCATGGCATACCAGTGGGGATAAACAGTCCCGACTCTTGTCGGTTCGACAGGTGAAATCCTTTATTGGCGGAGCATTTACATTGGAGGACCTTGGCACACTGATCATCCGCGTCCGGCTGGACCGAATTGTACAGGACCAGATGCAAGAACCGGCTGAGGACTCCCAATTACTCATTACGGATGGAAAAGAAGTGATCTATCCAACAGAATCGTCGGTTAGTGAAGCCGAGATTGAGTCTGAACTGAAGCGCACCCAGCCCTATGGAATTGCCATGTTGGAACAGGGGAGACACTTTGTAGCTCGTGCTCATTCTTCCTATACGGATTGGACCTATTTGTACACAACCCCGTTTGACCAGATGTTTAAAAAGATCCAGTTTGTCAAACAGTTGGTCACGGTGATCTTCATCATGATTTTTCTGGCGGCGCTTATCATTGGAGCGAGATTCTCTCGCAGTATTACCCATCCGATTGCACAGTTGATCAAAAAGATGCGTAATATCGAAAAAGGCGATTTGGATAAGCTGGAGGAGGCTGCTCTCGGCAATGTTCCGATATCTCCACAGAATGAGGTTGGGCTGTTGCATCGCACATTCAAGATGATGCTTCAACGGATACGTGAATTGATTGATGAGAATTATGCGAAGCAACTGGTGATTCGTGAGACGGAGTTGAAAGCGCTTCAGGCGCAGATTAATCCACATTTTCTATACAACACGTTGGAATCGATTAACTGGCTGGCTAAAGTACAGAAGCAACGACAGATCTCGGAAATGGTTGAGGCCCTCGGATTTCTGCTGCGTAGCTCTGTGAACATGTCCGAGAAGTGGATTACGCTGGAAAGAGAGCTGGACATTGTCCGCAGTTACGTGACGATTCAGCGCACGCGTTTTGAGGAAAGACTGGATTTCGACATGGAAATTGCCCCGGAGGTAGGAACGGCACGGATACCGAAGTTAACATTACAGCCGTTGGTGGAGAACGCGATACATTATGCACTCGAACCAAGCATTGACCCTTGCCGGATTCGGATCCGGGCGAGAGCAGATGGAGATAAGGTGATTATTGAAGTTGAGGACGACGGTCCGGGGATGACACCGGAATTCCTGGAACAGCTACACGAAGGACGTATTCAGACAAGAGGACAGGGCATTGGGTTATCTAACATCCAGGAACGAATCAGACTGACCTTCGGTGATGAAGGTGGAATGGTGATGAGTAGCAAGCCCGGATCAGGAACTGTAGTATCGATCAGCATACCTTGGATCAGAGAGGACGATGACGATGTACAAAGTGATGCTCGTAGATGATGAACGTGTCATTCTGGAGGGGATTTCCCAAGTGGTCGATTGGGCCGCGGCAGGAACGGAATTGGTGGATACGGCGAGGAACGGGATTGAAGCATTGGACAAAATTGGGCAGTCGCGACCCGATATTATTATTACGGATATTTCCATGCCAGGTCTGGATGGTCTCGGACTCATAGAGAAGGCATCTGAAGCATACCCGGGAGTACGTTTTATTATGTTATCCGGCTACAAGGAGTTCGAATATGCCCGCAGAGCGATGCAATATGGTGTGAAGCATTATTTGCTCAAGCCCTGCAACGAGAATCAGATCCATGATGCGTTAACTGAACTGTTGCAGGAACATCAGGATGCCCAGGTGAAGGAGCATGTTGCCGGTGAGATGAAACAGCGATTGCAACGAGTCCTTCCGCATGTGAAGGAGCAATTTCTGCTGGAGTTCATGACCAACCGCACCTATGGGCCGGTTGATCTGGAGTATTATCAGGAGCTGTTTGATCTGGAGCTTGAAGAGAACGCAGTTCGGTTACTGCTGTTCCGAATTGTAGATGAACATGATTACAGCCACTTATTTGCGATCAAAAACATTGCCAGTGACCTGCTCCCACATGTCCTGTTAAGCACAACCATTGAAGGCAAACTCCTCATTCTGCTCGCGGATTCAGCTGATCCGGCTGGACTGAAAGAAAGTATTGAAGAGGTTCGGGCAGCATTCACCAGACTATATAAATTGGAAGTGACCGCTGCGCTGAGTGAAGCAGATCGAATGATTCAGTCGCGGCGGTTGTTTCGTGAGGCGTTGCAGTATCTGAACCATCGCTTCTTTATCGGTGAAGGCAAGCTGATTACGAAGAATGATCTGGTACTGGCCGGAGAATGCGACGGATTGCATGTAGAACAGGATGCCGAGCAACTGTGTCAGTTGATCAAATCGGGCAATACCGAGGAAACAGCGGTAGAGGTGGAGCGTCTGTTTGATCTATTATCACGTCAGCAGCTGGAAATCGAGGTGACTCGCTCTTATGTAGTGCAGCTCTACTCGGCGATGGTGCATGTCTGTCCACCTGAGGAGGCAACGGAATTCACCCAGCGTATGGCAGAACTGCCGCATATCGATACGTTATCTGGTTTGAAGTCTTTTGTTGCAAGCAGTACAGCCCGATTAACTTCCGGTTATTACAAAAACCATATCAGCCGCCAGTCTTCAGCCGTGGAGAAGATGATGGATATCGTGGATCGTCATTTTGGAGAGGCAGATCTCTCGCTCAATGGAGTAGCTCATCAGATGCTCTATATGAATCCAGATTACCTGGGCAAGATTTTCAAAAAAGTCACAGGAGAGAATTTCTCCAACTACGTGAATCGCCTGCGCATTGAACGCGCATGTGACCATATTCGCAGAGGCGGAGATGTGAAAGTATTCGAGCTTGCTGAATTGTTCGGATTTGGTGGGAATTCACAATATTTCAGTCAGGTGTTCAAAAAGTGGACTGGTATGACACCTACGGAATTCCGCAGAATCGGCATATAACAATGGACTGCCAATCATGTGATTCATGTCTGGGGAGGACGAACAGCGCCGAGAGGGGACTGTTGTCCTCCTCTGTTTTTTGAACCAACAAGACGGTTTTGTGTATTCAACTATGGTCGTACATTTGCGAAAATGACATTAACAAGTTTGTGAAAGCGTTATCAGAAACGAGAAGATAACTCTTTCATACAACCATATCAACATAAAAGGGGAGATTGGCATGGTGAAAAAGGCAATATTCCTGATGATGGCTGCTTTGCTCGTGTTTACAGCGGCATGTAGCTCAGGTGGAGGAACTGAAGGAGCATCTGGAGATGACTCAGTTACCCTGCGGATCGCTTGGTGGGGCTCGGATGCAAGGCATGAATATACACAGAAGGTCATCGACCTGTACAAATCGAAAAACCCGAATGTCAAAATCGACGTGGAATATGCTTCATTTGATGACTACTGGAAAAAGCTCGCACCACAAGCAGCGGCAAATCAGTTGCCTGACATCGTTCAGATGGATATTTCCTACATCAGCCAATATGCACAGAATGGTCAGCTTGAGGATCTAGCGCCTTATCTTGGCAACCAGATCAAAGTGGACGATGTGTCCGAGAATGTTATCAGCACAGGTGTAATTAACGGTAAACAATACGGTGTACCTGCCGGTGTTAACGTTCTGGGCTTCCAATATGATCCGGCATTGCTTAAAAAAGCAGGCGTGGATGCAATCCCTGACAATATGACTTGGGAATCGTACGAAGCACTGGGTAAACAAACCGCAGATAAAGGTCTGTATTTGGATGGAGGGATAGCTCCGGATATTTTCTTCCACTACTTCCTGCGTACCAAAGGATTGTCGCTTTACAATGCGGAAGGAACAGGTCTTGGTTATGATGATGATCAATTGTTTGTGGAGTTCTTCGGACTTATGCGCCGCATGATCGAGCAAGGTGCAGCACCTACGCCGGATGTAGCCAACCAAACCAAAGGCATTATTGAGGAATCAGATCTCGTGAAGGAAAAAGGAATTGGCGTGTGGCAATGGTCCAACCAGTTCGTAGCCTTACAACAGGTAGCGAACCGTCAACTCGAAATCGCCCCAATGCCAGGACCAGATATGGAAAAAGGACTATATATGCAGCCAAGTATGTACTGGGGTGTGACGTCCAACTCCAAAGTGAAGGAAGAAGCGGCTAAATTCATTGATTTCTGGGTGAATGACGTGGAAGCCAACAAACTGATCAAAGGTGAGCGCGGTGTGCCAATTTCAGGAGCAATCAAAGAAGCTATCGCACCTGAGCTGAGTGACGCAACGAAACAAGTCTTTGAATTCGTAGCAGCCATGGAGCCTAAGGCTTCACCAATGAGTTCTCCGCCACCGGTTGGTTCACCTGAAGTAATCTCTTCCCTGGCAGATGTGGTTGAAGAATTGAACTTTGGCAAAATTACACCTGAACAAGCAGCAGAGACATTCCGCAAGAACGCCGAATCTGTACTTGCGAACAATAAATAACAGTTGAATGATGGCTTGCTCGTCCCACTTCAGGGATGGTCGGGAATGGGGCTACTCGCAAATGCGAGGGCCTTTCCCCGTCCAGATGACCGAAGCCAGGATGAGGGAGCAAGCTGATCCATGAAGGAGGTTCGTTCCATTGAGGCAGTATTCGTCGTTACGTAGAAACTTAACTGGATATGCGTTCATAAGCCCGTTTATTATTGGTTTCCTGGGCTTCACACTCATCCCCATGTTTGTGTCCTTATATATGTCGTTCACGAGTTATAACTTGTTCACTTCTCCGCGGTGGATTGGGCTTGATAACTACACCAAAATGTTTTTTGATGACCCGAAATATTGGAACTCGGTCAAAGTGACGTTTCTGTATGTATTCATTGGGGTACCGTTAAGGTTGATCTTTGCCCTCTTCGTAGCGATGGTCCTAAACACTGGCTCTCGTATGATTGGAACGTACCGGACGCTGTATTACCTGCCATCCATAATCGGTGGTAGTGTGGCCGTATCCATTATGTGGCGTAACCTCTTCAGTAATGAGGGTGTTATCAACAGTGCTCTAACGGCAATCGGGATCGGGCCTATAAGCTGGTTTGGTGACCCGAATGCGTCCCTGGTTATGCTCATCTCACTGTCTGTGTGGCAGTTTGGTTCGTCCATGCTGATCTTCCTGGCTGGTCTCAAAAATATCCCTACTGAGATGTACGAGGCAGCAGGTGTGGATGGCGCGAACCCTATACGGAAATTTTTCAGCATCACTTTGCCACTGCTTAGCCCGATCGTCCTGTTCAATATGATTATGCAGACGATTGGAGCATTCATGACGTTTGTACCTGCCTATATTATCTCCAAAGGCGAAGGCGGTCCAATGGACGGTACGATGCTGTACTCTCTATATCTGTTCCGTCAGGCATTTATGTTTAACAACATGGGTTATGCTTCGGCCATGGCTTGGATCATGCTGATCATGATCGGTATACTCACGGTAGCTGTGTTCCTGACATCCAAGTACTGGGTGTTCTACGAATCTGAAGGAGGGAAGTAACGATGGTTTGGAGAAATGTGAAATGGCCCATTTATCACCTGTTCGTTGCAGCTCTTGCCCTCCTAATGTTGTATCCCGTACTTTGGATGCTCTTCAGTTCATTCAAGGAAAGCCGTACGATATTCGTCACAGCGGATACCCTGTTTCCTGCGGAGTGGATCTGGAGCAACTATGTAGATGGCTGGAAAGGCACAGCGGGAAGACCGTTCATGGATTACATCACGAACTCACTTGTAATCGTAGTGATATCTACCATCGGTGCTGTGATATCGTCATCGCTGATCGCTTTTGGTTTTGCCAGACTGAATTTCAAGGGACGCACGTTCTGGTTTTCCTTGATGATGTTAACACTGATGTTGCCACATGACGTGGTATTGGTTCCTCAGTACATCATTTTCACGAAGCTCGGCTGGCTGAATACTATCTTGCCAATCGTTGTACCTACATTCTTCGGAATGCCGTTTTTCATCTTCCTGATGGTACAGTTCATTCGAACGATTCCGAAGGAGCTGGATGAGGCTGCAACCATCGATGGATGTAACAAATTCAGACTGTATATCCAGATTATTATGCCGCTGATCAAGTCTTCTCTGGCGACTGCAGCCATCTTCTCCTTCTACTGGAGATGGGAGGATCTGCTCGGTCCGGTATTGTACCTGAACTCGCCTGATAAATACACCGTGTCGATGGCGCTGAAAATGTTCCTCGATAGCGAATCTGCTTCCAACTGGGGCGCAATGTTCGCCATGTCCATCGTCAGTCTGGTTCCGGTTGTAGCTGTGTTCTTCATCTTCCAAAAACAAATTGTTCAAGGGATGAGCACCAGCGGATTGAAAGGATAAGCCAGATTACTGTATCTTCGTATCTTCGCCCGAATGAACGTTTACGAAAGTTAACCAAGGAGGTTATCGCTTTTGAATAAAGCTCAGGGTAGTCAGGCCGCTGCCATGGAGGCAGCGGCAGAGGGCCAGGCAGTGTCCGTGACCAGCTGGAAGTTTAACTTTGGACCGGACTCGGGAAGAGCAGATGAGACAGGGGATTATCTGAAAGTAACTGCAACAACCGCATATGAGGAACGCGGAGGGTACGGATTCGAGGCAGGATCTCTGGTATATGAGAAACAACGCATTCGTGATGACGATGTGTCGGATCCCACGAAACAACATCATAACAATCCGGGGCAGACAACCATGTCTGCCCGATTGCATTCAGGCTTCTGTATTCCGCTCAAAGCATCGTTCATCGTGGATGTTCCCGACGGAACCTACCAAGTATTACTTGTTGCAGGGGATGAATTGGCTGAGACAGTGACACGCGTGAAAGCTGGTGAAGGCAGGCTTGTACTGCCAACCATTCGCACACTTCCCGGACAATACGCAGAGGTTAGATTCTCGGTTGTTGTTCGCGGCGGCAGACTTCGTCTGTCATTTTCCGGTCCTGCACCTAGAATTAATGCTTTGGAGGTTACTCTTGCGAATCAGACCATGACCGTATTCCTTGCCGGGGATTCAACTGTAACGGATCAGCCGGAAAGTGGATATCCATATTGTGGTTGGGGCCAGCTGTTGCCTGCACAGTTCAAACATGATGTTGCAGTGGATAATCACGCCCAGTCAGGCCGCAGTTCCCGCAGCTTTATTAATGAAGGCAGATTGAGCGCCATTCTGGAGCGAATCAAGCCTGAAGATTTTCTGTTTATTCAATTTGGACATAACGATGAGAAGCCGGACCCTGAACGTGGGACGGACCCATTCACAACATACAAGGAATATTTGAAAAAGTATATCGACGCTGCACGCGAAGCCAAGGCTCGTCCAGTGCTCATAACCCCGGTGCATCGGCGCTATTTTGCGGATGATGGCACATTGACCGATACGCACGGCGATTATATCATCGCCGTGCGTGAGCTGGCGGAAGAGGAAGATGTTCCGCTGATCGATCTGGCTGAGCGCAGCCGTCTTCTGTTCGAGGAGGCGGGCGTTGAAGGCACTAAGGACGACTTTATGTGGGTACTGCCAGGCGAGTATGTGAACTTCCCCTCAGGCGTGGAGGATAACACGCATTTTCAGGAACGAGGCGCCCGCCGCCTTGCCCAGCAGGTAGCAGAAGCCATCCGTGAGTTGCAATTGCAACCGTTGCAGATGTATCTGCGGTAGGTGAGTAATCGTAGCAGTTGTAGAGGACTTGTTTTTACTGTTCTAGTAGATAATTTACCGCAGGATTTTAAGTCCTGTGCGTCTGTATTTAAGCGTAGCGAGTTAAACGAAGTAACGAGCCAGCAAAAGTTGCCCAGCGAATAGCGAAGGCAATAAACTTTTAAAAAACAGCGAGCGTAGCAGCGGAGGAGGGCGGAATCGGGTAGAGGGAGCGAAGCGTCCGCCTTTGGAGCGGGATTTCCCCTGCTGAGGGGGAATTGAATAGAAATCCCGAGCCAACAGCGGCCCACAGCCCGATCCGCCCGCCAAAGCGGCTGTCCTGCGAGCTATTCAGGGTTTAAAAGCTGTAGCGAGTTAAACGAAGTAACGAGCCAGCAAAAGTTGCCCAGCGAATAGCGAAGGCAATAAACTTTTAAAAAATAGGCGAGCGTAGCAGCGGAGGAGGGCGGAATCGGGTAGAGGGAGCGAAGCGTCCGCCTTTGGAGCGGGATTTCCCCTGCTGAGGGGGAATTGAATAGAAATCCCGAGCCAACAGCGGCCTGTAGCCCGATCCGTCCGCCGAAGCGGCTGCCCCGCGAGCCCACGCATTTTTAACCTATATTGCACTCGCAAAAAAAAGGAGGAGGTATATCAATGACACCTGACCAGACAGAATCAGGCACATCTGCCCGTAAGAATGTTTCATTAGCTACAGGTCACACCTACTGGGTTATTCCGGATGGTTACATTCCGCCGGAGAGCCGGGGCACATTGGAGAGTCATGAGAGCATCTGTGTACTGAACACCAGTGCCACGGATGCGGAGCTGCACATCACGATTTACTTTGAAGACAGAGAACCACTCGAAGGTATGGTCGCCGAAGTGCCAGCGAGAAGGACGAAGCACATTCGCACTGCATCGCTACGATCCGGGGAGCAGTCTATTCCACCGGGCGTGCCTTATGCGATTACGGTTTCGAGCAATATCCCTGTTATCGTCCAGTACAGTCGTTTGGACACGACCCAGCCTGAATTGGCTTTGATGAGTGTCATGGCGTATCCATTAGGATAACTTCCCCAATCGACAGCATGGCTGGAGATGGTAAGAAGCCCCGTAACCTTGCATTCAATGCAGGTACGGGGCTTCTATTTCTTCATTTATTCACTGTATTTATACGTGCTCGCATTCAGGATATCCACGTGTACCTCCACTTTTCCAAGCTTAAAACGTTGGAGTGGGTCCGCCCGGTTGTAGACTTCCTGTTTCCATAAGGGAAGGTTGTGGCGATATAAGTGTTCCACAAGACCGTATGAATCGATCTTGCGTTCCTTGGTTTTTTCAAACGTATCTCGGATTTGGGATTCGATCTGTTTCTCCGCTTCTTGTTCCATGGCATGAGGCGTACGCGGGGCTCCATGGTCCTCAATGATGGCACTTTTAACCGTAGTCGCCAGATCAAATGTTACGCCATCACCTTGCTTCCTCGCCGTGATTCTCGTCTTGGGATGATGAAGCATCAAAGTTAAGTCAGGAATTTTCCCACCATTCGCATATACATATAGTGGGTACTGATGTACACGCTCATAATTTACGTATCGTGTACCATCTGCGTCTGCTCCTGCAACTCTACCCTGACTTGTGCCTTTGGATATCACATAAAATCCATCCATTCTAACAAGGGGGGGCGTTTTATCGCCGTTGAACCAAGTCTCGTTCCTCGTTGACACCGAGGGTAAAAGAACGACAGAAGCGGGTTCCCGTAATCCATCAAGTAGCTGATGGAGCCGGATAGGTTCGTAGGCGGAATGCTGTTTGTATAGTCTCATGGGCTCAAATAATTCAATGGTCTGGGCGGATTGGTTCAACAATGCAGAGGGAGAGAGTATATCCGGAATGTTATGCTCTGTAGCGTAGATCCAGGGTGTATATCTCAATTGGCCTGAATGAAGAAGTGTATTAAAGATATCCTCCAGTCGACCATCCAAGGCTCTTTTGGATAGAACAATAGCTTTAACATGAGTCCAGAGCGTTAGCTGCTGTGACGTTTCATACAAGTCGTTAATAGCCATGTTCAGTGTTGTACCCTCGCCCCGTCCAGTCCAGATATCCCTTGTCTCCCGGGAAGTTGGTGTTTCCAGTTTTGCAATACTGGAGAAGTCAATCAGTTGGGCATAAGCAATATACTGGTTGTCTACATAGTCAATTCCTATCGCCGTAATGAAGTTTATACTTTGCACCTCTTTGGAATCCCAGCACCCCGTTAACAGGATCATGCAGCTTATAAGAAGGCCACTTATGGATGCCCATCGTTTCACGGGCGTTTCCTCCGGCGAGTAGAATCTTGTGTATGAAGTGCTTCTGGGCGCTTGGTTCTTTTCATGGAAGGTGGCATGGATACGGCCTGAGTGAAGTCTCCGGGAATGTAGGGAGATACAGGTGACAGATAGGATACGCCATAACATTCCAAGGATACGAGATGCACCAACAGGGCCAATAGTCCGATCATGAAACCGAATAATCCAAGAATGGAAGAGATGAGTAACATCCCGATCCGGATATGGGCAGTAGCCCCGCTTAGCACAGTGTTCACGAGAATATAGCTAGAGATGACCGAGATCGCTACCGTGACAATAATGGTAGGGGACGTAATCCCGGCTCTAATGGCAGCATCCCCAATAATAAGCCCGCCAACAACGCTGACCGTTTGCCCCAACGCACGTGGCAACCTACGCCCAGCTTCGTTGAATAGCTCGAACATAAAAATCATCAGGAACGCTTCCAGTGTCACCGGCATGGGCAGGCCCATTCGAGTGCCAGCAATTGTTGCCAGAAGAGGCAGGGGAATCTGTTCCACATTGAAACTGGTCAGGCCGATATAGAAGGCTGGGAAGAAACAGGCAATCAGCAGTCCGGATATACGCAAAATTCGTTCGAAAGTAACGATGAAAAAGGGTGTACTTTCGTCCTCCGGAGATTTCAACTGATTGAAAAGTGTAGTTGGTGCGATGACCGCTACAGGAGAACCTTCGATCAAAACGGCAAAACGACCGTTTAACAGGGAATCAACGACAAAATCAGGACGCTCGGTATTATCTGTAAGTGGAAAGATACTCCGAATCCCTCCCATGACAGCTCGTTCCATGATTGAGGTGCCCAGGATGCCGTCAATCTCAATCTGATCCAGATTGTGCCGAGCTTCTTTCAGAATGTCTGGATTGATAATATCTTTTACATATAGAAGTCCAATGGCCGTCTGGGTACGACCGCCTTTGACATATTTCTCATAACACATCGAAGATGTTTTCATTCGTTTGCGTATAAGGGCCACGTTGGTAGTGAGTTCTTCGGTGAATCCATCGCGCGGGCCTTTAACTGATGTTTCAATGGCTGATTCTTCTGGACTGCGTCCCGGGATATCAGCAATATCCACACTGCAGGACTGCACACCATTACCAAAAATGATCAGTAGTTGTCCACTAAATATCAACATATTAAGCTTGTTAGTATCTGTGAGGTCATCCAACGGATTCAATGTTAATCCCAGTTCTTTAGGATGTGATTCCTCAATGATCAGGGAGTGCTGTTCCAGACGTGGAATAATAAATTGGTTAATTTGTTTACCGTCGACGAGACCGTCGCAATAAAGCAGAATTACGGGCTGATCAGATTGGTCTTTAACAGGAAAGGTCTGAATAACGACATCTGCACATGGATTGAACTGCTCTTTCAAAGAGGCAAGCAGTGTTTCATGGGACGTGGTGTCAATCGCTTGATGCTCCATGATGTTTCCTCCTCTGATGGCGTGAATGGATAAAGGCAACCGTCGTCGCGATAATCGCAAGTCCGCTCAGATATACGAGATTGAACGGAAATATGTATTCGACCAGAAGCTTTTCGAAGGTCATATCATCCAGAGGATACAACATGGTTAGAATAAAGAAGACACCTAACGAGATACAACTGATAAGCCTTCTGGTAGAGCTCTTAATATTCCATATTTCTACTACAATATACATGGCGAGACTAATCCGGGTGAACGAGCCTGCGAGCCACTGGTAGATGGAAAAGAAGTCGGTCTGGGCGATGTATTTGCCCAAGGAGGCGATTCGCCATTCTTCAAAGGCGGGATATCGCATTTTGGTAGCTTCAAAAGGATCAAATTCCACAATCGCCCCGATGAGTGGGCCGACTGTAAGTCCCACAAGAACGAGTGCGAGCATCAGATACTGCCATACACGTATACGTTTGGTGAGATGAGGCTGGATATACCAGATGAACAGCAGTTCAAACATGCCTGCAAGACTGTAAATCATGCCATTCAGCACTGGATGCCAGCCATGTTCTAACACAGGCAGGAGACGACTGTAATCCTTGTATTGAGTGTTCACAATTGCAACATAGAAGCCCAGGAGTACCACCAGTGGAAGGATCAATCCTGCCGTAAATGCCAGTGAGCGGATGCCTTTATATGCCCCATAGGCACAGAGAGTCATCAGAGCAATACTAGTTACCAATATTGGCGTTTCTGTCAGGTAATTTGTTTTGGCCCAAGTCGTGGTTTCGTGCAGGGTGAAATAGATTGCGCTCAGAAAAAAGAGACTGTTCCCAACTCGAAATAACATGCCAATGGGCTTGCCGAGACGGGATGTTAACCATTCATGCAGAGTTTGATGCTGGAGGAAACGAGAGACATAAGCGAGCATTAGCGCAAATATCAAAAATGGACCGGCTGATAGCAGGACGGAAATCCAAGAATCCCTTTTAGCCGCAGCCAAAAGGGCAGGAATAATCAGAACATGGCTGATCAAGCCAACGGACAACATGATCAACATCATAGCTTGTAAAAAAGAAGGCTGTGTTCGTTTCATGCTGAGGGGTCTCCTTTTCCCAATAGACTGTCCTCAGCAGTGTTAACGTGATTGGAGCGCTTCATACCGTCAGTCGAAATAACGAATACCCATGGCTTCTCTTACCTCTAGGATCGTTTCCCGAGCCGCTCTCCAGTCAAAATGCGGGGGTTGGGGAGGATGGGAGCGTATAACTCGTTGAACCGGCGAACCAACTTCCGCGCTGTCTCAAGTATGGGGAATCATGCTTTTATTCCACTGATCAACCTATGTTTGCGACCGCTCATATTGGTGCCAAGCACACCGGCGATAATCAACAATGCACCAATATAGTGATGGCTACCCACTGGTTCATGCAATATCCATGCACCTCCTACGATGGAGATGAGCGTGGACAGATTGCTGAATACACTCATTTGCGAAGCCTCCAGATGGGTCAGGGCATAGCTCGCGAGCAGGGTGGAGATCATGGTGGAGAGAATTGCCAGATAAGCGAGTGCACCCAGATAGGATGTATCTCCAAGTGGTTTGATATAGTCCATCATGGAACCGCTGGACGCATGTCGGATCAGGGAAGCGGCGTTAAATACAATACAGCCAACCATCAGTGTGACCCAGGTTAATTCCATTGGTTTATACTTCTGGGTTAATGGTCTTGCAAGCACACCATACCCTGCAAAACAGACTGTGGATAGTAGCAATAATGCAATACCCTTCAGGTTACTCATAGATACGCCGCTTCCTTGCATCATGAAAATAAAGACCACTCCAGCAACAGATAGAAGCAGGAATAGCTTCTGCATCGTTGATGTACGTTCCTTCAGGAAAACTGAAGCGAGAACGAGTGTGAATACAGGGGCCATGGCCTGAATAATTCCGGCTTCCGATGAGTTGGAAGAGACAAGTCCAAAGGCTTGAAAGGCAAAAAATAAGACGGGAGATAAAAGCCCCAGTGGAATGATGCGCCACAGATCACGAAGGCTCAGTCGGATTTTGATCCAGCCAAAAATGACAGGAATGATGACAACGATCAGCGACAGCGCGAATCGGTGGGCAAGCACATCAATGGGATGTGCAACAGTGACGGTCATTTTAACAAATAAAAAAGATAGACCGATAATAGCTGCGTACAATACAGCTGCGATATAGGCGTATCCCCGAGTGCGTGTTGTGTTCATGAATGCTCCTCCAATACAGTAGTCATAGTTCTTTATCTTTCATTATCCTGAATTATGTCAGGTTCGAGGCATGTGCTGGCCTTATTCAATATACTGCCAGGTGCATCGTGCTACAATAGATAAAAGGTTAAACTGTATCGGTACAGTTGTTGGAGAGGGATGGGTGCATTGAGAAAATACGAAGTGATTGCCGAAGCGTTAAAGCAATGGATTCAGGAACAGATGCAGCAGGATCGTCGCCAGTGGGCAGATAAGGGCATTCGACTGCCAGCCGTTCGAGTTGTAGCAGAACAATATCATTGCAGTGTAAGCACGGCTATTCGTGCATATGAGTGGCTGGAACAGCGGCATTTGGTGTATGCCATACCTCAATCCGGTTATTATGCCGTACAGAACGGGACAGGTGCTCAGGACATGGACTGGCAGGGAGCGTTGGACTTTGCTTCAGCTGCACCCGATCCAAGGGTGTTCCCTTATGCAGACTTTCGTCATTGTGTGGATCAGGCGATGGAGAAGAAGCAAGCAGAGTTATTTATGTATGGCACGGATCAGGGATTACCTTCGCTTATTCTGCTGTTGCAGAAGCAGTTTGCGGATTATCAGGTGTTTGCGAGAACAGAGCAGTTCTTTATCACGTCAGGTGTGCAACAGGCACTAGCTGTACTTGCATTGATGCCTTTTCCCAATGGAAAGAGAAAAGTACTGCTTGAACTACCGACCTATCATAATATGCCCTCGCTACTGAGTGGATTAAATGTGCCGATTGCTGGTGTGAGACGTGCCCTGGATGGGCTGGACTGGGCATCGCTTGAACGTCAGTTTGCTGAAGGAGATATCAAGTTTTTCTATGTCATGCCACGCTTTCACAATCCGATTGGTACATCGTTGACTGTTGCTGACAAGAAGAGACTGGTCCGGCTTGCACAGCGGTACGATGTCTATCTGGTGGAGGACGATTATCTGGCCGATCTGGAGGACAATACGAAACAGGACCCGCTATGGTCCTATGATACCGAAGGCCGGGTCATCTATCTGAAGAGTTACTCCAAAATTTTGTTTCCAGGTCTGCGCATTGGTGTAGCTGTTCTGCCCTCACCACTAATTCAATCTTTTGGGGCTTACAAAAAAATGCTCGATATCGACACTTCTGTTCTGTCTCAAGCTGCTCTGGAGATCTATGTCCACAGCGGAATGTTTGCTCATCACAGGAAAGTGATTCGTAACCGCTATGCTGCCCGGATGAACACGGTGCATGAGCAACTGGACACATATCCAGACTTTGCTCCATTTATGGAGGCTCCTCGAACAGGAGGGGAGCATACCATATTACCTTTGGCGGGTGATATGCCGCTTCGTGTTCTGCTATCCCGGCTTCAAAAGCGCGGAGTCATCGTTGATACGACTGAACGGTATTATCCGGAGGGAACATATCAGGTGCATCAGGATCAGATGCTGCGCTTGAACATCTCCAATGTGCCGAAGCAGCGAATTGAGGAAGGGATGCAGAAGATCCGTGAGGAAATTTTGAAACTTCAGATCAGGCAGAGATAAAGACAAAGCTATAACAGCAAGGCCATTACAATAAAACGCATATAGTTGTTACACTCAGCATCTATCTAGTCGTATTGGCCACTCACCACTGTCTGTATATAACAAAAGGCGTCCACACAAGTTGATCACTTGTTGGACGCCTTTTCCTTGAGTTGCTATCTATCAACGATGCAGCTTGTACGCTACATGGTAGATGGAAATAATCTAATTTATTCCTGAGCCATCGCCTTGAAGGAAGCTTCTGCGGCTTCCAATGTAGCCTGAACATCCTCGTCTGTATGAGCCGTGGTCAGGAACCAGGCCTCATATTTGGATGGAGCCAGATTAATGCCACGGTTCAGCATGTGACGGAAGAAGGAAGCAAACAGCTCTCCATCCGTGTCTTGAGCATGATCATAATTCGTAACCGGATGGTTACAGAAATGAGTGGAGAACGCACCGCGAATCCGGTTGATCGTCAGTGCAATCCCATGACGGTCAGCAGAAGCTTGCAGACCCGCTGTCAGGTCGATGGCAAGACGTTCCATCTCTTCATATACACCCGCGCCTTGCAGGACCTCCAGACATGCGATACCAGCCGAGATGGATGCAGGGTTACCAGCCATCGTTCCCGCCTGATAAGCCGGGCCAAGCGGAGCAACCTGCTCCATAACGTGTTTGCGTCCGCCGTAAGCACCGATTGGCAGGCCGCCACCAATAATTTTACCAAGAGCCGTCAGATCCGGTTCAATCTCCGCATGGTTATCGAGTCCGGCATATGTCTGTGTAGAACCGTAATGGAAACGGAAAGCCGTAATGACTTCGTCATAGATAACCAGGGAGCCGTTAGATCGTGTCATGGCACAGAGACCTTCCAGGAAGCCAGGTTCCGGCATAACCATACCGAAGTTACCAACGATCGGTTCAACCATGACTGCGGCGACATCATCACCCCAGCGTTCCAAAGCATC
Source organism: Paenibacillus sp. 10L310 (assembly GCF_056395745.1). Taxonomy (NCBI): domain Bacteria; kingdom Bacillati; phylum Bacillota; class Bacilli; order Caryophanales; family Paenibacillaceae; genus Paenibacillus; species Paenibacillus sp. 10L310. Next base: position 22,900 of record NZ_JBFTKC010000018.1, on the reverse strand, counting down.
CTTCAGGGCTTCCAGATCATTGTAGGGCACAGTAATGACTTCTTGTGCAATACTGGCTGGAACTCCCGCACTGTCGGGAATTCCGAGCGTGGACGGGCCTGAACCGGCAGCTACAAGCACCAGATCGGAATGACCATGGTAACATCCGGCGAATTTTACGATCTTGTTGCGTTTGGTGTAGGCACGAGCGACCCGAATCGTAGTCATGACCGCCTCCGTACCGGAGTTTACAAAACGAACTTTATCCATGGAAGGGATAGCTTCCTTCAACATTTTGGCGAGCTTGATCTCAAGTTCAGTCGGGGTACCGTACAGCACGCCATTTGCCGCTGCTTCCGTAATGGCCTGTGTAATATGCGGGTGGGCATGTCCTGTAACAATAGGACCGTAAGCGGCCAGATAATCAATATAACGGTTGTCATCGACATCCCAGAAGTGGGCCCCTTGGGCTTTTTTCATAAATACAGGTGCACCGCCACCAACGGCTTTGAACGAGCGTGAAGGGCTGTTAACACCTCCTACAATATGTTCAAGTGCTTCTGCGTATAGAAGTTCGGAACGGGAACGTGATGTATTCATAAGATAACTTCCTTTCGTAATGCAAAATATGATAAAGAAACAAACCACAGAAAGATATGATGATTTTCTCATAATAGTATAGCCGGGCACAACGAGAGGGCAGCGAATGGCTGCCCTCTGCATGTGTAGATTACTGAGCCGGTTGCTCTGACTTCTGATCGTCACCACTGGCTGTTTTATCTTCGGTGCTGGTTGTACTATCATCCGTTGTAGCAGGCGGGTGAATAATATCCTGAATATGCTGCTTCAATTTCTCTTCATTGGTAACCGTCAATACTTGCGCACCGCCTGCTGTACGTTCTTCTTTCAGCAGGTTCATTGGCGGAATCTGCTCACTGCCGTTCATGCTGCTCTGGTATCCGAGTCCACCCAGCTTCCACATATCGGAAAGCGTGAGATTTGTATCTACGTAAGGATTAACCTGTTCCAGAATGGCAGGCAGTTTGGCAATGGTAGTTGTTGACTGCATTTTCGCTGTTACAGCTTTCAGCAACTCACGCTGACGTTCGGACCGAGCGAAATCCGACATGGCATCATGACGGAAACGAACGTACATGAGCGCTGTCTCGCCATCTAGGTGCTGATATCCTTTTTTGAGATCAATATCGTATTCGTTATTGTCTGCTTTACTTGTATAGTGCATGTCTTTCTCCACATCAAAATCAACACCGCCAACGGCATCCACCAATTTGATGAATCCCTGGAAATCCGTATACACATAATACTGTACAGGAATGCCGAGCAGGTCGCCGGCAGCTTGCATCGCTGCATTAGGGCCATGGGTGATAGCGGTGTTGATCCGCTCCTTGCCATATCCGTCAATATTGACGTAAGTGTCGCGCAGAATGGAGAACAGATTGATTTTTTTGGTCAGTGGGTCGAGCGATACAACCATCATGCTGTCGGAGCGAGGAACTTCACCTTTTTTCAATCCACGTGCATCGACACCCATAACGAGAATATTTACCGTTTCTGAGCCTTCCCATTTTGGTGGGTCAGGCGTATTTACTTTCTCCACATTTTCGATGCCTGCAAATGGTGAATCGTCGCCGTCCTTTGCCAAACCGTCCAACTGATTGAGAATAGAACCGAAATAATATGCCGCTGCTCCTCCAATAATTAACACGAAGGCGGCAAGAGAAATCCATATGGTTCTCTTCGTCTTTCTGGTCATGCTAGCTCTCCTTTGTATTTGAGATGAAATAAAAAAACGAGTTCGAGTATTCAAGTAAGAACTAGTCGGAGCTTTCCGAACACGTCTTTTCCCAACATAAGGGCAGGACGCGGCTCCAGACTATTTTAAAGCTTGCTGAATTTTGACTGATACCATTATAATTTCTTTTTGGGCTACAAGCAATTTCAACAAAATCCAAGTGAGGTATAATCATGCTGGCGATTGATGTCAAAGATTTGCGCAAGTCGTTTAGCGTCCAGAAAAGCCGAGGTGGGCTGAAGGGCGCGTTCCAGGACCTGTTTGCACGTCAATACCAAGAGGTATTGGCTGTAAATGATATTTCGTTTCAGATTCCGCAGGGTGAAATATGCGGATATATTGGGGAGAACGGTGCCGGTAAATCAACAACGATCAAGATGTTGACCGGCATTTTGGTGCCTACTTCAGGGCAAATATCGGTTGGTGGATATGTTCCGTATCAGGAACGGGAGAAGTTTGTACAGAATATTGGTGTTGTTTTTGGTCAGCGCAGTCAATTGTGGTGGGATATTGGCGTTATCGAATCCTTCCATTTATTGCGCAAAGTATATCGTGTCGGAGAGGTCGATTTCCGCAAACGGCTGGATGAACTGGTTGAGCGGTTGCAGCTTCAGGACCTGCTAAGCCGTCCGGTACGGAAGCTCAGTCTTGGTCAGCGCATGCGCTGCGAGTTAGTGGCAGCCTTGTTGCATAATCCAAGTATTGTTTTCCTGGACGAACCAACTATTGGTTTGGATATTGTGGTGAAGTCGGAAATTCGGGATTTCTTGAAAGACATGAACAAGGAGCATGGAACGACCATACTGCTCACAACCCACGATTTGCAGGACATTGAGGCACTGTGTTCCCGGGTGATCATGCTTGATGCAGGCAACATCATTTATGATGGAGGTCTGGATCATCTCAAGTCCCAGTGGGGTAAGGAGCGGGAGATCCGCTTCAAGTTTGGTTCAGCTCACTACATCAGTCAGATGCAGGAATGGACTGCTGCGTTGCCTGTACGTTGGACGGTTGAGAATGAATTGTCCGCATCCGTATGGATTCCACTTGAACTGAATGTTTCGGATGTACTCGGACGTGTCGTTGGACAAGCAGATATTACCGATATTCAGATTATTGAGATCAACACGGATGAGATTGTGCGCAGTATTTACCAATCCGGTTCCGCCGAGCGTCCCGAGATTGTGGGAGCAGGGAAAGAAGCGGTGGGTGTATCCTGAGATGAATAGTGCATTTATTGATTTTATGCGCATCCGTTTTCTAACGATGCTGGCATACCGGGTGAATTATTACTCCGGCATTTTGATATATACGCTGAATATCGGCGTGTATTACTTTACCTGGCAAGCCATTTACGGTAGCAGTGGTGAACTCGGCGGCTTCACGGCAGCGCAGATGACCACTTACATCGCTGTATCCTGGATGGCACGTGCCTTTTACTTTAACAACCTGGACCGGGAGATTGCCGCAGATATACGGGATGGCTCCATTGCGATTCAATTCATCAGGCCGATCAATTACGTTATGGTCAAAATGATGCAGGGTCTTGGGGAAGGTATTTTCCGCTTCCTGCTGCTCATGATTCCGGGAATGCTCATTGCCATTCTGCTGTTCCCGGTTGAATTGCCTACGGCGCCATCGGCGTGGATTGGCTTTCTAGTCATGCTGTTCTTCAGTTTCCTCATTAATTCCCAGATTAATGTGATAACGGGACTGGCGGCATTCTTTGTGGAAAACAATGAAGGCATGATGCGTATGAAACGCGTCGTGGTTGATTTGTTCTCCGGTCTAATCATCCCGATCAGCCTGTATCCAGGCTGGATGTCCGCGGTGATGAAAGTATTGCCTTTTCAGGCCATTACGTATCTGCCCGGTTCCGTATTCACTGGAAGAGTGGAAGGTACCGCCATCTGGAGTGTACTCGGTATTCAGGTGTTCTGGTTTGCCGTACTGCTGCTTCCGATGGTATTGATCTGGCGTAAGGCGCGCAAGCGTCTGTTCGTGCAAGGGGGATAACAGATATGTACTATATGGGTCTGATCTGGGAATATTTGAAAAATTACATGAAAACACGACTCACGTACCGTGCTGATTTCTGGGTGGAGATCCTATCGGATCTGCTGTTCCAGGCAACTAACCTGATCTTTATCTTTGTGGTCTTTCGCCATACGGATAACCTGGGCGGCTGGAGTGAGAGTGAAGTGCTCTTTGTTTATGGATATTTTATGGTGCCCTATGGCATCTTCAGTTGTTTTATCAACCTGTGGGGATTCAGTGAGCGGTACATCGTCAAAGGTGAGATGGATCGGATCCTGACTCGTCCTGCACATAACCTGTTCCAGATATTGCTTGAAAATGTAGATCCGCCTGCACTCGTGGGCTCGTTTATCGGCTTGATCATCATGATCTTCAGTGGCGCAGAGATGGGTCTGATGCTGGAGTGGTGGCATATCCCTGCCTTGATTATTTTGGCACTCAGCTCAGTCATGATCTATGCCGGCATCTACACTACATTGACTTCACTATCCTTTTATTCGGACGCGCCGACAGGTATCCTGCCGTTGATGTATAACATTCAAGGATATGGACGCTACCCGGTAACGATCTATAACCGTGCCATTCAGGTGCTGTTAACCTGGATCATTCCGTTTGCCTTCGTGGGGATCTATCCCGCAGCGTTGTTCCTGGAGAGGTCCGAGATGCATCGCATGGCGTTGCTTACACCTGTGATGGGATTGGTGTTTGGCTCGATGGGCTTGCTGTTGTGGAATTTTGGCGTGAAGCGGTATCGCGGAGCAGGTTCATAATAACGCCCTATAGCATTTCATGGGGGAGATTAGGGAGGAACTGACATGATGTTAAATGTAGGCGAATTGGCACCGGATTTTGAGCTTCCGTCCAGTACGGGAGAATCAGTAAAGCTTTCGGATTACCGCGGACAGCGGGTACTGCTTTATTTTTACCCCAAGGATATGACCTCGTCCTGTACGCAACAAGCTTGTGATTTCCGGGATCGACATGCTGAATTTGAAGGGCTGAACACAGTCATTCTTGGAATCAGCACCGATCCGATGAAACAACATGACAAGTTTATCGCCAAATATGGACTGCCGTTCACTTTGTTATCGGATGAAGAGCACGTTGTAGCCGAGCAATACGGGGTATGGCAACTGAAGAAAATGTATGGCAAAGAGTACATGGGCATGGTTCGCTCCACTTTTCTGATTGATGAAGAGGGGAAATTGATCAAGGACTGGTCCAAGGTTCGGGTCAAAGGACATATCGAGGCTGCGCTCGATACGATAAAAACGTTATAAGATATATCTATACAATGACAGGCTGCATCTGTGGAGGGTTCTCCATAATGCAGCCTGTTTATTTGTTCAAAGGAGTATTCTTGGTGCGCCGCTTCTTGAACAAAGCTCTCGCTTGGTGAACCAGTAACAGGAATATCGGGAGGACTATGCTTACGGTCACGTCCCAGTCAAACCATGCGTACATGATTGTAGTGGTATAGAAGACAATATTCGGGGAGATCAGGATGGACATTGCAAAAAACAACATCATGGAAGGCAAGGTGAGCGGTTTATAGTCTTTCAGGCGAAATAGCTGTGCGGTTCCGACCACAAACCCGAAGACATACAACAAACTTTTGAAATAGGTCGACAACAGCCAGGCGATCGCTGTGAGCGCCTCTATTCGTTGGAAAAAGTTACCTACATTAATCTTCTGGGCAAGAACATACGATATGTATACATTGTGTTGTGTCAGCGTCGATCCAAGAACAAGCAGGGCGATCAGAACAAGCGAAGTCAACAGGGCACTTCCGAGTAATGCGGAGAACATCATGTCTCTTCTCAAATGGGAGCTGTGCGTGACATATGGCATAATCATGGAAAGAATGATCAGTTCTCCGAATGAAGCGGCTGCAGCACGAAAGCTTCCATCTATCATCGAGAAAACGGGAGTATTGAAAAAAGGCTTCAATCGGGATACCTCGGCTTGAGGAAGCAGAAATATGATCAGGAAAAGCAAGCTGAAAACGACAATCGGTGCCAGTAATTCGGAGCTTCTGCCGATCGTACCCAGTCCCTTCAGCATCCCCCAGGTGAGTGTTACAACAAAAAGGATAATGATCGCGCGAATCGGCGTGTTTAGATAAATCTGAGTTGTCATGAAATCCCCTACTTCTCGAATGCATATAGAGGCTCCCATGAGAAAGTAAAACAGGTAGGCTGCAGACAAGACGGATCCCAGCCATTTGCCGAGTACTTTGGGACAGATCTCAATTAAGGACATGTTGGGGTAGGTCCGATGAAGCTTGTACATAAGCCACAAAATAAATAATCCAATAGGTAGCGATAACAGGGAACAGATCCAGGCATCCTGTTTAGCTGAATAGGCGACCATTGTAGGATATAACAGAATCATATCTCCGATTATGGTAGTAAAGGTAAGAACCGCGAACTGTCGTATGGTGAGCTTTTCCTGGATCAACATGCAGCATGCACTCCTTTTGTAAATAAAATTCCAGATGACAAGGCGTGTCCGTATTTCCAGTCAAGCTATGTCATACCCCACATCCACGAGCCCTTCCTCTTGATCCGGTTCCATTAACTACGAAGCTTGATATGGTTGACACGAGCTTTGATTACATGAATCAGCAGGAGAATACCCGGTAATAGAATACCAACGGTTGTATCCCAATCGACCCAGTAAGGAACGACGGTGATAATAATGAAGGTAACGCCTGGTGCAACCAGATTAGCAAAAGCAAAGACAAGCATAGATGAAGGCAAAATCAAAAAAACATAGCGTTTTAACTTAAATAATTCTGCAATGCCGATCGTAAATGCATACAGATATACCATAGCTTTGAAATAAGTAGAGATCAGCCAGACTGACGCCATAAGTGCCTCGATTCGTTGGAAAAAATCTCCAATACTAATTTTTTGCATCAGAATGAAGGAGGCATAGATGTTATGTTGCGTCAGAAAGGCCCCCAGAACGAGTATGGCGATGGTTACCAGAGAGGCCAATAACAGGTTGCCCAGCCCAGCGGCCATAATTAAATCCCGATTGCGATGCTCTTGACTGGAGGTATAGGGCAAAAGCATCAAGATGGGGATGGTTTCGCCGACAGGATAGATGACACTAACGAGAATCCCTTGAGCGATGGATACCACATCCGTGTCCATGAACGGTTTTATGTTGCTCGTGTCAATTTTGGGTACTAAACAGAAACAGAGTACAAGAATGAACACAACTCCAACAGGCATTAATAACTCGCTGCTTCGGCCCATAGTCTCAATCCCGTTGTAAACTCCCCAGGAGACAGCGATCACAAACAGCAGAATGATGACACGAATCGGCGTGTATTGGAAAAGCTGGGTCGTCATGAAATCACCGACCTCCCGGGTATGGGTGGAGGCACCAATGACAAAAAAGTACAAGTAAAAGCATCCGACCAGCGTGCCAGGCCAGAATCCCAGGATGCTTCGGGATATTGCAATCAGGTTCTTGTCTGGATAAGCTTTACCGAGCTTGAGGAACATGGCCATCAGAAGCATGCCGATCGGAACACCAATCAGGGCGCAGATCCAGGCATTTTGCTTGGCATATGACGTGATGACGGAAGGATAGATCATCATCATATCCCCAACAACCATCATAAATGTCAGGGTAGCCAGTGCTCGGGTACCCAGTCGCCCTTTTTCAAGCATCTCTATCACTCCTTTTAGCTAAGTTCCGGTAAGGTAAGCCAGGAATTGATTCACAGGTTCATAGATCCAAATGATGATATAAAGCGGACTCGGGAATTCCCATAGATTCACCGCGATGACGCTGAATACGGTGGCTGAAAGTAACATCCCGCTGTATACAGCTGTTTCTTTCCATTGTTTGCCTCGAACGAGCTTGGGAAGATCGACCCACCCAATTAGGCATCCAACCACAACAACAGTGATGGAGAGTAGCATGATCTCAATCCTTTATTTGATTTTTGAATGAGTTGTCCAGTGCACCTACACGTCTAATTTGTATATTGGCTTCGTATTTGATCTCCAGATTGTCGAAATACTTGTCCCAATCGTTCTCAATTTTATTGAAAAATTTGGGGTCGACTTGATAGATCTCCTGGCCGAATCCGAAGATGTCCACATGATATTTACGGCGGACAGAATTGACGGTGCTTTGCATGAGTTCCTTAAGTCGTTCTTGGGATAGTTGTTCCAACTCGCGAATGGCTGTCATGGAGCCAATCTGCATGTCGCAATCTACTGAACCGATTGAGTTTACGGTATTAACCTTAATCTTGACTTGAGGTTCTCCTCCTACAACTTTACCTTTACGATCCGTGGATGCTCGAAGTATTTTTACCGTTACGACGCCTTTGCTCTTCGGACAGTCAATGTGTCCTACGGTAGATTTGACATTGCCTCGGATGTAATTGTATCCCTTCGATTCTGCTTCCGATAACCAGCCGATCAACTTATCCTTTTTGAAGACACCTAAACCCGTTGTGTTCAGTCTGGCAGAGGTGCGTATCGTAGATATATTTTCAGTGCTGCTTTTTTTGTTGAGATCCCCAAGAATTTGAACCCCTGTAATAACAGGCTGAATTCCTGGGGATAACATGTAATCGATAAGTTGGTCTCCCGTTACCGTCGTTGTTGGAGCCCAGGTTTTGGAGGAAACGTCAAGGGAACTAAACAGCTTCTCTGCCGGAATGTTATCCAGAGGTGTCAGCAAATCAAGCACTTCCGATGCTTTCGTATTTCGCGCGACCATCACATAATAGTCGGGACGAACGGTTGGTTCACGCAGTAGAGCTTCCATGACATCATAGATACCCTCTTCGCGGGCGAACTTTTCTCCAAACACAAGAATTCGGATATGAGACATGAAGATTTTTCTAGGGCTGGTTTCGGTGAGCTGTTGTATGGCTTCCAGCAGGGATTTGGCGGTGGCCTGGTATTGAGTTACAGACGTTCCCTTGGAACCAGATGACTTGGCTGATATTTCATTTGGAACCACAACTTGTGCGCTAACCCGAATCTGATCACCATCCTTGTCAACACCTAGACCGAGCATGATGCCGAGTTCATTCATTTCTTGGCGATCCCAGCATCCTGTAAGCAAAGGAAGCATGACTGCAAAGCACATCAATAAACGTAAGCTTTTATTCATATTTGGGTCTCCTGACTGAGTCAACGCTTGGTTTTCCTAGGTGTTTGTCTTGTGACATTCGATGATCCTGTGGATAACGGGCGGGTCTTCATGCGTGACCACGGCACACGAAAGATGGTGTCTTTCATATCTTTTTGAATATAAGGTGCAAAAGGAGACATGTAGGGCACACCGAAAGAACGCAAGCTGCAGAGGTGGGTTACCGTAATGAGTAATACAATCAGAATGCCGTAGAAACCGAAGGCTGCCGCCATCATCATTAGTACAAAGCGCAAGATTCGTACCGAGATGGACAGACCATTCTCCGGGACGACGTAGCTGGATATCGCAGTAATGGATACGATAATGACCATCGCAGCCGATACAACCCCTGCATCTACTGCAGCTTGACCAATAACAAGCGTACCGACAATGGACACAGCCTGGCCGACCGTTTTGGGTATCCGAATACCTGCTTCTCGTAAGATCTCATAGGTTAACTCCATCAACAGGGCTTCAATGAAAGCGGGAAAAGGGACACCTTCCCGCTGGGCTGCCAAACTGATAAGCAAATTGGTGGGCAACATCTCCTGATGGAACGTTGAAATGGCAATATAGAATGATGGGGATAGCAGGGCGATGAAAAAGGACAGATAGCGAATCATCCGGATCAATGTACTGATATCTGCTCGCTGATAGTAGTCTTCTGGAGACTGAAAAAAGTGTACAAACAAGGCAGGCACAAGTAATACAAAGGGTGTTCCGTCCACAATGATCGCAACCCGTCCCTCCAGCAGGGCAGCAGATACGGTATCTGGTCTTTCACTGTTATAGACGGTCGGGAAAACCGTCATCGTTTTGTCTTGCACCAGTTCTTCGATATATCCACTCTCCAGAATGCTGTCTATATCTATCTTATCCAGCCTTTGCCGGAGCTCCATCACGATCTCCTGATCCACGATATTCTCCAGATAGAGCACGGCAACTCGGGTCTTGGTAACCCGGCCAATCTCTCTCTCTTCAATCCAGAGATGAGGGTCACGGATTCGTTTGCGGATTAAGGAGGTATTTGTACGCAGATTCTCATTAAAGCCCTCCATCGGCCCACGAACAACGGTTTGGGAGATGGGCTCTCCAACGGAGCGATCTTCCCAGCCTGCAGCGCCAATCTTCAATCCTCGAACTGAACCTTCAATCAGCAAGACGGCTGATCCAGCAAGCATCGCATTCAGGATCTCATGCATATCCTCGACCAGCATGACATCACTGGCGGTCAGAATATCATTCTGAAGGTAACTCAGATGTTCATCATCTGATGAAAAGTCGGGTAGATCATGTCTTTGCAATAAAGATTCCATGATGGAGTGATTCAGAATCTGAACATCCACCAGTCCGTCGATGTACAGCATGACGGCAGGCCACTTATGTAAACATTGCAGGGGACGGATCATCAAGTCGGTACTATTCCCCATCATTTGCTTGCAATATTCCGTATTGTCGTTCAGATTTGGAGAAATTTCCTTATGATCTTTACGGTCTTGCACCGATGTACTCATCCCATTGCCCCCTATACATCCTATAATTGCAAGTTAGTATGACCTGAATGAATCGGGATTATCACATAAAAAGAGAATGGTTGCATATGAGTGGTATACAAAAGGAAGTTTGAGGTGAATCACAGTAGCGGAGGTGTTTTATTTCAAACAAAAAAAAGAGCCGCGCGGTTACGCAACTCCTTGCTTATTCTTATTATTTTTACTTTTGTCTTTGTCGAACTGGGGTTGGCTTGGATACGGTGGATCTTGCTGCCCATGCTTTGCGGTAACGATAGAACACGGCTACGATGAGCAATAGGCCGATTCCTCCCACGATATATGCTGCATATTGATGAGCCAGATGGAATACGGCGTTCCACTGAGGGCCAAATATTTTGCCAATGCCCAGAAACAGTACAACCCAGAACAGTGCGCCTGAATAGGCGTAGAGAGCGAATTTGCGAAAGGGAACAGCGGCTATACCCGCGAAATACCCGGTGAAATGTCTTACTCCCGGAATGAAATAACCGATGAAGATTAAAGCATTACCATACTTGGCAAACCACTTTTGCGTTTTATCGAGCTTGTCCTGCTTCATCAGAAACCATTTTCCGTATCGTGTTATAAAGGGCAGTCCTGCTTTGGCTCCAATAAAATAAGTGATGGTCATGCCAATCGTTGTTCCCAGAAAAGCCAGTATGGTGAGGATTCCGAAGTCCAGATGCCCCTTGTAGGAGAGAAACCCTGCGTAAGCCATCGTTGTTTCACCAGGAAAGGGAAGTGCGATGAATTCAAGCAACAAGCCAAAAAACAATACGCTGTATCCGTAGGACCCAAACAGATGTTGGATCTTCTCAAGCAATTCCAATAGATTTCACTCTCCTGAATACGGGGTGGGAGCATGAATACTCTCCAAGGTGTTTTAATGTGTTCTGCCTGTTCATTATGCTACCTAATCTGAAGCGAAGAATCAATCAGGCTACATAGCAAATTGTGAAAAAATATTAAACAAAATCACGTCTTTTTTCAATGTAGCCTCCATATAATTCTAACAAATCTGCTGAAGTCTATCAGCAAATTACTAGAGACGGTGGAGGTCGATTCATAAATGGTACAGAGACCGGAATTCAGAATCAAAGAAAATGGGGGAAACTCTGCAACAACCATACATATGTTTTTAGCTGGACAGTGGTCTGTCATTCTCATGCGTATTGCGATACTGTTATGTGCATTTGCTGTATATGCAGGCACGGCCTATGCATCTGCTGCTTCCGGCTCAGGTGATCCAATCCCGGAAGATAAGAATATTCAAGACAAGGTAGTTTATCTGAGTTTTGACGATGGACCGGGTAACCATACCCGTGAAGTATTGGATATTTTGCGCAAGGAGAAGGTTTTGGCTACATTTTTTGTGCTGGGTGAGCAGGCAGAGCGGTATCCGGAGTTAATCCGTGGGCTTGTGGAGGATGGACATGCTTTGGGCAATCATACGTTTAATCATCAATACGAACAGCTGTACAGTGATTTTAAAGTGTTCTGGAAACAGATTAAGCAGACAGAGGAAGTGCTGGAGCGTATAACCGGTTTCCGTCCGAATCTGGTGCGAGCACCAGGCGGTACTTACGGGCATTTTGACCAGAGTTATTTTGATTTGCTCCAACTGGGTGGATACACCGTCATGGACTGGAACGTCGACAGTGGGGATTCCAAGCGTAGAGGTGTTCCGGCCAAAGAGATCCTCAGCAATTCGACCAAAGTACCTGCGGCAGCACGTTCGGTCATTGTCCTGATGCATGACGGTGGTGCACATGCTGAAACGGTAAAAGCACTTCCGGGTATTATCAAATATTATCGTGATCATGGATATCGTTTTGACACCATAAAGAGTACGGATCAACCAGTTCAATTCCGTGTACATCCAGATGGTAAGTATAAGGCCCGCAAGGCGCCAGGAAAGGCCTGGATCGCAGAGCATGTAGAAGCGAACGCGACGTTATGGCTTGCAAGCAAGAAGTTGAAGGTAGAGGTGGGATTGGTTGCAGCTACCTTGCAACCGGGCGAGTTCCGCATGGAGGGGCAGCGAATCATGGTGCCATTGCGTACTTTCATGAAAAAATTCGGGGGCAGCACTCGCTGGGACTCTGAAACAAGGACGGCCATAGCAGTATGGAAGGAAAGAACGATTCATGCAGACAGTGTGAGCGGAACACTGACAACTACAGGGGCAATTGAAACGGACGCAGTACAGAGTCAGGGTGGAACCATCTGGGTTCCGTTACGTGAGTTACTGGAGCAGATGGGGTTGAGGGTGAATTCCTTAACCAGTAATGAAGCAGAGTGGACGGTGAAGGCAGGCACTTCCAGATCCATTTCGGCAATGAACAGTATATTTAAGTATAAAATGATCTGAAGAAAGTCATTCTTGCAGGACTATTCTCTCTACTTCCGGGCAACACTGAATCATAGATTACTATGGTTCAGGAATGCTGATGAACGGAAGGAGATCAGAGAAATGTCTTATATCCGAATGGAACATGAACATGCTGTTGAATTGTTAAACAGGGTCATGAAGCGTGTTGAGAGTGTGATTATTGGCAAAAAAACAGAGATTCGTTATGTCCTCACTGCAATGCTCAGTGGGGGGCATGTACTTCTGGAAGATGTGCCGGGTACCGGGAAAACGATGCTGGTTCGTGCCGTTGCTTCTGCACTGGACTGCTCCATGGGCCGGATTCAATTCACGTCCGATGTCATGCCGGCAGATGTTACGGGCACTTCAATCTATCATCCACATACAGCTGAATTCAAGTTTCGGCCCGGGCCTGTCATGTCCAACGTTGTCCTGGCTGATGAAATAAATCGCGCATCACCACGCACTCAGTCTGCCCTGCTGGAGGCAATGGAGGAACGACGTATTACCGTTGATGGCACTACCTATGCCTTGCCACGCCCGTTCTTTCTGCTGGCGACACAGAATCCGTTACAGTTCGAGGGTACGTACCGTCTGCCTGAAGCGCAGCTGGATCGATTTATCATGAGAATTGGACTGGGGTATCCCGATCCGGAACAGGAATTGGAATTGTTAACCCGCATGCAAGGTAGAGAAGCGCTTGATGAACTTCGCCCTGTGCTGCTTGCTGAAGAGGTCGTAGCCATGCAGCGTGAAGTCAAACAGGTACATGTTGATCCGGTCGTCAAACAGTATCTGGTGGCCGTTGCTGTAGCCTCTCGCAGCCTTCCGGCGGTCAGATTGGGCATCAGTCCGCGTGGAACACTGGCCTGGATGGCTGCGGCGCAGTCATTTGCCTATCTTCAAGGGCGCAGTTATGTCATTCCGGATGATGTGAAAGAGGTAGCTGTGCCTGTCCTTTCCCACCGTATTCAATTGAAGGCCCAGAACAGAGCGGAGGTTTGGGGGCAAGTACAAGTCATTGAAGAAGCATTGTCATCGGTCCCGGTACCTGTACAGATGGCATCACAGGGAAGGGGACGGAGGCAATGACTGCGCTGGGACAACGGATTGTGAGTGCTGTCTTGGTGGTGGCTTTTGCTTCCTTGTATCAGTGGCATGGGGGCAAAGCGGCGTTGTTTCTATCCGTTATAGCTTTCTTGATGTTCACAGGAGGTCTGCTTCTCCATTGGTTCGGACCCCGGCGTATTCACATCCGTCGGAAAATACACACGAACCGGATTGAGGCAGGCGAGCAGGTACGGGTTCTAGTCGAACTGGAATTCAATTGCCGTATTCCATTGTTATGGATCGTTCTGTGTGAGAACACACCTGCAGGTGTTCATCGCAAATTGATTTTCCCGGGAACACGGCGACAATTTTCCTATCAATATGAATGTTCCGGGTTACGCAGAGGAGTTTACAGATGGGATACGGGCAGATTGTACTGGGGTGATATGTTTGGCTGGAATACCCTCTCCGCAGAGACCGCGGGAGGTACCCCCTTGATTGTTGTTCCTCAAGCAACAGCTTGGGGGAAGGGTGATTCGGTAGAATTCGCAGCGATGATCGAAGGGACTCTGTCAGAGCGAAGAAATAGCCAGGGTAACCGTAGCCCTGAGTTCCGTGAATATCAGCAGGGTGACCCACTGGGACGAGTTCATTGGAAAAGTACAGCCAAAACGGGAAAACTTCAGACCTTTCTGCCTGATACCACGGATCTGGCTTCGCTCGGCATCCTTGTGTATGAAGGCGCGTCGGGTTATGACGTAAAACAACGGGAGAACATGGATGCACCTGCTTTTGAACGAGTGGTTCGTGCAGCTGCCCGCTGGATTCATACCGCTGAACGGGATGACATTCCTTATCATCTGTGGATGGAAGGCGGCGATAAGAACTATGATGCACAAGATCAATGGAAACATGGGCCGTTCCATGCAGATGATGAGAATCATGGACTGGACAAGTTAGCGGGGGCACGAATATCCAAAGTACAATCAGGCTCTGTTTCGCTTCGAACGGAGATGCTGGATGGACTAACGAGCGGGTCGCGAATTGTGGTACTCACAGGTAAGATGGATCAGGTTCTGGCCGAATGGATCATAACTGCAATCGGGTCGGGTTATCGTGTAGAGGTGCAATTGACTGAAGCAAACCAGAATCAAAACCAATTAGGATCAACGGATAGATTGATGAATGGATTGGGATATGACAGCTTAAGTTTGGAGCGGCTTCGTCACAGCGGGGTGCCGATCCACGCGGTTACAGACGTTGCGTTATCTTCATTGGGAAAGGTGGAGGTAACGGATGTGGGAGCGTAATGGTAACCAGCAACCCAATTCCACTGTGGCCGACTTAGAGTCAACGGACCGTACGAGAATAGAATCGGCCTATTCCGTCTATAAAGCTGTGAACCAGAATTCTGTGACGGACATAAAGGATGAGGGATATGTTAGCGTACCTGTCCTGTACAAAATTTTTATTTCGGCCATTTTACTTATACTGTCTCTGGAGTGGATATATCCGGTTACATCATCAGATCAGCAGGGCAGTGAACGGTTCTTGTCCGTAATGGCGGGATTAACGGGAGCATTGTTGCTTGTGGGGTTGATTCGTACAGGATGGATCACCGGAGTACTGATCCGATTATTCATTGCAGTCGCTGCTTTATGTCTGATGTACGGAGGAAGTGATCCTGTCCGTTGGGCCGTCGCGTATCCGGGAATATTTTCAGCGGATATGGACACGTTTATAAATAACTGGCGATTCCACTCGATTAGTACAGAAACGAGAGGTTTGTTCATGATGTGCGGCTGGAGCATGCTCATGGCTTCTGTGCAATCCCTTGTATTGTTACGTCGAAGCGTTATGCTGTTTGGCAGTGCAACGCTGCTTTATTTGCTTTTGCTTGAATCCTTTGCGGGGCTGGATGTGTATGCTTCTGTAATAAGGTCTGTCCTATGGACTTTTCTTATTCAGGCTCTGCTCCAGCTATTACGTCTCAATGGAGGAGTCACTACTCCGAGTTATCGCGGCAGCCCCTATGGCCGTTGGAGTGCAGTAACTATCGTTGTTTCCGCAGGTATGGTGCTTCTCTCCGCGTTACCTGGCCAGTTTGCTTCCATTTCTCAACCGGAACGCATATCTTTGGAGCAGATGGGTGAACGCCTAGCTCGCTGGGCAGGTTATACACAGAACAGTAGTATCCCTGCTGCAACGGCAGTCACGGGATATAGCACAGCGGACGCGCCTATGGGAGCACCGTTGGTGCAGGGGAATTCCATCTTTTTTATAGCGAAAAGTCCGAAAGTAACGTATTGGCGAGGGGAGACCCGTTCATATTATAACGGTAGTACTTGGAGTGAACCGGGTCAAAGCTTCGAAACGGCAAGTCCATCCGGAATGCTGCGTGCTGATGGTTGGGAGAATCCAACCTATTGGAGTCGCATTCGCCAAACCGTTACGATGCAGCGAGAGTGGAAAGGGCCAAATCCACTTTTTACCGGGGGCATACCGGTCAACGTATCGTTCCAGGATAAGAACAAGGATAATCAGGAAAATATGTTTTCTTTGCTGTCTAATCGCGATTCAGCAACATTGTGGCTCGCGAGCTCAGGGGACGACAAGATGGTTAAACATTATTCGGCAGACGTCATGGTTCCTGTCGCAACACCTGAACAGTTACGTCTGCTTGAGGACACGAATAAAGGGAAAGATCCGGCAGCCATTCGGAGGGACTATCTACAATTGCCTACATCACTCCCTGGTCGAGTGCAGACGCTTGCCAAGGAAATCATTCAAGGCAGTGAGACCAGGTATGACGCTGTGCAAGCTGTAAAGACTTATCTGGCTGCTCATGCCGAGTATACGTTGGATACCCGTATGCCACCGCGAGGAACCGATTTTGTGGACGATTTTTTATTCGTCACCCGGCAGGGGTACTGCAATCATTTCTCCACAGCTATGATTGTGTTACTTCGTTCGGAAGGTATCCCCGCACGTTGGGTTAAAGGCTTTGGCCCCGGTGTTGCTGACCCGGATGTGCCCAGTCAGTATGTGATTTCACAGGGAGATGCACATTCCTGGGTAGAGGTGTATTTTCCGGGTGCAGGCTGGATGCCGTTTGAGGCCACGCCTGGATTCACCATGCCGCAAGGCGCGGACGAAGGTGTCGCAGCGCTCGCCGGGCCGCAGCCTGGTGCGGAGACTCCGCCGTATATGAGCGGCGGAGTGGGTTACGCGGGCGCATGGCTGCTCGCCCGCGCACGGGCCATTGCCGCGGAGCCGTGGCTCGCGGCAGCCTTTGTGGCAACGGCCCTGTTGGGCGCCGCTGCTCTGGTCCGCATGCGGCGGCTACGCCCCGCGCTGCGGATAGGGCTGCTACTGGCGTGGCCACGCAGCAGCTTTCCAGACCGCGAGCGGTTGCTGCGCGCCGCCGCTCCGGTCTGGGCCGCGCTCGCGCGCCGGTACGGCCCGCGGCCGCCGGGTATGACGCTGCGTGAATATGCAGCGTCACCGGCTTTGGCCGCAGGCGCGGACGGCGTGGACATCGCGCGGTTTGCAGCCGACTGGGAACGGCTGCTGTACGGGCCAGACCGTCCGCTGCGCGCGGACAGTCTGAACTTCCTGCGCCGGGCACTTCGTTTGGCCCGGCGGTTGCAGGCGTTGTAACACCAGGATGTTACAACGTTACACCAAAGATGCGAAGCAGCTGCCATACAATCGCTATCGCTTTCCAATAGAGCTTGGCCACTTGTGGGCAGATGAAGATCGCCATTGCTGGCGCACTGTTATCTAAATGCAGCGTTTGGTTCATCGCTGAATGCTATACATAAGACGCCTTTCGCGCTGCGCTGCGAATGAGGCGTCTTTCCACGATCATACACTTGAACCAGCATCTTGCTACCAAGCTTTTCTATTCGAAATTTCATATTTAGAGGCATTTGGTAATCCTGTTTTGATATGTCGAAAAAAGGAGTTTCGCCTTTCCTTGACGGTATGTTTTGTCGTTGCGTATAATTAGTTTCATTGAATTGAGGGAGGCACGGTTATGAATAAACAGAATGAAATTGTAGTTGTCCTTGACTTCGGGGGTCAATACAATCAGTTAATCGCCAGAAGAATCCGGGATCTTGGCGTATACAGCGAGCTTTTGCCGTATAATACACCGGCGGAAAAGATCGCAGAAATAGCACCAAAAGGAATCGTATTTTCAGGTGGTCCGTCCAGCGTATACGCTGAGAATGCTCCACACGTGGACCCAGGTGTCTATGACCTAGGCTTGCCAATCTTCGGTATCTGCTACGGAATGCAGCTTATGGCCCAGCAACTCGAAGGTAAAGTAGAGCGTTCCGAGAAGCGAGAGTACGGTAAAGCAGACCTTGAGTTTGCCGCTGGATCTACATTGGCAAAAGGCATTGAAGGCGAACATACGGTATGGATGAGTCACGGTGACCACGTGGTTACACTTCCTCCAGGTTTCAAACTGGATGCAGGCACGGAAAGTGCGCCAATCGCTGCCATGAGCGACGATGAGCGTAAATTGTATGCTGTTCAGTTCCATCCGGAAGTACGTCACTCTGTTCGCGGTAACGACATGATTCGTAACTTCCTGTTCGAAGTTTGTGGTTGCGAAGGCAACTGGACGATGGAGACATTCATCGATGACACGATCAAAGACATTCGTGAAAAAGTTGGCGACAGTAAAGTACTGTGTGCGCTTAGCGGCGGTGTAGATTCTTCCGTTGTAGCTGCATTGCTTCACAAAGCCATTGGTGATCAACTGACATGTATGTTTATCGACCACGGTCTGTTGCGTAAAGGCGAAGCAGAAAGTGTAATGGAGACGTTTGTCGGCAAATTCGACATGAAAGTTGTCAAAATTGATGCTCAGGAGCGCTTTATGTCCAAGCTGGCTGGAGTGGATGATCCAGAACAAAAACGTAAAATCATCGGTAACGAGTTTATTTACGTATTTGACGAAGAGTCCAAGCAGTTCGATGACTTTGCATTCCTGGCACAAGGTACACTTTACACGGACATCGTAGAAAGTGGTACAGCGACTGCACAGACCATCAAATCCCACCACAACGTGGGCGGTCTGCCTGAGGACATGAACTTCAAACTGATCGAGCCACTGAGCACGTTGTTCAAGGATGAAGTACGTAAAGTCGGTACCGAGTGTGGCTTGCCGGACGAAATTGTACACCGTCAGCCGTTCCCTGGTCCGGGTCTTGCGATCCGTGTTCTTGGTGAGGTTACCGAAGAGAAACTTACCATCGTTCGTGATTCAGACTACATCCTGCGTGAAGAGATTGCCAAAGCCGGTCTCGACCGCGAAATCTGGCAGTACTTCACAGCCCTGCCTAACATGAAGAGTGTCGGCGTTATGGGTGATGCACGTACGTATTCCTACACTGTAGGTATCCGTGCTGTAACATCCATCGACGGTATGACTGCGGACTGGGCACGTATCCCTTGGGATGTGCTGGAGAAAATCTCCGTACGGATCGTTAACGAAGTTGATAACGTAAACCGTATCGTCTATGACGTAACTTCCAAACCACCTGCAACAATCGAGTGGGAATAGGGTATAGACTCTTAACGATAGATTATAAAAAATGCTCTTTTATCTGCGGTATTTCGCAAATAAAAGGGCGTTTTTTTTATAAGAAAAATATTGTGATCAAATTTTTGTAGGACTTTTTTTTACAAGTAATAAACTCTCAAAATTAATCCCATTTTAAAGTTCACTTCATGATCCTTTCAGGTCGGGCCTGTACAATAAGTACATACTAAGAGCTATATGGCTACTGAAAGGAGAATTGAATGTATGCGTAAAACCGACTATATGAGCAAATGGAAGATGGGCATTGGAAGTGCGTTTCTGATGGTGATGCTGGCAGGATGCGGTTCAGGTATGCAAGACCTGGCTTCCGGTTCGGGGGACTTTCCATTTGTGAACTTAGAGGCAACGGATGCTTCTTCCGATCAGTCCAGCAACCATGAGTTATCCTCTGACTCAACAACAAACACAAATCAGGAACAACAAGAGATACAGGATGCTCCGCAGACAGAGATATAATTAACATAGGACTGATCCGGTAAAAAGTAGTTCCGGAACATGTCGCAAATTGCTCCATATACCTAATGAGTATAAGTCTTCGGAATACGAGATATCGTTATTCCTAGATCATCATTCACCTGATTGCTAAAACGCATCAGAAATATAAGCTAGCCTGATTAGAGCGCTTCTGCTCTTTGATCAGGCTAGCTTATTATATTATCCTTCGGAACTTTCAGTCTGAAAGAATGGACATATCCCATTGAGATTACACCGAAAAAAGCGTATTCAATTGGGTTGTAAACCGCTGAACTGGTTCAATCTGTTAAATAATACGAACGATATTCTAAAAGCGTGATATTAATATTCGTTTTTCTCATTGACAAAAACATACTGCCCTCCTAAAATAGTGATGGGAAACAAACAAATAGCGCATACTTATTCGTATAATCCTGGGGATTGGCCCGGGAGTCTCTACGAGATCACCCTAATGATCTGGCTACGAAGAGGAGAAGCTAAGCACATGAATTCTACATGATTGCGGGGACATCACGCACATTAGAATTTTTTTTGTTCTTAGTAAAGGCATCATGCCACTCCTTGTCAGCTGAACCCTGGGTGAAGAATCTTCATCAGGGTCATTTGTCGTTTTTCAATATGGCTTCAACATCTCTAAGGGGGAGTTAGTAATTATGGATCGTTTCTTTAAATTAAAAGAAAACGGAACAAACGTTAGAACGGAGATTGTTGCGGGTCTCACTACGTTTATGACAATGGCTTACATTCTTTTTGTAAATACGTTGTTCTTGGGACAAGCCGGTGCGGGGATGTCAGATAATGCAGTATTTTTTGCAACAGCAGTCGGCGCCGGATTAATGACTATTATTATGGGATTGTTCGTGAATATTCCGATCGCACTTGCACCAGGTATGGGGCTTAATGCGTACTTCATGACTGTTGTTCTAAGTTCGAATGGAGCGATTACTTGGCAAGCAGCTCTGGGAGCGGTATTCCTTTCCGGTATCGTGTTCATTATTTTGACCGTGACGAAGATTCGTCAAATGCTGCTTGTTGCAGTTCCGCAGTCGATCAAAATGGCCATTACGGTGGGTATCGGTCTCTTTATTACCATTATTGGTTTCAAACTTGCTAATCTCGTGGCTGTAACAGTTAATGTTGCACCAGACGCAGATCTGAGTCAGCCGATTCCAGGTAGCAGTTTTAACTTGTCATTGGGCAACTTTGTAACACATCACGATGTGTTGCTGGCCCTGATTGGTTTGCTCCTTATTGCTATTCTGATGGTTATGCGCGTCAAAGGCGCTCTGCTGATCGGGATCGTAGCAACAACGCTGATTGGTATTCCGATGGGCGTTACGAATCTGAGTGGTCTTTCAGGCGCAAGCTGGTTGCCTAACTTCAGTGATCTGGCGGTTGGACAGCTGGATTTGAAAGGTGCCATCAGTCTGGGATTGTTTGAGATCATCTTCATCTTTACCTTCGTTGAATTGTTCGACACGTTTGGTACGATGGTAGGTACTGCAACACGTATGGGGATTATGAAGGATAAGAAAAAAGGCGAGAAAACGATCGGTAAAGCGATGCTCGTCGATGCAGTTGGTGTCAGCGCAGGTGCTGCACTGGGTACAAGTACCATTACGGCATACGTTGAAAGTGCTTCAGGTGTTGAGGCAGGTGGACGTACAGGACTGACTTCGGTAACGACAGGTTTGTTGTTCATTTTGGCCCTGTTTATCGCACCGCTTGCGCTTGTTGTTCCATCAGCTGCGACGGCTCCGGCATTGATCATCGTGGGTGTACTTATGATGAGTCAAGTGCGCAGCATTGAGTGGGATGATTTCCTGCAAGCTTTCCCTGCATTCCTTACCATTGTATTGATGCCTTTCACAGGTGGAATCGCAAACGGAATCTCCGCAGGTATCGTATCTTATGTGATTCTGGCGGTGTTCAGTAACTTGGTTACAGAGCGTAAAGTGAAAATTCACTGGCTTATGTGGATTTTGGCGCTCATTGTAGTTTGCCGATACGTATTTATTGGCGGGGAGTAAGCGTACATTAGGTTTAATGAAGAATACGGAGATAAGTTTGATACCTTATATATGAAAGAAGCGGAAGCCACGGGATTTAAACCCGGAGCTTTCGCTTTTTTTGTATTCTTTTCTTGAGCAAAATGAATTTCAAAAATGTTTTCCTTCTATATAGAAGGAATGAGTATAATGATTTATGATTTGTTGGTTGTTTATCCAATGAAATTATCGGTTAATAGGTTCTATAACGCGATGAGTCTGTACTGTATACAACTTGATTTCTCTATAATTGGATTAGGAACCTTTTTTAATTACTCCGATCATTAAAGTTAGTGCGCAGATGTATCATTTAGCTGGTTATAAGGAGATACTTGTTAAAAGGTCTACAGGGTACTCATTGTATAAGAATTTAATGTTTATCTAAAAAAGACTTGCGTTCCATAACTGTACATGGTATATTCTATTTCCGGCCAAAAAAAACACGAGATAACGGTGCGGCAAGCGATTGAAATAAGCTTCGAAAGAAACTTAAAAAAAGAGCTTGCAAAGTTGGTTCGGACATGATATTATATAAGAGTTGCTGAAGAAAACGGCATTCGGTAATGAAATAAGTTTGATCTTTGAAAACTGAACAACGAGTGAGTAAACATTCTGCTTGCAGAATGAACGCGAAAGTTTGAGACAAGCCTTGGCTTGGATCGACTGGAGCACAAATGAGATTTTTAATCTCGTCAGATTCAAAATGAGCTTATCGCTCTTTTCAATACTTTATTGGAGAGTTTGATCCTGGCTCAGGACGAACGCTGGCGGCATGCCTAATACATGCAAGTCGAGCGGACTTGAAGA